>LBOO01000030.1 GCA_000989565.1 Candidatus Peregrinibacteria bacterium GW2011_GWA2_33_10 | reverse complement strand
AAAAAAAATAATTTGCAATACATTTATCTTTAAATTCAAAACTCCCGAATCTTGATTAATAAAATATTCTTTGATATTTTGTTGCAGATAAAACATCAATCACAAATTTTAAAATGCTGATGAAAAAAAATAAAATTAAATTAAAAATATTTCTACTAATTATTTCGTTTATTTTATTTTTAAGTTTTTTAGGATTGGGTTCTATAATATTGGCACAAAAAATCTTGCCTCATGAATATCAAATCAAATTAATTCAAGCATATCCAAGTTTAATGTCTACATTAAAAATTACAAAAACTTTAGATATATTTGATTTTTATGCATATTTTCAAAAAAGCAAATTGCCGGTCTATTATTTATCTATATCCCAAAAAAATTTAGATAAATTGGAAAAAGATCCCAAAAATAATGTTAAAGCAAATTTTATTTATGGTGATAAAGCTTATAAAGTAAAAATAAAGCATAAAGGTTTTGACAAAAAACATCTTGCCTTTAAGAAAAAATCTTGGACAATCTTATTTGATAAAGAAGAACTTTTTTTAGATAAATATACTAAAATATCATTCACGGTTCCTGTTGACAGACGGTATTTAGTTGAAGAATTAAATATGTATAGAGCTCGTAAAATGGACATGTTGGTCCCGGATACTTGGATGGGTGAATTAAATATAAATGGGAAAAATTCAGGTGTATATTTTATAAATCAAAATTTTGATCAAAATTTTTTAGCACTTAATCAAAGATATGATCAGGCAAATCTTTATCAGGCTGATTTGGATTATTATGGGAAAATATATAAAGATATAAATAAGTGGGATAAATATGTAAACGAAGAATCATCACCTATAAATAATCATTCTGATGTTTATCAACTTCTGGAAATATTAAAACTGAATGATCAGGATTTTTTACAAAACATATTTAATATTATTGATAAAGACAATTTTTATAAATGGGCTGTTCATGCTTTAATGACTCACAGTCAACAACAAGATTATCTTCATAATTTAAGAGCTTATTTTGATCCCACAAAAGGTAAATTTGAATTCATACCTTGGGACGTTTTAATTTACGAGCCGCATGCGGATATAGATGTGGATTATAATCCGCTTCTTACCCGCGTCTTATTGATACCTGAATTTATGCATCAAAGAAATACATATCTATGGGATTATGTAAAAGATGAAAATAACTTGCAAGATGATCTGGCTTATTATGATAAATTGACTGAAGATACTGCTGTAGGATTTAAACAAGATAGAGTTAAACAATTTAGCAATAAAGCCGTAGCTAACTATATAAAATTATATAGAGAATTTTTAATTGAAATTTATAAAAATAATAGAAAAGCTTTTGATTATATTCACGCTTGGGCGATGGTTCATACTGGACAGAATCAAGATCCAAATATATTGAGTAAACTTGATTTGGAAATAGAAGCATTTGCAGCTCAAACAATAAATGAAATCTCATTTGCTGTTCCTGAAGTTATTGATGGAGAATATAAACTGATATTAGATAATAACAACAATAATCAACTGGACACTGCGGACAAAATAATCGGGCAGAGTAGTTATGATAAAGAAAAAAAGATTTATTATTTTAAGGATATACCTTTTACATTTCATACTAAACGAAAAATACCCGGCTATGAAATTTTGAACTCTCAAAAGGCACCTTTCAAATTTGAAAAAACAACTTACGGTATTTTTATTTCCGGAACAAATAACAATGGCAAAATTTCAGATGTAAAAATAAAATTGAAAAATTATTTTACTAAAGATATTACTAAGCTTGAAGTCAAATATATATATAGTGAACTCTTTCAAGATTTTAGAAAAATCAACTTAACACAAGAAGAATTTTTAAATTCTAATAATGATTACTTTTATTTGGATCAAGATAAAATAAAAGTAAAAAAAGATGTAATTATAACTCGGGATATAATAATTCCTAAAAACATAACTGTTACAATGGAACCTGGTACAAATTTGCTGATTTCTCCTAAAAAATCTTTAATAAGCTACGGTAAAATAATTGCTGAAGGCTTAAAAGATCAACCAATAACAATAAAACCGGTACACCAAGATAACCCATGGGGGGTATTTGGTTTAGTGGGAGAAAATGCCAATGGAAGCACATTTAATTATATCTTGGTAGAAAACGGCAGCCAGACTCAAATAAATGGTATATTCTTTTCGGGTCAATTTGCAGCGCATTTTAGCGATATAGAGATTAAAAACAGTATATTTAGATTTGCCAATGGAGATGATGCTGTAAACATTAAAAATTCAAAAGTCCACATTGAAAATTCATATTTTGCTCAGAATAAATTTGATGCTATAGATTTGGATTTTAATCCTGAAGGAATAGTGAAAAATTGTATATTTGAAAACAATGGCAACGATTCAATTGATTTGGGTGGTACTGAAAACATACGGATAATTTCTAATTTAATAATAAATTCCGGAGACAAAGGCATATCTATCGGTGAAAATTCTCAAAATATAACAATCATTAATAATACGGTGATTAAATCAAATATAGGTATAGCTATAAAAGATTTGTCAGATCCAATAGTAATTAATAATACATTAACGGAAAATAATATAGGAATTAGTTCTTATGAGAAAAAAAGCATATTTGGTGATGCGAAAGGAACTATTTATAATAGTTTAATATACCGGAATAAAAAAAATCTGGAATTGTTAAAAGGAAATGAAACAAATTTAGAAAACAATTTTAATATAATTGAAAACAAAAATGTCGAGTTTATAGATCCGGCTAACTACAATTATTTGATAAAAAATAGTAATAATAAAGGAAATAACGAAATACTTAATAAATATATAAAAACTGATTTTTCAGTTACACCGGTCGGTATTTATCAAAATACAAATTATCAAAAACCATTTAATTTATGATTAAGAATAAAACAAATTTTCATTTTCAAAGATATGAATTGAAATATATTTTACCGGGCAATTTTGCCGACATTATTGTACCTGAACTCTTAAAACATATGGAATGGGATCCCTTCATCGCACACAAAGAAGATAAATCATATCAAGTTAATTCATTATATTTTGATAGTGACGATTATTGCAGTTTTTTTGAAAAAATTAATGGTTTCAAAAAAAGAAAAAAGCTGAGGATAAGATATTACGGCGATAAATTTGATCCTGAAAAGCTAATATACTTGGAGATTAAGAGAAAATACGATTCTGTCATAATTAAAGATAGAATCAAATATCCTTTTGAAAAAATTTCCAATATTTACAAAATTACAAATTTTACTAATGAAATAGAAGGAATGGAAGCATATGAAAAAGACACTTTTACAGAATTTTTATTAACCTTAAGATTAAAAGATATGAAACCGAAATTGTTTGTATCTTATTTGCGAAGACCTTTAATGGGAATACAAAACAAAAATTTAAGAATTACTCTGGACAGTCATATAAAAGCTTGTGAAGCTAAAAATTTTGAGATGGTTTTTACTCCTCAGAATGTTCTTTCCAAAATGTTGATTGTTGAGGTTAAATATAATAATATCTTACCTGGTTGGTTTCATAAGATAATTCAAAAATATAGTTTGGATAGAACGTCCTATTCTAAATATACAAATGGGTTAATCGCCTGCAAACCGGATTCAAAATTAATTTTTAACATCTCCTAAAATGAATGACGCACAAATTCTCACAAATCTGTTTTCCGGTACCGCTAATTTGGTTTCACCGGCTACAATTATTTTTAATCTGTTTTTAGCGCTTATATTGGCACTGATTATTTCTTACGTTTATCAATTCACCCATAATGGACTCTCATATTCCAAAACATTAGCTTTTACGATCGTGTTTTTAGTCTTGATTTCTTCAATAGCCATGATGGTTATTGGTAATAGTATTGCCCGCGCCTTTGGTTTATTGGGCGCTTTTTCGATAATTCGTTTTAGAACCGCGATTAAAGATACAAAAGATATTTCTTACATATTTTTCGCTCTGATAGTTGGTATGGCGATAGGAACACAAAGTTATTTAATCGCGATAATATCAACAATATTTTTATGTATATTATTGTTTGTATTAACAAAAGTGAATTTTGGATCAATGCAAAAATTCGACCATATTGTAACTTTCACTTTGAATACCGAAAAAGCCGGCACTGAAGCGTATCAATCCGTATTTCAAAATTTTTTAAAAAGTAATTCTTTATTGAATGTAAATGCCGGTAATCACGGCAAAAAATTGGAATTTTCTTTCAATATAAGATTCATGGATCAATCAAAAACCGGAGAGTTTGTTCAAACATTGGAAAAAACAATTGGAATTGAAGATGTCACCCTAATCGCGGTTAAAGAAAATTTAGAATATTAAATTGATGTTAATATATGGCTAAAGTTACAATTATCGTCATAAATTTCAATGGCGAAAAATATCTTAAAAATTGTTTAAAATCGTTATCTGAACAAACATATAAGCATAAAGAAATTTTTTTTATAGATAATAATTCAAATGATGACTCCATAAAATTTGTGCGGGAAAATTTTCCTCACATTATGATTTTTGGAAATAAAGAAAATAGAGGATATGCTGCTGCCGCCAATCAGGGAATAAAAGCTTCAAGTGCGAGATATATCATGATCATTAACCCTGATGTGATTTTAAACAAAGATTATCTTGAAAAAGCAGTGAAAAAAATGGAAATAGATCATCGGATCGCGGCCATAAGCGGAAAAATTTTTTATTATGATTTCTTAAAAAATAAAAAAACAGAAATAATTGATTCTGTTGGACTTCATTGTTTTAGAAACAGAAGAGTAATTGATAAAGGGCAGGGAGAAAAAGATAAGGTGCGTTATGATGTTTCCAAAGAGGTTTTTGGCGTATCCGGAGCTTGTCCGTTATATCGAATATATAGCCTTAAAGATATCGCCTTGAATGATGAAATATTTGATGAGGATTTTTTTATGTACAAGGAAGATGTTGATTTGTCATGGAGACTGAAACTTCGAGGTTGGAAATCTTATTATTTGGCTGACTCGATCGCTTATCATAGCCGCGGAACAGGTGCTTTGGATGGATTCGATCATCTGAGTATATTGAAAAACAGAAAACATTTATCAAAATTTCAAAAATACCATGCTTATAAAAATCAAAGACTCATGCAAATTAAAAATGAAATGTTAAGTAACTTTTTTCAAGATTTTTTCCCCATAATGAGTAAAGAAATTCTGATATTGGGATACATGCTTTTTAAAGAGCCTCGTTTACTGAAAGCTCTTACTGAAATCATTTCAAAACTCCCTAAAATGTTGAAAAAAAGAAAAATAATAATGAAAAATAAAAAATTAAATTCCCAAGAAATAAAAGTTTGGCTACAAGGAATCAAATAAAATGAAATCATTAATAAAATTTATTGATCAAAAATTATTGTTGGGATAGAGGTATATTTAAAAGTCTTGCCTTTCGTATTAATGCTTCTGATTATTGTTTTTCATTTTTACGGACTTTACCAGAAAAAAAATCGCATAAGTAAAATAAGCGAAATTTATCTTATTATAAAAGCGGAAACAGTTTGTTTAATATTGATAATGGCAGCTTCATTTTTGCAGAAATATGATTACTCCAGAGGATTGGTAATGTTATTTTGGATGTTCGGTCTGATATATCTGAATTTTGGCAGGTTTTTAATTCGCTTTTTTTTGAGATTGATTTATAAAAAAGGACGCCTCAAAACTCAAGTTTTAATAATAGGCGCGGGAATTTATGCGAAAAAAGTTATAAACAGTTTGGAAAATTATAAAGATTTCGGGTATGAAATTATTGGAGTTTTAGATGATAAAATTAATAGAGCTGTAGGTCATTATCCCAATTTAGGCAATGTAAACAAACTAACGGAAATTATAAAAAATAAAAATATTTCTGAAATATATTTTGCTGATCCGGGAATGCCTCATGAAGAAATTTTAAAGCTCATGCAAAATTGTGAAAATTATCCGGTAAAATTTAAAATAGTTTCAAATTTATTTGAAATTATATCCGGCAATATTGATATCTCGGAAATAGAAGGCATTCCCTCTCTTGATTTTTCAACTACGCCGAATAAGCTTTTTTATAATTTTTTTAAACGTCTTTTGGATTTTGTGATTGCGATTATAGGAGTAATAATTTTAATTCCATTTTGGTTTATAATTATTTTTGCGATCAGATTGGATTCAAAAGGCCCTGCTTTATTCATTCAAAATCGTGTCGGCAAAAATAGTCGCGTATTTAAGATTTATAAATTCAGAACAATGTTTTTCAATACCCCCAGGGAGTATGCCGCGCCTAAAAAAAATACTGATGATAGAATAACCAAAGTCGGCAGATTTTTACGAAAAACAAGTCTTGATGAAACACCTCAGCTCATTAATGTCATAATTGGAAACATGAGTATTGTTGGACCACGTCCTGAAATGCCGTTTATAGTTGAAAAATATCAAAGCTGGCAGAAAAAAAGACTTTCAGTCAAACCCGGAATAACCGGTTTATGGCAAGTATTGGGCAGAAAAGAACTGCCGTTATTGAATAATCTGCATTATGATTTTTATTATATAAAAAACCAATCATTTCTTTTGGATTTGGTAATAATATATAAAACAATAATAATTATTTTAACCGGCAAAGGAGCTTATTGATATGCCAAATAGTATCCTCAAATGGTGTTTGTATTCTTATGTCATAATCATACCTTTAATTTATTTTAAAGGAGTAGAATCGGTTTTCAGCATCACAAAACTCACTTCAGTAAGGTATATCACGGCAATTTTGATATTAAGTTTAGTGATAAAAATATATAAAGAAAAGAAAATTGATTTAATTAAAAATAAATTCAATATTCTCCTTTTGATTTATGCTGTTGTAAGTATTTTGACTGTAGTTTTTTCATCGCACGTTTACACGAGTATTTACGGCTCAAAAAGTTTATTTTTGGGAATCATAACTATTTTAAATCTTATCCTCTTAGCCTTTTTTACATTTCAGTACTTATCAAAGAAAGATATTAATAAAATTATTTCTCTATCTGTATTTACTGCCTATATAACCGGTTTTATCGGTATCCTTCAACATTTTAAAATTTTAAATCTCGAACATTGGCTGGTCCCGCAAGGCCAAAGAGCATTTTCAACATTTGAGCACAGCAATCATTTCGCTTCTTATCTTGTATTTAATCTGTTTTTAGCTTACTCCCTATCCTTTAAGATTAATTCAAAATTTAAAAAATACTTGCTGCTCATTTCATCAACAGTCATATATTTATCCGGCATAGTTTTTTCCGGTTCCAGAGGCGCCTTATTAGCTTTAATTTTTTCATTACTATCTATAATGATTTTTTCGGGCTTTCAAAATAGAAAAAACTTTCTTCGAATAATTTCCAAATATAAAAAAATATTCGCTTCATTAGTAGCAATAACAATTGTTCTGTTTATAATTTCTGCTGTTTTTTCTCAAACAATCTTTAGTAAATTATCCAAATTATCATTAATATCGAGATCAATAGAAACTGTTCAATTTATAAGAGCAGGTAATGTCCCGGATCGAATAAGCTGGTATTTAAGCTCATTAAGCATGATCAAAGATAAACCTCTTTTAGGTTTTGGTTTAAATACTTATAAAGAAAACTACAACGCTTACAGAAGAATTGATTTTGCGAATCCTCACGAAAGTCAGGACAATATTACCCCTGAAAATGCTCATAATGAGTATTTAACTAAAGCCGTAGAGCAGGGGATAATAGGCCTTTTAGTTTATTTGATTTTAATATTTTATGTTGTCTTTAATAAAAACAGTATCAAATATCTGCAAAATAGCGACATAAAGGAAAAGTATACTTATTTGTTTATTTTAGGCGCTCTAATCTCTTATATAATTCAAACATTTTTAAGTTTCGGAGTAATAAGTACACTGACTTTGTTTTATATATTTATTGGAGTAGCCGCAAAATATGCGTTAAAAGACGAACTCGAAATAACAGAAATTCCTTTCAGTAAATTTAAAAAAATAATTATTTTATTTATACCTCTCATGGGTATATTTCTCGTCTATTTTGGCAATAAACAATTCGCCGCGGAATATTATTCACAACACGCCAACATGGCTTTCACTCAAGGAAAAAACATTGAAACAATCGCGTATGCTGAAAAAATGGTTGCAAAAATGCCGAAAGAATATGAATATCATCGCATTTATGGTGATTTTCTTTATCAAATAAGCGTTCAGGAAAGCGATTTTAAAAAAGCCTTAGATTATCTCGAAAAAGCGGAAAAAGAGTATTTGGAAGCTTTAAAAATAAATCCAACATTTCCTCAACTTCATGCAAATTTAGGTTTAATTCACTTCCTCCAATATTTGTCTTTGCAAGAGTCAGAAAATAAAAGAGAAGCTGAAAAATATTTAAAATTAACTAAAGAATCTTACGAAGAAGCTATAAAATATTCTCCCAATAATCCTTTATATACATACAATTATGCAAAATTATTGATGCAAATAAAAGATTATAATTCCGCTATTTTTAACTTTGAAAAAACATTCAATATTCGGCCAAATTATCCGGGTCTTGCCTATCATCTGGCCGCTTCCTATTATCTTGTCGCCGACTATGAAAAAGCCCTAAAAGTCCTCGAATATTCAATCTCCCACTCAACCGCAAATCAAGATCAGATGAAGTTATACGAAGGAATAAAAAAGATACTTAATAA
>LBOO01000029.1 GCA_000989565.1 Candidatus Peregrinibacteria bacterium GW2011_GWA2_33_10 | reverse complement strand
TATAATTATGAAAGACCTCACCAAGCTTTGAATGGACTGACCCCAAAAAAAATTCTTGAAAATTTGTCAACGAATTAGTTGACTTTTACAGGGATGACAGATCAGCTTACGGATCTAGAGTGGGAAATAATATTATATCGAGTGGACACAACGCAGTTAATTTATTATTTAACTGTATGGTAAATGATAATTTGAAAAATAATAAGGAAAAATGTTTTAATTTAATGACTAGTACAATTTTGCATGCCAATGTTCATAATCAAGAAAATTTAGATAATGAACTTGCGCAAATTCAGAAAAAATTTGATCAGGATAAAGAGGCTGCTATAGCTTTGGACAATTCGAAGGAAGAGATTAAAAAAGTTTTGATAAATTTAAGCAAGGCGGAAAATGATTTTAAACGTTTTTATGCTTTGTATTTACTACAAAAATATTATGGTGAAAATTTATCTAGGGAAAATAATTTATGATAATTTTTTCTGAATTTATTTATAATTAATTTTTATATTTATTATCTTATTATTTATATTGATGTGTTAGGGGGGATGTTTTTGGGAGCATTCATCAGAGTTTTGAGTGGGGGGTTTTTCAAAGTTCTATCGCGGGGAGGAGTAAGTTTTTTGCTTTGGGGGTTTCGGATGAGAGTGGGAAATTAAGGGGGTCAGCTTTGATTATTAAGCAAGATTTGCCTTTTAATTTGTGTTGGATTTATTGTCCGCGGGGGCCTTTAACTAGTTTTAATACTCCTATTGCGGAATTTTTGTTTAAGGAAATCGATAAAATCGCTAAGAGCGAAAACGCGGTTTTTTTGCGGATTGATCCGGGTATTGAGGATGACCCCAATTTAAGTTGGAAGGATATTTTTCCCGAGTTTCGTTTGGCGCATGATGAGTATCAGCCGCGACATACTTTAAAAATTGATTTGAATTTATCTGAAGAGGAAATTTTGGCTCAGATGAAGCAGAAGGGGAGATATAATATTCGTCTGGCGGAAAAACATGGCGTGAAAGTGGTGCGGGTTAAGCTTACAGACAAGCCAAATTTCGATAAAAGTGTGGATGAATTTTATGAGATTTTAAAAGAAACTACCGGTCGGGATGGTTTTTCCGGGCATGATAAAAATTATTATAAAAATATGTTGGAAATTTTGGGGGAAAAAAATTTCGCGCAGATGTATTTGGCTCAATTTGAGGGAAAAACAATTGCCGGAATTATTGTGACTTTTTTCGGGGATACCGCGATTTATTATTTTGGGGCTTCGAGCAATGAATATCGAAATTTAATGGCGCCTTATTTGCTTCAATGGGAAGCGATTAAAGACGCGAAAAAAAGAGATTTAAAATGGTATGATTTTTTGGGGATCGCGCCGGAAGACGACGAAAATCATCCTTGGAAAGGTGTTACGCAGTTTAAAAAGCAATTCGGAGGAAAAGTGGTGAATTATATGCCTGCTCTTGAAAAGGTTTATAAGAAGGGGTGGTATTGGGGGATGGTGGGGAGGAAGAGAATGAGGAATTAATGTCCGGTGTTCATTTTTAAGATTGCGGTGAGGATAGAGTCGAGTTTTTCGTTTGAATTTGGCTGTGTTTTTAGGTGTTTTTTATTCCAAATCATGTAGAAGGAAAATTCTTTTAATCCGACTATTGTGTAGTCAGCGTTATCGAAGAAACCTCGTAATTCATTGATTGGTGTTTTTCCCAATTCTTTATAAACTTCATTTATTTCATCGATCAAATCTCCTCTTTTTTGTGTTTTGTCCATTTTTACATATTTTTCTTTAAATTTTTCCAGATCCTGTATTGTCCATTCATTTAATAAATTTTCCCATACTTTTTTGCCTAAGTTAAACTTTTTTCTCATGTTTTCTTTGATTTCTTTTAAGTTTTCTTCATCTAATTCAATTGTGCTTGTGCTTGATTCTTTTCCTGCGATTTTCGCTATTGGTTCGTGTTCGTATTGGTAACGAAGTCGGCTTCGTTCTATTTCCGCAAACATTGATTCAATTGTTCTGCAACCTGAAATTGGATAGATTGAGCTATTTTTTTCGAATTTGCCTTCAAAATATCCGCCTTTAACATTTTTTGGATTATTAACAGTAATTTTGGCGTTTTTGGCTTCACCGTATAAATCAACTTCAAATGTAACTTGATTGTCTTGTACTTCAAAACTGCCGATTGTATCCACTCCAAGATATTTATCTCTGTATTTTTGGAAGAGATCAGGATTTTCCGAGGAAAATATTTCCTTCCATGCAAATGTATTTAGCTCTGTACGGGCTGTTTCTAATTTTTGGTTTATTTCTTCTTGTTTTATTTCTTTTTTGGAAATTGTATCGTCTAAATATTTTTTTATATCATCTGCTTTATTTTTAGAAGTAATTTCATTTTTTGGAATAGCTAATTCGTATTCTTTTAAAATCGGGGTTACGACTTTTGCTTTTAAGCCTTCGCGCATTTCAGGGAGGAATGAATCAATATATTTGCCTAATTCGCTGTTTAGTTGAGGAGCGAGATGAATTACTAAGTTTTCTCCGACAATTTCAGATTCTAAGGATTTTGATTTTATATATTCTGATGCGGTGTGTAATCTTTGTATGTCGTCTTTTAATTCTGTAGATTCCGGTTGATTCTCTGGGGGTTTTGGAGCCTCAGGTACTTGGATAGGCCCTGGTGTTTGTTGGGATTCCACAGCTGCGTCTTTTACTTTTTCAAAATATCCATTTGCGGTCCAGCCTACAGTATCCTTCCCGTCTACGGTATATTTAATTTTTACATAATCATAATTACGGTTGTATTTATTTAAAACGCTATATGCTTTTTGATCTTCTATTATTTCGCATTCTCCGCCTTTTGGGAGAGTTACTTTTTGAGTTTCTCCAGTGTCTGTACGGATATGGAAATCGCTCATATTTGTGGCTAAGCGGTATTTCGCTCCTTTTTGCAAAGAATTGCCTTTTCGATCTTTTAAATTGGCAAATGCAACATCTTTTTTGGTTGCCCAGTTTTGGGAGATTACGTCGGCGCGAGAAGTGGTTTCGATAGAAGACGGGGATGGTTCGGTTGGTACCGCTTGTGTTGAGGTTTCAGCGCTTGCCGATGAGGTTTGGGCTGAGGAGGCTTCTTGAAGCGCAGGCTTAGAAATTAAGTTGTGAATTTCTGTGATTTCTGCAATTTTATTATAAATTGTTGAAAAATCCGTGTTAATTTCAACCAAATCTTGTAAGTTTTCGATTTGTTTTTTTAAATTTTGCGGATGTTTATCTTTATCCTTCTTTAATTTTGTTATTTCGGCATTTATGTTTTTTACAAATATTTGTTTTAAATTTTTAATCTCATTTTCGATATTTCCAACCTGTTCCAATGTAATATTCTTAAAATCTTTTTTAAAAAATTTATCAGTTTCATTTTGAGGAACCAAATCTTTGGGCAAATTTTCAATTGTTTTAATTTGGGATAAAGCGGATTGTGATTCCTGAAAATATTCTTTAAAACCGCTTAATAGTTCTTTTTCCGCAGTTAAATCTTCTTCGTATTTTTGATTGATTTTAATAATTAATTCATCTACTTTTTTTTGAGTCATATCATCTTTGTTTTCTTTCAAATATTGGTTTATTAATTCTTCATATTCTTGAGAATGTTTTTCTAATATCATTGGGCCTCTATCCATAAGATAAAAAAGATTTAATATCGCAGATTTTAACGCGGTTTCTTCCTTTGAATATTCATTATCACTAAAGACGCCCGGCCAATCTATTTCGGAATCAATAATTTTAAATATTGATTGTATTGTTTCAGGATACTCCGGATTTTTAAGATCTTTTTTTACTTCTCGGTCCTTATCAGCATCTTTAGTGATATAAGTGTGAAATTGGTCGGTTGATATTTCTTGCTGGTTTTGATTTATTTTTTGAATTTCGATCTTAAACCCTATTAAACTTGATATTTCATAAGCTATATGTCTTACTAAGCTGAGTTTTTCTTGGGTCATCTCTTCTTTTTTAAATTCTTCATTGATCGCTTCCTGAAGCAGTTTTACCTCTAATTCTAAATTTTGTTGAATATCTTTAGGTAATTCGTAATCACTTGTTCCTCCTTGTTCGTCATACACGGTTACTATCTTTCCGTATTCTTTTTTTACTAATTCTTCCACTTCTTGGATATTTCTTTTTAAAAACTTTTTTGCTCCATCTATAGTTTGCAATTCTCCTGATCCTCCTTGAATGTCTTTCATTTCTTGTTCATTGAAGGGGGGAGTTTCTTGAGCAAAGTAAATTAATCGATTTGGTTTATTTGTGTATTTTTGTTTTTGCATTTTTTAATTTTGTTCAATGGATTTTAGTATATTTTCTTCTTTTTTTTCATCGACTTGTTTTTGTTTGTTTTCTTGATAATTTCTAATTTTTCTTAAAAATTTGTTTTTAATTTCTGTAATTTTTGGTAAATATTTGTTTATTACTTTTTGAGCTTTTTTATTTTCTTCTTCTTCTATACTTTCAATTTTTTTGTTTTCTTTTATTAAGAGATCATAAACAGATTTCTTTTTTTCCTGTGGTAAAGAGAGCAATTTTTCGATAATTTTATCTTTTTGTTCCGGCATTAAATATTGATAAATAGCTGAAGTTTCAAGTAATTCTTTTAATGTTTGGTCGGAAAATTCATTCATGTTTAAATTGTTAAATCTGTATATTTTAACATATTTTTGAGGGGAGGGCAAAAGTTGATTGGTCGTAATCCGTAATTCGTAATCCGTAAATTGAAAAATTTTAATATTAATTTATTCCTTTTACGGATTACGAACCCTTTAAACTCTATCCACAATCAAAATTCCATCCAAATGATCTACTTCGTGTTGGACTACGCGGGAGTTTAGGTCTTGGAGTTTTAAAGCAAATTCATTGCCTTTTAAATCTTTGAAATTTACTATTATTTCTTTTGATCTTTTAATATCAAAATACTTTTCAGGAAGGCTTAGACATCCTTCTTCTTGAATGTCGGTATCAGGTGAAAAATATTTGATTTCGGGATTTATCATTATAAAATCTTTTTCATCTTTTTGGCCTGAATTCAGTTTTATTAAGATCATTCGTTTATTTATTCCTATTTGAGGAGAGGCGAGGCCGACTCCGGGATTGGCTTTTAGGGTTTCAATAAGATCTTTCGCGAGTTTTTTTATGGTAGCGTCAATTTTATCAATTTTAGTTGATTTTTTGCGGAGAATTGGATTGTCGGAGCCGGTGATAATGGGTTTTGGGGTCATTGTTACTATTGATTATTTGATCATTTTTCTTTGATATTTTTTTCCAGGCTGTATTCGATGAATTCTTCGAGGGTTTCGCCGTCGAGGACTTTTTCGGGATTGGAGCTTTCAAATCCGGTGCGATGGTCTTTTACCAATTTGTACGGGTGGAGGGTGTAAGAACGAATTTGGCTGCCCCAGCTTACTTCTTTTTTGCCGCCTTTTAATTGTTCCAGAGTTTCCGCTCTTTCTTCTTCCATTAAGTGAGCGATTTTTCCTTTTAATAAGGCCATTGCTCGTTCTTTATTTTGGATCTGGCTTCGTTCGCTTTGGCAAGCCGAAACTAACCCTGTTGGGATGTGCGTGATTCTTACTGCTGACTCTGTCTTGTTAACGTGCTGCCCTCCTGCGCCACTCGCTCGATAAACGTCGACTCTTAAATCTTCTTTTTTGATTTCAAAATCGTTTTCCTCTTCAAGTTCAGGGACGACTTCGACGAGAGCAAATGATGTTTCTCTGGTATTTCCGGCATTGAAAGGCGAAAGACGGACCAATCTATGGACTCCGCGTTCTTCTTTTAAATATCCGTAAACATAAGGTCCTTTCACGGAAATTGTCGCGGATTTTATTCCGGCATCCGCTTCATCGGCTTTTTCCAGAATTTCGGTTTTGAATCCTTGTTTTTCCGCATAGCGAAGATACATTCTCATTAACATTTCCGCAAAATCTTTGGCGTCGGTACCGCCGGTGCCGGCATGAATGGACAAAACAGCGTTATTTGCATCGTATTTTCCATTTAAAAATAGTTTTATTTCTTCTTTTTCCAGTTTTTCTTCCAATTCTTTTGTTTCTTTTATGACATTTTCTCTTTCTTCGGGAGCATGCTCTTCTTCAATAATGTCGCAAAATTCAATTAAATCCGCGCATTTGCTTTCTAAATCTTCCCATGTTTTAACAGTTTGCTTGAGATGTTCCAGCTTTTGTGAAATTTGTGCAGCGTGCTTTGGATCTTGCCAAAAGTCGGGTTCCATTGTTTCTTTTTCGAGGGACGTTATTTTTTCTTTAATTTTGCTTTCGTTGAAGTAGAATTCAGCGCGTTTTATGCGGTCTTGGAGGTCTTGGAGTTTGGCTTTGATTTCTTGCATGGGGAATAAATTTTTAATTAAAACTAAAAATTCGTAATCCGTAATTTGTAATTCGTAATCCGTAAATTGAAATGCATTTTTTACGAATTACAAATTACGGATTACTTTTTCATTATACTTTGATTTTTACTTTTTAAAAAGGTTTAATGCTTATTTATAGCAAAGTTCAGGAACCTCTTGTGCACTCTTGAAAAGAAAAAGGGTAGAATTGTTACGTACACTACTACTTAACAAAACTACCCCATGCGTCAATTA
>LBOO01000028.1 GCA_000989565.1 Candidatus Peregrinibacteria bacterium GW2011_GWA2_33_10 | reverse complement strand
TTATTAAACCCGGGTGGCTTGTTACAGCAATGGCGTCAATGTCGTTCAATGTTTTATTTGCTTCTTTTAATGCTTGATCTATTACGGGAATGATTTTTAAAACATGTTCGCGGGCCGCGACTTCGGGGATTACTCCTCCTGTTTTCGCGTGAATTTCCACTTGCGAGGCAATAATATTTGAATGCACTTTCCAGCCGTTTTCGACAACGGCAGCGGAGGTTTCATCGCATGATGTTTCGATTGCCAGGATGAGCATGGGAGGGGTGCTTGGTAAAAGGAGTTTTATTTTAGATTAAAATATTCTATTTACAATTACAAATTATCAATTACTGATTATTATAATTTATTAAATTATAGTGTCTTTTTTTCTTCTTTTCAGACAGAAAATGCAAAACGCCTTGACAAATAATTAAAAAGTTATTAAATTAGATTTCTCATAAACTAACTACTTAACAAGTTATGGAAAAAGATATAAAAGATCTATTACATATTTTGGATTTATCAGAAGATACTGACACAAAAACTCTTGACAGAAAATTTGGTCATCAGGGAGATATTTTTGAGGTTAAGGGAACTAATAGATTGGATGAAACAGTTTTGGAGTTGAATATTCGTTTGAAAAAGTTATTAGGGGAAATGAGAGAGGGAGAAGATGTTGCAGATGATGATTTACAAGCCATTATAAGTGTTCATGAAGAGATCTTAGGTAGTATGTTAACTCGACATGGTATTGCGAAAATCTCAGTAAAAGAAAATATTATTGCAGAGATTTTTGAAGCACAAGAAATTGATCCAGCCGAAATAGCAAAAAAATATAATAATGATTATTCGCGGATGATAGAGGATATTTTGATTTTTGCGACTATCGGACAGGAAGAATCTGGATTTTCAGCACAAATAATTGGAGAATTTCTTAAGAGTTCAAAAAAAGTCAATTTTTCGACCTGTTTAGCTGAAACAGAAAATATTGGGGAATATTTTGTAAAAATATTTAATAGTCGAGAAATTGATTTTACTAATTTCATCACAATTTTGAACGAAATTTTAAATCAGGAGAATAAATTAAAACCTGAAGAAATAGAACAATTAGCAGGGATGCTCGAAGAATTATTAAAGGATCCAAAAGTATTTCTTCAGTACAAGTCAGATTTATTTTTTGCTTTACAAAAGATTGATTTTGAAAGAGCGAAGGTGCTACAGCCACAAATATATTCTCAATTACCTGAAGAAGAAGCTTATTTATTTGATCTTGTAAGTTCAATGTCTGATGAAACTATATATACTTTGACTTATCAGCAAATTTTAGAGAGGTTAGATAGATTTTTAAAAATTAAGAACGCTACAATGAATGAAACGGAATTACAGGTAATGATTGGTAAGCTCGACAATAATGAGTTAATGGATGATCCGTTTAATTTACGAAGAACTCTTGAGATTTTAGTTGAATTATTTAACGACAAAAGGCTAGTACTTGATGATTTAACTAGAAAAATGATTATTGATACAATAGATTTGTATGATATTTCATTAGCAGATAGTTTAAGAGAAAAGAATGAAGAGTTAGATAGTAAAATAGTCAGGACTTCTATTCCGGAACCAATTAGAGCTGATGGTGAAGAAAATAAAATTGTTGATTTTAATAAGCATCGTAAAAGAAATGATAAAGATGGTGATGGTGAGGAAATTTAACTTTTAATTTTTTTCTGAGGAATAAAAATGATATTGAATATAATTTTGATTCCAAATATTTCTCTCTTTGTTCGGAATTGTAAAAGTCAACTAATTCGTTGATAAAATCTCAAATTTTCCTCGCTCGCGATACTCAATTCACGTGAACTTTTTTAAAAAAAATGGTAAAATATATTTTAGTTTTATCATTTTTTCATGCAAAAAACTGCTTTAAAAATTGTGAAAAAGTTGAGAGATGCCGGTTTTGAGGCTTATTTCGCGGGAGGTTATGTTCGGGATTTGATTATGGGAAAAAAGGAAATTGCCAAAGATGTTGATATTGTAACGAATGCTAAGCCTGATGAAATTGAGAAAATTTTAGAGAAAACCGTTCCCGTGGGCAAGCAGTTTGGGGTTATTTTGGCTATTGAAAGCGGTTTTACTTATGAAATCGCTACTTTTCGAAATGAAAGCGATTATGAAGATGGAAGACGTCCTTCGAAAGTGCATTATACCAATGCGCAGGAGGATGCCAAGAGACGGGATTTTACCGTGAATGGGATTTTTTTGGATCCTGTGGACCGGAAAATTTTGGATTTTGTGGATGGGGTGAAAGATATTAAGGCTCGATTAATTAGATTTATTGGTGTGCCTCATGAGAGAATTTTAGAGGATCATTTGAGGATTATTCGGGCTATTCGTTTTAAAAATTGTTTGAATTTTGGCTATCATCCTGATACTTATAAGGCTTTGAAAAAGCACGCGGAATTATCAAATAAGGTTTCCGGCGAGAGGATGAAGCAGGAATTTGATAGGATTATGATGTGCGAGAATATTGGGGCGGCTTTTGAAGATATGCAGGATACGGGAATTTTGAAATATATTTTGCCTGAAGTGGAAGAGATGAAAGGTGTGCCGCAGCCAATGATGTATCATGAAGAGGGGGATGTTTGGACTCATACTATGATGTGTTTGGAGGCCTTGCCGAAAAGCAGTGATTTGGAAACTAGATACGCGATGCTATTTCATGATATTGGGAAAACAAAAACCTTTAAAATCGGTCCGAAAAGGATTCGTTTTGACGGGCATGTCGAGGCTGGAGCGGAAATCGCTTTGAATATAATGAAGCGTTTAAAATTTTCGAGAAAAGAAATGGATAAGATTATTTGGCTTATTAAACATCACATGATGATCGGGCATTTTTTTCAAATGAATCGCGGGAGGAGATTGCATTGGTTTTTGAAGAAAGATTTTAAAGATTTAATGGAGGTCTTCAAGGCTGACATTAAAGGTTCGAGGCCGCTTGACGATGGTTTGTTTGAAAAATTGAAAAATTTATATGAAAAAGATATTAAAGCGGTTCCGAAAGAGCCGAAAAGGCTTTTGACAGGTGAGGATGTGATGAAAATTTTGAATTTAAAACCTAGTGAGAAAGTTGGGGAGATTTTGGAGAAGTTGAGGCATGAACAGTTGCAGGGGAGGGTGAGGACGGTGGAGGAGGCGAGGAGGTTTGTGGAGAGTAACGCGTAACCTGTAACCTGTAACCTGTAATAAGTAATTGGTAATTTTTATGAAATTTGTTGATGTTTATTATGTTGTGAAAAGGATTCCGAGGGGGAAAGTTGTTACTTATGGCGATGTGGCTAGGGTATTGGGGGAGATGAGGGGCGCGAGGGTGGTGGGATTTGCTTTGCATGCTAATAAGGATCCGAAGAATGTTCCGTGTCATAGGGTGGTGAATAATCGCGGGGAAGTAGCGGATGGGTTTGCATTTGGAGGGTGTATGGAGCAAAAGAAGAGATTGATTTCGGAGGGGGTTACGTTTTCGAGTGAGAAAAGGATTGATTTAAAAAAGTTTAAGCACAAGTTTTGATATTTGAAGAAATGATTATTTCGTAATCCGTAACCCGTAATTCGTAATCCGTAAATTGAAAATTTTTTAATATTAATTTATTCACAGACAAATTGGGTAATCCATTATTATCCCGTTGAGAAGGACTAAAAAATTGTTATTTTTTTTCCAAATATGCAATATTTTCAATGTGATAAGTATTTGGAAACATATCAATAGGCTGGGCGAATTTGAGTTTGTATTTTTTTTCGGTGAATATTTTTAAATCGCGCGCTTGAGTGGCGGGGTTGCATGATACATATAAAATTTTTGGAGAATTATAAGCTATAATTTTTTCGATTAATTTTTCATTTAATCCGCTTCTTGGCGGATCGATAATGATGGCATCGGGTTTTTCGGTTAAATTTTTTATTTCTTTTGTGCAATCACCACAAATGAATTCTATATTTTTAATTTGATTTAACTTGGCATTTTCAATTGCATCGTGAATGGCATCCTCACTTAATTCTATTCCGTAGACTTTTTTCGTGAATAACGCTGTAAATAGTGAAATGGTGCCAGTTCCGCAAAATAGATCGTAAACTATCTCACTGCCTTTCAGTTCCAGTGATTTTATAATTTCAGCATACAGTTTTTGGGCTTGGATAGTGTTTGGCTGGAAGAAACTTTGAGGATGGATCGCGAATTTTAATTTTTTGTCCAATACACCCATTTCTTCCGGCAAAATTTTGTTTCCGAATAGTAATTTTTCCTCAATAGTAGTTCTTCTACCTTTTTGGACGGAAATTTTTGTTAAATAAAGCGATGTTACTTGTTTTTCCTTTAATTTTTGATTTATTTTTTCAATTAATTTGATAAGTGCTTCTTCAAATTCAAAATTTTCATGAGAAATAGCAAAATTTACCAATATTTCTTTGGTGTTTTTTCCTTCTCTAATAAATAAAGATCGCAATAAACCGGAATTTTCTTTAAAATTATATGGGATTAAATTTTTTTCTTGGCAAAAAGTTGAAATTTCATTTCTAATTATATTTGATTCTTCTGATTCCAAAAGGCAATTCTCAATATTTAAAATGTCATATTTCCTGTGCTTTTGATGCAAGCCGATAGAAAATTTATTTTCTTGATCATAACCGAAACTGAATTCCATTTTGTTGCGATAATAAAATTGGTTATCGCAGGGGATAATTTTTTTTAATTCATAATTTTCCTGATTTCCCAAATGTTTTAGAGTTTCAGCGACAAATTCATTTTTGTATTTCAGCTGATTTTCGTAAATTAGATTTTGCCAAATACATCCGCCGCACTTTTCAAAATGAATGCATTTGGGTGTGATTTTTTCAGGTGAATTTTTTAAATATTTTGTTACTTTTGCTTCGAGATAATTTTTTTTGATTTTTGAAATTTGCGCTTCTATCTGATCACCGGGCAATCCTTCGTCTAAAAACACTACCATTTTGTTTTCATTGTGTGTTAAATAAGCGATGGATTTTCCGGGGAAGGCGAGTTTTTCAATGGTAAGAGTAATAGGTGTGGATTTGTTCAAGTTCATTGAAGTTTGTTAATTTTTGAATAAAACTTTTGTTGATTTTAATTTGTCGCGGGTTTATTTTAGGGGTAAATCGGTAAATTTTAAATAGTTAATTTGAAAATTAAAATTATTCAGGTTGATAAAACAAAAACAAGGGAATTTCAAAGTTTGATTGATTATTATTCAAAACTGATAAGCCCTTTTGTTGATTTATCGGTTATTAATATTAAAAAATCCGATGTTAATGAGAGAGAAAAAATTAAAAATGAAGAGGGAGAAAAATTATTGAAGCAGATTAATGAAAATGATTTTGTTATTGTTCTGGATGAAAACGGAAAAAATTTAAATTCAATCAAATTTTCCGAATTTTTGAGAAATAAAATTGAGGGAGGTTTTGGTGAAATTATTTTTGTTATTGGCGGAGCTTTTGGTTTAAGTGAAAATGTTAAGAAAAGAGCGAATTTTCTTCTTTCTTGTTCGGAAATGACATTTACTCACGAGATGATTAGGGTGATTTTGTTGGAGCAGATTTATCGGGGTTTGATGATTATGAAGGGGAGGAAGTATCATTATTAGGTAGGGATCAGGAATCAGCGATCAGGAATATTGTATCTTGTTCCTGATCGCTGATCGCTGATTCCTGATCCCTAATTATTAAATTGCAGATATAAATGTTTAATGATACGATTTGACTGATTTTTTAAATTTCAGTTATGTTTAAATTTTCAGGAAGGGATATTTCTATTGGTTTGATAATATTTTTTCTGTTTAATCTTTTTTATGTTAATGCGGAAGATAGTTCAAATGATGTTTCCGTTGATTTGGTTTTGGAAAAATCAAATGATTTTCAGGTTAAAGCGGATGATTGGTTTTATGATAATTTGGAGGAAATGCAGGCGCAGATTTCAATTTTAAATCCTGTGAATCAAAAAAATATTATTAAAAGTACAAATTGCGCGGAAATTTTTATTTTAGACAGTAACAAGGAAATCGTTAAGCGGGAAACTATTGATGAACATGTTAATTGCAGGAAGATATCGGATAATTTGCGTGAGTGGGATCTGAATCCTTATCATGAATATTTTTTGCATAAGAATATTAGCCTGAATTCTTTAACTCCCGGGAAATATACTTTGAAAGCTAATATTGGTTCTTTAGTTAAAGAAAAAAGTTTTTATGTTGTGGATATTGAAAAAGAATGTTTGGGACTTAAGGATTATTTGGAGAATTGCCCTTTTTCTGATGCTTCAAATTTGGAACTTTATCTGAATTTGGAGAATCAAATTTTTTCCAATCAGGAAAAAGGTATTAAAGATTTTGATTTGGTTTTAAAAAACAATAATGAAAAAGATTTGAAATTATATTTTGTCGGGGATTGCATGAATCTGCAGATTAATGATGGAGCAAATAATGAAGCCGCAAGCGCGAGTATTTCACCGCAAATTTGTTATTCGGATTATATTAATATTGATAAAGGTTTTTTGAAGTCAAAAAGGATTAAAGTCATGGATGTCGCGATTGGAGAAAACAAGATTTTCACTTCAAATGAACTTGAGGGTTATGACAAAATTATTGATTTTGATTTTGAGGGTTTAAAACAAGGAGATTATGAGGTTATAACTACTTTAAACACAGCTCAAAAAATAAATTCGAATAATGAAAAAATCTCAGTTTATGAATGCGATAGTGGATATAGTGTGGACGATCAGGGAAATTGTGTTTTTTCGAGCCAGATTTTTTATAGTGATAAAATAGGCTTTGATATTAATTTGGAAAAGATTCCGCAAATTTTGGGTGAATCTATTGTTTTTTATGTTAGCATTGAGAATCTTACTGATAAGGACTTGAAAATTGATTTAAACACTGATGATTGTTTTTCTTTTGCTTTGTATGAAAAATCCAGTTTTTATTTGAAAAAAATTGCAGATTTAAATTTAAAAGAAAGTACACAAATTTGTCAGAAGATTGATGAAAAGACTTCAATTTTAAGTTTGAAAGCGAAAGAGAAACATACTTTCACTTTAAATTTGGAACCTAATATTTTTGCTGCTTTTAAAGAAAATTCCGTTTTGAATGTTTTTAAATTTATGATGGAAGGAAAAATCAATAATAATATTAAAAATAAACTTAAGGAATTCGAACTTTCGAACGCGGCGGGAAGCGGGAAAATATGTGGCGGGGAATTTAATTTATTATGCGAAAATAAAAATGAGGTTTGTAATTATGAGAATGAAAATATAGGGATTTGCAGCATCAAAAAAGATGGTGAATATTTTTTTACTGATATTAAAGATCATTTTGCGGCAGCTTACATTGAAGATTTGAGAAAAATGGGAATTGTGGAAGGATATTCTAAAAGGCTTTTCAAACCGGATCAAATGATTTCAAGGGCGGAATTCACGAAAATGTTAGTAAAAGCTTTAAATCTCTCCCCTACTTTTAAAGATGCCGGCAGTTTTTTGGATATCAGTAATATTGATTGGTATTTCCCTTATATTGAAACAGCCAAAACTCAAGAAATTGTGGAAGGATACAGAGATATTAACGGCAATTTGACCAATGAATTCAAACCTTTAGATAATGTTCGCAGACAGGAAGCTGTAAAAATGGTGGTAAAAGCTTTTAAAATTAGTTCTTCTTCAAATAATAAACCGAATTTTACGGATACTTCTGAAAATTTATGGTATTATCCTTATCTTTTTACGGCTTTTAATTCGCAAATTAAGATTATTGAAGGTTATTCCGACAATACTTTTAAACCGGA
Organism: Candidatus Peregrinibacteria bacterium GW2011_GWA2_33_10; assembly: GCA_000989565.1. Taxonomy (GTDB): domain Bacteria; phylum Patescibacteriota; class Gracilibacteria; order UBA1369; family GWC2-33-13; genus GWC2-33-13. The sequence goes on along the minus strand of LBOO01000028.1, from coordinate 1,219 downwards.
TAATTTTTTAACGAGGGGAGAGGCCGCGAAGATAATCAGTGTGGGAATTTCGAATGTAAACTAAAATTATGGAAACATTAAATTTACTGCATCTTGGATAGTTCTTACTCCCCCGCCAGGATCTATTGATGTACCTAGTACGGTGGCAATTTCACGTTGAGTATATCCCCTGTTAATAAGAAAATCCAAATCTTCAAAAACTCTATTTCTATCATCATTTGTTCCGGCTAAATTGATTTTTCTTTGCAAACTAATTCCTTCGATTAATTCTTTAAGATCTGATAATCTGGACGTGTTTTTCTTTAGCGTTTCATTGGGTTCTCTTCTTTCATCAATATTCTCTTCCGCTAAAGGGCTTTTGGATTTTGTGGACACTGCAGGTGGTTCTTTGATTTCAGCTCCTATAAATCTTGCAACTTTATCTTGCCATGTTGCTTTTAGCTGTGTTCTTAGGTCCAATATTCTAAACCTTAAACTATTCGCATGAAAAAGGTCAGGTCCTATCTTTTTAAATTCATTAATGTTTTGGCAATTGCGAATGACATAGTTTGATCTTTTATTTCCTTGATTAAAAATTACCAATATTTTAAGTTTTTCAAAATAAACGCAAAAATAATAGGGAATTTTTCCATTTACATTTTCTACTTCAGTTATATATAAAGCAGATTTCTCTGAGCTTCCAATGATTTCCATAAGCCAATTCATTCTCTCTTGGACAGTTTCAGGGATGACTTCTATAGGAATTAAATTATTATGAACTTCAGATCTCTCATTATCTTCTTTTATTTCTCCGGATTTTCTTTTTTTTAAAAAATCTTCTATCAAACTTTTTCTGACTTCCGAATCTTGAGGTCCACTTTTGTTAACCGACAAGCGATTTCTCCACTCGTCTTTTGATGGCGACTTAAGAATTCCAAGATTTTTAAATTCACTCTTGTATATCCCCTCCAGATCTGGGTCGGGTTGCGCTTCTTCAAAAAGTTCTTCGGAAAATTCAGAGGCATTATCTCCAAATTTAAATCCTTCCATGTGTTCTCTTGTTGACATAATTACTTGTTTAAAAGACAAATTGAGAGTGTATTATATGTAATATTTTATAAATGTAAAGAGTTGGTTTTGTATTGTATGAGTCCACATCTCTTTGTGCAGTTTGGTAGAATTGTTCCAGTATTGAGAATATACCTCGAGAGGAGTCTTATAGTCCAGACTGCCGTGAGGT
>LBOO01000027.1 GCA_000989565.1 Candidatus Peregrinibacteria bacterium GW2011_GWA2_33_10 | reverse complement strand
TTGCGGGGGAGGAATCTTTGGAATAAAAAGAATATTGAATATAACTTTTATTCCAAAGATCCCTCTCTTCGTTCGGGATGACATATTATCTCAGTGAGTAATTACGACATGACTGGTTGCAAAATTACGGTTTTATTGTTAAACTGCACTCTGCAATTAGTAAAGATGAGTGTTTATGTCTTTAAAATACCCAAATAGGATACTTAGTACTTTAGCAATATTACCATTATCTATTTTAACCTCCAATGTTGAAATTGAGGGTTCATGTAAGGAGTTTTCTTTTGGGATTCAGGAATTATTAGCCGGAACTCAGGAAAATTCAGGTGAAAATGCGGAGTTTATTATTGAGGGGAATAAACGTATTCTTCAAGTGAGAGGGAAGGATTTAAATAAGTCGCACTCTTTGGCTTACAGTAAATTTATCAGTAAAATTGCAGAAGAAATTCAAAAAGATGGAAATAAGCTAACTATTGCTAATTTTGAAACTAAAGTTAGTTATGAAAATGAGGAATTTGTATTTATGTATAAAGTGGATTTAAATCAAGCTATAAATGATAAAGAAGTCCACAAACTTGTAGATATGAGAGGTACGGTTTGGTGTGATGGAGACTCAAAAAATAAAGTTTTAAATATAAATAAAAACAAGATTCCAAATTGGCAGAAAAAATTAGCGGAAACTTAAAAAATATGAAATTATGGTATGAAAAAGCTATTTCAGAGGAAAATTCCCTGATTGGAAATATTTACCATGAAGCTGTGTTGGTGAAAGGGGCGTATAAGTAAAATTTATATTATTTAATTATTTTAATAGCATAACCTTTAACTATGGCTTGTCCTACTTTTTTTTGTGCTGAAGACAGTATTCTTTGAATGGTGCTTTGAGAGGTATTCATTTTCTTCGCTGATTGTATTTGATCTAAACTTTCGGAATGTTTTAATCTTAAAGCTTCCCATTCTTCATGGGTTAATTCAACTATTTCCAATGTCTTTAATGGTATTCCTTGAGGTTTATAAAACGTTACTTTCGGATCACAAACCAACTTTCTGTGTAATCTTGGACGAGGCATTTAATTTAAGTATTAGAATCTTCTTTTAATCCGCGAATTTCTTCAAGTCTATTTTTCAGGAATTTTTCCTCTTCTTCAAGAGTTAATTGAGAATTTTTTCTACCCATTCTCATACATCTTCCATTAACATTCGATGTCCGGTTTTCGTTGCAACTTCCCAATTGTCGGCCTGTTTTCGGGCCTTGTCCGATTGGTCCTGTTTTGTCAAAGTTTGGCATAAGATAAAATTAATTATAAAACTGTTATGAGTATATATTCATAACCATATAAAAGTCAAGCTTTTTTAAAACCATAAAAAACTTATAAGCAGAGCGGTATGACACTTTACCTTTAGTGAGCGGTTAATTTTTGGCTTATACTATTTTTGTTAAAAATAAGAGACAATTAATGATATACTGCATTTAGAAAATTAACTTTCTTTTACTTTGCTTAAAAATTTAATTAAAAAGTCCAAATCCATTCATGTTTTGGGAGCTTCGGGGCAGGAAGGAGCGGCGATTTTGGCTTTTTTGAATAAAATGGGAGTAAAGAATGTAATTGCTCATGATTTTTGCGAGGAGCAAGATTTTAAAAAGAGTTTTGAGATTTTTCATAAAGGTTTAAAGAAAAGAGAAAGAAATGAGTTGTGGAAAAAGATAGAGATTTCAGCTAAGACGTTTTATTTTAAAGATAATTATTTAGAAAATATTTTTCAGGCGGATTTGATTTTCGCGCCGCAATCTTGGCATAGGTTTGAGTTTAATAAAAAAGTTTTTGAAGCGAAGAGAAAGGGGATTCCGGTTTTTTCCATGTCTCAGCTTTATTTGGAATTTAATCAGGGTTTTAGTATTGGAGTTACAGGTTCCAATGGGAAAACAACGACTTCAAATTTAATAAAATTTATTTTAAGTGAAATTTTTCCGAAGCTTACCGTCAATTTGGTAGGTAATGACAGGGCAAATAAGCAGATTTTGGAGGATGTTCAAACTTTCAAAAAAGATTCGATTTTGGTTTTGGAAATGAGCAATAGACAATTGAAATTCGATTTTCCGAAAACTCCAATTATTTCTGTAATTACAAATATTACGGAGAATCATTTGGATGAGCATAATGATTTTAAAGATTATGCGCAAACTAAGGCTAAAATTATTGGTAAAAATACGAAATATGCGGTTTTGAATTATGATAATGAATTTACACGAGAAATTGGCTCTAAATTGGAAACAAAGGTGATCTATTTTAGTTTAAAAGAAAAATTGAAAAATGGAGTTTATTTTGAAGATAATAATGTTTATTTTGATAACTGTTTTTTGGGAGATTTGCGGGATTTTCAATTAAAAGGGGATCATAATAAAGAAAATTTGTTAGCAGCCGTGGCTACGATAATTGCTTATTTTTTAAATGGGAATAAAGATTATAAAAAAATTGAATTTTCGAAATACTGGAAGGAATTTAAAACTGTTTCCAAGAGGCTGGAATTGGTAAAAAAAGTCAAAGGAATTGAATTTTATGATGATGTTTCTTCCACGACTCCTGAATCGACAATTAAAGGCTTGGAAGCTTTTAAAAAAGACAATGTGATTTTAATTTTGGGGGGTAATCATAAAAATACTGATTATCGGATTTTAAGTGATTATTTAAAAGAGAATAAAATTAAATTTTATATTCTTCCCGGGAATGTGAGAGGGAAGGTTAAAACTAGAGGGATTAAAAAAGAAACTTTGGAAGAAGTAATTTTGGAAATTTTGGAAAATGCTCTTAAAAAAACAAAAGTTTTAATTTCGCCGGCCGGTGAAAATTTTCATACTTTATTTTTAAGAGCAAAAGGTGGGATTAAGAAAATGGTAATCAGGGCAAATAAGCAGTTAATTTGGAAAAAATATATTGATGAAAAATATAAAAATCTGTGGAGATATCATAAGCTTTTAAATAAGAAAAAGATTCCGGAGAGATGTTTTTTACAGATTGATAAGGATTTTTCGCCTTTGGAAAATTTTCAGGAGAATCTTTATTTTAAAAGGGAAGATAAAAATAAATTGGGTTCGCATAAAACTCGAAGTTTGGGTTATCAAATCAGTTATCTTTATTATAGAGATATTAAAAGAGCGGCGATTTCAACTACGGGCAATGCCGGAATTTGCGTGGCGGCATACTCGAAAAAGGCAAAAATTGATTTAACGGTTTTTGTGTCGCCAAAAATTAATAAGGGAAAATTATCTATGCTTAAAAAAGCAAAAATAGATTTAAGAATTAGTGAAAAGTCCGGCGAAGAATTGAAAAGATTTTTAAATGAAACTTCGGCGTGGGATTTGCGGCCGTCGAGGGATATTAATTCGGTTTATGGGATGAAATCTTTGGGATTTGAAATTTACGAACAAATGCCAAATTTATCTTCGAAATATGCGATTTTCTTGTATGCTTCCAGCGGAAGTTCTTTGATCGGATTATTTGAGGCTTTTTCGAATTTAAAAAAATTAAAATTAATTAAGAGTTTGCCACAGATTCATGTTGTGCAAAGTGGAAAAGTTTCTTCTTCAGCGCTTTATTTTGATAAAGGGAAAAAGAATTTTAAAGAAGGGAATCCTAATATTGAGCTTAGGGCAAAGAAAATGATTAATTGCGTGAAGAAAACAAAAGGTTTTGGGTGGTATATTGAAAATGAGGAATATGAAAACGCGAGGAAAATTTTACGGAAAAGTAAAATTAAGATCGGGGAGGAGAGTATAAAGGCTTTCGCGGGATATTTAAGGGCAGTTCGGGAGAAGAAGAAGTTTAAAAAAGCGGTGGTGATAGTAACGGGGAAGAGGTTTTAGGTTTTATAAAAGAGAAAAAAATTGATTTAAAGGTTTAGTTAAGTATAATTTTTTTAGATTTATTATTAACCTTAAATTTTTATGAACTATTCACGTAGACAGACTGATGATTTCCGCTGTGATGAATTTGGCGATGATGGACTTGATAAAAGAACCGATGAAAAATTTATTGATGGTGTTATTAAAAATTTGAGAGAGTGTGGAGCTAATTCCACATCCGGTTTAGCTTGCAATCTATATATCAATATTGAAAAAATGAGAGAAATTCTGCTTTTGATGGAAACAAAAGGACTTGTGCATAAAATAGATATGAAAACTCCAACTCCATTGCATGAAGATTATCAGCTATATGGATTAGGCTCAAAAGATACAGAAACTTATTTTGAGTTATTTACGCAACGTTTAAAAAAATTATTTAGTTTAGACTAAAATTTAAAAAAATGTTTTTTATTTATTTCTGCACTTTTTTTCTAATGAATGCGGGGATATCCAGTTCGTTTTCTGTGGATAATTTATCTTTTGGAAATAAGATATTTTTATTGTCCTGTAATGTTGGTTTGTAGAGATCTTCGGATTTTTTATCGGAAGCTAAGGGACGGACTACGGGCTGGTGGTCTCTGTAAGAAGAGCCTAATCCTTTTTTCATTTCATCAAAGCCCGCGGCGATTACTGTGATTTTAATTTCTCCGGTGTATGAATCGTTAATTACCGCGCCAAAGATGATATTGGCTTCCGGATCCGATGCTTCTGTGATAATTCTGGCTGCTTCATCAACTTCAAACATACTTAAATCTGTACCGCCTGTGATATTGAAGAGGATTCCTCTCGCGCCAACGATATCTAATTCTAACAATGGACTTTCGATAGCGGCTTTTGCTGCTTCTACAGCTCTGTTTTCGCCTGTTCCGTAACCGATACCCATTAAAGCGGAACCTGCGTTTTCCATAATCGCACGGACATCCGCGAAGTCTACGTTAATCATTCCGTGGATTGTGATTAAGTCGGCGATACCTTGAACGCCTTGTTTTAGGACATCGTCAACAACGGTGAATGCGTCTGTCAGTGGTGTTTTTTTATCGATTATGCTTAGGATTTTATCGTTTGGAATAACGATCATTGTATCGACTTTGTTCTTTAAATTCTCTAATCCTTCTTCTGCGTGTTTCATTCTGCGCGCACCTTCAAAAGCAAATGGTTTGGTAACTACGCCAACTGTTAAGATTCCCATGTTTTTCGCCAGTTCAGCAATAACAGGCGCGCCACCGGTGCCTGTACCGCCACCCATGCCACAGGTGATAAATATCATGTCTGCGCCTTCCAAAACATTCTTTATTTCTTCTGAATTTTCTTCAGCAGCTTGTTTTCCGGTATCAGGATTGCTTCCTGCCCCAAGTCCTTTTGTTGTTGCTCTTCCAATGTTGATTTTTGTTGCTGCTTCAGAATGGTAAAGCGCTTGAGCGTCTGTGTTTACGGCTATAAATTCAACTCCTCTCAAATTGGATTTAATCATCCGGTTGATTGCATTGCCTCCGCCGCCTCCGACTCCTATAACCTTAATTTGAGCTACCGGTGTAATGTCAGGTGTGATTTCCAATGACTTTTTCGTCATGTTAGCGGAAAAAAAATTCTTTAATGGTTCTTTTGGATCTTTTTTTCCTTGAAAAAATTGGTTTGTATTCATAATGTTATAAATTAAGGAGGCCTAAAATATAAATGTTAAATGTGTGTTTTTGGGTTTTGAATATATAGTTAAGAGATTTGGTTGTCAACATTTGTAATCCGTAATTCGTAAATCGTAATTCGCAATGGGGGATTTAGGGGAAGAGGCTGCGGGTCCAGTTTTTCAGGTTTGTGACCATTTTTGAGACACTGATGCTTTTTAGGTCAAAACCGTAATTTTTGCCTTCAAATCTTGAACCCCAGATTAATAACCCGATTGCGGTAGCATACGCCGGATCATCTATTTTATCAACCACTCCGTCAAAATTTTGCGGGAAGCCTATTTGGACAGGCAAATTTAGAGTTTCTCTGGCAAGATCTATAGTGCCGGGCATTTTGGAAGCTGCGCCTGTTAAAATTACTCCGGCGGGAAGCATGCCGTCTCTGTGAATTTTTGCCAATTCATCTTTTACCAACTGAAAAATTTCCTGATAGCGGGCTCTGATTATTTCCACCATGTGCTTTTTCGCAACTGTCTGTGAATCTATTTTGCTTAATAGGGATAAATCTATAGTTTCTCTATCATTTACATCTTCAGGGATACATGTTCCGTATTCTATTTTTACCTTTTCCGCGGCATCTATGGAACTTTTCAATCCAATCGCGATATCATTTGTAACATTTTCTCCACCTACAGGAATTAACGCAGTATGAAGTGTCGTTCCTTCTTCAAATACGCAGACTGATGTACCTCCGCAACCGATATCCACAACCACAACACCTAATTCTTTCTGTCTTTTACTTAAAATCGATTCCGCCGCAGCCAATGAAGTCGGAATAATGTCGTCAATATCAACTCCCGCTTGATGAACGCATTTTTCAATATTTTTAACCGCAGGAATTAATCCTGTTACAATATGCGCTTCTACTTCCAAACGAATTCCGGTCATGCCAACCGGATATTTGATTCCTCTTTGCTCATCCACCGTAAATGCTTTAGGTATAATTCTTAAAATTCTTCTGTTGCTGGGGATGGAAACCGCCTGAGCAGCTTCTAAAACTCGATCCACGTCATCTTCAGATATTTCATTGCTTGTATTGGCAACAGCTATTACTCCTTTGCTGTCAAAAGACATTATATGATTGCCGCCAATTCCCAAAAACACATGATTAATTGGTTCGCCGGCCATTCTTTCAGCATCTTCCAATGATGAAGAAATGGAATTAATGGTTTCTTCCACGTCAATAACTGCACCTTTACGCAATCCGGTGGAATCCGCCACTCCTACTCCAATAATATTTGGCAGCCCGTTTTTTTCTTCAATATTGCCGATCACTGTTCTAATTTTAGAACTACCTATATCTAAACTTGCAATTATGCGTGGTTTCATAAATTTTAATTTTTAGCTTGGTGATATGTATTTCTTTAGAAATATATTATAAATACCGAGGTTTGACAATTATTTTATACATTATTTTTAAGTTTTCACCGCCTTGAACTATTTTCTTGTTCATTTTTTTTGCTTGACATGAGCCAATATTTTACCTCGTTGATTCTTGTTCTTTTTGTTTTATAAACTCGTTTTAAAAATTGGTTTTCGGGCTTTTTTCAGCTTTTTGTTGTACATTTTTTTTGCACAGAAATTCTTTAAAGCAGATGAGTATGATTTTAAATCAGAGAAATTTATATTAACATTTAAAATCATTTTGTAAACAGAAAATTTTGTAAAAAATTTTTAAAACATTGATGTTTGCTTTTCGTCGATTTTTTGAGAAAGGTAGTGGGAAATTCTTTTTATTCGAGCGATTAAGCTTTTAAATTGGAATTTTTCAAAAAATTTGATTAAGTTTTCTGTATTAATTTGGGAAATTTTTAAGTCTTCAAGGTCAATATTTAAATTTATATCGAGGCAAAGCGTGGCTAATTTTTTACTTAAATAAGCATTTTCTTTGGACTGCTTTAATTTGTCGGAAATTTTCGGTTCAACTTCATTAATATTCAGATAGATTTCTTCAAGATTTGGAAATTTTTGAAGTAATTTTACCGCGGTTTTCTCGCCAATGCCTTTTACTCCGGGAATATTATCGCTGGAATCTCCGCGTAAGGCTTTGTAATCAATAATTTTTGTAGCCGGAAAGCCATATTTTTCTTGAAATTTTGCTTCGTCAATGTAATTTATTTTTTTAAACCCGCTTATTGGCATGGCTATTTCTGTATTTTTATCTATTAACTGCATTAAATCGTGGTCGCCCGTGTATATTACAAATTTTAAATCTTCATAGCTTTTGAATTTTTCATGAATGGAACCAATCAAATCATCGGATTCATAACCGGGCAGAGAAAATTGTTGTACGTTTAAAGCTGTTAAGCTATCGCGAATTAAAGGAATTTGAGAATAAAAATCATCCGGTGCTTTTTGGCGAGTGGCTTTGTAGGAAACAAATTCCAGATGGCGAAAAGTCGGAGCTTTATGGTCAAATGTTATGGCTATATAATCAGGTTTTTCGATTTCCATCATGTGGATTAAAAATGAAGAAAATCCATATAACGCATTGACCAATGTACCGTCAGGGAGAGTTAAAGTTTTGGGCAAGGCGTGGTAGGCGCGGTGCATGAAAGCGTTTCCGTCGATCAGGATGAGTTTTTTAGGCATGGTAGGGGAGATATAGTAATTGATAATTTTATTTTACTTACTTTTAAAGTATTATTAAATGATTTACATTACACTCATGAAAATAATTGAAAAAATCAGTGAGTTGCAGGAGTTTTTAAAAGTATGTCGTAAAAAAGGCAAGACTATTGGATTTGTGCCGACTATGGGTTTTTTGCACGAGGGGCATTCGAGTTTGGTGAATAAATCCAAGAAAGAAAATGATATTACCATTGTGAGTATTTATGTGAACCCTTCACAATTTGGGGTGGGGGAGGATCTTGATAAGTATCCGAGAGATCTTGAAAGGGATATAAAAATATTAGAGAAAGATAAGGTGGATGTGGTCTTTTTGCCCTTAAGAGAAGAGATTTCAAATCCCAATTTGAAATTATTTAAAAAGTATAAGGATATAATTTATTTAAAAAATCCTTCAAAAGAATTTTTAAGATTAAATAAAATTTTATGCGGTGCGAAAAGGCCGGGGCATTTTGAAGGGGTTTTTGAAATTGTGAGTAAATTTTTTCTTTTAATTAAACCTGATCGAGCTTATTTCGGGCAAAAAGATTTTCAGCAATTTAAAATTATTGAAATTATTAAAAAAGAATTAAATTTATCCATTAAATCGGTTATGTGTTCGATTGTAAGGGAAAAGGCCGGGCTTGCCAAAAGTTCACGGAATGTTTATTTAAATAAATTTGATCGTAAAAAAGCTTTAATTTTGTACAATAGTTTATGTGGAATTAAAAATAATATTGAATATACGTTTGATTCCAAAGATTCTTCCCCTGCATACGGAGTCAGGAGAAGAGAGGAAATTTTATTAAAATACAGGAATAATTTTTTGAAATTTAAAAATATCAAATTAGAATATTTAGAAATTCGCGATGCTAAAAATTTGAAAAATATTCGAAAATATAAGGAGAACAGAACATATATTGTTTTAGGAGCAATGAAAATTGGAAATGTGAGATTAATAGACAATGTAGTCGCTAAATAGTTTAAATTTTTGTCAAAGCATAATTTATATTTTTAAGTTATCTTTGCTAGTTTTAGGCATTGAAATATGATATTATTTTGAGATACAAAAATAAAAATAAATTTATGCTTTTAAAAACAGCCAGTTCGAAGAAAGAGCAGATAGCGGAATTTCAGAAGTTGTTTCATGTTAAAAAGAACAATAGGCCGGTTTTAAATATTGATCTTCAGTATTTCAATTATGATTTCGCAAATGAATTGGAGGATTTTTTGAAAGCTTTAAAGCATTTGAACATTGATATTATTGTTAATCCTTTTTTTCATAAAGATTTAAAAAAACATTTGCCGAATTTAAATGTGTATGAAGATAATTTAAAGGAACAAGCTTTAAAATATAGCGATTTTTCTTTATTTTTATCGGACGACAAACATATTTTAAATTCCGTTAAATCCGCTTTTTTAAACGCGAGCGTTCCTGTTTTTTATAATTTCAAAAATTATTCGGATATTTTGATTGATTACAATCCGGTAAAGGAAACCGGCAATTGTTTTATGTTTAAAAATTTTAATAAATGGGAAATTTTTGAGGCTTTAATTCGCGCCATTGAGAATCATAAATTTTCATGGGATTGGCAGAATATTGTGAGAGAGGGGTATAATGCTTATGATGAGTTGGAGAGGAAGGGATGAATGATCGTAATTCGTAATACGTAATCCGTAATTCGTAAATTGTAAATTTTATAATATTTTTTACGAATGACGGATTACGTATTGTGATCATTTATTTTAAAGAAAAAATCATATGATCCATTGCGAGTTTTATTTTATTGTCAAAATTTTGGAGTTTGTTATATATTAAAATTCCTAAATAATTTTTTTATATAATTTAATGAATGATCCTAAATCTTTAAAGGTTCCGCCTCATGATATTTCGGCGGAAAAATCGGTTTTAGGTTCGCTTTTACTCGACAAAGACGCGTTTATTAAAATTGGGGATATTTTACACGGTGATGATTTTTATTTTGAAAATAACGCGATTATTTATCAAACTATTGAAGATCTTTTCAATAAAAGAAAACCTATAGACTTGTTGACTTTGGCAAGTGCGCTTCGAGATAATAAAAATATTGAAAAAGTTGGAGGAGAATCTTATTTGAGTTTTGATGAGAGTTCGGAGATTGATCAACTTCTTGAACAGGCGGAAAAAGCTTTATATGCTGTTTCTCAAAACTTTATTAAAGATAGGTTTGTACATATTAAAGAAATTTTAGAAGCTACTTATGAAAAAATTTCCGAATTGCATGATGCTGAACAAAAAGATAAATATCGAGGGATTCCAACCGGATTTAAGGGTCTTGATCATGTTTTGTCCGGATTTCAGCCTGCGGATTTAGTGATTTTGGCGGCCAGGCCGGCGATGGGAAAAACTTCCATGGCTTTAAATGTTGCTCAGAATATAGCCAAAATAGGCAAAAGCATAGGATTTATTTCTTTGGAAATGTCTAAAGAGCAATTGGTGGAAAGGTTATTTTGTTCACTTTTGGCTGTGGATTCATGGAAATTACGCACAGGACAATTGAGTGATGATGATTTTAGCAGAATCGGATCCATTATGGATGAATTGAATCAATCAAAAATTTTTATTGATGATTCGGCAGGAAGTTCCATTTCGGAATTAAGGACTAAAGCGCGAAGACTTCAGATGGAAAGCGGTTTGGATGTTTTATTTATAGATTATTTGCAATTGATGAGTATTGACAAAAGAGGAGCTTCGGTAACCAATAGAGTTCAGGAAATTTCTGAGATTTCCAGATCTTTGAAAGTTTTGGCCAGAGAATTAAGGATTCCGATTGTGGCTTTATCACAGTTATCAAGAGCGGTTGAACAGAGACCGAGCAAAGTCCCTCAGTTGGCGGATTTACGCGAATCCGGCGCAATTGAGCAAGATGCGGATGTGGTTTTGATGATGTATCGTGAGGATTATTATGAAGAAGATACTGATCGTGAGGGTATTACTGATATTTATATCCGAAAACATAGAAACGGGCCTACAGGTAGGGTTGAGCTTAGATTTAAGAAAGAACAGATGAGATTTTATGATCTTGAGTTGCAGAGGAATCCGCAGGGGGCTTCAGTGGAGTTTTAGTTCGTAACCTGTAATGTTTTTAGACTTTTGCCATATTTATAATTTATGGTATAATTTAATGATTTGTTTTTATTAATCATTAAATTATAAAAATGGCAAAAGCATCCACAGGGAATATTGTAGGCGAGGGTGGTTATGAAGATGAAGGGGTAAAATTATTACCTTCAGAAGGAGTTGGTGCCAAGTCCTCTTATTCTTTCGGTGATTTTGTAAAGCAAAATACAGATGGGTCAATGAAATCCGTGCTTGCGGAAGCTTACGCAGGCTTTGAAAATGACAGTACTTTTAAGCCTGAGGACTGGAAAAAAATTTCAAAAGAAATTTTAAATAATGAATCAGGCAGTTTTAACGCACAAATACGAGAAGCTTTGAATTACAAGAACACTCAATCACCAGATTCGGGCAGTCAGACTGTAAATCAAGAAAAAAGTCCGGAGCAACAGAAAATGGAGCATTATAAAAATATGTTTATGGCGTGGGAAGAGTTTAAAGCCAAAGGCAAGGAGAAAGATGAACTTTTACCGAAGGAAGCGCAAAATTTGCTTAGTTCTCCGGCAAATTGTACTTTGATTTCTTTATTTATTCGTGTTCAGGAGAAGAGTGGGCCGGATATAGGTACTTTTTTGGATGAAAACTCGGGTCAGACTTTAGCTAATGAAGAAAATTTTAAAAAGATTTATTTGGGAGCAGCCAAGCCTTCTGATGAACAAAGAACAAATAAAATGATTGAACCGGATGAATTGAAAAAGATTGAAAATTTGACTCAAAATTATTTAAAAAAACATAAAAATCCGTTTGAGGCTTTTTCAAGCGAGAATGCGTTAGCTAAATTGTACGCGGATAATTATGGAGATTTAAGTGAAAAAGAAGTAAATTTAATGTTCGCTATTTTATATTTGGACATGAAAGCTTACGAGCATGACGATATTGCTGCTAAAAATGTCGGGGCTTTAAGGAAAAGCTATGAAAGATTTGTTATGGGTAAAGAAAATTTTGATATGCTGGATGAAAGATTAGGAGAATTAAAAGATGATCAAATGGATTTATTAGATAAAAAAGAAGGGAAATTTATTGAATCTTTATTTGCTAAAAATTCCCGTATTACTGATGATGAGATTAAAATGTTAGAGGATAAAATTCATTATATTGTTAATCCTCCTGAATTGCCAACTTCTTTTGAAAATAAAATTGAAGAAAAAATGGAAAAACATAGATCTTTCCATTTATTAAATAATTACTATTGGCTGCGATATAAATTATTTAAAGAGGGGGGATTGGAGGAACAAAAAAGGAAAAAAGATGAAGTGGAGAGATTTTTAATGACAGAATATACGGAAGAGGAAACAGAGAAAGCAATTGCGCTTTTGATGAGTCCGGAATTGAAAGATGAATTAATTGAATATGCGAGGCAGAAGGGGATGTAGGGAGAAACCGTCATATTAGGTTGCGTTTTTTTTATAAAAATTTATTAATTCACTAAGGATTATATGGAGCTTTGTTTCATTAGGTGAAATTTTTATTGTGCTTAAGTGGTCATAAGCGATTTTGGCTTCTTTTTTATAATCTATGTCGAGATTTTTAACGATTTTGGCTGAGGCGGCCTGAGATATGGATTAGCTTTTTTCATTAAAAGCTCATTCTCTTCCATTAATTGAATAACCTTTTTCTGATCAAAATCATTTAACTTCAAAAAGTATTTCAAAAATTTATCTGTGATGGGCAAATATAGTTTGGATTTCAATAAAATTTTCTTAAATTTATTTTCTAATTCTAAAGACATAAGACTTAATTAAATCTTATTATTATAGCATATCTTCTGATGATTATTCTAATTTTTTAAAAAGCCCCGTCCATGATAGGGTGCGGGGCTTTTTAATTTAGTTAGTTCGCGTTAGTTCGCCAATTTTAATTCTGTAGTCGGTAATGATTCCAGTCCATAGCCTCCGTACCAATCGGTAGAAAAATAACTGTGGTTTGAATCTCTTTTATCAGACCAAACTTGATAGTTATTACTTGCCGCATAATAAACAGTGCTTCCTGCTGAATTGTCATAAAAATCGCTGACGAGATTAGTGGTTATTCTTGATTGAATAGCCGGATCTTTTTTATATGCAGTCATTTTTACAATAAAATATTTAATCGTGTTTTTGGGAATTTTTATTGTTTTTTCAGAATAATGGCTACCGTATAAATCAAATTTGAAGATGGAGTTTAAAGTGTAGGGAGTTTCTGTAGTTATTGCTTTGCTTTGGTCAAAATAATCATAGATAGCAATCCCTGAACTTCCTGTTGTAATTCCTTGAGCGTTTATATGAAAGCTCAATTGTCCTATTTCAATATCGTTTTTTCCGGTATTTTGAATGCTAAAACAATAAATTGGTGCGTCTTTCCCAAAAATTATTTCAGTAGAAGGACAGCCTTCCAAATCCACAACTGTTTTAAATACAGGTTTTGATTGATAGACAGCGGTTTTTCTTTGTCCGGCGACACCATTAATATTTTCCCATGTATAAACTTTTTCTGTTTCTAATCCTAAAGCTTTGAATGAATCAATTAAATTATTGAAGTAATTTACTTTTGAAGTACTGTTTCCCGCATTATTTTTCATTTGGAAATATACTTCTAATGGCGCTTTCATTCCTTTAGCAATGCGGAAATTTAAATCCGTAAACTCTACCAAGTCTGAATTTGGATAATAATATGCCTCTCCGTCAAGATATTCCGGTGTTTCCAGATTGGTTGGATATTTTATTATTACTTTTTCAATCGGATATAATGCCAATCCTGAATCTCCACTGGACAAATTTTTGATATTCAAATTCAATTTTAAATTTTCCACTTTGATCGATTCTTTAGATGAGGTAAACATAAATGTCTGCGCAAGATTTGTTTGGCCGGGTAATGTTGTAGATATACTTGCTTCGAAATCTTTATTTTGAATTTTTATTTCTTTAGGTTCTTCAATTTTTTCTAATTCAATTGGCCAAGTCGGTAAAGATTCCAACGCATATCCTCCGTACCAATCTTCAGTAGAGATACCGTGATCAGGATATTTTAAATCCGACCATGCGAGATTGTTGAATTTTCCTGTAATTCCCAAATTAAAACCTTCCGTATAATCATTTTCATCCGGAGCAACGTAGGTTATAATTCTAGTATAAGTTGATGGGTTATTATCTTCGGTAATTGTAGTTTTCACAATAAAATATTGCTTAGTGTTTTTTGGAATCAGATATTGTGTCCATCCATCACTGTCAATAAACTGAAATTTTTCAATTGAAGAATAATTATTAGGAAAATTATTTTCTGCAACCGGATTTTGCTGGTCAAAATAATTATAAATTTTTATATTTCTTAATCCAGAATTCCCTGAATTATTTAAAGTTGAAGCTCCAGTTTTCAATCCAGAAGTGTAAATATTTAAACCTAAATTATTTATTTGGATATCATTTTTCCCTGTATTCTCAATACTGAAACAGTAAATTGGCGCGTTGGAGCCTATTGTTATTTTATAAGAAGGACAGCCTGATAGATCAGTAACTGTTTCAAAAACCGGTTTGGATTGGAATATAACGGTTTTTTGATTTCCAATAATACTGTTTATGTCTTTTTCATTATACGTATCGCCTGTAGCGAATCCGTGCGCTAAAAATGAATCTTCCAGTGTTGAATTAATAGTAACATAAGTTTTGCTATCTGCAGCTTCTTCGGCAATATCCAAAAATACTTCCAAGTTGGATTGGCCGCTGCGAATTAAAACTAATTGTAAATCTGTAAATGTTACTATGTCAGAAGTCGGATAACTATAAGCTTCGAGATATTTTGGTGTCTGATCTTCACTTTCAACAGGATATTTAATAGTCACTTTTTTAATAGGGAAAGTTGTAATTCCGCTTTCTCCCGTATAAAGTTTTTGAATATCCAAATCCAGTGTTAATTTATTCACACCTGTTGTCTCATTAAGCGCTTCAAAACTAAATTCAGCTGCCGGTACTTTTTCTTGCCCGGGAATAGCAGTGATCGCGCGTTGTTGTGAAATTTTGTTTTTTATAGAAATTGCTTGGTCTTTTATAAGTAAAGAGACTTTTTTGTCTTTGTTCGGGCTTTGATATTGATCAAACAAATTGCCATCACCATCATTGATTTTAACCTGAACTTTATTATAATAAGCTTTTACGTCCGCAGTAGAGACTATATCAAAAGCCACTTTTTTACGTTCCTGAACAAAACCGGCTTCTTTTACATCCAATTTTACAGAAAATAAACTTTTTTCATTTCTAAGCAGATCAGTATTGGTAGTTATTTTTACTTTACCATATTGATCAATATATGCCGGTCCGCCGGTATTAATAACTCTTCCTTGAAAATCTTCAATATAAATATTTTTTACAACATCTTTTAAATAATATGTTTTTCCGTTAACTGTTTCCTGTCCATATTTAGTACCATAAATTCCATCTCCATTATGATCATAATAAGCGGATAAAGTGATACTGCTTACGCGTACAGGCAATTTATTTGCTTGCAATAAAAATTGATAAGCATCAATGCCTTTTTCTCCCGGACGGGCGGCAAACGTGTTCCCGTAGATGGGAGCAATGACATCAACAGTGGGAATAATAGGCGTACTTACGTTTAGAGATGATACGCTATTTTTTACACTGTTTTTAACAGTAGTAATCTTTGATCCTCCTTTTTCCTTAGCAAATGCAGGATTATAAAAAACACTCATACTAAAAAGCATAAGCATTATTATAGCCCCGCTTGTTTTTCCGAAATGGAATTTTCTCACGTTACAAGGTGTTAGATAATAAACATATATATTAAATTGTATCTAGTTATTCAGATACGAATTTTACATCTGTTGATTACCTTTTTCTATTGACAAAATTTTCGAATATCGCAAAAATCTATAAATGTTCTGTTTTATATTTTTGGACTTTCAGGTTTGTCTAATACAGGAGTGATTTTGATGGTATCGGTTTCAATTCCTATTTGATTTTCAGGGGTTGTGATATTAGCCGGCAATGTCGCTTCAGATTCTTTAATTTCAGGATTTATGCCTGCGTCTTCATTTGATTGTGGCATATTTATATTTTCAGGAATATCGTCAGCCATTTGAATTTTGGCTTCAGGTAAAGTGGATTTAGTATCCGGTTCAACCGTTAAAGGTTCTTTATTATCTTTTTGCATTTCCTCTTCTTGTTTAGAAAAACTTTCCATCTTTTCCGCCAAATTATCTATCATAGGCATGCCTGTTTCAGGTATTGTAATTTTGTTTTCAGGATTCGATACGTTATCGGACTCAAGAGGTAATTGGTTTTTTTTCTTTTTGCGAATAAACAATACAGAAGCTGCGATGATTATTACTGCAAAAACAATACCTAAAATCATATAAATCGTACTATTGGAAAAATTCAATTGAGATAAAAATTTATTATTTATTGAATCTTCAGCATCGGATGTATTAATTTCCGTTTTAGTAAGATTTTCTTCCGCGGATTCATCTTCGTTTAATTCCGCGCTTTTTTCTATGTTTTTTGAATCGTCTTCCTCAACAGCATCTTCTAAATTGTTTGTTTTAACCGCTTGTGTTTGTACCGGTTTTCTGGTAACTCTGGCAGGTTTGGAATCCTGCGTTTCATCAACAGATTCCTCTGTGGATGTTTTAATATTTTCACCTTCTTGAGTATTAGTTTCTACAAATCCCTGTGCATAAATAATGTTTGCATTTAATATTGATATTAGAACAAAGATTTGGATAATTTGTTTTCTGAAGTTCATTATATTGTTAATTTAAAAAATAAATCTTTAAATTATAGCATTTTAAGAAAGGGAAGTCTAATTTTTCGTAAATCGTAATCCATAATTCAAAAAGGGATCATTTTTATTCTAATATGGCTCCTGTGTGGGCGCTTTTTACTAATTTTGAATAGCGAGAGAGCCAGCCTGTATGGACTTTTTGTTCGGGGAGTTTTAATTTTTTTCTTCTTTGATCAATTTCTTTTTTTGGCACTTTTAAATGTGCCTCCTGAAAAACGGCCGTCCGTAAGCAAAGCGACTTTTTCACCTAATCCTTGACCGACCAAGCTTGCTGTCGCGGCCAGCATTTCAGGCATTCCGGGGCCACCTTTTGGTCCTTCATAACGGATTACCACGACGTCGCCGGCTTTTATTTTGCGGCCAAAAACCGCTTTGTTCGCGGATTCTTCACTGTCAAAACATTTTGCTTTTCCGATAAAACGCAAAGCTTCTTTTGCAACCGCGGATTGCTTTACCACACAACCATACGGGGCAAGATTGCCTTTTAGGACGGCTATTCCGCCTTCTTTGTGAATGGGATTATTTAATGGACGCACTAAATTCGGGTCCATGATATGTGCTTTTGCTGCTATTTTTTTGATTGATGTTCCGTTTACTGTAATATTATCTTTCAATAATTTTTGAACACGGTTTAAAACCGCGGGAATTCCTCCGGCATACTCGAGATCTTCCATCATATATTCGCCTCCCGGTTGAAGAGAGGTGATATGAGGTGTTTTTTTGCTTATTTTATCGAATAATTCCAAGTCAATTTTTATATCGCAAGCATGGGCTATTGCCGGAATATGCAATGCTGTATTTGTTGATCCTCCTAATGCCATATCAATTACAATGGCGTTTTCGAAGGCGTTTTTTGTCATTATTTTGCGTGTTGTAATATTTTTTTTAACTAATTCACAAATTTTTTCTCCGCTTTCATAGGCAATTCTTTTTTTCTTTGCAAATCCGGCCAGTGAAGTCGCGCAACCTGTGAGACTTAATCCCATTGCTTCTGTGACACATGCCATTGTATTGGCTGTGTAAAGGCCTTGACATGAACCTTGGGCAGGGCAGGCGTTTTCGCAAAAATTTTCCAATTCCGTATCGTTTATTTTTCCTGCTTGTCTTTGGCCTACAGCTTCAAAAGTGTCTTTTACCAAAGAAAGTCTGCGTCCGGCATAATGTCCAGAATGCATTGGGCCGGCTGTTACTACGATACAGGGGATATTTAATCGTCCTGCTGCGATGAGCATGCCGGGAGTAATTTTGTCGCAATTTGTAAGCAACACTAATCCGTCGAGAGCATGAGCATTGGTTGTGGACTCGATCATGTCGGCAATCAGGTCCCGAGAGGGCAGGGAATAGCGCATTCCAAAATGCCCCATGGCTATTCCGTCGCAAATTCCCGGTACGCAAAATATGAATGGTTTGCCACCACCCGCACTTACGCCCTGCTCTATGACTCTTTCCAGATCTCGCATTCCAACGTGTCCCGGAACCAAGTCCGTGAAACTTGAACAAACCCCAATAAAAGGTTTTTTTAAAGAATTCTTGGTAATTCCGGTTGCGTATAATAACGCTCTGTTGGGAACTCGCTCTATGCCTTTTTTAATTTTATCTGAACGCATAAATTTTTAGTGGTCGGGGTGACTGGACTTGAACCAGCGACCTCCTGGTCCCAAACCAGGCGCACTAGCCATCTGTGCTACACCCCGAAATTTAGCAAATTTTTCATGCGTGGTTGATTATAGCATTGTATGTTTTTATTACAAGATTATGTTTTGACAGCATTAAGGGGAGAGTGTTTGAACTAAAACTATTGCCAAAAAATGAATACCAAAAAGTGTTTCAAGATTGTTTTTTATAAAAATTTTAAAAAATTTTGATCTTTTTTTCTTAATATGGCTTAAATATAATATTTTTTATTATAAGATTTTGTTTTTGGATTTGGATGGAGCAAAAATTGGTGAAGTTTACGCTGGTGGAATTTACCTGTTTTTTACGCAAACAGCAATTAGTCCGTTGCATGCTTCAGGCTTTCCCGCTGAAAGATGTTTTTTATAATATTCATTCAGAATTATAAAAAATCTTTTAGCTAGACTTATTCTGTTTATAAAAGGAAAAACAAAATATCCTATTTTTCTTAAAAAACTGAAGATTTTTTTGTGGTATCCTGTTTTTCCATATCCGCTAATTTTCATAATTTTAAAATAAGGCTTTAGTGTTTCGGTTAAGCTTTCTGCGGTGAAGTGTTGATAATGTTTTTTGGCAAGTGGCAAATTTTTGGATGGGACTGTAATAATAATTTTCCCATCCTCTTTTAAAATATTAGATAACGAGCTTAAAATAACGGGAATTTCAGAAGGGATAAAGTGCTCTAAAGTTTCCATTAAGATGACAACATCAAATTTCATAGGAACATTGAGATTTTTTATGTCTTGCACAAAAAAGTCTACTTCGGGATTAAAAACACGAGCGAAAGATATTGCTTTTTCTGAGAAATCAACACCTGCGATTTTAGCGTTTTCTTTTTTTAATTCATAACAGAACCGACCATCACCACATCCGACATCAAGAATTTTTTGATTATTGAATGGAGAAATCATCTTTTTAACCAATCCCAACAAATCC
Organism: Candidatus Peregrinibacteria bacterium GW2011_GWA2_33_10; assembly: GCA_000989565.1. GTDB lineage: Bacteria > Patescibacteriota > Gracilibacteria > UBA1369 > GWC2-33-13 > GWC2-33-13. The sequence continues at coordinate 4,742 of LBOO01000027.1, read as the reverse complement.
AAATATTCAATTGTCCATAAAAGCTTATGATGATCTGACGCTAAGTCTAAATAGTGATATGGAAAAAGATATTGTGCTTCCTGATTTTGTTGTTTTTCAGTTAATTGTGTCATATCCATAGTATTAATTATATTAATTTTAAAATCATTGGTCGGGGCAGCGGGACTTGAACCCGCGACCTCGTCGTCCCGAACGACGCGCGCTAGCCATCTGCGCTATGCCCCGTAAGTGAGAATGTTAAAAACAGGTGATCGCGATAAATTATACATATCTCTTTTAAAAATTGTATAGAGATTATTAATTTTAAATTATACTATGAGTGTTATACTACTCCGCTTTAAAAATTTAGAATTTAAAAAGTAATATACTCCGGAGCTTTTACTTAAGTTGTATATAAAAAAAGGATAGCTTCGTAGTATTACTTGTCTTTCGGAGCTTTAGCGAAGATTTGATACAGTAAATTAATAGTGGTGGAGTATAAATGATTTTATTAATTTTTAATTTTATTAATTTATGAGTTTATTATCGAAAGAAACTAAATTATTAGTTGGTGGGGAAATTTTAGAGATTCCTGAAGATATTCAAAATAATTTTTTTAAAGGGGATTTGGTTATTGGGATTCCTGAATTTAAAGAGGTTTTGCTTTTGCCTAAAAGAGAAAAAGATTTGATCGAAAAGTATGTTTTGAAAGCTTTAAATGCTTTTAATAAAATGAATGAGGTTAGCGATGAGCAGATATCAATTTTTTATAAATTATTTGCGGAAAATTTGGGGGAAGCCGAGATTTGGGGAAATATTGCGAGGGCAAACGAAATAGATGTTAAAAATGCAAAAGAGAAAGGGCGCTCTACAACGCGTTTGGAATTTAGAGAGGGTAGTAGAAATGATATGATTGAGGGATTAAGATATTGGCAAAATTGTGATAGTGAGAGAAATAAGATTATAAGAACTGTTAAAAATGATGGTTTTTCGGTTTCAGAATGTAAATGTTCTTTGGGGGTTGTGGCTTTTAATTTTGAGGGGAGGCCGAATGTTTTTGCTGATGCGGCAGGGGTTTTAAAAATGGGGAATACTTGTATTTTGCGTATTGGCAGCGATGCTTTGAATACAGCAAAAGCGATTATGGAATTTGCTTTGAATCCGGCGCTTAATAACTCGGGTTTGCCGGAAGGTTCTGTTAACTTGGTTGGCAGTACTTCACATGAGGCTGCATGGGCTCTTTTTTCGGATAAAAGAATTTCTTTGGCTGTGGCGCGGGGAAGCGGAAAAGCCGTGATAACGCTTGGTTCAATCGCCAAACAAAACGGGATTCCTGTTTCTTTGCATGGGACAGGAGGTGGATGGATTATAGCGGATGAGGATTTGGATTTGGAGAGGTTTAAAAATTCGATTTTTTATTCTTTGGACAGAAAGGTTTGCAATACCGTAAATACGATTTGTATTCCTGTGAAGAAAGCGAAACTTTTAATGCCCGTTATTATTGAAGCTTTAAAAAAGAGAGGTGATATTTCAGGTTATAATTTTAAAATTCATACTACTAAAAAGGCTGAGGAATATATCCCTGAAAATTTATTTAAGGAAAAAGTTAAGATGTTTAAAAAAGAAGGTGAAGTTGAAGATTTTTGCGCGGAGACAATTAGCGAAAATGATTTGGGAATTGAATGGGAATTTGAAAAAACTCCGGAAGTGACAATTACAATCATAAATTCCGTAAAGGAGGGGATTTCCTTATTTAATGAGCAGAGTCCGAAGTTTGTGGTTTCTTACATTTGTAATAATGAGAAGAAAAAAGAAAGTTTTTTTCGGCTTATTAATTCTCCTTATATTAGTGACGGTTTTACAAGATGGGTTGATGGGCAATTTATTTATAACGCGCCGGAACTTGGTCTTGCCAATTGGGAAGAGGGGAGATTGTTCGGCAGAAGCGGCATTTTAACAGGAGGGAGTATTTATAGTGTTAAACTTTTGGTAAAGCAGGAAAGAGATGATGTTCGGCGTTAAAATAAAAAATGTTTGCAGAAGTCGAAATTATTTAGGTAAAAGAATATATTTTTATAAAAAAGCGATTTGGATTATTGTCAGGCATAAATTTGTCTGATATAATATAAAGAATTTTTAAAAAACAAAAATAAATGCCAAAATGTTTAAAAATAATTTTTAGTGAATTTATATTATTGACACTTATTAGCTTTTTAAGTGTATTTTTTTTAATCGGTTCGGAAACTTCCAGAGTATACGCGGCCACATATACTTCTTGCTCAGATTTATATGATGCTTTTGGCAGTGGCACAACCATTACTGTTTCCGTGAATACAACACTGCAAGCCGCGGCTTCAAATTATAATGCCGATGACTCATTTGGAGTTATTGATTGTAGCGGATATGATGTAGTCATTAATAATGGCGTGACTTTAACCATAGACAGCTATAATGATGGAGACACGGATTATACTGATGATTACGGGGTAATGATTAAAGCTGACAGTTTAACCGTTAACGGCATCATTAGCGCGAATGGCGATGGTTATGTGGCTACTAAAGGTCCCGGTACAGGAGGAAGTTTTACGGGAGGAAGTCAAAACGGAAGCGGGGGTGGTTATGGGGGAGATGGAGCCCAAGGAACGAGCGGAAAAACCATTGGGCCGAGTTATGGTTCAGCAATAGCACCAATTGCTTTAGGAAGTGGAGGAGGCACGGGTTCAAACGACGGAGCCGGCGGTACCGGAGGAGGAGCAATAAAATTGGATATTAGTGGAGATTTAATAATTAGTGGCAGTATTACCGCAAACGGTAATACCGGAGCGGGTACTTATTGGGGCGGCGGGGGCGGATCCGGCGGGTCTGTTTACATAATTACAGATGGAACTTTAAGTGGCAGCGGAACCATTACTGCTACCGGAGGAGCGGCGCACAAAACAGACTGCTGTAATGACCCGGGTGTAGGAGGAGGCGGTAGAATCGCGATTTATTATAATACTTATGACGCGGCAACAAATTCATTGGATGAAAATACCGCTGCAAATGGCGCGGACGGCTGGTCCACCAGAGATGGTCAAGCCGGAACTGTCGGTTTTTTTAAGATGAATAATACACCTAATACTTTAACGGATGATGATTTATATATTTATCAAAGTTATGAATTCGTTAAAGCTGATGCAATCGACCATACTTTTACCTATCAGTCTATAACTATTGATGGTTCTTCAAGAACCGAAGGAGGCGAGGTTAGAGTAGAAACCGATGCTACAGCTAAAAATTTACAGATAAATGGGAATTTGTCTATTGATGATTCTGTTTTAATTCCTGAAGTTAATACTACTTTCACGGTTACCGGAAATGTAGATATTACGGAAACTTCCAAGACAACCAATATTTATGGATTGTCTAATAATGGACAATACTCCTTAAATTTTGTCGTTAGTGGATATATGGACTTAGGTGCCAATGCGACTATTGACTATAGCGGAGATGGATTTGCCGCTGCCACAGGAACAGGAGCAGGAAGCAGTAATACCGGAGTTGACCAAAATGGAAGTGGAGGGGCTCACGGAGGTGACGGAGCGCAAGGAACCAGTGGAAAAACAGCCGGTTCAAGCTATGGATCAGCTATTACCCCAATAACTGTCGGCAGTGGCGGAGGCAACGGTTCCAATGCCGCCGGTGGCGCCGGTGGAGGCGCAGTAAAATTAGATGTTAATGGAAATTTAACTGTTGATGGAAGCATTTTAGCCAATGGAAACAACGGATCAGGTAATTATTGGGGCGGGGGTGGCGGCGCAGGAGGATCAATATATTTGATTACTGATGGTATTTTAAACGGTAATGGAACTATAACCTCTAGTGGAGGTGGCGCTAACACCGCAGATGGAAGCAACGGTCCCGGTGGGGGTGGAGGAGGTAGAATTGCGATTTATTATAATACTTTTGATCCTACGAGCAGTACTCTTGATGAAAACACTACTGCTCTCGGAGGCGATGGATGGGGAACCAGAGATGGTCAAACCGGAACTGTCGGTTTTTTCAGAATGTACAATACTCCCGAGACATTAACGGACGATGATTTATTTGTTTATAAAACTTATGAATTTACTGCTGTTGATGCTGTAAGTGATACTTGGACATATAATAATGTCACATTAAGTGGCGCGACCGTAAGGGTCGGCGCTGACGCAGCCGGCAAGATTATTGATATTAATAATAATTTGTCTTTGACTAATTCAACTATAGACTTAGAAGTTGATACGACTTTTGATGTGGAAGGAAATACTGACTTGGTTTATTCAAGCGCGACTACGTCAATTTTTGGAAATAGCAGCGGAAACCAGATTGATTTATTAATGCAAATTACAGGCAATTTAAATGTTGGATCCACTACAAGCATTAATTTAAACGGAGATGGTTTTACTTCAGCTACCGGAACAGGGGCTGGGGGAAGCTCTACCAATGGAGGCGGAGGCGGACACGGAGGAGCAGGCGCTATAGGAACTTATGCCGGAGCGACAGCCGGAGCGACTTATGGTTCAAATACTTCACCGATAACTCATGGTAGCGGAGGAGGAACCGGTACAGATGGTGCGGGAGGAGCCGGAGGTGGAGTCATTAAATTAGAAGTTGAAGGAAATTTAGTTGTCGATGGCATTGTTAGCGCAAACGGAAATACTGGATCAGGAGCAACATACAGAAGTGGAGGCGGAGGAGCCGGAGGTTCAATTTATGCAGTTGTAAACGGGGCGATCTCCGGA
>LBOO01000026.1 GCA_000989565.1 Candidatus Peregrinibacteria bacterium GW2011_GWA2_33_10 | reverse complement strand
TAATTGACGCATGGGGTAGTTTTGTTAAGTAGTAGTGTACGTAACAATTCTACCCTTTTTCTTTTCAAGAGTGCACAAGAGGTTCCTGAACTTTGCTAAATCTATTTCATCCTTGCGACAAATTCGGAAGATCAATCAAATCAATGCCCGAACCTTCAATCGGTACAATTTTAATGCCCTTAATAATTGCTTCTTTATTTAATTCCAAAGCTTTAATCCTGTTTTCCATCAATATTATTCGCGGCTCCAATAACGCAACAACTCTTTCACGAGATTTAAAATCCGCTCTGGCGCGAACCTGTTTTTCAGCCCATCCAATAAATTCATTTAAAGTAGTTTTGGCTTCTCTCGAAGCATAAACTTCAATCTGCTCAAAAAACAAAACTTCTTTAGCGTTTTTCTGCTGAGTCGCATCCTCATATTCAGTTCTGAAATCCACCATTTCACCTTGCAATCGAAGTCTTAATTCCCTCATTTTTTCAGCTGATTTTTTTATTTCATTCAAATAATTATTAAAAACTTTTTCTTTTTCTTGCGAAGAATCAACTTCCTCAACAATATTCAAGGCAATCAAAGCATTGACACTTTTCAAAACATCCAAAGATTGAATAAAAGCATCGGAAATTTGAAAACCTTTCAAGTTTTGACCTAGATAAGCCCCGCTCAACAATGCGTTCTCACTTTTCATACTACTATCAAAAAATGTTTGCCCAAGATAAAAACCAACAATAAGACTATCCGCATTTTTACTGATATTTTCTATAGGTATTTCCTCTGTTGGAGGAATTGCAGGTTCATCATCCGTAAATTGTCCATTATTGGAAAAAATCTGATACAAAAAATAAATCAATACAATTAAACTGATTAAAAAAATAAAAAAACACCCGATCAGCATAAAAAATTGTCTTCCTGAAATTCCGGCTTCCGCCAATACGGATTTAAAATTGGAAAAAAAATTGGAAAACCCACCCTGTTTTTCCTCCAAGCTTTTCACATCCTCATCCAAAGTCTCGTTATAATCATCCTCTTTAGGCTCATGAACTTCGCCTTCAATAATTTCCCCCTCAATTGATTCATTATTTTTTTCTTCCATAAGAATAAGATATATAATCTTTAAATTTTAGCATAAAATAGCGGATTCTTAAAGTAAAATCAGAAAAATTGCTTCCAAATATGCCAACTATCTGTTAAATTAACCTACACTATTTTTAAAAAAACATGTCAAATCCTGATTATCTTATAATTGGCTCAGGCATTGCCGGTTTAAATTTCGCACTAAATGCCGCAAAACACGGGAAAGTATTAATCGTGACCAAAAAAAACACCGTAACAACCAATACAAACTTGGCCCAGGGAGGAATAGCCGCTGTATTAAGCAAACTGGACGATTTTCAAAAACACATAAAAGACACTCTGGAAGCAGGCGCGCGCCATAACAATACTAAAGCAGTTGAATTTCTGATAAAAAACGGACCCGAAGCGATTTATAAACTCGCGAAAATCGGAGTTCCTTTTTCCACGGACAATCAGGGCAAATTACTTCTAACGAAAGAAGGAGGACACAGTGAACGCCGCATCGCATTTGTCGGAGATTACACAGGCGCGGCCATTGAAAAAACATTGATGGAAAAAACCGCAAAAAATCCGAATATCGACGTACTGGAACACACAATGGCTTTTGAATTATTATGCAAAAATAAAAAATGCTTTGGCATCAAAGTTATGAACAATAAGACAATAAAAAATATATTCGCCAAAAACACCATTATGGCGACAGGAGGAATCGGTCAATTATATCGCGTTACCACAAATCCTCCAATTTCCACCGGTGACGGAATTGCCATGGCTTATAAAGCCGGGTGTGAAGTTCAAGATCTGGAATTTATTCAATTCCACCCCACTGCGTTAAACGTCAAACAAAAACCACACTTTTTATTATCCGAAGCTCTGAGAGGCGAAGGAGCTCTTTTATTGAATCACAAAAAAATGCGATTTATGCAAAACTATCATCAATTAGCTGAACTCGCGCCTAGAGATATAGTTTCCCGCGCTGTCTTTTTTGAATCCCAAAAAGGCCCGATTTACTTGGATTTAAGACATAAAGATAAACATGAAATTATCGCCCGCTTTCCTAAAATTTATAAAACTTTAAAAAAATACAAACTCGATTTAACAAAAGACCTGATTCCGATTTCTCCCGCAGCTCATTATTTGTGTGGCGGAATAAAAGTCAATTTAAAAGGTGAAACCAATATTAAAAATCTTTTTGCTTTCGGCGAAACTGCCGCAACCGGAGTTCACGGAGCCAATCGCTTGGCTTCAAATTCTCTCCTTGAAGCATTGGTTTTTAGCGAACAAATAATAAAATCATCAAAAACAGAAAAAATAAAAGATCCGGAAATTTTAAAAATTAAAAAACATTTCTCCCAAAAAAAACAACAATATCAAAAAAATGATCCAAAATTGAATAAAATTTTAACAAATATAAAAAAATCATTACGAGATTTAATGTGGAAAAATGTTGGAATAATCAGAAATATGTCCAAACTGAAAAAAACTTTGAAAAAAATAGAAACTTTAGAATCCAAAATACCCCCAAATAAATTTACAAATGAAAAAATCGCGGAACTCGAAAACATGCTTCTAACAAGCAAATTGATTGTTTCATCATCTCTAAAACGAAAAAAAAGCTTAGGATGCCATTACATTGAATAGCGATCAGAAAAAATACATTTCATTACTGATCACTGATTCACCCTACCAACTTATTCGCCTGTTCCGCGATTTCTAACTTTTCAATTATATCACCAATTTCTCCGTTCATAATCCCGGGCAAATTACTCCAGCTTTCTTTAATACGATGATCCGTAACTCTATCCTGCGGAAAATTATAAGTTCTGATTTTCTCGCTACGATCTCCGGTGCCTATTTGCGAAAGCCTTTGCTCTCCCCTTTCCCTAATTCTTTTTTCCTCTTCAATCGCGTACAAACGCGCTCTCAAAACAGACATGGCTTTTAATTTATTTTTTAATTGTGATTTTTCATCCTGGCAACTCACAACCAAACCAGTAGGTAAATGCGTAATTCGAACCGCGGAATCAGTTGTGTTTACACTTTGCCCCCCATGGCCGCCTGCCCTGAACACATCAATTCTCAAATCCTCATCTCTGATTTGTATATCAACCTCTTCCACTTCCGGTAAAACCGCCACAGTTACGGCGGAAGTATGAATTCTCCCTTGACTTTCAGTAACCGGAACCCTCTGAACTCTATGCACTCCGCTTTCATATTTCATCACTCCGTAAGCCATATTTCCTCTAACATAAAACAAAATTTCCTTTAATCCACCGGCATCCGCATCGCTTTTTGAAATCAATTCCAACTTAAACCCTTTATTTTCCGCAAATTTATAATACATTCTCGAAAGTTCCGCCACAAACAAAGCCGCTTCCTCCCCACCTGCTCCCGCCCTGATTTCCATAATACAATCCTTGGCGTCATTTAGATCCCTTGGTAAAAGTTCGACTTTCATCTTATTTTCAATATCCACTACTTTTTGATTCATTTCCTCCAACTCCATTTTTGCCATCTCTCGTAACTCCTGATCTTTCTCTTCAGCTAAAATCTTCTCATCTTCATCCTTGGTTTTCTGAAAACTTTTATATTTTCTGAACAAATCCACGATGTTTTCGATTTCAGATCGTCTTTTAGCCAATTTTTGATATTCTTTTTGATCAAAAATTATTTCCGAATCAGACATCTTTTTTTCAATCTCCACAAATTCCTGCTCAATTTTTTCCAACCTATCAAACATAAACAATATTAATTAAAAAATTCAATTACCGAAATTCTCGGGATACCTGCCAAATCATCATACAATTCCATATAAAAATCAATGAAATATTTATTCACTGCTCTTTTTACTAATTCAGCTTGCCCATATCCAAATTCCAAAATCAAATATTTTGGCTTCGGATTTAATTCACTGATTTGCTTAAAAAGTTTGCCATAAAACTTCATTCCATCTTTTCCGCCGATCAAAGCCATTTTCGGTTCTTTAACAACACTCTCGTCCAACATTTGTTTTTCAGGCAAATAAGGCAAATTCGCTGTGATTATATCAAAATCAAAATCCCCGACATTTTTCAACAAATCCGATTCCTTTAAATAAATCCTGCTTTCCAAATCATATCGGACAATGTTCTTTTTAGCTTCTTTTAATGCCTTTCTGCTTTTATCAACCGCTAAAAATTCCGAATAATCACTTTTCATGGCAATAACAACCGGAATACATCCGCTTCCCGTACCAATATCCAAAATTTTCACATTCTTTTTATTGTTTTGTAAAATAATAATACATTCCAAAGCTTTCTCCACTAAAATTTCAGTTTCAGGCCTTGGGATCAAACAATTCTTAGACACATAAAAATCAAATCCATAAAATTCTTTTTCTTTCAAAATCGCGGCCACACTAAATCCATCCAATCTTTTTTTAATAAAACTTTTAAACTTCAAATAATCTTCTAAAAAAACCTCTTTTTCCGGATAAGCAAAAATCTGCTCCTTGGAAGTTTTTAATACATTGGCCAATAAAATTTCCGCATCCAATAGCGAAATCCCCAAATCTTTAGCCTCCAATAAAACTTCAGATATATTTTTAAACATAAAAAAAATAAAAATAAGCGGCTCTGTTTAAAAAAGCCGCTTCCCATGTAATTCCTCATGAATAATATTTCATTTTCTCTCGAATTCCTCGATAATACTCTCTCATAATAGCTGCTTGTCTAACTTGTCTTTTTGTCTTCTTCTTAGCGTGATATCTTTTGGTTTTAACAACCTGAACCATTCTGCTGGCTTTCACTTTATTCGAAAAACGTTGAATAATACGATCATTTGCTTCTTTTTTGCTGCGTTGCACTCTAATCAAATTTAACACCCCCTCTCAATAGTTATTATCTAAAAAAGGCTAAATTATAATAACTATAAAATATGGCGATTGCAAGAGAAAAAGCCAATATTATTTCTCAATTTTATTTGCTGACAATCAGAAAAAGGATATAATAACTTAAAATTCTTAAACCAAAATCTATGAAATCCAATCCTATAATTCGAAGTATTTATCTCTATATTTTTACAATATTAGGCTTAGTGCTTATGACAATCGGAGGAGTAAGAATTATGGACATGGGATTAAAAGCATTTGTTTTCACTCAAGCTGATCAGGAAGAAAGACTGGAATATCCATTCATGGAACCACCAATGAAACCAATACTGGAACAAAATATTAACAATGAAGACGCTAAAAGTGTCACTTTAACCGATGCAGAAGAAGCCCAATTAAAAAACTGGTTTGCCGAATATAAAAATTGGCAAGAAAAAAGATCAAAAATAAATTTCGTCAAAACCCGCCGCCACCGCGACGCTGCTTCCAGCCTCTCAATGATCTTAATCGGCCTACCTCTATATCTATATCATTGGACAATCATCAAAAAAGAAACAAAATAAAAGATTAATCCACAATTCCGCAAAACGAACTAAACATTAATCCACACAATTCCGCAAAGCTAACTAAACATTAATCCACAATTCCACAAAGCGAACTAACATTAATCCACAATTCCGCAAAGCGGAATAAGGATTAACTTCTAAAAAAACCTTCAAATCACTGATTTTGCTTTTCTAATGTGGCAGATATGTCTTTTCTTTGAGAAAAAATAATGTGAACGTAGTAATCTACGTGATCATTATTTTTTCTCAAAAAAAGGCATAGATGCCACATTAGAAAAGCAAAATTTAGATGTCCAAATTTTTCACGCTCTTAGCATGCGTCTGAATAAACTTTTTTCTCGGAGGAACCTCAGCCCCCATCAAAGTTTCAAATACCAAATCAGCTTTTTCCGCATCAGCCACTGTAACCTTCAACACCATTCTTTGTTCCGGATCCATTGTTGTTTCCCACAATTGATCAGGATTCATTTCTCCCAAACCTTTATATCTTTGAATAGAAACTTTATCCTTATTCAAACCGAAACTTTCCAAAACCGTTCGCAACTGATCTTCAGTATACGCATATTCGGCTTTTTTACCAAAAGAACATTTGAAAAGCGGTGGCTGGGCGATAAATAGATGACCTTCCTGAATAATATCCCTTAAATAACGATAGAACAAAGTTAATAAAAGAGTTCTGATATGCGCTCCATCCACATCCGCATCAGTCATGATAATAACCTTATTATATCGAAGTCGCTGAATATCAAAAGTTTCCCCTATACCCACTCCTAAAGCAATAATCAAGGATTTTATTTCTTCATTCGACAAAATTCTATCAAGCCTGGCCTGTTCCACATTTAAAATTTTACCCTTTAAAGGCAAAATTGCCTGAAATTCACGGTTTCTACCTTGCTTTGCGCTACCTCCGGCTGAATCTCCCTCCACTATGTAAATTTCAGTGTTTTTTGGATCTTTAGAAGAACAATCCGCCAATTTCCCCGGCAAAGTCATTCCTTCCAAAGCACCTTTTCTCACAACGGTATCTCTTGCCGCTTTAGCAGCCATTCTTGCTCTAGCAGCCAATAAACATTTATTCATCACAGCTCTGGCACTATCAGGATTTTCTTCAAAAAATTGAGCTAAATACTCATTACAAATATTTTCAACAGCAGTACGCATTTCCGCGTTTCCCAATTTTGATTTTGTCTGTCCTTCAAATTGAGCTTCTGAAATTTTTACGGATACAATCGCGGTAAGCCCCTCACGTACATCTTCATTCGTCAAATTAGTGTCTTTCTCTTTTAAAATTGAATTTTTACGCAAATAATTATTTACTGTCCTTGTTAAAGCCGCTCTAAAACCTGTTAAATGCATTCCACCCTCAGCAGTGTGAATATTATTGGCAAAAGTTAAAATCTGTTCCTGAAAACTTTCAGTATATTGAAGAGCGATTTCAATACTTCCTTCAGCAGCGTTTTTATCCACATAAAAAATCGAGCCGACTGATTCTTTATTTCTATTCAAATGTTTAATATAAGACTTTATCCCTCCCTCAAAATAAAATCTGAACTTTTCACCGGTTCGCTCATCAACAATGGAAATTTGAACTCCTTTAGTTAAATACGCATGCTGACGAAGGCGAGTTTTTATTGTGATTAAATCAAAAATAGTATTTGGAAATATCTCAGGATCAGGATAAAAAGTAATTTTTGTACCTGTACCTTGAGCCTTGCCAACCTCTTCAACATTTGAAGCCGGTACTCCCCCGTTTTTATAATTCTGCCTATATAATTTTCCATCTCTTCTGACTTCAGCGATTAATGTCGCAGATAAAGCATTTACAACAGAAACTCCAACACCATGCAAACCTCCTGAAACTTTATAAGATGATTCACCACCTCCAAATTTTCCACCCGCGTGTAATATTGTCAAAACAGTTTCCAATGCTGATTTTCCTGTTTTTTCATGCACATCCACAGGAATACCCCGACCATCATCATCAACAGACAAACCACCGTCATTTTGAATTGTGACTATAATATTTTTACAATAACCCGCTAAAGATTCATCAATCGCGTTATCAACCACTTCCCACACCAAATGATGCAGCCCCGCGATATCTGTAGTTCCAATATACATTCCCGGCCTTTTTCGTACTGCGGCCAAACCCTCCAAGACCTGAATGTCTTTTGCGCTGTATCCTTGAGACATAGAATAAATCAAATTAAGTAATTTTCTTGCTCAAAAAAAATAGCACAGATTAAAAAAAAGGTAAATATATTGTGGATAATTACTTGATTCTGATTAAATCAAAAATTCTTAAGTTCATTTTGAAAATAAACCTCATTCACTTTATTTAATAAATCAGGAATTTTCAACTTACCCTCAATGGATTTTACTGTTCCGTCACTTAAATAAACTTTAATATTTTCAGCTTCATCTGTATTTTCAAAATATTTAAAATCAAAATTTATCTTATCTCCTAAAGGACCAAAAGCTTTATTAATGAGAAAATAATGTTGTTGGTAATCAAAAACTTTAATTTCTCCTTCCTCGGAAATCAATATTTTATTTTTCTCCAATTTGTCTTTGGCGGTTAATATCGCGATTTTCTCAGCTCTCGAGACAGAAGGACCACCTCCATCATTTTCTTCATTATTCCCGGAATTCACCTGTGGTTTTTTTTCCAAATTTTCCAATACGGAAAACAAGTACTCAAGCTTAAATTCTCCGGAATGAATTTTTCCGGCATAAACCAAATCATAACCGAATTTCGAATTCAAATTATACTTCACGCTGACTGTTTTAGCTTCAACTTTAAAATTATTTACAAAAAATTTTATTCCCCTCGTGTCCAACGACTTTATATCGTTGACATTATACCCGAAAGCCGTAAAATCCTCTTTTACTTTTTTTGTCAAATTTTTAATATCAATTTTATCAACCGGAGTTCTATTCCCTTGCTTTTTATCTTCAGAAGACAAATATGACTCCATATTTTTCTGATCATTTATAAATCTTTTATAATCTTCTTCTCTATAAATATCTTTAAAAAAGTCCGAATTAATATAATCGGCAATATTCATAAATTCATTTTCTAAAGCAATAAATTTGGGATTATCCTCAATTTTCAATTTGGAAGGTATCAATTTCTCATTTCTTTGGTTTAAAAATTTTCCCAACTCTATTATTTTGTATCTATTACCTGAATTTTGTTTTAAAGCTTTTATCAAATCACTGTAAAATTCCAAATTTTCCGACCTGAAATATAATCTGTTATCATCCTCATCCACAATTTCCTCTGAAGATTCTTTAATTTTTTCCTCTAAAAAAACCACTATATCAAAATAATTTTTTTCATAAAATTCCGGCGAACTTTTTATCAGATTTACAAGCTTATGCCTTTCTCTTATTAAATAATCGATTTTATCATCCAATTTTTTCACTGAATTTAAATAAGACGGATCAGTGATAATGGTTTTATATTTATCGAATAATTTCTTTGATTTATCAATTTCCTCCAAATTTTTAAAAGGGATTTTCGCATGAATGGAATTTAAAATTTCATTCAAAATATTTAATTTGAATAACACTTTATCCTCATCCAAAGTCAAATATTCCACTAAAAACTCTTTCAATTTTTCTCTTAGATCAAAAAGCGGATCATCTGTTTCCACAAAAAACAATTTAAAATATTCGTCCTCAAGTAAATCCCCGACTTCATCTGCCGAAGCCTTAAAATCAGCATTAGCAAGTTTTAAATCATTGTAACCCGAGATGAAAATTTCAACTGACTTTTTTCCCTCAACCGCATTATTTTCAATCATCTTCTTTTCCGCTTCTTTTAAAGAGCTTATTATGTTCTTTTTTTGCATCGAATATTTTTTTTGAGGAAAAATAATCAATTTATCAGCGAATTTTGACCAAAATCCGATTTCATCATTTATAAAATTTACATTGCTATTTTTGATTGACGCAATAGAAAAACTTTTCCTTAATTCATAATTTTTTTCATCTAAAGAATCATTATATACAAGCCAATCCTTATATTTAAATTTATCACCTATCCTATTCATTTGCACATTTTTCAATAACTTTAAATATTTTGCCTGTAAAAAATTATCCGTAATGGCTTTTTCCTTAATTAAAATAAAATTTTCTTCCGGTATAAGAATATGATTTAAATAATTTTTTTCCTCCAACAAACTCCTGTTTTTATTCTTATTTACACTTTTTGAAACAAAAGATATCAAAGCTGAATCACGAATGGAAAATATATAAAGCTCTTCTTTCATAGAATCATAAGAAACACTCATCTGTGAAGCATTCGGCGTAATGGCCACGTATGAAGAAAAAATTTTAAACGTACTCCTGTTTAAAATATTATTAATCCAAATCCGACCTTTATTTATCTGAATATCAAAATGTTTTCCAAAATTTTTCTCTTCCACATTTAAAATCTCTACTTCAGAATTTTCATCTAACCTTAAAATTTCCCCTGTTTCAAAAGCAATCTCTCCTTTTGTAGATTTGTCGGTTTTAATAACATCACCATCTTGTACTCTATAATCTCCCGAAATTTTATCCTCTTTACCGTCTTTCTTAGACACCTTAAAATTTTCTCCGACTAAAATCCTATTTTTTAAAAAAAACTCCTGTTTTATAGCCAAAGTTGATTGCAAATCAAAAGTTGACACAAAATAAATCAAAATAAAACAACCAACAACATAAATTAAATTTTTTAATAAAGATTTAATAATTAATCCGGCATTCAAATTACTACGTTTCTCCTCCTTCAAATTTTCCGTCTTTTTATTCAATATCTCCTCAACGCTTTGCATAGAAAAAAAACATTAAAAATATCTTTTAATTATAACATGGATTAAAAGGAAAAACTATAGGAAAAGCGGGAACTACTCACTGAGGCAGTGTGTCATTACAAATCCCCGTAACGACTCACTGAGATAATATGTCATCCCTGTAAAAGTCAACTAATTCGTTGACAAATTTTCAAGAATTTTTTTTGGGGTCAGTCCATTCAAAGCTT
>LBOO01000025.1 GCA_000989565.1 Candidatus Peregrinibacteria bacterium GW2011_GWA2_33_10 | reverse complement strand
CCGCCTCCATTTACGATGAATGACACGGCTAGGGTGTGAAATGTCATACCGTCTCCATAGACTTTACCAAAAAGTCCGAGATAATTCTCTCATACTGGGCTGGGGGTGAATTGCCCCGAGCCAAACACATTATTCTGTTGTTTTTTCTGTGCTTATTTGATTTGTTGTAGCAGGATTTATTTTAGCCTTGAGTTCAAAATTACTAAAAAATGTAACTAACCAAGTTGCTAATAAAAAGACTATGGATAAAACAAATACCCATAAAATAAATTTCCAATTTTTAAAACTATGTCCATTGAGTGAAAATAAAACTAAAAGTGGTACTGAAATTATGAAGCAACAGGCCAATGCGATTATAAACATGAAGAATACAGCAGTGCTCGCTGATGTGATCTCTTGAAAAATATTTACATTCAGAGATATGAAAATAAAGACCGTTGCAAAAATACTTAAAATTGCAAAGGAATTTGATGTTGAATTTTGTATTCTGTTTTCCAAACGCTCAATTTTGTCATCCTGTTTTTTTATTTTTTCGTTTCTTTCTTTGTTCTGTTTGTCAAATAACTCTTGTAGTTCTTTGTAGGCACTTCCCCACTGTTTTTTCTCTTCCTCGTGCTTTTGATTTTGATTATCAAGAAGTGTTTGTACCTGCTCATTTGTAAATGTAACGCTAGAGGCTGATTGTGTTTGTTCTGATTCTGAATTTGGGGCAGAAGTCACACTAGATTGACTAGATGTTACTTTTGATTCTGTAGTGCTTGAACTATTTTTTTTGGCCATATCTTCACAAGGTTAATCGAGCAGGGGGGAATGAGAGTGTTTTGTAGCAATCTTTATGAACTCCTCGATTTCTTTTTTGGTGAGAGAGTCTTTCTTTTTGGGGTCGGTATTAAAATCTCTTGTAATTAAAATTCCCGCTGATTCTTTCCCCTCATTAATATTTACAGTTTGTCCTGTTTCAAATTGAATGAGGTTGTTGCAGTTTAAATTGCTTTCAACAATCGGCTCATTAAATCTAATCATAAGCTCGGAAATTTTTGCATTTTCATTTTTAAAATAAAGTTTTTGTAATTCCTGTATTGGAGATTCGGTGGTCTTAAAGAAATTGCTTATATTTGTAACTCTGGCTACCTCAACCTTCTGGCTCGTTGCTTCATCGATAAGTTTTAGCAGAATCTCAACGATTTTTTCAGAATTTGTTTTTATATCTTCATAATTTTGGTTTTCATCAGGGGTAAATATGACATCAGCACGTACCCTGGAAACATTTACTTGCCATTTATTATTACTCGATCTTAGTTGGGCGACCGGGAACTCTAATATCTCTGCTGGAATTGGTAAGTTGATTGGTGCGGAGTCAAAATAATCGCTAAATTCATCTGCAACCTTTCGGGTAAGCAAATCCGGCCTTGCAATTGGATTTTTGAAAAAAATTCCGAATTGAGCTTTTAATAGTGACGCTTTAGTTATTTGTTCTGTATCCATAAAATTGGTAATTTAGAATATTAGATAATCTTGGTTACTTTCTCATAAAGCATAGGCAAACAATCCTGCCTCAAACGAAATTTCGTGCCGTGGTTGTGGCCGGTTCGTGCGTCAAAGTCCACAAGGATTTTTGCATCTTCAAGAGCTTTCAAAAAGCCCTCAAAGCTAAATTTTTGAAGCATGAGTACGCTTGAATAACAATAAAATTCTTTGCCTTTCTCTTTTTTCACTTCGGCTTGTACGTAAAAACAGTTCAAGAGTTTTGTTCCGGCCTTATGTCCAAGATCATCAAAGCCCCAGTAAGGTTGAGGATCAAGTTCGTTGAGATTACCAACTCTCTTTTTTACTGAATTAAGCCACTTTATATGTTTTATTGCGACTTTCGAAGAATCAAACGAGATGAGAATTTTCTTTTCAGAGCGGTCAATTTTGACCATAAAACCGCGATCGCTTGGATTGTGCCCATGAATGGTTTGGCGGAAACTCATCTCGTCTTTGCCATATTTTTTGCCCGCTTCTTGGTGCGTCCAGCCGTAAAGTGGCAAAAAGACCTGTGGAACAAAACGAATTGCTCGAGGTGATGGTTCTATATGGAAAAGAGTTGTAAGTGAAGTTGTTACAGCTCTTTGTGCTTTTAACTCCCATTCGGCTGCATTTGGAATTGGCAAATTGTTTTCTTCAATGCCGAGTAAGTCTTCAAGTGTGTTGCCGATTCCTCCGTGATTGCCATGACGGGCATTGGAAATCCAGCCCATCTTTGCGATTTCCTTTAGCTTTTCGATGAGCTCTGGTTTTGTGTAAATTTTCATGCTTGTTGAAGTTGTTTAAATAAATCCATTTGGGGTTTTAGCCCTTTTGTTTCTCTCTGCATTCCGTTGCCAGCAATACGATCCTCAGCCATTTTGCAATACTTTGGTGAAATATCTATGCCGATATACTTTCGGCCAAGTTTTTTTGCAATAACACCAGTGGTTCCGGAACCCATGAATGGATCTAAAATTACGTCAGCGGTTGTTGATGAAATAATACGCTCGATTAAAGCTTCAGGGAATGGCGCAGGATGAGGGTTATTCATGTCTTGTGTAAATTCCCAAATATCGCCGAGGGCATTGGCTTTTTTTGCAAGTTTAAAGTTCTTTTTTGCAATTAGATAAATTACCTCGTAAGTCGGAAGGAAGTACCCTGCATTAAAATTGATACCGCCTTTTCTACGCCAAATGATGATTTGTCGAACTGGAAAACCGCTCACAATATCTTGTCTGTCCTGCAACAAGCCATTTTGAACCCGCCATTTGTGGTTATAAAAAATTGCACCATGGTCATTGATAACTCTCATCATTTCTTCAAGGCACGCACGCTGCCATTTTACATATTTATCGTGAGGCATGCAGTCATCATAATGTGAATAGCCATTTATGAGTGCTGCGCTTGACCATTTGCCACCACGTCCGTCTTTCATGCCATTTCCGGTGGAATTTTTGAGGTTATACGGCGGTGAGGTTACGACTAAATTAACTGAATCATCGGGGATTTTTTTCATGGTTTCTACGCTGTCGCCAGATATGATTTTATTAATGAAATCTTGAGGGAATGTCATAAGTGTCACTTATTTAGATTAGATAATTTTAATACATCAACTACTTTTCCTGCGATATTCAGATCGTCAGTTTCGTGGAGTACAATTGGAAAATACTTGTCGCTTGATTCTGAAATTAAAACAACCTGATTATCATGTGGATTATAACTGAATTTTTTAATATTTGCACAGCCATCTATTATAGAAACAACATAATCGCCGTTTTGAGGTGTTTGCTCTTTTGCATTTATGATAACTATATCGCCATCTTCAATACTTTTTTTGTTTGGTTCTACTTCGGCTTGGTTCATGGAATTGCCTGAAGCTTGAATCAAGAAAAAATTTTTGATGTTTCCTTTTGGTAAGGCATTTCTTGATATTTTTATATATCCTTCAATTCGATCATCTGCAAAAGCTGTTGCGGGACCAGCCTTTGCTATGCCATAAAAAGGAAGATTTAAAAACTCATCACTATTAAGATCTTTTTTGTTGAGAACCAATAGCCCATTTTTTTCTTGAATGAGCTGCTTTTTCTTTAAAACTTCAATATGGTGTTTAACCGTTTGAGGGTATTGCTCTCCGATGCGACGACCGAGTTCTCTGTATCGCAAAGGCAAAGCACCTTGATCGCGAAGTAATGCCAGGAGTTTATTTTGTACTGATGACATAGGCTTTTTTTATGGGTATGCTTGGATTTTATCAGTCTTGTAATCTATGGTCAAGCTGTATTTTGTGTAGAAATTATTGACAGCCTGATGAATAAGCCTTAGGATGTGAATGTTTTATTACTTAACCCTAATGATTCATGGGAAAACAAGCCCTGAAGCCAGGCCAAAAAGTTCCGCGTTCTGGACAATATGAGATTATTGGTTCGAGAGGCGGGCAAACAGGGGAAGAGATTACCGGTGTGAAAGGTAAGATTTTGCCTCCGACTCCAAAGCCTGGTCAAAAATTTGTTTTGGTCGATCCGACCAAATAATAATATAGTTCTCTCCCGCTCTTTGTAGCGGGAGAGAACAACCTTACTTGCTGTCGAAGGCAGGAATCCCCCCTTAATTAAGAATACGAAAAGCTGAGCGGTGTATTTCAGCTAACTCGTTTGTATACGAAGTGTTTTCGTATACAACATAGATATTGATTGCATTATCAAAATTTACTTTACAAATAATTCCATGGATTCATGCGGGCGCCGTCTTGACGGACTTCAAAATGCAGGTGGATGCCTGTTACTCCATAAACTCTGCCTGTATTTCCCATTTGGCCCAGAACTTGTCCTTCGGAAACACTTTGTCCTTCAGTAACATAAACTTTGTTCATATGCGCGTAAAGCGTTTGTAATCCATTACCGTGGTCCACAATCACATATTTCCCATATCCCCCATTCCACCCGCTATATGCGGCAAGTTTGACTGTTCCGGCTTTTGCGGACCAAATACTGGGCATGGATCTTTCGGAAACATCTATCGCCAAATGGTATTTATGATAGCCTTGAGTTATTTTTCCGGTTGTAGGGAAAGTCATCTTTCCTCCGGTTGCTACAGGAACATTTGTTACAGATGGTAATTCTGAAACAGTTCCGCTGTCTGTCTCCACTGTTTTTGCTCCGCCACCTGTTGCGGCTTTTTGAACCGGACGAGTTGGATTTTGAGCGATAATGCGCGGCGCCTGGATGATTATCGGCTTAGCATCGGGTAAAACCAAAATTTGACCAATTTGGATTATATCGTTTTGAATATTATTATATTCACGGACTTTCGTGGAATCGATTTTATAACGGGACGCAATAACATCTACGGTTTCTCCGGTTTTCACTTTATATAAAATACCGTCTGTTTTTGGAATTTTGAGTTTTACTCCCAACTTTAATCGATTCGGATCTGAAATATCATTTGCCCACAACAGTGTTTTTAATTCCAAACCGTACATGGAAGCTATTTGTGATAGAGTTTGATTTTCTTGAACTTCATGCACAACTATTAAATCCTGACGATCAAGATAGGTCGCGCCTTCTTGAACGTTTGGCACGGCCTTTAACAAATAACCTTCTTCATCAGTGATAAATGCCGTTAAATAAGGATCTTCATAATCTCCTTCAAATCCCCAATAAGTTCCTTCATTTTCAGGATAATAAGTGTAACCTGTATAACTTTTAAATGAACTTATCACTAAAACCAAGATTGAAATTAAAACAATTCGGCGGGTGATTTGCTTTTGTTGATATTCCGGTTGTATTTCTCCGGCTAATTCACTTTGTCCGGTTCCAAACAGACGGGATTGTAAAAAATGCTTGTTTTTTAAAAACAGTAATATGTGGCATTTTATTTTGTTAAGGGCATTACTTCCCTCAAGGTAAAATAATTTTCGTTGTCTTTCTTTTCTCGCCTCTTTATTTACTTCTGAGCTTTTATCAGTCATAAATTAGGATTTACGCTTTTCTAATTTACCCGCTTTTTTTATTAAAGACAAGTAATTTTGGTATCCCTGTCAGGAATTGAACCTGAATCTAGAGTTTAGGAAACCCTTGTTCTATCCTTTGAACTACAGGGACATAGTTAGAAATCAGAGATTAGCGATCAAAAATCGAAAACCATATAAAAAAGATCTAATCTATATCTGCGGTTCGAGGATTATAAAATCTGTTTTATCCATGGGCAAGTTGTTTTTGCTGATTTTATAACTTTCAATCTTAGTTACCGTATTTTCGCCTACTTCTTTTAAAAAGTTTTCTACAGGTTCCAACTCCGCATTTAAATTATTAATTTGATAATGCATGGGAATCACTATTTTTGGATCAATCTGCTCTATAACTTCATGAGCTTTTTTAGCATTAAGGACATTATGCCCGCCGACAGGCAAAAACAGAATATCCACAGTGCCAATTTCCTCATTTGTTTTATCTGATAATGTTTGATTAAGATCGCTTAAATGGCATATTTTCATATCTTCAAAATCAATCGTGAAGATCATGTTCATTTTATTTTCTTGATTATCTTCGTTTAAATTTATAGTTTTTAAAAATACATCCTTAATTTCATATTCTCCGGGCCAATCAATAACAATTTTTTCTCCTAAAACCGCATCTTTATTGGAATATTTTTCCGAATCACTGATTAGTATAATATCCGCTTTTAACTTTGGCAGTTTCAATCCTAAACTTTCATGATGAGGATCAATAAGGATAGTTATATCTTTACCTTTTAAAGAGAAGCAATTATATCCATGCCAAATGATCTGCATATTTTTTGGTTTAATTTGTACAGTGGAAATAGTAATGAATATAGGGGGAATATGCAAGATCAGGAATCGCTGATCACTGAATAATCAATTTTCTATTTTTTTTTGATCTAAAACTTATTAATATACTTTTGTGGTTTATCTTTTTGTAACTTTTTTCTATGCCTAAAATTAAACACATTCATGCTAGGGAGATTTTGGATTCCAGAGGGAATCCGACTTTGGAAGTGGAAGTTTATACAGATAAAAATATGGGGAGAGCGGCTGTGCCGAGCGGGGCTTCTACCGGTATTCATGAAGCTAATGAGCTTCGGGATAATGATAAAAAAAGATATTCAGGCAAGGGGGTTTTGAAAGCCGTGTCCAATGTTAATAAAATTTTGAATAAAGAATTAAGAAATTTTGATGTTTTAAAACAAGAGAAATTGGATAAAAAAATGATTGAAATTGATGGCACGGCAAATAAAAGCAAATTAGGCGCAAATGCGATTTTAGGCGTTTCTTTGGCAAACGCTGTAGTCGCTTCAAAAGAGAAAAAACTAGAGTTTTATGAATATTTAAATAAGGATGCAAAATTGCTTCCCGTGCCCATGATGAATATTATGAATGGCGGGCAGCACGCGGATAGCGGCTTGGATATTCAGGAATTCATGATCGTGCCTGTTGGAGCCGGTTCATTTAAAGAGGCTTTAAGAATGGGCGCGGAAATTTTTCATAGTTTAAAAAGTATTTTGAAAGACAATAAATTGCAAACCTCTGTTGGAGATGAAGGAGGATTCGCGCCTAATCTTCCTAATAATGAAAAAGCTTTCGAATTTATTTTGGAAGCGATTAAAAAAGCCGGATATAAAGCTTCTAAAGATGTTATGCTGGCGATTGACGCAGCTGCTTCAGAATTTTATGACAAAAAAAAGAAGGTTTACAATATTAAAGTTAAAGGTAAAAAGAAAGAATTAAATAGTGTTCAGTTAACGGATTTTTATGATGGGCTGGTTTCTGAATATCCGATTTTTTCAATTGAAGATTCTCATAATGAAGATGATTTTGAAGGTTGGAGCTATATGAACAAAAAACTGGGAGATAAAATACAGATTGTTGGTGATGATCTTTTTGTAACGAATGTAAAAAGGCTTGAGAAAGGCATAGATCTTAATTCAGCCAATGCAATTTTAATCAAGTTAAATCAAATCGGAACTTTGACCGAAACTATTGAGGCGATTATGACCGCGAATAAAGCCGGTTGGAATTCAATCGTTTCTCATAGGAGCGGCGAAACAGAGGATACTATTATCGCGGATTTTGTTGTTTCAATGGAAACCGGCCAAATTAAAACCGGTTCTTTATGCCGTACTGAGCGTGTTTGTAAATATAACCGGCTTTTGAGGATTGAAGAAAAATTAGGTAAAAAAGCGGTGTATATGGGAAAAAAAATTGTGAAATAAAGTTAATAGGTGATATAATTTTATAAAATTAAATTATTTCTATGGCTGATTTGAAAATATTTAAGGGACAGAGCGCGGATGAGAGGTTGCTTTTGCATCAAAATCAATTTGTTTTTATTTTAATTAAAAAATTAATAAAATATTTGATTCAGGCATTTATTTTGGCATTTGCTGTCGTTGGTTTTTTGGCGGTTTTGGATATTGTAAATTATAATCATTACGCGGTTATTATTGGGGCTGTGTTTTTTATTGTTTGGACTTTGAATTTAGTGATTTTATATTTAAAGACATATTTTATTGTTACGGATAGCAGGATTATCATAAGCGAGCAATTGAATTTATTTAAAAATGTTACGAAGTCGGTTAATTTGAATAAATTGATTGATGTCGCGACTGAATCAAGTGGCAAAATGTTTTCTTTTTTTGGTGTGGGGAAAATTATTATTAAAACTAATTCTGATTTGAAGCAAAATAGGAAATTGAGTTTTGAAAATTTAAGCGATGTTCAGGATGTTAAGTTGTTTTTAGATAATATTGAAGATTTAATCAGGCGAAATACAGATAAAAACAGTCTTCCGTCTTTTATCGATTTAATGAGCAAATCTCCTAAAGAGATTGAAATTTCGGAGCAGACACAAGAGAAAGGACCTGAAATCAAAGAAGAGGTCAAGCCTGAAGAAGACGAGAATAAGCAACTTTAATTGATTATATGGGAAATTTTTTATCCGAAAATGACATCAAAAAATTGATCCCAAAAAGAAAAAACGATTCTCATAAAGGCGATAATGGAAGGGTCGGAATTTTAGGAGGGTCAAAAGAATATTTCGGGGCTCCTATTTTGAGCGCATTGGGTGCTTTGAATTCGGGATGCGATTTGGTTTATTTGGCTGTGCCTAAATGTAACTTTGATGTTAGTCGAAGTTACTTGCCGGATTTTATTGTGGCTGGATTCGCGGAGGATAAATTGCAAAAAAAAGACATTAAAAATTTGCTTAAATTTTTCGAAAAATGCGATAGTTTAGTTATTGGTCCGGGTATCAGCAATGACAAGACCACTTTAAAATGTATAAAAGCGATTTTGGAAAATTTAAATTGTTCTTTTATCTTGGATTCTTATGCGATTAATATTCTGAAAACCTGTGATTTTAAAAATAAAAAAATTTGTATTACTCCACATTTGGGGGAATTTGCCAATCTGATCGGAAAACAGATTAAAAATTCTATTGAAGAAAAAAAGAAATTTATAAAAGAATACTCGAGAAAATCGAATGTTACTATTTTATTAAAAGGTGAAATTGATATTATCGCTTCAGCGAAGGCGGAATTGGCTTTAAACAAAACCGGAAACGCAGGGATGACTGTGGGCGGGACCGGAGATGTTCTTGCGGGAGTGGTTGGTAGTTTCGCGGCGCAAAAATTAAATTTATTTGATGCGGCAAAAGTTGCTGTTTTTCTGGTTGGTAAAAGCGGGGATGATTTGTTCGCGAAAAAAGGATATTTTTACTCGGCTACTGAGGTGGCAAATAATTTTTCGGCGTTTTTGTAATAGATTTTTTCTAGAATTTCCTGAGTTAAATTTAGGCCATTAAATTCTTTTTCTGAGCTGTCTTGCAAAGTTAAAGTATAGCTTTCTCTTTCAAGTAGATCTTTATAGTTTGAATATAAATCTTTAATCCATTTTTCATCTTTTCCTTCGTAATTGGTTATCACATTATTGGTCGCGAAAAGAATACGATCAGAATAATTAGAAAAGAATTCTTTAAATTTTGTTATGTTTTCTGAAATTCTTTGGAAGTTTTTAGCAACATAATCTTTATGGCCAAAACTTGTATCGACATAAAGGTTTGGATATTTTGTGAGCATTTCGCCCAATTCTTGCAATTCTGTTGTGTAAACGCAAAACTGGGAACAGACAATTTTTAATTTTGGGAATTGATCAAGCACTTTTATAAATTGATCTTTGTAGTTATGTAAATTCACATGGAAAAATATTGGCAATCCTTGTTCTTCAGCATATTTATAAACATATTTCATGCTTTCCTCATCTAAAGGATATTGTTCTTGATAGAAAAATTCTTGGCCTGAATATAATCTTATTCCGGAACCGCCTTGCGCAATACATTCTTGTACTTTAGTCAATTTATTCTCATCTGCGGTATTAATAACACAAAAAGCTTTAAATCTATCCGGATAATTTTTCACTGCTTTTAATATTTCCTGATTATTTTCATTATAATTTGAAAAACCTTTTTCATCTTTAAAGCTAATTATTTCTTTTGGCGCTCCACTTAAGTATGTTTGCTTAATTCCCAAATCGTCCATTACCGCTATCAAGTTTTTTGATTCTTCCGCAGTTTGGATAGTTTCGTTGGCATTTATTATATTGTTATCCCAATCAAATAAAGAGGCTTTTATATTTCGTAAATATTCAGAATTTGCAAGAGTTCCGAGAACGAAGCCGAGAATCAAACCCGCAAAAAATAGAATTTTTAGATTTTTCATATTTGTAGTTATTTTATAAATTTTCTTATTTTTAATATTAGCATTAGTTTTATTTTTAGTGAAAACTTTTTTAGGAGAACTTAAAGAAGACCTTTTTAAGGGTCTTCTTTAAATTATGTTAAAATCAGCTTTTAACTTTTTTTCTATCTATTTTTTAAATATTGATAGATAGCTATGGCAACTTCGCTGCGTGTTAATGCTTTTTCAGGATATAGGTTGTTTTTTCTGTTTGGGAATAAATCGTATTTTTTGGCAATACCAACGTACTGCGCATACCATTCATCCTCATCAACATCCTTATAATCATGATCTAAATTCTTTTCCAATTTGAATGTTAATGTAAGCATTTTTAGGAATTCTACAGTGATAACATTTTTTTCCGGTCTAAACATTTTATCCGGATAACCTTTTATGATTCCCAATTTAGCGGCGTAAACCACATATTTAACGTACCATTCTCCTTCTAAAACATCAGGGAATATGCCGTTATTTTTGTAATCCGAAATATTTTCATATTTGGATCTTAATAGAAATTTAGCTGCTTCCGCTCTATTTACCATTCTGTCTCCTTTAAATTCTCCGTCAGGGAATCCACCAACTATCGCTCTTCTATATAATTCAGCGGCAGCTTGACCTAACAATGTATTCAAATCCGTGTCAGGGAATGGATTTTTTAAAGCTGTTATAACTTTTTCTTCATAGCCGGCAGGAGGAACAGTGTCTTTTTTATCATAGTCATCGTATTTATCTTCGTCATCGTAAGGGTCGTCGTATTTATCATCTTTATCATCATCGTATTTATCCTCGTCATCGTATTTATCATCCTTGTCGTTTTTGTCATCTTTTTTATCATCATCGTATTTATCATCCTTGTCGTTTTTGTCATCTTTTTTATCATCATCGTATTTATCATCCTTGTCGTCTTTGTCATCTTTTTTATCATCATCGTATTTATCATCCTTGTCGTTTTTGTCATCCTTTTTATCATCATCGTATTTATCATCCTTGTCGTTTTTGTCATCCTTTTTATCA
>LBOO01000024.1 GCA_000989565.1 Candidatus Peregrinibacteria bacterium GW2011_GWA2_33_10 | reverse complement strand
GACCTCACGGCAGTCTGGACTATAAGACTCCTCTCGAGGTATATTCTCAATACTGGAACAATTCTACCAAACTGCACAAAGAGATGTGGACTCATACAAGATTACTTTTTCGTTTGCTTATACTGATTTTGCAGTCTAATATAAAAGTGCAGTTATTTTTGATCTATGGAAATTTTTTCTCTTATAGCGGATAATTTTAAGAATTCCATTTCAGACACTGTGTATCGGAAGCTAATTAGTGCATATAAAATTGCCAAGGAATCCAATTTAAACAAGAAAAAAAATTATTATGGTTATGTCAGTAATTTAATTCCTTTTTTGTTTAATTTTCATCCTGATCCACAAACCATTATGGCGGTTTTTTTGCATGGACCTGTCAAACATGGGGAATTGCAGCCGAAAGTTGTTGTAAAAAAATTTGGACAGGAAATTATGGATTTGATTGAAGGTATTTTACGTGTGGAAGATTTGGATTTTGTTTTTGAAGATGAGCAAGAACAGGAAAATTGTCGAAGATATTTTTTGGTAAAAGCAAAAGATTTGCGAGTTGTACGGATAAAACTGGCAATGGTTTTATATTGTTTGGAAAGTGTAAATACTTTAAAAAAAGACAAGCAAAAAGAAATTGCCAAATATGCTCTTAATATTTACGCGCCAATCGCCGCCAGAACAGGTATGTATGAAGTGAAAAGCAAATTGGAGGATTTGGGATTTTATTATATGTATCCGAATGAGTATCATGAAATAGTACAGGAAGTTCAATTGAAAGAAAAAGACCGCAAAACAGATGTGGAAATAATGGAAAGAATTCTTAAAGAAATTTTGGATAAAGAGAACATAAAAGCCGAGGTCACAGGAAGGGTAAAGCATTATTATGGAATTTATTCAAAATTGAAGAGAAAAGGAAAGTCAGGGCTTGAGGATATTATGGACTTTTTTGCTTTAAGAATAGTGCTGGA
Source organism: Candidatus Peregrinibacteria bacterium GW2011_GWA2_33_10 (assembly GCA_000989565.1). Taxonomy (GTDB): domain Bacteria; phylum Patescibacteriota; class Gracilibacteria; order UBA1369; family GWC2-33-13; genus GWC2-33-13. The sequence goes on along the minus strand of LBOO01000024.1, from coordinate 10,404 downwards.
GGATGTAGTCAGAAATAATGAACATTTTTTCGGGCATTGTTATCATGTTCTTGGTGTTTTATATAATTATTTTTCTCCAATTTCCGATAGGTTTAAAGATTATATTGTAACTCCAAAGCCTAATGGATACAGAAGCTTGCATACCACTATTAAAGGTTTTGATTTAGAGGGGAAAATCGATACTCCCGTGGAAATTCAGATTAGAACTAAAAAGATGGATGAAGAGTCTAAGTTCGGAGTCGCGGCTCATTGGCTTTATAATTTTTCAAAATCGTATTCAGTTAATTTTAATCATAAAAATGAGGAAGTTAAGGCGTATTTGAAACAACAATTGGATTGGATCGAGAATATGAAAAAAGCTGAAGTAAAAGGAGAATATACTTTAGAATTATTTCACAATAAAATTTTTGTTTTTTATGAAAATAATAAAATTTATGAGTTGCCTTTAAATGCCACTCCGGTTGATCTTGCATATTCGGTGGACGTGAATTTAGGGCATTCTTGTACGTCTGCAAGAGTGAATTCAAAGATCGTACCTTTGGATTATGAGCTGCATACAGGTGATAGAGTGGAGATTATTAAGAAAAATTCATTAAATCCCAATAGGTACTGGCTTTCTTTTGTAAAAACCGAAAAAGCAAAATTTGAAATTCAAAAGTATTATGAAGAATTGGAAAAAGAAAAAAATATTCATGACGCGAAAATCATATTGGAATCTTATTTGCAAAGGAATAAGCGGCTTAGAAATGATAAAAAATTCGCCAACGGCATTGATTCGAAAATGAGAAAAAGTTTTTATGAAAAGCATAAAGAGTTATTGGAAAAATTAGGTAGGGGTCTTTTGTCGGTTAAAGATTTAATGGATAAAATGTTCGTTTATTTTGAAAAGAAGATTGATTTGCAAGAACATGAAAAGGAAAGCAAATTTCAGCCTTCAGTTAATCATGTAATAGATAAAAACAGTATTTTGGTTGAAGGATTGAAGGATATACCTATTCGAATCGCCTCTTGTTGCAGACCGAATTCCGGTGAAAAAATAGCGGGTTATATTACCCGAGGCAAAGGTATAACCGTGCATAAAGAAGATTGTAATGTTCTCAGATCTTTGGAATCCGAGAGATTTTTAAATGTTGCTTGGGAAGCCGGCAGTAAAGATAATTATACATTTTTGTATTCTTTGGATTTTAAATGTGAAAAAAAATTTTTTATTTTAGATAAACTTTTGAAATTTTTACTTGGTAATAATTTGGATGTAAAAAATGTGGAAGCGCATGAAGAAGATAAGATTATTAAAAATTATCGGTTGAGGGTGAATATGAGCGAGAAAGATGCGGAAAAGGTGGATAATTATATGGGAAATATCGATAATCTTTTACAATTTTCAATTGTTAAACAAAATTAACCGTTCATTTCATAGGAATGAAGTTTTTTGTGGATATGATTTTCTATAATTGTATTTAAGATGTTTTGTATTTCTTCAAGATCCCGAGCTAAAAAAGATAATTTGATTATTTCGTTAAGGGGATTTAGATAAAAGAATTTTAATAATTTTACAGTGTTTAAGCTGATTTCTTTTTTCGGGCTTTTGTTTTGGATGCATTTGTCGCATATCAGGCCGTTATTTTCGAAACAAAAATAGAATTTTTTTTCCGGATTTAATTTGTTTTCACAATGCGAACAAAAATTGAGATCACTTAAAATTCCGTTTTTTTGGCAAATTTTTATTTTGAATGCTTCTTTTATTAACGCGGACTTTTCAGGGTATTCTTCCAAAAAGTACAAATGTTTTTCAATTAAATCGAATAGTTCATAAAATAAAGGATATTCTTCAGGAATAGTATAAAAAAGTATTTCCGATAATTTTAGAAGAGTTTGTGTGCTTTTGAAGTCTATTTTTAATTTACTGTAATTTTTTTTGATTTTTGATTCTGTGATAATAAAATTTCGTGGCGATTTATAGAGATTTATTTGATTTAAATTGAATATTTCCAATTGTCCATGATATTTTGAAGTAATTTTTCTGCTTCCTTTGCAGATAGCGGTTATTTTCCCGTGACTGCGGGTTAATAAGGTTACAAAATAATCGTAATCCTGAAATTTGCGTTTATGTAGAATGAAAGCTTCTGTGTGGATGTGCATGGGTGAGGGTCATGGATCAGTTATCAGCCGATCAGCGATCAGGAATAATAAATTTTTTTTTCTGATCGCTGATCGCTATTCATTTAAATATTTTTCCACTGCTATTAGGCTTGCCAAGAAGCCAAGGATCGCGCCGGCAAGTATTTCAAACAAGAATAAAAGAATATAATTATAATTTTGAATATTTAATCCCACTTCATTAATTTGAAAGTTTTTTACAAAAATTAAAACCAGTAGAATATTAATTATCGCTCCTACAGAGCCATAAATCAAACCTTCAAGAATGAAAGGGGATTTGATATAAAAATATGATGCCCCAACCAGCTTCATAATATTAATTTCTTCTTTGCGCGAATAAATCGTCAGATAAACTCCATTGATTATAATTAGAAATCCACCGATAAGGAACGCGATAATGATTCCCATAATGATTTTTTTGCTTGCGTCGGTGATATTTGCAAGTTTTTGCGCCAATTTTTGGTTTTCCTTATTGTTTTCCACTTCTTTTAAAAGATGGCTGTATTGTCCTTCGTAGAGAAAAGAAATGATTTGCGGGTGGGATTTTGGTGTATTTGTAATTATTTGGATATTTGCCGGAAGTTTGTTTTCTATTCCATATTTTTCAAAAGGATTTTCTTGTTCAGGGAAAGTGTCTAAAAGATTGTTCAAAGCCTGCTCTTTGGATGTAAACTTGAGATCCTTTATGTCTTTAAACCCTCGTAGTTCTTCAATCAGATTATCAACTTCCACAAAATCAGAACCGTCTTTTATGTAAATGATTATGTCTACTTTATCATTAAAATTTTCTATGGCGTTGTTGGAAATTTCGTGGACGAAAATAATTATATTGAAAATAAAAATTATCAAGGCAATCAAAGCCATTGATGCTAAAGATAAATATTTGTTGCGCCATAAATTCATTACTGTATTTTGCCAGATTCGTCTTATGTTTATAAAAAAGTGATGTTCATTTATTTTTTGCAAAAGATTGTTATAGTAAGGCCGGTTTTTTAGCATTATTAAAATTAATTCTATGTTTGAATTATAGAAAGAATTGAGGAGAGAGTAAATAGGGAATGACCCGTGCTGCCGGTTAATCCAAATTACACACTTTTGTTATGTCCTCTTCCGCATTTTTTTGTTTTTTCAAAATCGATGATTTGTACATTTCCGGTTTGTATGGATTTAAACGGATTATTTCAGCACTGATTTTGTTTTTTATGATTATGGGTTTAATTTGTTGGGTAAAAATGTATTGATCGTAACCAAGAGCGATAACTTCAGGCCGATATTTTTTTATGGCTGCGTATTTGTCCTGCAGGTCCCCTAGAATCGCTTTTGTTACCAGAGGATGTTTTTTGATGATTTTTAATCTTGTTTTTTCGTTGTTATCAGGAAATTCACCTTTTACTAATTTTGTTGTTCTGTCGCGGGAAATAACAACGATTAATTGATCGCCGAGCTTGCTTGCTTCTTTTATAAAAAAATCATGTCCCGCATGAAAAAAATCAAAGGTTCCGAATATCATCACTTTTTTTATTGTCGTAATCATTAAAATGGTTGTTATTTATCGGGCACTGCAAGATTTATATAAATAATACCGCCGATGACCAGAATAAATATTAAAATCAAAATAATGTCAATAAATTTGGATTTGTTGATGTTTTTATAAAAATTTAATTTCAAGCTGGTTAATCCATAACATAATCCGGCTATGATAAAGGGCATATCCAATGTTTTATAAATCAGATCGAATGGTTTTTGAAAATAATTATTGGATACGATCAACGCAGAAATGATATGAACAAATCCGATTGTTATAAAGAAAAATAGCGAAATTTTTTTGATATTGGCAAGAGTTTCCATAATTTTTTTTATTTTCGAGGGTAATTATAGGGGAGAATTTGGGAATGGTAAAGAGTTGGCGTGTGGTGGCAAATTTATAATTTATCCCACAATAAATCGTAAATCATCTTATGTAGATCTGCGATTTCTTTGGATTTTATGATGATGGCCATTTTTTCCTGCCAGGAGGCGATCATAATTTTGTCGTCGTAGACGTTTAATTCAGGAGAAAAATTGTATTTTTGAGCAGGAATGAATTTCATTTCGCGGTTTTCAGTTTTATCGTATTTATGCCTTTCTAGAGACAATTTATTGTCCGGTGAGATTGAACGGATGAAAATATTGGCATCGGAGCGACGTTTGTAGTAATCCGGGAAAAAGTTTGGCAATCCTTTGTGCATTTCTTCAACATTGGCATAGGCGCGGATGCTTTCAGTTGAGGTTAGGGTGTCTTCGTATGCTTCACGCATGCCTTTTTCTCCATCAAAAAATTGTACTTTCGGCTTAGTACTTTGGGGATTTTCCAATGATTTTAACGCGGGTAGTATATTTTTCACTTCATTTATTTGTTTTTCAGTTTTGCGGATATATTCATTTTGTTCGCGCTCTAGATAATTTATTAAATTTTTAGGATCAGAAACCTGAAAATAGGTGGTTGTTCCTTTACATATTTTTGTAGCTAAGCCCTTTTTAATTAATGATTCAAATAAATCATAAACAGTAGTTCTGTTTATCTCTGAATGTTTGGCAATCACAGAAACAGGCTGGGAGCCAAATCTAAGGCTTGTTAAATAGATTATTGATTCTTTATCTGATAAGCCGATTTTTTGAAGAAATGATTGGAGCATAAATTAAAATTGTTGTGGAAATTATTTCGACATGTTAATTGTACATCCGGTCAATGCGAAATTTCAATAGGTAGTGCTGTTGTCGATAGTTGTTTGACATTGTTGCGTGTTTGATATATAAATTTTACTTGAATGTACTTTTTAATAAATATCATTTAAATAATTTTTATGCCAATTTGTACTAATTGTTTTTCAGATTTTGAAATCACTGATGAAGAAATTAAATTTTTGGAGAGGATAAGTCCTGTCTTTCCCGCAAACGGGACAGGTGACGGCAAGAAATTTCAGATTCCGGAACCGAAGATGTGTTCCGATTGCAGGTTGGCGAATAGGACGGCGCATAGGAATGAGCAATATTTGCATTCCAACAAATCGTATATTACCGGGAAGCCTTTGATTTCCCTTTATAGTCAGGAGGCGGAGTTTAGTAAAAATTATAAAATTTGTACTATTGAAGAGTGGTGGAGCGACTCGTGGGATGCTTTAGATTATGGGCAGGATTTTGATTTTAATCGGCCATTTTTTGAACAATTTTATGAATTAAGTATGAAAATTCCGCATGCTAATTTGATGCAAATGAATAATGAGAATTCGCCTTATTCAACAGGAACCGCTTATTGTAAGAATTGTCATATGATTAATTGTTCGGAAAATGATGAGAATTGTTATTATGGCAAGTTAATTCAGAGCTGCCGGGATATTATGGATAGTGATTATGTTTATGATAGTGAGCTTATTTATGGATCTTTTTATGTGAGAAAATGTTATAATTGCAAATATGTTTCATATTGTCAGGATTGTACGGATTGTTTATTCAGTGAGAATTTAAGAGGTTGTAAGAATTGTTTTTTGTGCACTAATTTGATAAATAAGGAATTTTGTTATTTAAATCAGCAATTATCAAAAGAAGAATATCAGGAGAAAGTGAAGAATGTCTTAGCTTCACCGGAATTGTTGAAAGAATGTTTTACACTTCTGGATGATTTGCGGAAAAAAAGGATTTATAAATTCGCGAATGTTGTAAACTGCGATAATTCAACCGGTGATCTTTTAATTAATTGTAGAAATTGTACTGATTGTTTTGAGGTTAATGATAGTCAAGATTGTAAATATGTGACAGTTGGCGTGAATACACAGGATTTGATTGATTGTTCAAATATGTATTTAAAGCCGGAATTTTGTTATCAAACCTTGGGGACGATTGGGGTTTTTAATGTGAATTTTTGTTTGTATGTATTTAATAGCCACGATGTTTGGTATAGTGATTTTTGTTTTAATTGTGAAAATCTTTTTGGATGTTCGGGATTAAGAAATAAAAAATATTGTATTTTTAATAAGCAATATTCGCGTGAAGAATATGAAGTTTTAGTGGCAAAAATTATTGAACATATGACACAGACTCAAGAGTGGGGACAGTATTTTCCAATTAAATATTCGCCTTTTGGTTATAATGAATCTGTCGCGGGTCTTTATTTGCCTTTAACAAAAGAGCAGGCTAAGGCGAAAGGTTATAATTGGCAGGATTCTGATCCTCGTGAGTATAAACCGCAAAATTATGTTGTTCCGGAGAAGATTTCAGATGTAAAAGATGATATTTTAAATGAAATTTTGGCTTGCGCGAAATGCGGAAAAAATTACAAAATTATTTCTCAGGAATTGAAGCGTTTAAGAGAGATCGATTTTCCAATTCCTAAACGTTGTCCGAATTGTCGGCAGGAAGAACGTATGAAACTGCATAATCCGAGAAAAGTTTGGTATCGAAAATGCATGAATTGCGGGAAGGATATCGCGACGACTTTCGCACCGGAGAGAGAGGAGAAAGTTTATTGTGAGGAGTGTTATTTGGCGGAGGTGTATTAGGTTAAGAAGTAATTAGTAATTGGTAATTCGTAATTGGTAAAAGAATCTTAAAGGTAATTTTAATTATTAATTGTATTTGCAAAAATATTAGTTGGCAGCGCTGATTATTTTTACGGTAAAAAATAAAAATATAGTTTGTATTTTGTTGATTTTAAAGATTGCGCATTGAAAAGATGTATACGAAATCATGTGATTTAGTCCAGCCATGGGTATGGTTGACTATGCTCAAAATTCAAATAAACATATCTGCATTTTGGATCGAACATTCCTTCTTCATGGTTACAAAATTTACCAATTAACCAATAATTAGAAGCATCCCAGGTACAAGATTTTTTAGATTGTTCATTAAAAATTTCTTTTTGAACTTTTAGACATTCATTAAAAGATTTAGGAGCAAAAAAACCGATAATTATTTTTTGTAAAGATTCAACATTGATAAATAGTATAATTATTATGTAAATAATTAATAATATTGGAATAATTATCTTTAAAAATTTTTTCATAAGTTGTCAGAAATTTATTTTATTTTTTTATAAATATTATGCGGGCCAATATCTAAAATATAAATTTTTTCTTTATCTGTAAATGTAAATATTACGCGGAAATTTTTATCTATACGGAAAGACCAAATGTTTTTATTTTTTGGTTCTAATTTTTCCGTATTTAATGACGGATGGAATACGTTTTGTAGAAATAAATTAAATTGTTTTTGGGTTTTTCTTTTAACAGAAATGTCTAAAGAATTAAAGGATTTTCGGAATTTGTGACTTTCAACTATTTTCATTTTATTCAAGTGAGTTTAGAAATTCGTCTGCTGTATATTCTTTAACTCTGCCTTTTTTAATATCGTTTTGCGCTTCTTTCATATTATTAATGAATTCGTCTGTATATAGGTTAGTTTTTTTCATGTCTGCAACAAAATCAATATTGTTATTAAATGGTTTTATTTCAAAAACAGGTTTAGATCGATAAATTACGACGAATGTAACCCCTTTGGCTACTTCTTCACGGATTTTTTTAGTATTTTTTTGTAGATCTTTTATACCTATTAATTTAGTCATATTTTTTAAGTTATACTTTTAAATATACTTTAATTATATCCTTTAGGTATATTTTAGCAAATTTTAATATGCTTTAATCATGATTTTTATTGATTTTTGTCAAAATCTCTAACTTGAAATTTTCTATGTGGTATTTAAATACTATTCTTCTTTTTTAATTCCTCGAAATTTAATAGGTGAATAATTCCATAAGACTCTTAGGGTGCCACGAACACCTACTTTAATATTAGGATTGCTGGCTTCGCGCTTACCAATTTGGACAATAAGATAACGAAAACCGGCAAGGGCGGCATTAGTTTTTTTAATTTTATCCGGTGTTTTTAACCAAGTACATGTTTCTCTATCATATTTCCCTGTTTTTTGTAACTTTTTATATTGTTCTTCAGTAATTATATCAATTCCCATAGACCTTGTTATGTCTGCCGCATTTCCATTTGTCTCTTTACTGCAAATTTTTTCAGCTTCCGCATCGTAAACAATATTTCTATTTCTTTCTGATAATTCTTGGCAACAAGTCCCAATATCAAATCCTTCCTTGTCTGCAGAATAAATATCCGGTTCATGTCCTTCCTTTTCCATTTGAAAAATGCTCCATAAAGCTTTACGATTTTTTTCTAGAGTTTTTTTAACTTTTTCCCATTCAACGCCTTTATGGCGTTTTGGATGTTCGTCAAATCGGATTTTTAAAATTGACAATGTTTTTTCGATTTGTTCTTTATTTAAAAATTTTAAATCTTTTTGTTCAATATTATCTTGATTTTTAATGTCCACAGGTTTTTCTGGCGGTATTTCTGTAATGGGAAAAGAGGTAAGACGCTCCGTCGTATTTTTTTGTATTGCATCTATTTGTTGATTTTGATCATTAGTTTTTTCAAATAAGTTTTTCTCTTCTTCTTCTTCTTCTATAGGATCTTCATCTGTTGGTTGATTTGGAATTCTATCCGTGTGTTTGTCTTTCATAAAATTTTTCGGTTAAAATTTATTTATCTTATTATTTTATATGCTAAAGGGGTAGTAGTCAAGGTTATATTCCATAATACATTATAAAATAAATTTGAAGAAAGAATATTTTCATATTTAAAAATATATTGAGCAAAATAATATTTTCTATATTTTTTACTGATTCCATGATGGATTGTTCTAATAATTCCTTTTAAAATCACCCCAAATTTGTTCAATTGTATTTGAATGAACTTCTTCTCTGGCAAATTCCCCTTTGGAATGATTTGTTGTTTTATGATTATAGTAGATATTTGCAGCAACATAAGAAATTCTGGAATTAGTATAGAATGATGAAACCTTTTTTAAATTTTTTTCAATTAATGAATAAAGCGTTTTTTCTTTAACATCTTCAATATACACCGCATTTTTTACAACATGATTGTTCTTTTAAACTAAATTGTCTGAGTGGCTTTAATGCGCAAGATCTTTTGGTATGATTTTATAGGGAATGTGGTTAGTTTGTGCAAACTTATTTATACATTCCCCAGTGTTTTATGGTATTTAACCTATGAAGAATATCGGCTGATGGTCAAAATTTGACTTGGGTGGGTGTTTAGGGATAATAATTAGATCCTATTTTGTTTATAATATTTATGGTAGATAAAGAAGCTGATGTTAAAGGTTTTGAGTTTATAGAGGTTGATGATAAAAATTTTGTATTTGAATTAAATGAACCGCCAGAAATCGTCGATGAGGTTCATGGAGAAGGAACTTGTTCTAATGATAAAAAGTTACTGGAACAGGGGAAAAAAGGCAGACAGCCTATAAAATATGAAGAGAGCAGGATTTCGGAGTATATTGCAAAAACCGCGGATTTAATAGTGAGAATTTTGGATTGGATGAATGGGGTGAAGTAGGAGGGGGAGAGGATTTTGAGTTGCAAAAAGTTATTAAAAATTATATAATTTTTATGTATTAATTGTATAAATTTTTATGAATACTACAATCTCCATAGATAAAAAAATCAGAGATAAAGCAGCCAGAAAGGCTCAAGATGATCAGCTTTCGGTAAGTGCTGTCATTAGAATTTTGCTTAATGATTATGCGGATGGCAAAATTCAAATCGGCACAAGAATGGTTGGAGAGCCAATGATAGAGGTTATTGAAGTTGATAAAAGTACTCAAAATTTGATGGATGATGTTGTTAATGCATGGAATAAGAAATAATTATGAAAGTTATTTTTTCAAAGACAATCTGTAGGAAAGAAAAGATAAATGAAAAGATAAGACTTTTAATTATGAAATTTTTAGCTAAGGGTGTTTTTATAAAAATAAAAGGTGAATTTTTGCCTAAAAATTCGCAGTTAATTAAGATATATGCAACTACGGCAGAAGGAGCAAGGAGAATCATTTTTCTTGTAGACTTGAGGGATGGAAAAATGTTTTTTCTTTTCTATAGATCAAAAAATGATAAAATTGGTGAAAATATTACAATTAAAAATAAGGAGTTTAAAAGTGTTTTGCATAAGTATTTGAAAATTTTGAAAGAAGATATTTTATCTGAGAATTGTTGCTTGTTTGAGGTTAAGGATTAATTTTTTTAAGGTCTTGTAACGACTCACTGAGATAATATGTCATCCAGAACTTCATTTATGTCATCCCTGTAAATGTTACATAATTCGTTGACAGAATTATAATAAAAAAAATTT
>LBOO01000023.1 GCA_000989565.1 Candidatus Peregrinibacteria bacterium GW2011_GWA2_33_10 | reverse complement strand
GACCTCACGGCAGTCTGGACTATAAGACTCCTCTCGAGGTATATTCTCAATACTGGAACAATTCTACCAAACTGCACAAAGAGATGTGGACTCATACAAATAAGCCGAATTGCTTTAAAAAAACCAAAAATCATGCTAAAATATAAAGATTTATATTAATAGCATTTTAATGATCCATTCCGCTTTAACATATATAAACAGAATTTTAAACACTTCAACTCACGAATGGCCGCGAATAGGAATAAGCTGGTCTCTTTCCTTTTGCTTTAAAATCAGCATGATTATCGGATGGACAATATTGCTGTCATCTTTTGTAAGCCGCATGGGAGTAAAATATTTACCATATTTATTTGTGTTGCATGCAGTTTTTACCATACTGGGAACAATCTTATACAGTGAACTGGTTTATATTTTCAAAAAAGAAAAATTATTAATAGCCACCGCGGCTTTAATCGCTTTTTCACTGTTCGGTGCATTTATTTTCGCTCATTATAACGACCTGTTTTTCTTCACATTCCTTTTAATAGGCGGTTCTTTGCTTCTATCCCAAATGGGAATTTTAATTTCCATATTTAACGAAGAATTATACACGCCTCTTGAAAGCGAAAGAACTTTTCCGATAATTGAATCTGCCGAAACAATCGCCGGTTTATCAGCAGGTATTTTAATAACATTATTATCCCACTATTTGCATCCACGTGATTTTATTTCCATCTGGATTGGATTTACTCTTTTAGTGATACCGCTTATTTTTATATTTATTAATTATCATAAAAATTTACCAAAAATCGAATTAATTGAAAGTAAAAACACATTAAAACCGGTGGGAATCAAAAATTTTCGGAAAAATTTTCAAATAATTAAAAAAATCCCCTTTCTAAAAGGACTATTGATTGTGATAATTCTTCAATGGTTTTTCATAAATCTATTTGAATTTCAATATACAAAAGCAATTAATGCTTCCATAATTGAAGACCATTCTAAAAAGGTCGCGTATGAAAAAAGCATTGAACAGAAAAATATTTCAAACAATACACATAAACTGACCCGTGTTCAAAAACCTCCTGATTTAGAACAAGAATTAACAAAAAAACTCGGATCAATGCATATTATTTTCAGCGGTTTCGCGTTAATCGTTCAACTGTTTGTAGCGAGCCGGCTTATACGAAACCTCGGCATAATCGGTTCAATGATAATAAATCCTTTAGTAATGCTATTCGCGAGTATAGCTTTAACATTCAGATACAATTTTTTTACAGCCGTAATCGCCAAAACAGGTTTTGAAATTTCCAACGTCATCTTCAAAAACCCCTATCACTCTTCATTTTACGCATTATCATCAAAATATCGAAAACAAGCAAAAGAATTTTTGGAAGGCATAGGAAAACCAATAGGCGCGATTTTCGGAACATTAATAATAATCCTCTTTCAACAGCTTTATTTGCAAAAAAACCTAACCTTTGCCATAAACATCACCTTAATTTCCGTATGTATACTTTTAATCAGCCATCTTTTACTGATTCAAAAAAAATACACAAAAATGTCCACTATTCCCCTGTGGGAAAAAAGTGATGAACAAAGCAAATTAACAGCATTGGAAATATTAAGTCAAAAAGGCCATTTCGGGCGAACAAAAGTTTTAATCAACACTTTAAATGATCCGAAAACCAACCGAGAAATTAGAATTAAAACACTGGAGGTTCTTGGTATAATTAAAAACACAACTTCCATACCCGATATTCTCAACTGTCTTCAGGATGAAGACGTAATGATTCGAAAAGCCGCATTGGAAAGTTTGGAAGAATTTGAAAATTTGGATTCGTATGTAAATAAAAACGCGTTTACTCTTTACCTGATAACCAGCACCTTAAAAAATTTATTCGATAAAGAGACAAATGAAGATAACCTTTCTTTAATAATCAAAATCCTATCAAATTTCAATAATACCAATACTGTTGAATTCATAATCAATAAACTCAAAACATCAAAAAGCGATAACATTAAAGTAAGTTGTATCAGTGCCTGCGCTCAGTTCAAAGATCCTAATTGCACCTACTATGTGCTGCCTTATCTTAACTCACCGAATCTTTATATTAGAGTCAAAACAATAATCGCATTATGGCAATTTCCCAAATATAAAAATCTTCTTCAAAAAGAAATCGATCAATTATTAAAAAATCAAAATATCAAAAAAGACCCTCTTTTGTATATAGAACTTATATCCGGCTTAAATCTGGAGAAAAAATTCAAATATATCTATCATTTCCTTTATTCAGATAATATTGAAATTAAAATAAAAGCCGCGATTGCTCTGACAAAATCCGACTCAAACAAAGCTTATGAAATACTTGCCAACCGGATTCTGGAAAACAACCCTGAAATAAATTATAATATTAATAATGCGATCAAAGATTTACCTGAAAAAAGCCAAAAAGAATTTAGAAACATTCTTAACCAAAAAGCTTCATTATATTTAAATAAAATATTCAAAAAAATCAAAAACAAAAAATTGGAATCTTTGGATAAAAACACATTGATGAAATTATTGAATATTTATAAAGTTACTGATTCATATGAAGAATATTATCAAGTAATGGAAAAAATTAACTTGGAAAAAACAAATGTTTAAAATATTTAAAACAACACTTCTGGCTAAATTCGCGTTAATAATAATTATTATCACCGGTGCTTTTACAATCGGATATTACTTGGCATATGATTCCAACCTCTTAAAAACATTTCCTCCTTTATATTTTACAGCGATTTTAATTATTTTTGCGTTATTGAATTTTCTTTTGATTTATGAATATATTTCCAAACCGTTTAAAGTTGTTTTATTGGAAATTAAAGCGCTTTTAACCGGCAGAAAATACAAAAAAATTTATACTGAAAGATTTGATGAAATAGGCATAATTGCTCATTTTTTCAATCAAATGACAAAATCACTGGAAAAAGCTTCTTCAGACATCAAAGACCGCAGAAGATTATCAGCGGAACTTGATATAGCCAGCAAAATCCAAAAAGAAACCCTGCCTAAAAACGTGCCTGACACAACAGATTTAACAATTATAGCAAAATCCAAACCGGCCGGAGAAATCGGCGGAGATTGCTTTGATTTCGCCCATAATAAAGATAATTTTTATTTCTTTATTTCCGATGTTACAGGCCATGGAATAGCATCAGGGCTTATAATGATGATGGGACATACATTGATTATGACATTCGCAAAAATGTTTTCTACAGGTTATGAAGTGCTTTTTCAAACCAATAAATTTTTAAAACCCCTCATGAGTTCCATCATGTTCATTACATTAACTCTAGTCCGATGGAATCAAACAGATAAAAAACTATATGCTACCGGCGCCGGACATGAACATATAATAGTTTATCAAACTAAGAATAAGAAATGCTTTGTGGAAAAATCCGGAGGCATTGCTTTGGGAATGATTGAAGATAATTCAAAAATTATCAAAGAAAGAGAGATCCCATTTGAAAAAGGAGATCTGCTCGTTCTATTCACGGATGGAATAACAGAATCCAAAAATATTTATGGCGAACTTTTTGGATTACAAAGATTACTGGATATAATTGAAGAAAACGCTGAACAAAAACAAACAGAAGAAATATTCGATATAATCACGGAAAAACTGCAAAATTTTACGGAAAACCATATCCAAGAAGATGATATGACTATAATTCTTTGCCGCTATAATAAAGAAAATTCCATTTCACCGGAAATTAATACGATTCAATGGAAGATATAGTAATGGTAGCAGGAGTGAGAATTGAACTCACGACCTCGGGCTTATGAGTCCCGCGCTCTAACCAACTGAGCTACCCTGCCGAGCTTTTTGGTTGCGGGGGGAGGATTCGAACCTCCGACCTCCGGGTTATGAGCCCGACGAGCTGCCACTGCTCTACCCCGCGATATATTTAAAACAAAGAAAACTTAACATCAATAAAATAAAAATTCAAGAAGAAAAAAGTGTAATCAGCATTACTTTTTCAAAACTTCCTCAATTACCGATTTAATAGCTGAACTTATCAAAGCATCTTCAAGAATTACAGCTGATAATTTACTTTCATTATAAGTGACAAAAAAAACCTTATTCAAAAAAACATTGACTTCCAAATTTTCAGGAAAACTGATGTTTTCAATAAATTTTATATATTCTTCCAAATTAATATTCCTATCTCTGAAATAATTCCTAACCTCAACAACATTCTTCGCATCCGCAAATATCAAAGTTCTGCAATTATTATTCTCTAAACGTTTAAATAAAAATTCATATTTCATTTCCAATGCTTCATCTTTTGCCTGAAGAATCGTATCAGGACTAAAAAAAAATAAAGTATAAATTTCCGCGTCACAAATCTCAATTTCTTTATATAATTTTTTTATCCCCGGCAAATTTTCCAAAAATACAACTCTTGGTTTTGAACTTTCCGGATTAATATATGACATAATTTGAGGAATCAAAATTTCCAAATCAGTTTTTGTTCTTCTCAAATCATTGATTTTTCTTTCCACAAAACTGACTAAATTATCTACCGAGATTACAGAAAAATACTTTATTTCAGCTTTTATAAACTGACTGATCAGACCTTTTCTAAATAAAGTCTCCAAAATTGCGTAAGTCGTGGTTCTGTTTAAACCCGCGGATCTGGCTAAAACCGAAGCAGGCTGAGGCCCCAATTTCAAAGCGGATAAATATATTTCAATTTCCTTGTCAGACAACCCTACATTCCGCAAAATTTCTTCAATCATGGATCAAAATTTATTGTATAATAAATTTATAAAAACATTAAACATGTTGTCAATTTCCATCAACACCCTTCATTTTATCAATAAAAAAGACAAAATTCAATACTCTCTTACAAACAGGCTAAATCTTTGACATTAAGCTTTAAAGTCATTAAAATGCTATATTGACAATTTAACTATAAATAATTTTAATTCGTTTTTATTTTTAATTTAACCTATTTAGTTATGCCGTCTTCCAATGTAATCCCAACGTTTGAAACATTTGAAACTCAAAAAAATCTTAACAACATTGGACAAATCGTTAAAAAACTTCTAATACTTTTATCGTCTAAAGAAAAATACATTATTGAAAAAAGATTTGCCTTAAAAAATAAAAGAGAAACATTGCAACAAATTGGAAATCATTTTCAAATTACCAGAGAACGTGTTCGTCAAATAGAAGAAAGTGCTTTAAACAAGCTTAATAGACATGCGAAACATACTGATTTAACCGTTATTAATAAACTGGCTGTATTGATAGTTAAAAAGAACGGCGGATTAATTGAAGAAGACAATTTAATTTCCACGATAATCAATATAACAAAAAATGAATCAGACCCATCAATAAAATCATATATAAAATTATGCCTTACCCTGGAGGAAAGTTTG
Source organism: Candidatus Peregrinibacteria bacterium GW2011_GWA2_33_10 (assembly GCA_000989565.1). Classification (GTDB taxonomy): domain Bacteria; phylum Patescibacteriota; class Gracilibacteria; order UBA1369; family GWC2-33-13; genus GWC2-33-13. Next base: position 6,099 of record LBOO01000023.1, on the reverse strand, counting down.
ACAAAATATTTCAACAGTCAATATAAAAAACCATACTGGAAACAAATTACCATATCCGAAAACATCATAGATGCGTTATGCCAAAAATTGGTTGAAACTTTGGAAAATTCAGAAAATACCAGAGAAAAAGAATCATTGGTTAATGAAGTATATGAAAAAATGGACGAAAAACTTAAAAATGAGACAAATATGGAGATGCTTAATTCATTACTATATGTGGATAAACGTATACTCCATATCAATATGTCCCAAATCGGATTAGAAAATTGGCGCCATATAAATCCAAAAACAATTAAAGACAAAGCAATATATATATTAAATGAAAAAAAAGAGCCTCTTCATTTTATGGAAGTGGCAAAATACATAAAAGAAAAGAATTTTGATGAAAAATATATCAATTACCAAGCTGTTCACAACGAATTGATCCGAAATGAACAATTTGTTTTAATAGGACGCGGAATATATGCGTTAAAAAAATGGGGATTTGAAAAAGGAACAGTCAAAGAAGTCATTTCCAACCTCTTAAGAAAGCATAAAACATTAAAACGAGACGAAATAGTGAATTATGTTCTAAAAGTCAGAAAAATAAAAAAACTAACCGTAGTATTAAATTTAAAAGACCAAAAATTATTCAAACGCGTAGGAAGAAACAACTACCAATTGGTTGAGTAGAAAGCTTGCTTAAATTTTATCGGAAAAAACAACAAAAACACATAATTTCTTATCAAATTATGTGTTTAAATATGTCATTTTGAGATGGTGGGCGCTGAGGGATTCGAACCCCCGACCCTCTCGGTGTAAACGAGATGCTCTAGCCAACTGAGCTAAGCGCCCTAATATTTAACAAGCTATTTATATTTATCAAAATTTTATCCTGAAAGCAAGAAAATTTATAAACAAAATTGCATTAAAACATTTTATCATAAATTTTATCCAATAAAGCTTTTATTTCGTTATTCAATTTTCCCTGTGTTATTGATGAAATTTCAACATACACATTCTCATATATAAAACCGCACATAAATGAATATTGTTTGCCATCAGTATTCAAAATTTCCTTAAGTTCAGTACAATAAAAATTATTTTCCACAAATTTTTCCAAACTATTAAAATAATTATTATTTTTAATAATTAACGGCTTTGAAGAATCCGAAAATTTATAATATCTGATCTGCATGCTATCTGAAAAGTTATCCTGACTTTTTATGATCAATTGATGAATAGCCTGATCCGGCTTTGGAAATCCGGCGTAATTCATATAACTCAAATCATTGAAATCAGTTTCCGTTATCACAAATTTACTTCCACTCACTTTTTTGGAATCCGTTAAAGTGTTATCTTTCATTGAAATTTTTAAATTATCATAATTCATAAAATCCAAATCATTATCACTAATTAAAATATTTTTAATATCCACATCTTTATTATTATTAAATACCGCGACTTCTCGAACACTTGATTTATTAAAGCCGGCAATACTTTTAATTGAATAATTATAGACTAAAAAAGCCCCTAGAACCAGCATACAAATTACAATGCTTAAAAAGAAAAATTTATTTTTTAACATAATTGATAAAATAATAAAACATCAAAATTCATATTAGCATAAAGAAAAAAAATATAAAATTTTTATCCAAAATGCCAACCATTATTTTTTAACCAAACTTCCTTTTCCTTATATTGAGGATCAATACCGGCTACAAATCTCCAAAAACTTTTTGAATGATTAAAATGAATCAAGTGCGCAAGCTCATGTACGCAAATATAAAAAAACACTTCTTTTGGTGCAAAAAGCAATTTTGAGGAAATATTAATATTACCTTTTCTTGAACAACTGCCAAATCTGGAATTTTGATTTCTGAACAAACATTTATTGAGCTCACCATGAAAAAATTTTTTGTTTAATTCTTTTAAATAATAAGTTAAAAAACTCTGATTATCTTTCGCCAAAACATTCATGATTGATTTTCTGATTTTAACCTTATCCAAATCATTATCCAAAAAAACATCAATAAAATTTCCTCTCAATTTTATCTTTAATTTTTTTTCGTTTTTATGAAACACTAACTGATAATTTTTATTTAAAGTGCGTAAAATCTCTCCATCATGAAAATCAGGCTGCCATAATTGCCATTCCCTATCGATGTTACTTAATTTTTTATCTGCCCATACAGTAAATTTGTCTATTATTTCTTTTTTCTGAACATCATTTAAATATCGGCTTAAAGAAATATCCAAAACACCATTATTCAACCGCGCGCGGCTATTAAACCCCTTGGAAATTCTGATTTTCGTTTGAAATGAAGACATTTTTAGTAATAAGTAATCACATAACCGGCCTCTCAATTTCCAAAACCTCAACCTCACCGCCTTCCTGCCCTTCCGTAATCGCGTAAACATCCTTATTAACTTTCTTAAATTCATGATACGCACTATTGTATTTATTAACCGTAGTTTCCAAATTTTTACCCAAGCCCTGCATAAAGGCATCATATGATTTTAAATGTTTTCCCAAAAGTCCGATCCTCTTTTTAATTTCATCAACATTTTTCCCAATATTCAATTCTTTCAAATATTGCATAACAGTTTGCAAATAAGCGAAAAAAGTCATTGGCGAAACCATTATCACCCTTTTTTCAAAAGCATATTCAATTAAATTTTTGGAATTTACCGCAACTGATCCCACCTGATGACTTAATAAATTATAAAAAATTCCATCCGCCGGCACATACATCATCGCAAATTCAGTCGTACCCTCATTACTCCTCACGTATTGGCTGGTTTCATCTATCCTGATTTTTATGGATTTTTTAAAATCTCTCTCTAAAAGATCTCTCTTTTCCGCATCAGTTTCATTCACAATTTGATTATATAATTCCAAAGAAAATTTTGCATCAATCGGCAATATTTTTTCCTGTAAAAAAATCGCCGCATCCACGATTTTCCTGTCTTTCTCAAACATATACTGCATTTTAAAAGCTTCCGGAGGTAAAATAGTGGAAAGCATATTTTCCAAAAAAATCTCACCTAAAATTCCCCTTTGCTTTGGGCTTTTTAAAATATTTTCCAAACTCTTCATCTGCTCCGCAAAACTAACCACTTTTTTATTGGTTTCATCCAATTTGGAAAGCCGCTCCGTAACTTCCTGAATGATTTTTGAAGTATGCGTATTAATATCACTGATCTGCTTTGAATTCAGACCAAACTGTTTCTGTAAAACTTCATTGGATTTTTGAAGTTGATTATTAATCGTACTGTTTTGCTCTCTCATTCTTTCATTAAATTGCTTTGTCATCTCAATAATCTGGTTCTGAAGCATCAAAACCGTCTGATCGTTTTTCCTGTTTTCCGTAAAATCCTTTAACTTGTTCCATAACAAATAACTGACTCCCAAAAGCGATATAAACAAAACGATGATTACAACAAAAAGAAAAAATTCCATAAATTAAATCAAAAAATAATAATTTCGTACTCAATATTAGCAAGGATGAACGGTTGTAGGAAAGAGGAAAAAATCTACAATAAAGTCGACCACTTTGGCAAAAAAAGATTAAACTCCCAATTCATCTCTTTCTCCCTCTTCATTTTCCGTAACTTGCATCAAAGTATTGGTATTATCAAAAATATAACAGGAAGGATTAGATCCTATATTCTTGAATTCTCCTTCAAACAAATCCCCAAAAGTCGTATTTCCTTCTTTAGTTAAATTCAAAGTTTTTTCAAAAAAAGCATTTCCATAATCTGAATAATCACCATATCCAAATTGTCCATACTCGGATTGTCCGATAAAAATCGGTTTTGGCATATTTTCAGGTAATAAATCATAAAAATTTCTTATAAAAGTATGATTATAGCATGATGTCAGAATAAAAATATCTTTATTAGCCGGATCTAATGACGATAATTCAGGAAAATTTTTACATCTTTCAACATAAGCCGAATTTAACTCTTCCAAAGTGATTTTTATAGTATTTTTAGTTTCTTTTTGATTTGGTCCTTGATTGTTAATTTCGGGGATTTGTCCATCGGAAAAATATAAAGCGTCTTCTCCTCCATGACCGTCAAAAATAAAAGTAAACGGCGGTTTGGTAGTGGAGATTTTTTCTAAAACATTTTTCTTTGTTTCTTTTAGTGATTCAAGTGTTTTTTCAGGACGATTAAAATCAATTGGCTTTCCGGCTTGTTTTTCTAGAGCTTTCTTAGTCGCTTCTTTCCCGAATTTATTATTGTCACTTGTAACCTCATTATGCGCGGCATAAAGGATATTTCTATTCGCGAAAATCGGGATATTTTCATACTCCTTTTGTGTAATGAAAATTTTCATTATTTCTTCTTGAACATTTGTTTCATTGACTTCCATGTTTTTAAAAAATAAATTTCTGGCAATCATGATTTGCCATGATGGAATCCAGTCGTTTGGTATCTCTTTTGAAAAGTTTTTATCCTTAAATTTATATTCTATCGGATTTACTTTTGAAATCCATTCAGGATCAATTTTAATAAAATTTTCAAACGCCGGATCTAAAATCAATTTAGATAATTGAGGTTCAGATGAATCGTTTGTTATTGTTTTAAGAGTCACAAAAAATTTCGGATTAACAAATTCAATCCACTTATTAAAATTCTCGAGGTTTTTTATTATGCCTTTATAAATTAAAAATTCTATAACTGCTTTTTGGCTATCATTAGTAATCGCCTCTAAGTTATCCTTCTTTAATTCATTAAAATTCCCGGGGCTTTTGATTATGACTTTATCAATTAAGGATTTTATAACTTTTACTTGCTCATCATTAGTAATCGCCTCTAAATTATCCTTCTCTAATTCATTAAAAGACCTGGGGCTTTTTATTATGCCTTTATAAATTAAGGATTCTATAACTTTTACTTGCCACTCATTCGTAATAACCTCTAAATTCTCCTTTATTTCACCAATCCAATCATTAAAATCCTCGGGAGTTTCGATAATGCCGTTCTTAATCAAGGTTCCTATAACTTCTCCTTGCCCTTCATTAGTAATCGCCTTTAAATTATCCTTTATTCCATTTATCCAATCATTAAAATCCTCGGGAGTTTCGATAATGCGGTTATTAATCAAGGTTCCTATAACTTCTCCTTGCCCTTCATTCGTAATCGCCTTTAAATTCTCCTTTACTTCGTCTATTTGATTTTCATTGATGATCTTATTTTTCATTAACAAAGCTAAAACCCAACCTGCATGGATATTATCCAAACTCGGAATATATTTTAATATTATATTTATGTCTATATTTTCAAAATACTTCACGGTTTCCTTATCTCGCTCTAGAAGTACCGCCTTCTTATTTCCTCGATCATTCAATATATTAAAAATTTTGATCGTCTCCTCATCAAATTTCCCAAAAGCATTAACTAATTCTTTTTCCAAGTCCACGGAAAATATGATTTTAAAATCGAATTTTTCCTCTTGTTTTATCCATTTTTCCCAAACCTTATTGAATTCCGCATTGATATTTCGCAATATATTCATCGGCACCTTGTTTTTTTCATCAAAAATAATTTCAAGCGCCATGAATTTTTCCTGCAACATATTCGTCATCTTACCCTCATTTTTAATTCTTTCTTGCGCGTCCAATAACTGTTTTATAAAACATTCCCGTTCCGCCCGCTCATTCTCAATCTCGTTTTTTAATTTATCCCGATTTTGGCAAGATTCATTAAAAACAGTTTTCTCCGACGTATCAGATAAACCTTTCTGTTCTTGGTCACCAGCCCCGTGCGGCTTATCAAAAAATATCAATCTGTTTTCCTTATTTATTTCAAACATATATTTTTTATGATCAAATCGATGAATTATACCATAAAACAGATTAGGAGTAAAAAGTTGAAATAGTAATCACTCACTGAGGCAGTGTGTCATCCCGAGCAGAGCGCAGCGAAGTCGAGGGATCTTGGGGCGAATTAAACATAATTATAAAATTAAAGTTATTATACTGCTCCGCTTTGAAAAATTAGAATTTAAGCAGTAACGACTCACTGAGGTAATATGTCATCCAGAACTTCATTTATGTCATCCCGAACGAAGAGAGGGATCTTTGGAATCAAAATTTATTCCTTATCCTG
>LBOO01000022.1 GCA_000989565.1 Candidatus Peregrinibacteria bacterium GW2011_GWA2_33_10 | reverse complement strand
TTCTAATGTTTTATCATTGGTGGTTTTTCTCATTTTATGACAGGATTATAAAATTTTTTTTATTATAATTCTGTCAACGAATTATGTAACATTTACAGGAATGACATAAAGGAACAGGATCGGTTTAATTAGGAATTTGTTCCTTGTTTTTCTTTTTTAAATGTGAAAATATTCTTTTACACAAGATATTTTTAAGATTTTTTATGTCTTCTCCTTTAGCAGCTCGTTTGCGGCCTCAAAATTTGGATGATTTTATCGGGCAGGAGCATTTGGTTGGTAGTGATGGGGCTATTTTTAAATTGATTGCTTTGGATAAGATCCCGAGTATGATTTTTTGGGGGCCGCCGGGGTCTGGGAAGACTACTTTGGCGGAGATTATTGCTAATCGGACTGAGGCGAATTTTGCGAGGCTTTCGGCTGTTACGGATGGGAAGGAGAGGTTGAAAGATATTATTAAGGAAGCAACTTCCGGTCTTTTTGCAAGTAAGAGGACTATTTTGTTTATTGATGAAATTCATAGATGGAATAAGGCGCAGCAGGATGCGCTTTTGCCTTTTGTGGAGAAGGGGGAGATTATTTTGATCGGGGCTACTACGGAGAATCCGAGTTTTACTGTTGTTTCTCCTCTGCTTTCCAGATCACGCGTGTTTGTGTTTAAAGCTCATAATAAGGAAAATATTTTGAGAGCTTTAAAAAGTGGAGTTAAGGAGCTTGGAGCTAAAATTGAGGATGATGCTTTGATTTTTTTAAGTGAAATTGCGAATGGTGATATTAGAAGCGCTTTGAATAGTTTGGAAATTGCTCATGAGATGAGTGAGGGGAAGAAGATCAATAAGGATTTAATTAAAAAAGCTGTGCAGAATTTTTTGCGCTATGATAGAGATGGGGAGGAGCATTATAATATTATTTCCGCGACGCATAAAAGTTTGCGATCGAGTAATGCTTCGGCCGCGGTTTATTGGATTATGAGGATGTTGGAAGCGGGTGAGGATCCGCTTTATATTGCCAGAAGGTTGGTGCGATTCGCGAGTGAAGATATTGGGAACGCGAATCCTAACGCTCTTTTGTTGGCCAATGTGGTTTATGATACTTGCCATAAATTGGGGATGCCGGAATGTGATACTGCTTTAGTGCAATTAGCCGAGTATTTGGCTAATTCTCCAAAAAACAATAAGGCTTATATGGCTTCAAAAAAGGTTAAGGAAGATGTCAAGAATTTTGGCAATTTGCCTGTGCCTTTGCATTTAAGGAATGCTCCAACCAAACTGATGAAGGAATTGGATTATGGGAAAGGTTATGAGTATGATCATGATTTGCCAAATAAGAAATCGGAGCAGGAATGTTTTCCGGAGGAATTAAAGGGGAGGGAGTATTTTTAGAGGATTTAATGTTTACTTTTGATTAGAGGTTGTATAAACTGGAAGTAGAAATTTCTACTTTTAAACTTTTCTACTATGTTAAAAAAAATAATTAAAATTCAAACTAAAGGTATGGTCACTATTCCAATTGAGTTTAGAGAAAAATTAGGTATTGAACCAAATAGTTTATTAGAAGCGAAAATAGTAGATAATGGTGTGTTTTTTGCAAAAGTGGAATATAACGCGCCTAAAGTTAATTTATATTCGGATGAAGAGATTAAAGAATGGATGATAGCTGATAAAATTGATGAAAAGACAGCTAAAAAATTAGCTAAAATTCTTAAATAACAAATATGGACAAGTTATTTTTAGATGCGAATATTTTTTTTGCTGCGGTAGATTCCTCTAAAGGTGCTTCTAGAGCAATTTTTGAGTTGGCCAAAGCTAAAAAGTTAAAGCTATATTCGTGCGATTATGCTATTCATGAGGCAAGAATTAATATTGAAGATAAACTAGGCTTATCTAGTTTGCCTTTATTTTATACTTTTGTGAGTTATTTAACGGAGCTTTATAAGTATAAAAATATAGATATTTCAGAGGAAATTTTATCTTTAATAAATCAAAAAGATTATCCTGTTTTAGTTTCTGCTTTAGCTCTTAAATCAGATTTTTTAGTATCTTTTGATCGAAAAGCATTTAAAAGAAAAGATTTAGTTAATTCTTTATTGCCTATTAAATTTTTATTACCTGGTGAATATTTGCAGAATTTTATAAATAGATAATTTTAATCCTCTAGTTGTAAATCTAGAGCAACGATAATTTTATTTATGATTTGTCAAAAAATTGGGGAACTTGATTAATATAATGTAGATCAGTAAGATAATAATGATCACTATTTTAAAATTAAAGAAATGGATAAAAAAAGTAAAAAATTTCAATATACAGTGGTGTTAAACCCTCAGCCTGAAGGTGGATATATTGTTACAGTTCCGGCTTTGCCGGGGTGTATTTCGGAAGGAGATACCCAAGAACAAGCTTTAAAGAATATAAAAGATGCTATTGAATTATATATTGAAGATTTGATTGCTGATGGTGAACCTATTCCAAAAAATATCAAACCTATAGATAAGATAATTATTTTAAATGTCTCGAACTATTCCATCTGTAAGACCTAAAAAGATGGTTTCGATTTTGATAAAAATGGGATTTATAAAAAAACGACAATCCGGTAGTCATTTAATTTTACAATTTAAAAGTAATAGAGTTGTGGTGCCGATGACAACAAAGATTTAAAAATTGGGACACTCTTATCTATAATTAGGCAAGCTGGATTAACAGAAGAAGAGTTTAAAATTTTATTGAAAAAATAAGATTAATAAATTCTACCTTCCACAACATTTTTTATACTTTTTTCCAGATCCGCATGGGCAGGGGTCGTTGCGACCGGCTTTTTCTTTGGGGGATGAGGAATTTATGTTAGTTGATTCTTCTCCGTCGCTGATGCGGATTACTTTTGGTGGGGGTTGGTTATTTTTGCTGCCGGTTATAGTGGATTCTATTTGATTTTCGTTGGTTTGGAGGTTTTGGATTTCTTCCGGGGTTAAGGTTGCGCGAATGTACTCTAAATCTGCGGGGCGGATTTCGGCTTTGAAGAGAGTTGAAACTGTATTTTTTTGGATGTTTGTAAGTAAGGATTTTAGCATTAAATAGGATTCTTGCTTGTATTCTATTAATGGATCTTTTTGGCCGTATCCTTGAAGAGAAACTGCTTCGCGAAGTTCAGACATGCCATCAATATGCTCCATCCATAATGTGTCGATTATTTGGAGATATACATTTCTTTCTACTTGGCGCATAATTTCGGGATCTGGAAGGGATTTTTCTTTTTCGATGTATTCGTCCAATAAATATTTTTTTAGTTTTTCAATTATATCTTCTTCATTATTTAGATCCAGAATTTCCTCTCTATTTAAAGGCGCGACTGGATCTTTGTGGATAGCATTTATGGTTTCAAAAATTTCTTCATAGTTCCATTCATCTTTTGGTCGGTTTTGTGTTTGAGATAAAACAGTATCTTCAGCTTCTTTTTCAATTAAAAGTATGATGTCATTTTTAATATTTTCACTTTCCAGAATTTTACGGCGGCGTGAATATATTATTTCGCGGTGCTTATTCATAACATCGTCGTATTGAACAAGATGTTTTCGGATGTCAAAGTTATGGCCTTCAACTCTTTTTTGAGCGCTTTCAATGGATCGGGAAATGATTTTATTTTCAATTGGCATGTCTTCAGGTACTTTTAGAAATTCCATCATTGCTTTAACTCTTTCTCCGCCAAAAACACGCATTAAATCGTCTTCCATGGAAACATAAAATAGACTTATTCCGGGGTCTCCCTGACGTCCTGAACGTCCACGAAGCTGATTATCTATTCTACGAGATTCGTGTCTTTCTGTTCCCATAACCACAAGTCCACCCAATTCTTTGACTCCTGCTCCAAGTTTAATATCTGTTCCTCGACCTGCCATATTAGTTGCGATTGTTACTGCGCCTTTTTCGCCTGCTCTGGCAATAATTTCAGCTTCTTTTTCATGATGTTTTGCATTTAAAACATTATGAGGTATTCCATGTGCTTGAAAAAGTTTGCTTAATATTTCAGATTTTTCAATGGAAATAGTTCCCACTAATACGGGTTGCCCTTTTTCGTGAAGTTCTTGTACTTTTTTTGCAATAGCAATGAATTTGCCTTTTTGATTTTTATAAATTAAGTCATTTAGATCTTGTCTTGTTACCGGGCGATGAGTAGGGATTACTACAGTATCTAAACCATAAATTTTGTAAAATTCTTCTGCTTCGGTTTCTGCTGTACCTGTCATTCCAGCTAATTTATTGAATAAACGGAAATAATTTTGAAGTGAAACAGTTGCCAAAGTTCTGGATTCTCTTTTTATTTCTACATTTTCTTTTGCTTCAATTGCTTGATGCAAACCATCTGAATAGCGTCGGCCGGGCATCAAACGTCCGGTAAACTCGTCAACGATGAGGATTTCTCCGTCTTTGACGACATAATCAATATCTTTAAGATAACAAGCTTTGGCTTTTAAAGCTTGTTCTATGTGATGTACTTCCTCGAAACCGGCTTCAGTGTAGATATTTTCCACTCCCAATAATTCTTCCATTTTTTTAATTCCTTGTTCGCTTAGGACTGCTGTTTTGCTTTTTTCATCTATATTATAGTCTTTGTTTTCTTGCAGATTGGCAATAAGATGACTGTATTTTTGATATTTTGATGTGGATTCTTCCGCGGGAGCTGAGATAATCAATGGAGTTCTCGCTTCATCAATCAAGATTGAGTCAACCTCATCCACAATAGCATAATGAAGGTTTCTTTGGACGATTTGGCGCGGATCAGTGGCCATATTATCTCGAAGATAATCGAATCCGAATTCAGAGTTTGTGCCATAAATAATGTCGCATTCGTAAGCTTTCTTTTTTTCTTCATGGTTTTGAACGTGGCTGATTACACCGACTTTTAATCCTAAATATCTATAAATTCCACCCATCCATTCAGCGTCGCGGTGGGCTAAGTATTCATTGACGGTTACGACAAAAACACCTTTTCCCGTTAATGCGTTGAGATAAACAGGTAATGTACAAACCAATGTTTTTCCTTCACCGGTTTTCATTTCCGCGATTTTGCCTTGATGAAGCACAATTCCGCCAATCAATTGTACGTCAAACGGTACCATATCCCATTCTGTTTCTCGTCCGCGAACGTCCCATTTTCTGCCGAGATTTTTGCGGCATGCACATTTTAAAAGTGCGAATGCTTCCGGAAGTATATCATTTACATTTTCGCCTTGTTTGATTCTATTTTTAAATTCTTGAGTTTTTTTCTGAAATTGTTCTTCATGCGTGAATTCTTGTTCATAAGTTTTTTCGAATTCTTTTATTTTTTCAACATTAGGTTTTAATCTTTTAACTTCTTTTTTATTAGGATCACCAAATAATTTATTTAAAAAATGAGTCATAGGAAAAATAATAGTTAATTTTTTGCAAAATTAATTTAACATGATATTTGTTTCAGGGAAAGGGCGGAACTTTTAAAAAAATTGACTTTTAACTTCGTTTTCAGGTAAAAAGATCTCCTGATGTTAATTAAATTTATATTTATGAAAAAGTTATGTGTTTTTGTTTCTTTAATTATTTTAAGTTTTTGTGTGAATTCAACAACTTACGCTTTGTATGAAAGAGAGCATGAAAAATCGCCTTTTTCGGATGTTTTTGATAATGATTATTATTTTCCGGCGATTTATTTTATGTATGAGAGGGGGATTTTGAAAGGTTATAAAGACGGGACTTTTAGGCCATTGCAAATGGTTTCCAGGGCGGAATTTGTGACTGCTACTTTGAAAATGCAGAAATTGTCTTCAGATAATAAGAATTGTTTTCCTGATGTTAAAGAGCAATGGCATGCCAAGTATATTTGCAAAGCGAAAGAAATGGGGATTATTCATGGTTATTCTGATGGTTATTTTAGACCGGATAATAATATTAATTTTGCAGAGGCCGGTAAAATTTTGGTACGTAGTTTTGATTTTGATTATGAGCATTTTGAAAATGAAGAATGGTATAATGATTATGTTATGGCTTTGAGCTTAAGAAGATCTATTCCGGCATCTTTTTCTGAATTAGATCATGAATTATTAAGAGGTCAAATGGCGGAGATGCTTTGGCGATTGAAATGGGGAGTTGTTGAGAGAACGCCGAATGATTACGAGAATATAAAGAATTGGGAAAAATTTACTGACATTAAAGATAGATATATAAAAAGTCATTCAATCGAAATCAGGATTGGTGTAGATGAAAAAAATACAGGACGAGAGGTGGTGGTCGCGCCAACAAATTCAGACTGGGAAAACGCGCATCAAAATTTGGATAAAACAGTTATTTTATATGATTTTATTGAAAATAATAATGTGTCGGTTGAAACTTGGGAAAATCCGCAAAATAATAATATTAATATTATTAGAGAAATTAAAGCTAAAGCCAGCATTAAAGTGCAGGAGTTTTTAAGCGATATTCCTGAGATTTCCAATGAATATATTCACGTGGATACTCATAGGGGTTATGTTTATGCGGTTTTATTAAATCAACAACGATATCTTATTTATTCAAAGATGATTGATAGCGCAAGTTTAGAAGTTTTAGAAGGAGAATGTTCTAATTATTGTGCTTTTGACGCGATTTTGTTAAAAGATAAAAATGGAATTTATCAGTTTAATGAAAAAGGGGAAATAACAATCTTAGAAGATTTTGTTGATAATGAGAGTTTTCAAACATTTAAAAGATCTTACGTGGATTGGAATGGAGTAGCTCATGCTAAAGTTCAAGTGACAATTGGTGGAAAAGGTGTTTCTTTTTATAAAGATAAAAATTATTTATATCAATATTTTAAAGGTAAGCTTAAAGTTCTCTCCGACATCGATTTGAAGACATTTGGATATTATACTGATTTTGGTCCTGCTTTGCCGGAAGTAACTTACTATTTTGATAAAAATTATATTTATTTTATAGATGAAAATGAGGGTTTGGTTAGATTGGAGGGATCTGATAAAAAAACTTTTACGCAATTTAATCATAATCCTGCTTTGTTTGAGGATAAAAATTATATTTACAGTTATGATTATCAAACTCAAAATTTTAAAGCTATCGAGGATTTGGATGTTAATACTTTTGAACCTTTAATAGAAGATGTAGATGTGTTTTTCAGAGATAAAAATAATATATTCATTTCTGATGAGAATTATGGTTTTAAAAAGGCTGAGGGATTGGATATTGGTACTTTTGTATTTTATTATGATTATAATATTTTCTATGCAAAGGATAAGAACGGTATATATAATTTTGATATGGATACAAGGGAATTTGTGCCTTTGGAGGGATTGAATATGGATAAGTTGAGTATGTTGTATCTACCTTCAGCTGATAATTATGAGATTTATTTATTTTTATATGATGAAAATGATATTTGGTTTTATGAGGAATATAAGTTTGTAAAAATAGAAAATACTGATCCTGCTACATTTAATTTTGAAGAATATGTGAAAAATTTACAAAATGGAAAAATTTAATAATTTTTTTAGAATTTTTTATACTCTTTCGCTTTTAAATTCAAGTAATACTGCGAAGCTTAAAGATAATTTTGTCGATTTATCAACAAAAAGCTACGGAGCATATACTGCTTAAATTCTAATTTTTCAAAGCGGAGCAGTATAAAAAATTGTTAGTATATTTTTGTAAACTATGTAGTTTAATCAGGCTGTGATAATAGGTACAAAAAAATGGGCGCGAGTTCCTAAAAATGATTTATGTCGGAATTAAAAATGAAAAATGTTTGAAATTAGGGAAAAGAAGGGAAAAGCTGTAATTAGACCGTATAGGCCTAATAAATTGTCGTGCTTTTTATTCTTCGTATTTTTTGAAGATAACGAATATGGTTTTTATTAAAATTTTGATGTCCAGCCGGATTTTCCAGTTTTCTATATAGTATGTATCTAATTTTACCTCCTCATCAAATTTCAAATCGCTTCGTCCGCTTATTTGCGCCAATCCTGTGATTCCGGGTTTTAATGTTAATACAAATTTTTGATAATTTTTATATTTTGCAACTTCTTCGGGTAAATGCGGTCGTGGGCCGACTAAACTCATGTCTCCTTTTAATACGCTCCATAATTGAGGTAATTCATCCAAGCTTGTTTTTCGCAAGAACTTCCCGAATCCGGTTATACGCGGATCATTTTTTATTTTAATTAAAGGGCCGTCTATACGAGTGTTGTTTAAAGCTAAGTCGGAATATCTTAAGCTGTCGGAGTTTGGCTTCATGGTGCGAAATTTTATGAAATTGAAGGGTTTTCCGTATTGTCCCACTCGTTTTACTTTTTCACCATTATCCAGCCGATTAAAGAAGATCGGACCTTTTGAATCCAATTTTATAATTATGGCAATGATAATAAATATTGGACTTAACAATATTAATCCAATAAGTGCACCAAAGAAGTCAGTAATTCTTTTTATTATTTTTCCCCAGCCATCGAGAGCCGTTGGTTTTAAAGTGATTAATGGCAGTCCTTTGAATGTGCTTACTTCAATATTGGTTTGGTGAACTTCCATTAAATCAGGCACAAAATGGTATTGAATATGATTTTCCCGGCAATAGTTTAATATATCCAAATTCCGTGTACTTGATAAATCAGATTTAGTTTGGATTATTTCTTCTATATTTTCCTTTTTAACAATTTTTTCCAGATTATCTATTCTGCCTATTATTTTTACATTCGTGTTTGAAAAATCATTATTTTCTGAGACAGCTCCAATTACATTATAATTAGGGATTTTTTGTAAATGATGAAAAAGGGTGGAAGTTATTTGATTGTTGCCGATAATAAGAATTTTTCTTTTTCCAATATCCCATTTTAAAAGAAATAATTGGATGATTTTTAAAATGAATCTGCCAAAACAAATAAAGGTTACTGCGAATATCCAACTGTAAAACAATGTTAAGCGAGAGAATGGGAATTCTCTGATTAAAAAATAATACGTGATGATAATCATGAGCCAGATTATTGAAGCATTTATTACTTTTTTGATTTCGGAGTTGAATTTCGATGTATTTTTAAATGAATAGGAGCCTAAGAAAATTAGAATAACAATGAAAATCAGTGTTCCAATGATTGAAAGAGTTCTAAATTGTTCGGAAACCGGAAATGTTTCCAAATTTAAAGGGAGTTGAACGAAAGGAATAAAATCGGAAATTTGCCTTAACTTATAAGCCAAGAGAAAAGAGGAAAATATTGTTATAAAATCTACCGGTAATTTAAGAAATCCGAAAAATAATTCTGAACGTTTCATTTAAGTTATTTTATTTTCTTTTCCTATTTTGGTTTTTTTTGGTCTTTAAATCAAGGGAATTAGTTTATTTTTCTTTTTCTTCAAAGAGGGATATATTCCCTTCCTGATTATTTTCAAAAATGGAAACGTTTCCTTCCTGAGTATGCCGGACAAGACTGATTGCTCCGTCTAAAATGCCTGTTTTGGCAATTGTTAAATATCCCGCGGAATTTTTGTGGTTTTCAGGCAGACTTGCTTTCACGCGCCGGCGAATCTGATAAATCGTATCTTTCAATAGTTCGAGTTCATTTGATTCGCTATCATTTTTTATAATTTTTTTGGATATTTTTTCGTAACATACTATTAGATTTTCCAGAGATGATTTATTTCCAAATTTTTTTAATAATTCCAGTATGAATTTTATAATTTTCTTGCGGCTATAATATTCATGCTGTGTTTCAAATATTTCCAGTAAAGTATCTTGAATTTTTCCATTAAAAAGTTCGGGGTTTTTATCCAAGATTTGCCATAGCCGTTTAATTATACTCTCAAATACCATTATGTATTTTTCCGTTTTTAACGTTTCTAGAAAATCAGCTAAGTAGCTATCGCTTAATTGGCAAATTGCTTCACATTTTACCTCAGGATCCTCATTTTTATTTGTCATTGCTTCTTTTATGAGAATTGATGCTTCTTCATTTCTGATTGCTCGTAAAGCACGGATTAAACGAATCCGATTAAAAATATTTGTTTCATCTTTTTGAAGTAATCTTGCAAGTTCAGGCATTGCCGGTTTTGCTAAGGGGCCAAGCACGATTAAGAATCTGTAAGCGCCATAGCGAATTTTCTCATTCGGATTTTGTAGTGCGGTTATACAAGCTGATAACGTATTAGTTGTAAATATGTCTTCTGATGTGAATTTATTTTTTTTGTTAAAATACAATATGATTGAGTCTACGATTATATTGGGGATAAGGATTTTTTCAAAAAATTTGAGGATTTCCAGTATGTCTTTCTCATTCTTTGTATTTTCCTCTAATTTTTGTAATAGGTAAGCATAAGTAGTTTTAACATCACATAGTGCTAAAAAAGAAAGGATCTCTGCCGGAGTATTGGCTTCTATATTTGTAAAATTTACTTTTAAGTATTTTAGTGGCTGAAAAATCCCTTTTGGGATAATATCCATTATATTATCATTTTCAGATTTTAACATTTTTTCCGCAATTTCTATACTTTCCGGATCTATATTTCGAGGATCTTGAAATACTCGAGCCAGAGCTATTTTAACTTTTTCCGCTATATCTGATAATGATTGACCAAAAACCTCAGATGTCGGTTGGTGCTTAGGTATTATTATATTTTCCGGTATTTTTGTGTCGATTTTCATGTTTATGATTCAATTTGGTTTGTAATTTTAATTGTTTTTTTGTTTTTGTCAAGAGCTAATTGACATTAAAATATTTTAGAATATTTTATTACTTTTTTAAAAGTTGACAATATATTTGATTACTATTATTTTAGCTTTGTCTTCTTGATGAGCAGTTGCCCCGTAAAGCGGGGAGGAAAGTCCGGGCGCCATTAAAAGCAAGCCAACTCCTAACAGGAGCCGTCTCGCACCGCGGGATAGGGAAAGTGCCACAGAGACTATACTACCCCGCATAGCGGGGGAAATGTGAAAAGTGAGAAGGTGTTTTATACTACTTCTCTCTCTCAATGGTAACATTGATTTGGGTAAACCCTGGCTGGCGCAAGACGAGATGGGAGAATAAGCGGTTTTTGCTTTTAATAAGCTTATTCTGCTCGTCGCTAGAGCTTTATGGCGACATAAAGCCCAGATAGATAACTGCGAATTGTCATTTAAAATAATGTCTTTAAATGGCGATTACAGAACCCGGCTTATGATTCGGGAAGCATTAATTAAGAGTGATCAGGAATCAGTTATCAGTGATCAGGAATAATATACCCGCTTTGCGGGAAAGTTAAATTTCCTGATCGCTGATAACTGATTCCTGATCACTTTCTATTTAATTTTCTATATTCTTTTGAAAAAAATTTTGCCGTTTCAAGGCATTCGCGCGCTTTTTGGTTATCCGGTTCTATATCAAGGGCTTTTTCAAACAGGTTAATGGCTCGGTCGAAATTGCGATCATTTAAATAGCAAACTCCTAAATCACAAAGTATTAATATGTCACGGGGTGCAAGGTTTAATGATCTTTCTAAAATAATAATTCCTCTTTTTCTTTGGCCGAAATGGAAAATTGACCAGCCAAGGCAGCGGAGTATTTCCGGATGATTATTTTGAATTTGATCAGCTTTTTCCAGATATTCTATTGATTTTTTCCATTCACCTGTTGAGGAATAAGTAAATCCTAATAGGTAATTCGCGTTCGCGCTGTATGGGTTCAATAATATTGCTCTTTGTAGGGCGATTTTTGCTTTTTCATATTCTCTTAAGCTTAAATAATTATCCCCAATTTCTTCAAAAGCATCTGTAAAATTTAAATCATTAAGAAGTATTTTTTCGCAAAGATTAATAGCATCTCTGTGTTTGCCCTTTACTTTGAATTCTTCGGCTTTTTCTAGTATATGATGATATTGGTTTTCATCCATTTTTGTTTTTGTTTTTTTGGGAAAATTTAAATATCAAAAAATTATACCTCAAATTGGAAGGTGGATCAAGGTGGGAGGGGGGGAAAAGTATGAAATGAACTTGACAGAGGAATGTGATTCGTAATCCGTTCTGACTTGAAAGTTTTTAAGATTAATTTATTCCTTTTACGAATTACAGGTTACGGGTTACATCTATTATATATTTTCTAATCGCCGGGCCTAGGTCTTTTCTTTTTAAGGCAAAATCTATGGTTGCTTTTATAAATTCCACTTTGTCGCCGGTGTCGTATCTTTTGCCTTGGATTTCTACTCCATATATTTTTTGTTTTTTCTTTAATTCTCTAAAGCCATCAATTAATCTGATTTCGCCTCCATGACTGGGAGATGATTTTTCTAAAGCGGTAAAAATTTCCGGAGTGCAAATATATTTTCCAATAATAGCCATATCGGATGGAGCATCTTCAGACTTTGGCTTTTCTATCAAATCTTCAATTTGATAGCAGAATTTTGATAATTTTTCTCCTTTGATCATGCCGTATTGATCTGAATGAGCAATATCAATTTTATTCAAAGCCACGATGGTGCTTTTTTTGTTTTCAAATTCATTGATTAATTGTTTTAATGCAGGTATTTCGCTATCTACCACGTCATCTCCGAAAAGCACCGCAAAAGGTTCGTCACCGATAAGTTCTTTAGCGCACAAAATAGCATGGCCGTCACCTAATGGATAAGGCTGGCGGACATATACGAATTTAGCGAGATTTGGGATTTCTTGTATTTCTTTGATTATTTCCAGTTTGCCTCGGGCATTTAATGTGTGTTCGAGTTCAAACGAATAATCAAAGTGATCTTCTATAGCTCTTTTTCCTCTACCTGTTACAATAATGATTTCTTCAATTCCGGAAGAAACAGCTTCTTCCACAAGATATTGAATTACGGGTTTATCGATGATCGGGAGCATTTCTTTTGGCTGGGCTTTTGTGGCAGGCAAAAATCTGGTGCCAAATCCTGCCGCGGGAAATATGGCTTTGCGGATTTTCATGCGTTTAAGTTATTTTGATGATTTTAGTTTTATCCGTATTGGTTTTTGGGATTGTGTTTTCAGATCGATCGGCATCTGTCTTTCCCCTTTTATGGTTAAGGTTTCATCGGTAATAGTGATTTGCAGTTCTGTTTTCAGAACACCTGCTATGGCGCTTATTATAGTTATTTCATGGTCATTTTGATAAACGTCGATGGAAAGTTGTCCTTCTCCTTCATCAGATGGATCTTGAGTGGTTGATTTGTTTTTATTATCAATAGTTTCAGAAAAATTTTGAGCTAAAAAATCAACAGCATCTTTTTCATCCAGTATGGAATATCTATCCTGCTGCATGTGGCGGGGGCTTTCCGAAATTCTGGCAGCATTTTGTATTTTACCTATACCTATATGAGTAGATATTTTTTTGGTCATTATATTTTTGATTTGATGATCGATGGTTTTTAAATTATTTGTTTAATTTGTCTTTTACAGCAGCAGGAATAGGAGTTTTTTCGATAAAGAATAATAAGAATTCTTCTCTTGTTAATGTTTCTTTTATAATTAATTTATCAGCTATTTCTTTTAATTTTTCCAGATTATTTTGAAGGACTTCTTTAGCTCTTGTATATGCTCTTTCAACGATTTTTTTGACTTCCAAGTCGATTTTTGAGGCTATTTCTTCGGAATAGTTTTTTGTGTGGCCGAAGTCGCGTCCTAAGAATACTTCATGATTTTTTTCTCCGTAAATAGTTGGACCCAGCGAACTCATTCCGTATTCAGTAACCATTCTGCGAGCCATTTTCGTAGCTCTTTCCAAATCATTAGATGGTCCGGTTGTTACTTCGCCGAAAATTAATTTTTCCGCCACATGCCCGCCTAATAATGAAGCAAGTTCGTCATTGAATTTACTTTCTGAATAAAGGTGTTTTTCTTCTTCGGGCATAAACCATGTGACTCCTAAAGCCATTCCGCGAGATACGATGGATATTTTGTGGACCGGATCGCATTTTTTCAGTAAATGACCAACAATCGCATGGCCTACTTCGTGGTAAGCTGTAATCTTTTTTTCTTCTTTTGATAGTCTGCGTGATTTGCGTTCGGGACCCATTAAAACTTTTTCTATGGCTTCTTCCAATTCTTTCATGGTTACTTTCTTTTTATCTTGTCTGGCTGATAGAATGGCTGCCTCATTCATTAAATTTTCCAAATCCGCTCCTGTAAATCCGGGAGTTTGGCGGCTTATTTTATTTAAATCAACATTTGCCGCTAATGGTTTATTTTTTGAATGTACTTTTAAGATTGCTTCTCGGTCGCTGATATCAGGTATATCCACGGTTATTCTGCGATCAAAACGTCCGGGACGAAGAAGCGCCGGATCCAGAACATCAGGTCTGTTTGTGGCAGCCATCACAATAATGTTTGTTCCTTGTTCGAAGCCATCCATTTCAGTTAATATTTGATTCAGTGTTTGTTCTCTTTCATCGTGCCCTCCTCCAAGTCCGGCTCCACGTTGGCGGCCCACGGCATCAATTTCATCGATAAATACTATACAAGGGCCATTTTTTTTGGCTTTTTTAAATAAGTCACGGACTCGGCTGGCACCGACTCCAACAAACATTTCCACAAATTCTGATCCGGAAATGTTAAAGAAAGGGACATTGGCTTCACCGGCTACAGCTCTGGCCAATAATGTTTTTCCGGTTCCCGGAGGGCCAACCAAAAGCACTCCTTTGGGGATTTTCGCGCCCATTTGATTGTATTTTTTTGGATTTTTCAAGAAATCCACAATTTCTATCATTTCTTCTTTTGCTTCTTTGCATCCTGCAACATCTTTAAAAGTTGTTCTTTGAGTTTCCTTATCTACAAGGGTCGCGCGGCTTTTTCCGAAAGACATGGCTTGATTATTTGAATTTTGCGCTTGCCTCATCATGAAAACAAAAAATCCGATTAATAATAAAAAAGGTAAAAAGCTTAACAGTAAGTCTTTCCATATTGATCCGCCTTCCGTGTCAATTACTTCGATTTTTAAATTTTGCGGATTTTTGAGCTCTTCAGGTACATCTTTTAAAATTTCGTAGACTGATTGACCTTCTTCTTTAATAGCGTATTTTTCAATTGTATTTCCGTTTTTATCTTTTTTTAAAGTCAGAAATATTTTATTGTCTTTAATTTTTATTTGATCAATTTCCTCATTGTTAACATATTCAATAAAAGTGCTTAAATCGACTTTTTCAATATTTTTATCTTGAGGATTAAATACAAAATAAAATCCGATTAAAATCAGAGAAGCGATTAATAATACCATCCAATTATTCGGTGGTCTTTTTTTTAATTTTGATTTTTTGTCGTCTTGAATATCCACGTTAATATTGATTAAAATTTATTTAGTGATCTAGTCTTACTTTAGCTTATTTTTGATGAATTGCAATGGATATTATACATACTTTTTTGTTCAATATTTTTAGAAAATGTTTTTTGCCGAATTCTTTTTTGGTATTTGATTTTTTTTTGTTTATCAAATCTAAAATATTTTGAATATGGGTGGAGGAAAGTTCTTCGTGAGGTGAAAATTTATAAAAAAGATTTTTAATGATTTCTTGTCTTATATAAGGATGAAGGAGGTTAAACAAATCCATGGGAAATGAAGATTTTTTAAAATTTAATTTTAGCCATTTTTTAATTTCTTGTTGAATAAAATTTTCAATTAGAGAAAAGTTTTCAATGGTTTTGGGGAATTTTTTATTAAATTCAGGATTAATTTGTTCTATTTGGGGAATCAGATTGTGGCGGAGAAAATTTCGCTTCAGTTTTGTGTCAAAATTAGATTTGTCGATACAAAATTTGATTTTATTTTTTCTAAGATAATCCAAAATTTCTTTTTTTTGTGTATTTAAAAGTGGTCTTAATATGTTCGCGTGATAAATTTTTTCATTGTAAATAACGGAAATATTTTGTTTTTGGCTCATTCCGGTAAGACTTTTTAAATTGCAGCCGCGAAAAAATTTAAATAGAACAGTTTCAATGTTATCGTCTTGATGGTGGGCCGTGAGAATATATTTCGCGGAATTTTTTTCAGCAATTTCGCTTAAAAAAGCATAGCGCGCGTTTCTCGCGGCTTGTTCCAGATTTAATTTATATTTTTTAGCGTATTCAGGTACGTTTATTTTTTTTACTTCAAAAGGAATTTGATATTTTTTTGCTGTTTTTATTACGAATAATTCGTCTTTATCGCTTTCGGTGCCTCTAATTTGGTGATTTAGATGAGCGATAATTATTTTCAGATTATTTCTGTTTTGGACTTGGGCAATTTTATCCAGTAGAAAAATACTGTCAGGACCACCTGATATGGCGAGGATAAGAGTTTGATTGCGGGGGAGTGGGAACATGGGAGTTGAGATTATTAATAGGGGCGTAATCCGTAAATTGAAAATTTTAAATATTAATTTATTCCTTTTACGGGTTGCCCCGAAAACGGGACAGGACGACTTACAGGTTACGGGTTACAATTTTCATCATTTCCTCAAAATCATCATCTTCCGCTACTTTATTTTTGATTACTTTTTGGCATTTGTGGCATTTGTGAGTGAGTATATAGCCTTTGCGCGCATTGTGTTCGATGTTGACGGGTTCCATTAATCCTAAACATTCACTTTCGCGATCTCCGGGTATTTCACGGTCAACGTGAAGAGAATGTAAACATTTATAGCAATGGTTTCTACAGGTTTTTTTGGCTGAAAGATTTTTTGTTTTACAGTGAGAACAAATAAAGCCTTCGTTAATAGTGATAAAGTTTTTTTTTCGATTGTTAATCATTGACAAATGTATTATAATAAATTAATATGTGTTCTATTTTTACTTAATAAATTAACTTTTAATTAATTTTTCATGGAAAATAATAATCAAAATCTTGATTTAAGTCCAAAATTACAAACAGGTACGATTGGATTTATGAGTGTCGTTGTGACAATTGCTTTAGTTATATTGGTTGGATTTGTAGTTTATTATAATTTTTTAAAAATTCAAAGCGAAAATAATTTAAAGGCGGTTAGAGAAAAAATTGATATAGCAAAGCAAAAGATTGTAGAGTTGGAGAACAAAAATGTAGAAAAAATTTATTTGGCTCAAAAGTTTTTAGATAAATTGGAGGAGACTGAAGTGAAATGGTCTTCGTTTTTGGAAAGATTAACGGAAATTACACCTCCGGAAATCACTTATTCCTCTTTTTCAGCATCTGAAGCAGGGGATGTTACTGTAAGTGCTTTTGCCACTTCATTTAAGGATGTGGCTGCATATATCAATATTATGTCACAAAATCAATACTTTTCTCAGGTTTTCGTGCCTTCCTTATCGCGCGGAACATTGCAGACAATCAGCGAGTCGTTGGTAAGTTTTGGAGTGCAGATGAAATATAGTACGCAAAAAATAGAGAAAAAAGTGGAAAAAGTTGAAGCGCAGAAGGTTAAAACTGAAATTAAATAATTTTAATTTATTTATTAAATTTAACAAAATTTATGTCTAAAAGAAAATCTACAGGAATTTTACCGGCTTTATTATTTATCATCATAGTACTTTCTTTTGTATTTTATGTGATTCCAATGAAAGATCAGGTAAAAACTTTAAATCAACAAATAGTTGAACAAGAAATTGAAGCGGAAAAAGTTACGGCAAAATTGGATGAATTGGAAGCCTTTTATGAGCAATTACCCGCAAACAGCGCGATTATCGCCAAGCAAATACCAACTGATTTGAAAGAAAGTCAATTGATTCTTTTAATGGAAGAGATTGCCTCTTTAAATGGTATTTCATTCAGTTCATTGGGTTTTGGTCCGGGAGGAAGAGAGCCCGGAGCAGTTAGTCCGGTTAAAATTTCCGCGAGTTTTACAGGAAGTTATGAAAGTTTAATTTCATTTTTACAAGCTTTGGAAAAGACCAAAGAAAGAAAGTTTGTGGTCCGATCAATATCCGTTTCTTTGAGTGATCCGGAAAGTTTGAATCCTGATAATTCAAATCCTGTTGATCCAAAAATTAATGATGGTACTGACGGAAAATATTTGGAGAAGCCTTTATATACCAGTTTTAGTATAGATTTGGAAGCTTATTATCAGGGTGTGATTAAATAATTTATTTATTGAATATTTTTAAATATGGAACATTTGAATTCAGAAAAAAAGCATGATATTGAACATTTATTGAATAATTTCGGGAAAGTTCAGAGTAATGATAGACAAGAAATTATTTATGGTATTTCGGATAATTCAGGAGGTTTAATATCCAAATTCAATGATTATTTTATTGATAGAAGTAAAATTAAAGTTAAAGATAAAGCTTATTTTTTTCATTTAATGGCTGTGATGCTTGACGCGGGATTGGCTTTGATTGAAACTTTGAAAATTTTGAGTAGAAGAACTACGAATGAACGTTTTAGTCGTATTTTAAACACAATCGCTTATCACGTGGAGCATGGGATGACTTTATCCAAGGCAATGTCTTATTTTCCTGAAGTTTTTACGGATGCGGAAACAGGTATTATAAAATCAGGTGAAGCTATCGGGCATTTGGATAAGATGTTATTTAAATTATCGGAGCAAACTGAACGTTCGTATGATTTGACATTAAAAATAAAAACAGCTCTAGTTTATCCTGTTTTAGTTTTTATTTCATTGTTGGCAGCGGGCGCTGTATTGATGTTTGTGGTAATACCGAAATTAATCGCGATTTTTGAATCCAGTAAAGCACAATTGCCGCTTTCTACCAGAATATTTGTGGGAATCAGCGATTTTTTGATTAATTTTTGGTGGGCTATTTCCATATTGGCAGTGCTTGCTTATATCTTTTTTAGAGTTTATGAAAATACCACGACAGGTAAATTAAAAATTGATTATTTCAAGTTGAAATTACCTATTGTTGGTGATTTGGTGAAAAAACTTTTGATCGCAAAATTTGTAAATATGTTGGAAATAATGGTTTCCGCCGGAATGTCAATTACGAAAATATTGGAGATTACCGCATCAGCCATGGGAAATGAAGTTTATAGATTAATGATTTTACAAATAAAAAATAAAGTTGAGCAAGGAGAAAAAATTTCCGATAATATGGCGATCGCACCATTTTTGTTTCCGGAAGAAGTTTCACAAATGATCAGAATCGGGGAACAATCCGCGTCTCTTGATCGTTCCGCGAATAAATTGGCAAAGCATTTTGAAACTGAAGCGGAACATAGCGTTAAGAGATTAACCGCTGCATTTGAACCGATTGTGATAATTTTGATTGCTGTTGTAGTGGGATTGGTTGCTATGGCGATATTGGGACCGATATTTTCGTTGACGGAAGTATTGTAGACGTAATTCGTAATTTGTAATTTGTAATTCGTAAATGGAATTTAAAAAATATAATATTAAAAATGGGTTTACGTTGATTGAGATGTTGTTAGTGATTACAATTATCGGGATTTTGGCGACTATAATTATTTCTCAATATGCGAGAACCACGAAAAGCGCTAAATTGGTTGCTTTAACGGATGAGTTAATTTCGGAAATTAAAGAAACAAGGGATTTGTCGATTTTGGGTGTTAAAAATAAATATGGAGAAAATCATAATTGTTATGGTTTGAGTTTTTTTAGAGAGGGAAGCCAAAATTTGGTTTGGAG
>LBOO01000021.1 GCA_000989565.1 Candidatus Peregrinibacteria bacterium GW2011_GWA2_33_10 | reverse complement strand
ATTTGTTCCAGCCTCAATCTGTCCTCTTCAGCTTTCAAAAGTTCCAACCTTTTTAGCTCCTGCTCTTCTAATAATTTTTGCGCCTCTTCTTTTAATTTTTCCGCAATTTCTCCATCCTGCAAATTTTTATCCTGAGTGATTTCCTGAACCTCTTTCCAAAATTTTTGTTTATCATCAATGGGAATTTCCTCTGATTTATAAATATCAACTACTTCTTGAATAACAGGTTTATCATAAACTTTTTCCTCTGCTTCTTTGCTTGTAAGAATATCCTCCACAAAATCCACTTTTTCATTATCAGTCAAAGGAATATCCTTTTTGCCCGCTTTGTCTTGAATGGAATTTTGGCGTTCGTTCAATTTATTCATATTTTCGTCTTTCTTGTTTTCATCCGCTTTTTTTTCCTTTTCTCTTTTTTCTTTTAATTTATTTTTTAGTTCCTTGGATTTATCCAATAATTTTTTTCTCTCATTAATCTCTGATTTTAATTCTTCAGGTTTGGTAATTTCATACTTTGTTTCCTTTTCAATGGATGAAAATAAACTGTAAGCTTTCATGTCCTTTTCAGTTTCCAAAGATTTTACAGCCTTCAAATATCTATCCGCCAATTTGGCTGCGTTATCATTTTTTGTATTCGTATCCAATAAATCTCTCAAATTTTCTTCCGCTGATTTTTGTTGAAAATATAAACTGCCTTTATTTGTAATTAAAGACTCACCTTTCAGTATTTGCATAAAATCTCTTTTTTCTACATTTTTTGAATTTTTAATTTCTTTAATTTTTTTGGTCAACGCAGGTTCTATATTTAATCTTTCTTTTAAAATTCCATCATTATTAATCGTAGATTTAACAATCTCACGCACTTTTTTTGTTCTTTCAATATTTATATAAGTTGAATCAATAGCTTGGCTAAAAGAAATTAAAACAGATTCAGAATCCACAATTTCAGCTGCTCTTCCAAACACATCAATTTCTTTATCTTGTAAAGTCAAAGTGTAGTTCAAAGCCTCATTAATTTCTTTTGGCTTTTTTAAATCTTCTATTTTTTCCAAAGCTTTTTCAGTGTTTAAAACAATATTTCCAAGTAAAGAAAAGGACTTCTCTTCATTAATTTCATTGTCATCCGCGTAAGTGATTGAAATAAAAGAATTTGAACTGATTTCCCCTTCAATCATTTCCTCAAGCTCTGTTAAATCATCAAACGCTTTATCCGCGTAATACTTATATGAACCCGCATAACTCACATAATTGAACCCAAAAATTCCTGTAATTATAATTAGAAGTATGCCAAAACTAAATGCGGATTTTGCGAATAATGAAAAATGACTATACATTTTTGCGTATAATTTTAAAGTCAACTTTGCCTTAAAGCTTAATCTGGGCTTTATGTAAAGGAATCTCAACTTTTTTTCCAAATCATGGATTTTTTTCATTATTTAAAATCAGTTAATATGGAATTTAATTTTTGTAATGCTCTATGCAGGTTAACTCTCACATAATTTGCGCTTTCTTTCACTATTTCCGCTATCTCTTCAATCTCATATTCTTCAATATATCTTAATATAATTAAATTTTTCTGCTGATCATTTAGACTTTCCAAAGCCTTTAAAACATTTTTCATTTCTATTTTTATATCAGTATTTTTTACAAAAGTTTCATCAGCGTGCTTGGAATAATTAATCATATTGACTATGGCGTCCAAATCAGTTGTATTAGTCTTTTTTTTGCGATAATGGTCAATAATGTGATTATGGGCGATTCTGTATATCCAAGCGCTAAAGTTGGCATTTTTATCGAAATCATCGAAATTTTCATAAGCCTTTAAAAACACTTCTTGAGTAAACTCTTCAGCCATTTGTCTATTATTTCCTACACGAAAAAAAATATAATTATATATTTTTTCAAAAAATTCATTATAATATTGGCTAAACCGCTTGTTTTTCTTATTAAAGAACATAAATAATCAGCGGTGTTAAATAAGTACGAGAAACATTAAAAATAATTACAAAGCTCACAAAAAAAGATCACCCTAAAATTTCTAACACAGTAGTTTTAACATAAACACGAAAAAAATACAATAAGCGATCAGGTACCTCTAATTAATCCCTCCCAATGAAAATCGGCATTGACGCCCGCATGTACTCCACCAAATTCACCGGCATAGGCCGCTATGTCTATGAATTGATCCAAAATTTACAGGAAATCGACAAAAAAAATGAATATTTCATTTTTCTTAACGACCCCGAATATAAAACCTATATTCCCACAAATCCCAATTTTCATAAAATTCGCGTAAATGCCCGCCATTACACATTAACCGAACAATTAAAATTCTTGCGCAAACTCAATAAATGTAAATTGGATTTAGTGCATTTTACGCATTTCAACGCCCCGATTTTATATTTCAAACCCTCGATAGTCACAATCCATGATCTCACACTTTCTTTTTACCCGGGCAAAAAAATGACTTCCGTTTTTCACCGAATTGCCTACCATTTAACAATTTATTGCTCCATAAAAAAAGCCAAAAAAATTATTGCAGTATCACAAAATACCAAAAAAGACATTGAAAAATTATTTAAAATAAATTCCGAAAAAATCAAAGTTATTTACGAAGCCGCGAATAAAGATTTTAAACCAATAAAAGATCAAAAATTATTAGATCATATCAAAGAAAAATACGATTTAGACAAACCATTCCTCTTATACACAGGTGTCTGGCGCGACCACAAAAATATTACCGGACTATTAAAAGGTTTTCACATATTGCAACAAAAATACAAATTCAATGGATATCTTGTTATAACAGGCAAAGAAGACCCGCATTACCCTGAAGTAAAAGAAACAGTAAAAACTTATAACCTGCAAAAGCACGTCAAATTCACCGGCCTAATTCCCGAACAAGACTTAATCGCGTTATACAATCTGGCCGAAATTTACGTTTTACCATCATTTTATGAAGGATTCGGCCTCCCGATATTGGAAGCTTTTGCCTGCAATACACCCGTAGCCTGTTCCGACTCCTCGTCCCTACCTGAAATCGCCGGCGAACAAAACGCCATTTTTTTTGATCCCAAGGACCACGAAGACATCGCCGCCAAAATCCACCAAATTCTAAAAGACAAATCCCTCCGGAAAACCCTGAAATCCCGCGGCCAAAAACGCCTAACCCGCTTCTCCTGGCCAAAAATGGCCAAGGAAACATTGGAAGTATATAATAGTTAGTGAATCTCTTACTTATGACCTTTACGCCCCTCTCAGATCTGCTCCCCGAAGCCGCGGGAAAAAACAATTTCAGCCGACAAATGCTGGCCGCTCAAGTATGCGAAAAATATCGCAAAATTGTTCTAAAAAAAATCGGATCCGACGCACTTGCCCATACCTGGCCAAAATGGTTCAAAAATATGATTTTAACCATAGGAGTGGAAGATTCCGCGTGGAGTCAGGAAATCCAAATGAATAAAGAAAAAATTCTCAAAGAAATCAACATCCAATTAAAAAGAAAGGTTGTGGCGCAAATCAAAATTATGATAGACCAACGAGAATATTAGAAATTTTCATTCCTTTTCATTTCCTTTTTAACCGTAGAAAATTTTTCGTTCCCATAATCATGCCCCGGCCAAATTTCAATATCATCCGGCAGATTTTTAATTAACCCTAATGACTTTTTAAACGCTTCAGGATCACTTTCCTGCAAATCCGTTCTCCCGCAACAACCCACAAAAACAGTATCCCCTGTCAAAAGTTTGCCATCGATAAGCAAACAAACAGACCCCCGACTATGCCCCGGAGTATGCAAAATTTGAATTTCCAAATCCCCTGCTTTTAAAACTTTGATTTCCGACAAATCAATCAAATTCGGCAAATTCACTCTTAAAAGCGAAAAATCTTCTTTTCGCAAATAAATCGGCGCTTTAAATTTATGCGATAACGAAGGGCTATCCCCCACATGATCAAAATGCCCGTGCGTTAAAATAATTCCCACAACCTTCAAATTATCTTTAGATATTATATCCGACAAAATTTTCTCTTTATCCGGATCCACCAAAAAAACCTCTTTTTTAAGCTCATCTCCAACAATATAACTAAAATTATTATCAAACCCCCCAATATCAATTTGTTTAAAATACATAAAAATTCTTAAATCATTTAGAAAAAATCGACTTATTTTTTCCGATTTTATATAGAAGCAAAATTCCGATCAAAACCAGAGGAATGCTCAAAACCTGTCCATTAGTCAAAGGAAATAAAATCAATTGTCCGGTATATTCCTTAAAAAATTCCAATAAAAATCTGCCTCCAAAATACAAAATCAAAAATATGCTTGTGATGATGCCAAACGGCAGTTTCTTTTTATATTTTTTAACCAACAAACTTAAAACAATAAAAATACAAATCCCCAAAACACTTTCATAAAGCTGAACAGGATGCCTTGGAACTTCCGAGCATTGATTAAGCTTATATTTCTCGCAAGAAAAAATCACACCCAAAGGTGAGTCAGTAGTTCTGCCCACAATCTCCCCATTAAAAAAATTTCCCAATCTCACAAAAAATACAGCCAAACTTCCAACCCACGAAAAAAGATCGCTAATAAAGAAAAATTTCAAATTCGTTTTTTTCATCAAATACAACATTCCTAAAATAAGCCCAATCACTGCTCCATGACTGGCTAAACCACCTCTCCAAATAAAAAAGATTTCCAAAGGATGCTTTAAAAAATAACTTAAATTATAAAAAATAATATGCCCCAACCTCGCCCCAATCAAAAAAGAAATAAAAGAAACAATAAAAAGATCATCAACCTTTTTCGGATCCTTATCGTGAATTTTCAAATACCATTTCCCCAAAAAAAATCCAATAATAAAAAGCAAAGCCAAAAACACTCCATAAAACCTCACCTGAAGCCCAAGAAAATCAAACAAAACAGGATTTAAATTATGAACATACATAATAAATTGAAAATAAATAGATTAAGCAGAATATCTGAAAGTCTATAACAAAAAAAAACTCTATGCAATTATATTTTTTTGGAATAAACATCCTTGCTCCAAAAAATAACTACAGATATACTTCTGATCGAAATAAATTTTAAAAATAAAGCTTAAAATCACATGAAACCCCTCTCCCAAGAACGAATAGGCGAAATATTTATCGCGCTGGAAACAATCCTTTACGCTACATTCCCGATACTCATTGCCCACTCCACAAAAATAATGCCCCCTATATTATTCGCTGCCCTTGGCTCAATAATAGCCGGCATATTCATGTTTTTTTACATATTAATAAAGAAAGAATTTAAAGATATATTCAATTTAAGAACAATAAAATACACTCTTGGAGTAACTGTTTTTATAGTCATAATCCCCTCAATATTCATTTTTTTAGGTAGCAGCAAAACTTCAGGCATAAACACCACGATCCTTCTCCAAAGTGAAATTCTTTTTACTCTCATAATTTGCGGTATTTTTACGGACGACAAAGTAACATTAAAAAAACTCATAGGCGCGATAATAATGGTTGTAGGTACATTATTTATACTGTTTAACAAAAATTTTAGCATTAACTGGGGTGATATTATGATAATTATAGGAACTTTATTTTATCCGGTTGGAAACATCTTCGCCAAAAAAGCTCTAAAATTTTCCTCCCCATCATCAATAGTTTTTATTCGAAACGTCATAGGGGGCATAATATTATTATTAATCAGCCTCCAATTTGAAACAATAAACACGCCTATAAATCAAATGATCACAGGCAATCTTTTCGCTTTCTTTGTAAACGGCATACTGATTTCCGCCATTTCCAAAATAGTATGGTACGAAGGACTTAAAAGAATAGATATCAGCAAAGCGATATTATTAAGTATAGGTGGCTACCCCGCGATAAGTTTAATATTCGCCATAATTTTCCTCAAAGAAATCCCCACACTCCAGCAAATAATGGGTTTCGCCATAATCATATTCGGTGTATTCCAAATTATTGAAAGAAAAAAATCACTGCAAATAAATCCGGAGTATTGATTATTTTGAATATTAATAGCATTTCACAATTGCTTTTAAAGTTGATAATATAAAATAAATTTCTAAAATTTAAGCAAATTAAAATGTCTGAAGAATTTAAAAATTGTGTAATGGTGCCATTCATGGGGACAACACAAAAAGAAAAGGAAGCTTTCCCTTCATTGGAAGGATTAAATAACAATGAGGCTGCCAAGGTAATAATTAAACAATTACAGAAAATCGAAAACGGACATATCCCCGGGCACTTAAACTGTGGAGATGGAATTGATAGCGTAGATAAATTAATCAAAGAAATTCAGACAAAAACTCCCGAGGGGTTACGTGTCATTGAATTAAGCAGAAAATTAGAACAAGGAATAATTAATCAAGGAAATGAAACTTTAAATTGGAAGGATAAATTTCTAGCTAAAATAAAAGGAGTTTTGCAAGAAATTTTTTAAAAAAGAGAGTATTAGACTCACCTTAAATAAAAAAATACAATATTGTTTTTATTCCAAAGAGTCCTCCCATATGCGGTTTTTACTTCCTACTATTTTATATGACTCTTGGCTCAGTGAGCAATTACACGAACGCCACTTGACGCATTTTAAAAAACTACCTAAAGTAAGCACGCTTTACCTTAAACAAAACAACATGACCACTAAAAAATTCATAGCCGTACTCAACAAAAAAATTGAAACCGGTAAAGTTATGAATGCCTTGGCCCACATGACAGTCGGTTTGGTGGATCAAAATAAAAATCAGGATATGGGAGTAATAAATTACGAAGACAAAGACGGAGGCGCGCACTTGGCATCAAAATTTCCATACATTATCCTACGTGCCGACAATTCCAACAAAATTCGAACATTAAGAAACGCATTAATAGAAAAAAATATTCCATTTGCGTCTTTCACAAACGCAATGACAATCGGAGGATGGGAAGAACAAGTCAAAAGATCAAAAGAAACTCCTGAACCAGAACTGGAATACTACGGAATTTGCATGCTCGGAGAAAAATCCGACCTAGAAGAACTAACCAAAAAATTCTCATTATGGATGTAAATTAAAAACACATGAACATCGAAACAGTAGGCTACCTTGCAACCGCAATAATTGCCTTCCAACTCACCCCTCAAATAATCAAATCATACAAAACCAAATCAACAACAGACATTTCCTTCCTCTGGACTTTGACATATATATTGGGACTGATTCTCTGGATCATCTATGGAATAGGCATAGAAAGCAAACCTCTCACCGTCTCCGCCACAATAGAAACCGGTTTCGCGCTTACTTTATTAACTTTAAAAATAAAATATAAATAGTTTTTTTTGAATATGTTAATCAAGATACCATTAACTTATTGGATATCGGCCCTCACGACAAATATAGAAAATGGCCTAAATAATTTAATATAATTTAAAAAAGCTGCCGGCTTTGATATATAATGCCCGAAAAATGCGCCGGCATTTTTTACTCCCTCGTCAAAGCCACAATCGCCTCCAACTTCGCCGCTTTCCTCGCAGGCTGAATTCCAAAAACAATTCCAATTACGGACGAAGCGCCGATCGCCAAAATAATGGATTTAATCGAAATAATCATTTCCCAATCAAGTCCATAATGATTAGCTCCCAACGAAGCCAAAAAGATTATTATCAAAGCCCCTAAAACACCAATAATTCCCCCTGCTAAAGTTACCGCGATTGCTTCCAATAAAAATTGCCACAAAATATCGTCGCCCCGCGCCCCAATCGCTTTTCTAAGCCCGATTTCGCGCGTTCTTTCACTCACGGAAACATACATAATATTCATAATTCCAACCCCCCCCACAATTAAAGAAATAATTGCGATCGCGGTTAAAAGCAGACTAACACCGCCGATTATGCTTTGCGTCATTTCCATGGCATCGTCCATTGTAGTAACCTGAAAATCATCTTTGTCCGGATCATCCATTGGAATTCCATGCCTTTTTCTAAGAAGCACCCGCATATCTTCCGCTGTTTGCTTGGCTAAATTTTGATTCTCAATAGAAACCGAAATATAAGTCACATAATCCATTCCCATTATCTGTTTTTGCGCTGTTTTAAGAGGTATATAAGCCATATCATCCAAATCGAAAGCAAAACTCGTGCCTCTTTCAGTCAACACTCCAATAACTTTAAAATTTATCTGTTTAATTCTGATTGTCTGATCAATAGGATCACTGTCTCCAAATAAATCCTCAGCCAACTTCGGGCCCAAAACCGCCACTCTTGCCAAACCTTTTTCTTCCCCAAGCGAAAAAAATCTCCCTTTTGTCACACTAATATTTTCAACTTGAGGATAACTTTGATTCGTGGCCCAAATTATTGATCTTGCGGTCGTATTGCCAAAACTGACTTTTTCCGGCGACATAATCGCCGCGTAACCATTTTTTACATTTGGTAATTGTTTAAAAGCCTCCAAATCACTTTCTTTCATCGAAGTAATCTGTACCCCCGCGGCCATATCAATCCCTGAAGTCGCGTGCGAAGAATTCGGCACGGAAATTTCCGCGAAAATATTACTTCCCCCAAAAGCCAAAAGCTGCTTGGAAACCGCATTTTGTGCGCTTTCTCCGACAGACAAAGCAATCACCACGGTTGAAATACCAATAATAATTC
Source organism: Candidatus Peregrinibacteria bacterium GW2011_GWA2_33_10 (assembly GCA_000989565.1). Taxonomy (GTDB): domain Bacteria; phylum Patescibacteriota; class Gracilibacteria; order UBA1369; family GWC2-33-13; genus GWC2-33-13. The sequence goes on along the minus strand of LBOO01000021.1, from coordinate 32,276 downwards.
CAATAGTAGTAAGCCAACTCCTAAGCTTATTCAATTTTAATGAATTAATCGCAATTTTCAAAATTCTTCTAAACCTCATATATTATATATTAATTATTATTTAAATATGTGTCCGTAATTCGTAAATCGTAGTTTATAATATTAAATTCCTTTTCGGATTACGAATTACAGATTACGATTTACGCCTACTCATACCTCAATGCCTCAATCGGATTTAGTGCGGAAGCCCTTTTTGCCGGAAAATACCCGAAACTGATTCCAATCATTCCACAAAATAAAACCGAAATTATAATGGCATAAATGGAAATTACAAAATCCCAGTCATAACCGAGTAAATTAGCTCCCAAAGCAACCAATCCGGAAATACCCATACCTAATAATATACCTAAAACTCCTGCAATTACCGTAATGTTTATGGCTTCTACCAAAAATTGACTCAAAATATCCGATCGCCTCGCACCAATCGCTTTTCGCAAGCCGATTTCCCTAGTCCTTTCATTGACGGAAACAAACATAATATTCATAATTCCAATTCCTCCAACAATTAAAGAAATTCCTCCAACAGCAATCAATAGGTATTTTAAAATGTCCGTAATCATGGATAGAGTATCTAAAACCATATCTTGGCTGCCAACAAAAAAGTCATCATCTGATGGATCTTTAATCCCATGTCGGACTCTCAAAGCGGATTCCACATCACTCATTGTCCTTTTTATATTTTCCGATTTATCGACTTTAACGCGAATAAAACCGACATGATTTACTCCCAGCATGATTTTTTGCGCTGTCGTAATTGGGATAAAGAGTTGTAAATCCTGATTTTGAAATTGAGCGTTTCCGCGAGGTTTTAAATATCCAATAACTTTAAAATTGGTTTGTTTGATTTTAATATACTCGCCCACAGGATTTCTATCCCCGAATAATCCCTCTTTTACATCGCTCCCGAGAACTGCCACCCTACCCAAAGAACGTTCATCATTTAAAGTGAAAAAATCCCCTTCATCGATTTCCGCCGCTTCCACATTAAGAAACTGATGCCCCACGCCCGTATAGCTGGCATCAAGATTTTTGTTTTTATAATTAATTGTTCCGACTCCTCTCAAATAAGCGGTTGCGGCCACAGAGTGCGGCACATTTTCATTATCCACCAGAGCCAAAGCATCATCATATTTTAGAGTTGTGATTGAAATCCCAAAAGCCGCTGCCGGCGGCTCATCCTCTTCCCTATGTCCGGGCAAAACCCCCACCAAATTAGAACCAATCCCTTTCACCTGATTAAAAATCAAACTTTGCGCCCCGGCTCCCACAGAATCAATAATAATCACGGAAGTAATTCCGATAATAATCCCCAACATAGTCAAAAAAGCTCGACTCTTATGAGCTTTCAAAGACGTAAACGACAATTTCATCAACCCCGAAATTTTCATAAAATAAATTACGAATTACGTTCCCATTATAGCACACTACTAATTTAATATTTTTTTAATAATATTTTAATAATATTTTGCTAAACTTCTTCCATCACCAATCACTCGACCATTCAATAATCTTCAATCTCATGAACTACATCTCTAATTCCACTGATTATAATGCCATTCCCGCGTTTCTCCCTCGCGAAAAACTCCTCCGTTATTCATCGAGCAAATTAACTGACTCAGAACTCCTCGCCATCATCTTCCGCACAGGTAAAAAAGGTCAAAATGTCGTTAAATTAACGGAAAATATTCTAAAGAAATATTCACTAATTAACCTATTCCAAAAAGAAATTAAAGAATTGCAAGAAATTTCAGGCATCGGCAAAGTGAGATCTATCGAATTAAAAGCAATACACGAATTAAGCCAAAGAATCACAAAATCACAGCAAAAAATCATCATAAATTCACCTGAAGAAATATTTCACAACTTCAAAAAATACGGCCAAAAGAAAAAAGAATATTTCATAGGCATATATTTAGACGTCAGAAATCAGGAAATAACCCGAGAAATAATTTCAATTGGTACATTAAATTGCAGCTTAGTTCATCCACGTGAAGTTTTTGAACCAGCAATAAAAAATTTAGCCAGCCATATTATCCTCATCCACAACCACCCTTCAGGCGATTGCACACCTTCAGATCAAGATATTTCTGTTACGGAACATTTAATCAAGTGCGGACAGTTATTGGGAATTCCGGTTAATGATCATATCATAATCACTCCTGAAAGTTTTTATAGCTTCAAAGAACACCATCTTATTGCTTAAACACAAAAAAAATGATAGTATACATTCAGAATATATACTTTCCTCCAAACACTATGACGTTTACTTCTTTACCTTCAATTAAAGGTCAAGTAACAATTCCTACTTCAATCAGAAAAAAATACAAAATCAGCAAAGAAACACCAATTAAAATTGAAGATCAGGGAAATGGCCAAATTCTCCTTAAAGTAATGAAAATAATGGATTTTAATGAAATACAACTATCTGAAAGCAAAAATGAAGTGAGTTTAACTTTTAAAAAAGGAATAGACCCGCAAGTTTTGATTGATAAAATTAAAGAAATCGATGGATAAAATAACTAAATTTCTACAAAGTTTACGTAAAAAAGAAAGACAAACTTTGTCTTTCTCAAAGCTCTTCAAGGTATAAAAAATATTTTTAGAATTCGCAAAGGAAAATTTCGAATAATATTTTCAAAACAAAATAACGAAGGCGTAATTATTGATGTTACATACAGAAAAGATGCATACAAATAAATTTTAAAATAATTAAAATCATCTCTTCTCATCCGCAAAAACCTTCCCATCCCTAATTTTAATCACTCTGTTGCAAAATTTAGCGATTTCTTCTTCATGCGTAACCAAAATGATCGTATTTCCTCTTTTATTTAAATTGGCGAAAATACCCATAATTTCTTCCCCTGATTGAGAGTCCAGATTTCCGGTAGGTTCATCCGCGAAGATTAAAGCCGGATCATTGATCAAAGCCCTGGCAATCGCCACCCTTTGCTGTTGCCCCCCGGAAAGTTCATTGGGTTTATGATAAATTCTATGTTCCAATCCGACCTCTTTTAAAAGTTTAGTACCTCTTTCCTTCATCTCTTCTTCCGAAGTTTTAGTATAAAGCAATGGAAGCAAAGTATTATCTAAAGCCGAAGTTCGTGCAAGCAAATTAAAAGCTTGAAACACAAAACCGATTTTATTTTTACGAATATCCGCAAGTTCATCTTCAGAAAGTAAATCGGTTTTTTGCCCGTCAAAAATATAAGTTCCGCTTGTCGGCCTGTCTAAAAATCCCAAAATGTGCATTAAAGTCGATTTTCCGGACCCCGACGGCCCCATAATAGCCACGAATTCACCCTCAAAAATATCCAAAGAAACCCCCTGCAAAGCCTTGGTAGTAATCGCGTCCTCCCCTTCCCCCATCTTGTAAATCTTAGTAATATCCCGAATTTCCACCACCTTTTTCATATAACAATTAAGTTATCAATAATTAATAATACAAATTCCTGTTTGCTGATAACTGATACCTGATCACTAACCTACAACTTATACTCCGTCTCTACAAACGTAATAATTTCCTCCCCTTCTTCCAACCCCGAAACCACCTCCACATATTGATCCCCCTCAATTCCGGTAATAATCTCTCTTTCGGCTTCTTTGCCATCCTTTAAGATCAAAACATAAGTCTTATCTTTATCATATTTTATTGCTCTCAAAGGAACCGCCAACACACCTTCTTTAAAAGCTGTATTGATCTTCAAATTCGCAGTCATGCCGGTTTTTACTTCTCTATTCGGCTTATTTTCAAAACTGATTTTTGTTTCATAGTAAATTACCCCTTCAATTACAGTTTCCGCGGGAGCAACCTGTACAACCGTTCCTTCAAATTCTTCATTAAAATCAAAAGCATCAAAAGTCATTATAGCTTTATCATTTAATTTTATTTTGCCAATATCAGTTTCCGAAACATTAGCCTTAATTAATACACTTTCAGAATTCACGACAGTAAAAACTTCGGCGCTCGTAATGTTTTCTCCGATATCTTTATTGATTTTCACAACTTGGCCGTCAATCGGCGATCTTAAATAAGTTTGTTCTAAAATATAATTGGCATTTTCCGCCTCGCTTTGAGCCTTGCTTACATTAGCCTGCAGAGATCGCAAATCAACCGCTCTCGGATCCGCGATGATCTGATTAAAATTGGCTTGAGCATTCTTTACTGCAACTTCTTTTAGAGCGATCGAAGCATTCAATTCATTTTCCGATTTCTCCGCGTTTACATTGCTCTCCTGCAATTTTTGCTGCGCCTGTTTTAATTTTTCTTTCTTGTTTTCAAGATCTATTTTTGCATTTTTTATATTATTATCTGAATTAATTTTTAAAAGCGCTAAATTTGATTTTGCGTTATCATAATCACTTTGTTTTTGATCTACAGTGGTTTCAGCCGCGTTAATGTTTGTTTTCTCGGAAATTTCAGAACTTGTAATCGCCTGATAAGCTTTGTTTAAAAGGTTGTATTGTGTATTATTAGCTGCGATTTCCGTACTGATGTAATCTTTTAAAACTTTTAAATGAGTATTGACACCGGCATCCTGTTCATTGCTCACGGAACTTTCCAAAACATAATAAGTCTTATCTAAAGCGCTTTTGACACTTTCAAAAGCTTTTACAAACTCATCATTCAAATCACTGACCTCCTCGCGTTTTTTTTCTCCTAACCAAGCATTATGTTTTACTGTTAAGTTTTTTAACGAAGCCTTTGCTTCTTCATAAGCGAATTTCGCGTTATGTACAGAAGAAGGATCTTTAACCGCATAAATGACTTTTTGATCATCAATAATTGTTGTACTGTCCACACCCAAAATATTATCAACAGCTTGCAAGTTGTTTTTCAAAGTTACAATACTTGCACTGAAAACAGGAGTTATATCGGCATAAGCATCGGTTACAGCTTGGCTTGAGCTTGTTTTTGTGTTTTCTAAACTTGTTTTGCTGTTTTCTAACGCGATTTCCGAATTTTTAACTTTATTTTCCGCGTCCTTCAAATCTTCCTCTTTTTTCGCAGTAGTATATTCTAAATCGCTTTGAGATTTTTCCAGCGCGATATCTGCTTCACTAACCGCCAATTCCGCAGCTGCTGTTTTTTCCTGATTTAACTTTTTCAAATCAATTAATTCCTGCCGAGAATTTGTTAAATCCTGCTGAGCCTTATCAATGCCGATTTTTGCGATTTGCACATCCTCATCTTTAGCTCCGGCGATTTCTTTATCCAATAAAGCTTTAAAATATTCTACATTTGATTTGGAAGCATTGGATTTAATTTCTAAATCATCATTTTCCAATTCCGCTATCAAATCACCTTTTTTTATTTTATCTCCTTCTTTTACGTGAATTTTTTCGATTTTTCCATTAGTTTGAAATTGCATATCTATTTGCGGATCTGATTCCGTTGTGCCGGTCACCGAAACAGTCTGAGTAATATCCTGTTTTTGCACTTTCGCAAAAGTATAAGGAGTCTCGCCATTTTTAGATTTCCAAAAAAACAGTGCCCCAATCACAAAAATAATAAGTATAGATATAATTAAAAATTTCTTTTTCATAAAATTAAATTAATTCTTTAAGACAAATTCAAGTCTACAAAATATACATAACCATTAAATTTATAGCTAGAATAAACAGAAATAGCAATTTGAAATTTTAAAAAATCTCAAATAAATGCTATAATAATTAGATTACTTCAAATAAAAAACAAAAATGAAAACAACAAACTACAAAGATCTTCCTCAAATTCACAAAAAAATGGTAAAAAAGGCGGAAGAAGCCCTAAAATATGCTTATAATCCCTATTCAAAATCTTATGTCGCCGCTGCCGCTTTAACTACCGGCGGAAAAATAATCACAGCAACAAATTTCGCCAATGCCTCGACGAGTGTAAACCTTTGCGCCGAAAGATCAGTCATCGCTACTGCCAACGCTCAAGGCTCTCGCAAAATCAAGGCCATTGCTTTAATCGGTGCCAAAGAAAAAGGCCAATTTAAAGAGCCAATCACTCCATGCGGCATCTGTCGCCAGTTTTTATTCGAAATAAACCGGATTACAGGTGAAGAATTGATTGTGATCTGCTCAAATACAAAAAAAGACAAAATCTACACATTCACGATCCACGAATTACTACCATATCCATATTCCAGATACCATAAAATAGACAAAAAAAAGTAACCCGTATTACCTGTCTCCAACTATCTTCCTCAACCAATGATCCATTAATGTAATCGCCGCCATCGCCTCCACTATAGGCACCGCTCTTGGTAGCACGCATGGATCATGTCTTCCGGAAGCTTTGAATTTCACTACTTTTCCGTTTTTATCAACAGTCAACTGCTCTTTGCTGATCGTTGCGACCGGCTTAAATGCAACCCGAAAATATATATTTTCCCCATTTGAAATCCCCCCTTGCGTTCCTCCCGAAAAATTGGTTTTTGTTTTTACTTTTCCATTTTTGTCAATAAAAAATTGGTCATTATGTTCACTTCCAAGCATTCCTATCCCTTCAAATCCTGAACCAATGTCAAAACCTTTTACCGCGTTTATACTCAACATGCTTTTTCCTAAATCCGCATTCAATCTGTCAAAAACCGGCTCACCTAAGCCTATAGGTGCATTTTTAATTACACCTCTAATAACTCCGCCCACTGAATCCCCCTCTTTTTTTAATTTATTTACAAAATCAATCATTTTTTTTGCCTCCTTTTTATCAGGACAACGAACAATATTACTTTCAATATCTTTTTTTGTAATTTTATTAAAATCAATATCAGTTTTAATGTTTCCAATTTGCTCAACATAAGCCAAAATTTCAATCTTCAATTTTTCCCGTAAATACTTTTTAGCAATCGCGCCCGCTGCCACTCTCGCCAAAGTTTCCCTTGCCGATGCTCTTCCTCCTCCACTACTGATCTTTATTTTCCACGATCATCATAATAGGCGTCCCTGTTGTACTCCCCTGAAAAACGCCGGAAAATATTTTTATTTGATCTTCTTCTTTCCTCTCTGTAGTTATTTGACTCTGTCCCGGCCTACGCCTATCGAGCTCTGCTTGAATATCTTTCTCGCTGATTTTTATTCCCGAAGGACAGCCGTCAATTACCACTCCAACACCCCTTCCATGCGATTCTCCAAAAGTAGTGATTTTAAAAATTTTTCCAAAAGTATTGCCGGGCATAAATTAAAGTTAATTAAAATTATTTAACTATCTTCTATAAAGCCGAAAATATAGAAAAAATCAAATACTTTATTAATATATTTCGCCATTGGATATAAAAATAATAAAGTCAGATTATAAAAAAATCTATTGCCAAGATAAAAACTTCAGTGTTAATTTTAATCGCCATCAAAATTTTTATTTTTTAAAACACGAAAATCTATGATGCAAAAAACAAAGTCCGTCATTGCTGTTCTTGCTTTGACTGTAGTATTATTAGCTGGTTGTACAGCAGTTAATAACACAGACACTGATACTGAAGGAACTGATACATCTGCAGAAACTAATGGTGATGCATCTAATGTTACTGTTGAAACTGAAGATGGAAGCACTGTTGAAGCAACTGTTGAAGAAACAACTGAAGGAACTGAAGTAACTGTTGAAGAAGCTGCAACTACTACAGAAGAAGCTGCTGAGGCTGAAGCTGTAACGACTGAACCTACTGTTGAAGCAACTACAGATACAGCAACTACAGAAGAGCCTACAGTTGAAGTAAAAGTAGAATAATTTAAAAATCTACTATTGACTTATTCTTATAAAATTTATAGGATCTTATTACAGATTTATATTTTTGAAATTTAAACCCACTAAGATTGTTAGTAATCAGACTCTCCAGAACAGGAAGGAGAAATCAACCTAAATATAGGATCGTTGTCGCTGAAAAGGATGCGCCTATAAAAGGTAAATTTATTGAAGTTGTTGGTCATTACATTCCAATTTCTTCACCAAAAGTTTTTGAAGCTAAGAAAGAACGAATAGAATACTGGATCTCTGTTGGTGCGAAACCAAGCGATACAGTAGCTGTTTTGCTCAAAAATCATATGCAGTACCCCGGGATAGAAGCTTATATACAACCTCGTTCTAAACAGAGGAAGTCTAAAAAAGCTCAAGCTGCTGAAGCAAAAGCCCAAGCCGCATAGTGAAATAAAGCAATGGCGAATTCTAAACTTGTTTCAAAACTATAAAATTGATAAATTTTATTTAATAAATTCTAATCTTTTAAATAATGGCAGATGATAATGATAAAAAAATAGATCAGCAATTTATAGAATATGTAATTAAGGCGATTGTTGATAGCCCGGATCTGATTGAAATTGAAAGAAAAGTGGATGAAATGGGAGTATTGATCACTTTAAAAGTTTCAAAAGAAGATATGGGAAAAATTATTGGCAAAAATGGCCAAACAGCAAAAGCTTTAAGAACTTTATTGAGAATTGTAGGTTCTAAGCATAATATGCGAGTTAACTTAAAGATTATTGAACCCGAAGGTGAATCTGAAGCTGAAAGTGAAGCTGAAAGTTAATATAAAAATATTTTTTTAACCTTTATTAACGATGCCGGATGAATCCAATACAATCATTGAGGCGGGACAAAATTTAGAGATAGTCGAAATAATTACAAAAGGACTTGCCTATGCTATAATTGCTGCGGGATTGCTATCCATAATTTTTGTTTTTGTCGGAGGTATCTCTTTTATACTTTCCGGAGGACAAGAAGATAAAGTAAAGCAAGCAGTCAGTACTATCAGATATGCAATATTTGGTCTGATAATTACGGTTTTAGCAGTGGTAATCGTGGGTGCCGTTGGTAAAATATTAGGAATTGATTTGATTAGATACATTAATATCAGCGATATATTCGACACAATCCGCAATATCGGCGGTAACGGTGTCTCCGGGGGAGGATCTTCCTTAGATTAAAATTTATAAAAACTCGTTAAATAAAAGCCTTCCATCCGGGAAGGCTTTTATAGTATTCTTTCTTCGAATAAAATAAAATCAGCTTCATATGAAAAAAAATATCTTATACAGTATAATTAACATTTTTCTTATATTTGCTTTTTTCGCATTTATATTTATTCGTGAAAAAGGTTTACTTAATTTCCAAATAATTTCTTTTCCTGATTCTCTGTTTCATCAAATTGTTATATACATCACAACAATAGGTTTATTTAGTGTTATTGCTCTGATTTTTTTGCAAATTTTTGTTCAAAAGAATTACGAAATTCTGCTTTTATTCTTTCTTACAATATTATTCGCAATTATTTTTGGCAATTTATTAAAAATAATACTTCAATACGAAAGACCCGAGCTGCTTCCCATAACATCAGAAAATCCTTTAATATTTATAGATAAATTTTCTTTTCCCAGTATTCACGCTGCGCTTATATTTTCTATATTACCCATTTTAAAATCAATTTGGAGCAAAAAAAAGTTTTTTTTGATTCTGTTTTTTGCTTTTATTATCAGCTTTTCAAGATTATATTTACAAGTTCATATATTTTCAGAAATCATGGCCGGCATTATTTTTGGACTATTTTTAGGTTATAATCTTAACTTCTTAAATTTAAAATATAAATTTATTTCTCAAATTTTTCATCACATAAAAAATAAATTTGAGCTTAGAAGACAAATATTGCATATATTAATGGGTATTTCTATAGTAACGCTTTATGAATTAAGATTAATAAACCTGAATAACTTATTAATGGGACTTTTTGTAGGAGTAATATTGATTTTATTTAGCCGAAAATACAAATTGCCTTTTATTCACACTTGTTTAAAATATTTTGAAAGAGAAAAAGATTTAAAAAATTTTCCCGGGAAAGGTTCTTTTTTCCTTCTGCTAAGCTCAATTCTTTGCATTATTTTATTCCCTGAAAATATTGCTTTAGCTTCAATTTTAATAATGAGTTTCGGTGATGGCTTTTCAAACATTGTGGGTAATTATTTTGGCAAAATAAAAAACCCTTTAAATAGTCGAAAACATTTGGAAGGACTTATCTCATCAATTGTAATTTCAAGTATTGTTGCGTCTTTTTATGTCCCTTTTTTGCCTGCTTTGCTGGGAAGTACCATTTCCATGATAATTGAATCAATTGATTTCAAATATCAGACACACATAATAGATGACAATATTTTGGTGCCATTGATCGCGGGATTGGTTTTGAATTTGATTGGTTAAATCTATTCTATTTTAGTGCCGCATAAATTACACTTTCCTTCAACAATTTTTGCTCTCTCATGGCAATTCGGACAAATTTTCAACTGTAATTTTTCTTCAACAACAGCGATCATTTTTTCAAGAGAAGTTTCCAATTTTGAAACATAATCGAGCGCCCCTGCTTCCATTGCTTTTTTTCGATCTTCTTCTTTTCTCAAATTAGTAAGCGCGACTACCGGAATATTTTTTGTTTCATCATCATTTTTTATCTGTTTTAAAACTTCAAAAGCCGGTTCTCCATCATATAGTAAATCAAAAAAAATAAAATCCGGTTGAAAATCCTTAGCTTCAGAAATAATACTATTCAAGTTCTGCACGCTTCTGACATCAAATCCGGCTTTTTCAAATTTATTTTTATAAATATCAACAAGAAATTCATCATCCTCTGAAAACAAAATTTTTATCTTAGTATTATTCATATATGATTTTTAAGAGATTGGATCCTATATACAATATCATTTAGCTTTTCCTTCCTTCAATGCAATTTTTGAATCATTTATTCTTATCGGCAAAGAAAACCAAAAAGTGCTTCCTTTTCCCGGAATGGAAGAAACGCAGATTAACCCTCCATGCGCTTCAACAATGCCTTTTGCAACAGTCAATCCAAGGCCGGTGCCTTTTTTCTCCCCTTCTCTTTTTTCTCCGGTTTGAGTGAATTTTTCAAAAATTTTATCCAAATATTCTTCTTTTATTCCAATTCCTGAATCAGTCACGCTTATTATTAATGAATTTTCACTGATATTTTTAAATTTTTCATAATTGGAAACCTGCCATTCAATATTATTTTCTTTAATTTCAGTTGTTATTTCCTTCTTAATATCATGCATAAAAGCATAAATCTTCATAAAACCGCCTTTGTCTGTGAATTTTAAAGCATTTCCTATTAAATTTGTTAAAACACGCGAAACTCTCGAGGCGTCAAAAAGTATGCTTTCAGGGATATTATCCGAAACATTTGAAGACAAGGAAACTCCTCTTTCTTTTGCTACCGGCAAATAATATTCAACTTTTTCTTTTATTAAACTTTTAACATCCGCCTCCTCTAAAAATATTTCAAATTTGCCTGATTCTAATTTGGCAATATCCAGAAGACTGTTCACAATATTGAGCATTTCCCCTGCTTCCTTTTCAATCATATTTAAGTATTTTTCCCGCAATTTAATATCTTCGGAACTATCATCGATAACACTGATCATTTTTTTAATGCCATCAAGAGGCGTTCTTAAATCATGAACCATCATTGAAGTGAAATCATCACGCATTTTTTCAACTTCTTTTTCTTTTGTTATATCATGAAAAATTATGGCGGCCCCCAAAATTTCCTCCTGATTTAAAGTGTTTCTAACAGGTGAAATATAAATTTGAAAAAATTTGTCATTTATAATTACACCATCGACTCTTAAATCTTTTCTTAAAGTGATGCTCTCTTCCAATTTTCCTCGAATATCAAATACCCCACCGAAAGATTCAATAAAATCAAAAATTGTAACATTAATTTCTTTTTGTACATGAATCAAATTCTTAGCTGCCGGATTTGCGGCCACAATCATGGAATTGTTATCAGTCATTAAGACACCGTCTGTCATACTCTCAACCATTGAGCTTATTTTTCCTTTTTCTCTCTCAAGCGCGTATTCAAATTTTCGAATCGCTTCTTCGGTTTGATGTAAAATTTTCTTTAATAAAGTCATTTCTTCATCTTTAAAAAAGTTTTTTTCAATGCTGGCTAAAGCTAAAACGCCGAATAATTCTCCTTTTGATGTAATTGGGAGTTCATAATATGAATTAAAAGGAGAATTGATTTCATCAACAATAATGGCTCCGGATAAATATTCTTCAATTCTATTTTGATTTAAGGTTTTATTTAATTGTTCATTCAATGAATCAAACATGCGGAATTTCAACTTTTGAATAAAATCATTATCTACAGAATTGTTCAAATCACATTTAAAAACCAGATTGGAGCCTGATTTAAGCACATAAGCCGCCGCCGTATAATGAGAAAATTGCCTTATTGAACCTAAAACTATATCAATTATTTTTTCTAAATGCAGAGAATATCCTATTCTCTGCTCTAATTCCTTTAAAATGGCTATTTCATATAGTTTTTCTTTAGTATTTTCTTCCTGTTCCAGAATTTTTCTTTTTGATTTCTGAAAAATAAAAAAAACACGAATATTAATTAACGCAATAATTACTCCGCCTAAAAGCAAATAAATATAAATTAAAGTTTCGTTTTGCATTTTTATATTAAACAATCTGTATATAATAACATGAATTTACAAAAAAATCTATTTGAAGTTACTATACGATTAACCTTAAAAAACGTTTCCTGTCTAATCATCCTTTACTAAATATTCCAATTTTGTAAAAATTTTATGGTAGTTAAGTTATTAATTTTAAAAAGAATATAAAAATACTCACATTGGATTTACAAGCGGAAAAAAAATTAGTGATTAACTGAAGATTTGGTAAGTGAAATTTTTACAAAAATTTTAGAGAATCTGCCAAAATATCAATGGAAAGGTCTGCCTTTCGGCGCATGGATATTTAAAATCGCACGTAATTGTGTTTTCGATCATTACGGGAAATCAAGCCGTTTAAAAACCGTGGACATAGACGAATTTCATTATATTAAAGACGAAAGCCCTCACTGCGAACCTGATAAAAAAGCAATAAATAATGAACTGAAAGAAAAAGTGGGCGAAGTACTAAAAAAATTGGATAAAAAAGAAGCGGAAATAATCAGTTTAAAATTTTTCAGCGAATTAAGTAACAAAGAAATAGCTAAAGCTCTAGCTTTAACTGAAACAAATGTCGGAGTTATAATTTATCGCACTTTAAAAAAGATTAAACCGGATTTGGAGTTTCTAAAAGCAAAAATAAATACATATCTTTCACTTCTTGTTTGGATCTTTCCTTAAACCACCTAAACTTGATAAAGAAAATCAAAGAAAAATTAGCAGCGAGGAAATTAAGCAAAATTTTGAAAAAAGGATTTGGCGCTTTACCGAAAGATTTACGGGAAATTATAAATTTGATTCAGGAAAGAAGGCCGCATCCGGCAAAAGACCGATTCAAATTGGGGCTTCGCGATCAATTGTTGCTTCGCCACAAAGAAATATTTACACATGAAAAAAATGCTTTTAAAAAAGAAAAAAAAGGATTTTTGTTTACATTTTCTCCGCTTAAATACGGTTTTGCGGCAATTTGTGTATTATTGATTACAGCTTTAGTGTCATATCCTTTGATCCCACCGCCAAAAGTCCAAAGCGCGGAGCGACAAGAAGACATCATAGAAATTTCATCCAATGGAGTTTTTAAAATAATTTTTACGCAGCCTATGGATAAAAGCTCTACTGAAAAGGCTTTTGCGATAACTCCAACCTTGGAAGGAAAATTTGAATGGGATCGAAACGCTCTTATTTACAAACCGGACAAAAAAATGGAAATTGGCCGGATTTATAATATTGAAATAAGCACAAAAGCAAAGTCGCTAATTCAAAAAAATCTTGTTTCTCCATATAAACAAACATTCAAGATAATAAAATCGCCTCAAATTTCAGTATTAACTCCCGCGGAAAATGTATTGGTGGGTAAAGATGCCCGAATCACTGTATATTTTGACCGGCCGATGCAAGCGCTCAGTACAATCGAAAAATTAAATGAAAATTCAAAAATTTTCACAATCGTGCCGGAAGTAAAAGGTACTTTCAAATATTTGGGAACACGCGGTTTCCAGTTTATTCCTGATTCTCTTCCTCTCTCGACACAGTTTAAGATTACTGTTAACGCCGGAATTCAATCGCTTTACGGAGGAACATTGGAAGAACCTTACATTCGTAATTTTTCAACACTTCGTCCTCAAGTTGAGAGCATATCCCCGCAAAACGGCAATGATTTTAATGGACCAACCACTACTCTCCAATTAAATTTTAATCAAATTATAGATTTAAACAGCGCTAACGATAAAATTAAAGTTTATAAATATAAAGGTGAGGATAAAAATTATATTTCAAACCTAAAACAATCAATAGATGAAATTGATGGAAGATTTAAAGATCAAAACGAAAATAATGAAGTAAATAAACCGGCTGAAATTGATATCGATCTTAAAAATTGGCAAGAAATTAAAATAAATCTTATTTACTTATCGGAAATTGAAAAACAAAATTATGAAAAGAGTTTGGAAAGAGCTAAAAAAGATAAAAAAGAAATAGCCCCATTAACAGAAAAAGAATTAGAGGAATTTAAAAAAACAATTGTAATTACACCTAATAAAAAATTTGAATTTTCGAAAAACTATTTAATTCGAATAGAGAAAGATTTAAAAGCCATTGAAGGTAATGTGGGGATTGAAAAAGAAAAATTAAGTTTGTTCACAACAGTCGGAAAACCAAAAATACTAAGTTATACACCTGGAGATTATGATAAAAATTATTATCAATATTATATTACTGCGAAGTTTTCAAATCCCATGGATTTAGAAAGTATAAAAGAAAAAATAAAAATTTATCCGGAACATAAAAATTATAAAAATGAAATTAGTTATGGCAGTGATAACAATGAAATTATTTACTATTTCGATTACAAACCATCCACTGAATATAAAATAGTTTTCCCTGCCGGAATGGAAGATTATTTTGGCCAAAAAACCGAGGAAGAAAAAGTGATTTCTTTTAAAACGCGGCAAGCTTACGCGTCTTACGAACTTCTTTCAAAAGGAGAAATCGCGGTTTTAAATTCCAATTTTGCTCCGGAATATTTTGTCTCTTCCACAAATCTCAAAAAGATAAACCTTAAATATAAGGCATTGGAAACGCAAGAATTCGAATATCTATATCGTAATGGATATCTTGGGTGGGATGAAACTCCAAATCCTCCATTTAAAGAAATGGAAATAACCTTAAATTATAAAAAAGATCAAAAGATTTTAACAAAATTGGATTTTAATGAAATTGCCGGCAAAATCCTCACCCCTGGATTTTATTACTTCGAACTTTCAAGCGATGAGGTTGAAAACTATAACGGAGAAAAATTCACCAACAGATCTAAACAATATTTTGTGTTAACAAACACCGCTTTAACCTATAAAAGATCACCGGATAAAATATTGATTTGGGCAACTGATTTAAAAACCGGCTTGCCAATATCGGATATTGATTTGTTTGTAAAAAAAGGCGATAAATTGATCGCTGATGGAAGACCTGACAGCCGAGGATTATTTGAAAAAGCTATTACGGAAAATACCGATTACCAGGTTTTCGGAAAAAGAGATGCCGGAGATATCTCGTTTGTCGATGAAAACTGGAATGAGGGAATCAATAGCTGGCATTTTAATATTCCATTTAATTCATCACCTTCAAAATATTTGGTTTACCTATATACGGAACGCCCAATATATCGTCCGGGACAAACAGTTTATTTCAAAGGAATCCTCCGCCGTGATGATGATGCCACTCTCTTATTGCCTGATGAAAAAGAAATTGAAATTTCAATACAAGATAGCCGGTATCAGGAAATTCTTAAGAAAAGAATCCCGATCAATAAAAACGGCAGCTTTAACGGAGAATTACAATTATCAGAAAGCGCGGCTTTGGGAGAATATATTTTGCAAGCTAATTTTGTTATTGAAAACAGCAGTAAAACCGATTATTTATATTCTGAGAATTTCACTGTGGCGGAATATCGCAAACCGGACTTCAAGCTTGATCTTAAGCCTGAAAAAGAATCCTACATCAATGGCGAAAAAGCCATCATTAATATGAATGGCTCATATTTCTTTGGAGCGCCGCTGGCTAATCAAGAGATAACATATCATGTCATTTCAAAAGATTATTTCTTTGACAAATACGAAGATGAATATTATTCATTTTTTAATGATGGTGATGATTGTTATTGGGGATGTTCCGGCAGCAGTGAATTTATTCTTGAAGGAAAATCCGCTTTTTCATCAAACGGAACCGCGCAAATAAGTATTCCGCTGGAAATAACGGATAAAAAACAAAGCCAAATCTATACGATTGAAGCAACAACCATTGGCGAAAATCAGCAAGCAGTTTCGAATAGAATTGTCGTCCCGATTCATAAAGGTGAATACTATTTGGGAATTCGCACAGACACTTACGTCTTTGAAGAAAATAAACCGTTTAATGTAAAAATTATTTCACTTTTGCCGGATGGCAAAATAGCTCCGCAAAAAAACTTCTCAATAGAGGGATATGAAAGAAAATGGAATACGATTAAAAAGCAAAATTTTGATGGCAGTTTTTACTATGAAAATAGCTATGAAGACAAACTGATAGATCAAAAAAAATCTACCACAAGTAAAAATGGAAAAGCGGAAATGGAATTCAAATTACCCTCGGGGGGTATCTATAAACTGGTTGTAAAAGGTACGGATCAAAGAGGAAATGAAATTTCTTCTTCCACGACAATTTATGTTTCTTCCAATAACTTTATTCATTACGGCCGTGAAAATAATGACAGAATAGAACTGATCCCTGACAAAAAAGAATACAAAATTGGAGAAACAGCAAAAATTATGATCAAATCACCGTATCAAAACGTGAAAGCTTTAATGACGATTGAAAGAGGCAAATTTTTATCCAAGAAAATTATTGATATAGAAAGTAATTCTTCTCTGATTGAGATACCCGTTACATCAGAATTCCTTCCGAACGTTTATGTGTCGGTAATTTTGGTAAAAGGAAGCGGCGAGGATCAAAAATATTTACAAACCAGATTGCAAAAATTAATTATCCAAACAGAAGAAGAAATAAAAGTAAAAGAAGAAAAAATTATGGAACTGAATAATCGGATAAAATTGAACTTTGATCAAATTGAAGACGAAAAAGAAAGAGAGAAATCAGATTCCTCATTGGTATCTGAAATAGAAAATATAGAAGCTCAAATTGTTGATTTAAATAAACAAAATAATACTTCGAAAAAAGAACTTGATTCCTTATCAACAAAAAAGAATCAAAATAATATCGAAAACAAAGAAGATGGAAATTTGGCGGGTTTCAAGCTGGGTTATACAACTCTGCGGATAACTCCCGAAAACAAAAAAATGGATATCAAAATATTAACTGATAAAAAGACTTACAAGCCCGGCGAAAAAGTGACAGTCCAAATAAAAACTCTTAATCATGAAAACAAAGGAATCCCGGGCGAAGTATCCTTAAGTGTGATTGATGACAGTTTGTTCTCATTAACTGAAAGCAATTTAAATGATATTTTATCACAATTTTATTCTCAAAGAGAATTAAGCGTAGTTACAGCTCAAACATTGGAAAAAGCAATTGCCAGAATAAATGTTGAAGCTGCTAAAGGGTCTAAAGGTGGTGGAGGTGGTGGAGATAGCGGAATAAAAACTCGCTCAAATTTTAAAGATATAGCGCATTGGAATGCTGAAATTGAAACCAACAATAAAGGGGAAGCAACAATTTCATTCACAGTGCCCGACAATCTGACTACTTGGCAAATTGTGGCTGTTGGAGCTACAAAAAATACCCAGGTAGGTATAAATACCCAAAAAATCACTGTAGCTCAAGATATAATGATTCAACCGATATTACCAAGATTTTTAATCCGGAACGATGAAGCGGAAATAGGAGCCGTGGTTCATAATTATACTGATAAAGCGATTGACTCCGAAATTAAGATTTCTGTTTCATCATTAAGCTTGAACGAGGATTCAGTCAAAAAATTCCATTTAGATCCCAAAAAACAAATAAAATTAACATGGAAAGTAAAAGTTCTGAAAGAAAATCAAGCACAGGTTAAATATAGAGTTACTACCGGAAATAAAGGTGATGAATTGGAAATGAAAATTCCTATTTATGGTTTTGGCATCCCTGAATACATAGCCACGTCAGGCATTCTCAAAGAAAATAAATCGCAAATTGAAGAATTGATTTTACCTTCAAACATTGATCCCGGCTTAGGCAGCTTAAATATCACAGTTTCTCCAACCTTAGCCGATAGCATCGGAAAAGGCATGGATTATTTGGAAACATATCCATACGCATGCGCGGAACAAACAGCAAGCAGCCTCTTGCCTAATTTTATCATTAAACAAATAGCTAATTTCCCAACACTTAAAAATAATATTCAAGATATTAAAAATCTTGATAAGCAAGTGGAAGTTGGACTTCAAAGAATTTATAAATTGCAAAACTCCAATGGTGGTTGGGGCTTATGGGAAAATTCACTCGTTAATCCGCACCTAAGCGCTTATGTCCTTTACACACTCTATCAAGGTGAAAAAGCAGGATATATAATAGATCAAGAGATATTATCAAGAGGTAATGCTTATTTGACTCAACATTTGCAGGATCATAAAATTGATGAAAAAAACAGCTATGAAATAGCCAGCCGCGCTTTTGTATTATATATATTATCAGAAATCAATAATGGAGATTTGGGATTAACCAATAATTTATATTCTTTAAAAAACAAACTTAATATTGCCGGAAAAGCTTATCTTGCAATGACTTACGATAATATTATCCGCAAGCAAAATATTGCCGGAATAGTAAAAACCAATACATTTGCCAGAATAGACACCTTAATTGATGAAATTATATCCGAACAAAAAGCCACTCCTCGTGGCATCCATTTTGAAGAAAAAGAAAACCATTACTTATTATTTGATACGAATACTCGAACAACAGCCTTGGTTCTTCAAATGTTGAATAGGTTGGATCCGGAAAATATTCTCATTGAAAAAATAATTAAATTTCTTTTATTGGAAAGAAAAGATGGAACATGGAGCACAACTCAAGAAACTGTTTATAGTATAATAAGTTTGATTGAGTATTTAAATAAAAGCCAAGAATTAAATCCAAATTTCTGGGCAGCCATTGACATTAATAACAAAAGAGAAGAAGAAGCTTATTTCTCTTCTGAAACAATCTCCGATAAAGGAGAAGTGCAAAAAAAAGTTGCGAATTTATTACTGAATGATCAAATCAATCAAATTAAAATCGTCCACGGCGACGGAATAGGAAATCTGTATTACGATATTAATCTATCCTATTATTTGCCGGTGGAAGAAATAAAAGAACTTGATCAGGGCTTCGCAGTCATTAATGAATATTTCGAATTGGAAGATAAAATAATGATAAATTCACTACCTTCATTGAATCTGGGCAAAACTTATAAATCAAAAATTACATTGATAGTTCCTGAAGATCGTTATTATGTCTTAGTAGAAGACTTTATCCCCGCAGGTCTGGAAATAATTGATTTTAATCTGAAAAACACAGCTCAATCTATAAAAATGAAATATGACAAAGAAAATGTCAATAACGAATATTGGGATTGGTATGCGCAAAATAACTATTTTAACCATCAGGAAATCAGAGATGATCGTATCGCTTATTTCGCGGATTATTTACCAAAAGGCGTATATGAATTGGAATATTTTGTTCGCGCTACCTCATCCGGCGAATTTCATGATAAACCCGCCTTTGCGAGCGAAATGTATTTTGCCGAAGTCTTTGGACGAAGCAATGGAAAATTATTGGAAATAAAAAAATAAATTTAAGAAATTCGTTCCGCGAATTTATTTAAAATTTCCCCTATTTGCTTGTTTAAAAGCTTAATTTGATTATTATTCGGCTCTAATGTTTCTTCATTCATAAATAACTTCCTATTAATTTCAATTTGAATTCCCGGAATTCTCTGGCGATGACAATGATAACCTAATACAAAATGACCTGAATAAGGTTTATTAATAGAAACACTATATCCTAAATCAGTAAAAGCCTCCTGCCAAAATCTGGTAAATTCAAAATTACATGAGCTATACAGTCGGTTTCCCAAGCAAATATCCGGCCGATCCTTTCCCCTATCCGCTTTTGCATAAGGTCCGATTGAACACATTGAATGGCCATCAATCATAAATTTTACTTTATTAATATTATTATCAATTTCATCATGAAAAGCTTTATGATAAGTTTCGATTCTTTTCATTATCATTTCCGGAGTTGGAGGCTCTTTATAAACCTGCTTTCCATCCTCATTTACACGAACAACAACACCTTCAGAGCAAAGTTCCGACTCGCTTTGAATATCATCAGGCGCACGGTTTGGATCGCAAACTAAACGGGAAATATGCGCTTCCACTTTATAGTAGTTTTTTATATCAAAAATTTCATCCGTATATAAATCCGACATTTTTTTAATATCAAAATCTGATAAAAACATTCTTTCTTTTATTTCTTTCGGAACATATATCGAACTGTGAGCTATAGAAATTAAAATTGGTCTTAACATTTATAATTAACTAAAAAATACGTGTATTTATTAGTTAACATAAAAATGTGCAATAAAATCAAGTCTAAAATTACTGTTACCTCGTTGAACCTTGCTTGTTTGATGTATTTGTTTTATAATAAATAAAAGTTTAAATTTAAATTTATGCCAATTTGTAAAGGTTATTGTACAGCGGAGACTTACAACATTAAGAAAATTCAAAAAAAATTATCCAATGAATTCCAAACCAAAGTATTTCGCAATGTACTACAATTAATAAACGAAGA
Source organism: Candidatus Peregrinibacteria bacterium GW2011_GWA2_33_10 (assembly GCA_000989565.1). Lineage (GTDB taxonomy): Bacteria > Patescibacteriota > Gracilibacteria > UBA1369 > GWC2-33-13 > GWC2-33-13. The sequence continues at coordinate 11,480 of LBOO01000021.1, read as the reverse complement.
AGAAAAAGAAGAAATATATGTTTTTCATTATGGCGTAGTTATTTTCTGGAATGTTTCCGCTCATAGACGCAGAGAATTACTGGAAGAACTCAATTTATATACGACAGAAATCTTTGAAGAACCTATCACTGATAAATTTTATTATTCTCAAAGAAGCACGAAAACATGCATTAAAGAAGATAAAATATACATTTCTAAAGATTCTGAAGAATTGGAAAAATTAGCCATATCGCACGGCATTGCCCAATCAATTAAATTGGAAGAATTTGAAACAACCATTCAGCATATTGTTGAGAAAACTTCTTATATTCCTGAAAATTTATCAAAAACCGGAAAAATAAAATTGTCAAGAAAAAAATTATCGCGTATAAGAGGAGAAATATTTTTGAGGCAAAGCCGCGTCAATTTAAATTACGACCTTTTGGATGTTCCTGAATTCATTTGGGAAGAACCGCAGCTCGGACCAATTTATGAAATTGTGGCAAGTTATCTCGATATCCAGTCAAGAATCGGAGTATTAAACAAAAAGCTGGAAGTTTTGCATAATATGTTTGAGATTATATCAAATGAAGAAAATCATATTTATGCTTCAAAACTGGAATGGATTATTATAATACTAATCGTGATTGAAATAATCATGTTTCTTGTGCACGATATATTGGCGTTAATTTAGAGCCATTTAAAAAAAATAAAGAAAAAGGTAGTATAATGCGTACTAAATAAAGCAATAACTTTTTTAATGCAGGAATACTCTCATCTCACTGACGAAGAATTGGCCGAAAAAGCCATATCCGATTCCGACGCTCTATATGAGCTCTTTCATCGTTATGAAAAAAAATTAAAAAATTATATCCTAAAAATATCCTATTTATCCGTTCCCTGCAGCGAAGATATATTACAAGAAACATTCATAAAAATTTACAAAAATTTATCCGCGTTTGAAACAAGTTTAAAATTTTCCAGCTGGATTTATCGCGTTACCCATAATGAAACAATTAATTACTTGAGAAAAAATAAAAAACATTTGGAAATAGCTTCCACTGAAAATGAGGAGCAAATCGATTATCTGAATTTATTTAAAAATTCATTGGAAATCGAAGAAAAATTTATAACACGGGAAATAAAAACAAAAGTAAGAGAAATAATAAAAAATATGCCTTTAAAATATCGCGAAGTAATAATCTTAAAATATATTGAAGATAAATCATACGATGAAATAAGCGATATTTTGCAGAAACCAATCGGTACAATATCCGCCTTAATATACAGAGCCAAAAAATATTTCAAACAAATAGCTATCAAAGAAAATCTCCACCAATTAATATAAATTTATGAATAATATCAGCCAAAAAATAATCAATAAAATTAAAAAAGAGCAAATAAAACCTTTGCCTAAATGGAGAATCTTATTGAAAAGAGCTCTAATTTGGGTTCTGTTCATATTTACTTTAATTATTGGAGCAATATTTTTTAGCTTTATCCTCTTTCAAATAAACGAAGTGGATTTTAGATTATATCCTTATTTCAATACAAGTATTCCCCATTTTTTTATAATATCTATCCCATATTTGTGGATTCTCATATTTTTTGCGCTTACATATATTTCATATATAGATTTTAAACATACTGGGAAAGGCTATAAATACCCATTAATTATCATATTAGGTGCTAATTTGATTTTGTCCGGCATACTGGGGTGGGGTATATATAAATCAAATTTTCCTGATAGAGTTTACTCGGAATTTCAGCATCGCTATCCAATGATGACTCCGAGAATATTTTTTCATCACCGTCCTTGGCATCAACCTGACAGAGGTTTTTTGGCCGGAAGAATCATTGAAATTGATGATGGTGAAAACCCTGAATTAATGGAATTTCAGGATTTTTATCAAAAAATTTGGATTATAGAAATGAAGCAGGCAAAAATAATGCACAAAATAAAACTTGAAAACGGGTTTGAAATCAAAATGATCGGACGGGCCACGTCTCCAAACACTTTTAAGGCTTATTTGATAGTTCCGTGGCACAAGAATGAATTTAAAATGAGCGGGAGAACCATGAAAATGCCGCCGCCTTTTTATTAAAAATTGCAAGAAATATATTGAAGTTTGCGTATTAATAATTACTAGTGATCATTAGTAAATTATTTTTTAACCAAATTAATTATGAAACAAAAGTTAATTTATGGTTCTGTAGGTTTTTTATCCGCATTAATATTAACTCTAACAGCTACGTCATACGCGCAAAATAGCGAAGGAAATACTAAAAACTCCCCATTTTGCAATAATGAAAAGCATCAAGAGGTTATAAAGGCGATTGAAAATAACGATTACCAAACATGGAAAAAATTAATGGAAGAAAACGGAATGCATCCGGAAAAATTAGATGTAATCAATGAAGAAAATTTCGCAAAATTTTCACAGATGCATAAACTGATGAGGGAAGGAAAGTTTGAAGAAGCAAACAAAATTAGAGAAGAATTAGGCTTAAAAATGGGTGGCAGAGGAATGATGGGAGGTAAAGGCTTTATGAAAATGCACAGAAATTTTGAAAAAAATCAAACACCTCAAGAATCAGGCAACGATGCATAAAAATTAAATATATTAAAAGCAACTCCAATTATTTCGGAGTTGCTTTTTTGTTGATAATAATTTAAATACATTTATGATTTATCTGCACAGTTTAAACTTCAAACAAAATGCCTCAATTCTCCTGCCAAATCTGCCCATTCCAATGCCAAGTTGACCGTGTCAATAAATTTGGAGTCTGCAAACTCCCAAATAAATTATTAATATCTCATTACCAACCTCATTTTTGGGAAGAACCGATGCTTAGCGGTCAAAACGGCTCCGGCGCGATATTTTTTACCGGCTGTAATAGTAATTGCGTATTTTGCCAAAACTTCGAAATCTCTAATCCGGAATATTGGTCAAAAAAAGTTGATAAATTTTCAATTGATGAAAAAAAATTAATGCAAATTATAATTAAATTAATAGAAAAAAAAGTCCATAATATTAATTTTGTCACCCCCACGCCATATTCGGAAATTTTAATTGAATTTTTAAAAGAAAATAAAAAAAATATTACCGTCCCAATAGTTTGGAACTCAAATGCTTATGAAAAAGTAGAAACACTAAAAAAATTGAAAGGCTTAATAGATATTTATCTTCCAGATTTAAAATACATAGATAATTATACCTCCCTCCGGTATTCCAAACTCCCCGATTATTTTAAATATGCAAGTTCAGCAATACAAGAAATGTTCGAACAAGTAGGATTTCCTCAAATAAACGAACAAGGAATAATGCAAAAAGGCTTAATCATCCGCCACCTAGTCCTTCCCAACCACATAGAAGAATCAAAAAAAATACTAAATTGGATCCACGAAGCATTCGGTTCTAAAAGTTATATCTCTCTAATGTCTCAATACTACCCAACGTTCAAATCCTCAAATTTTCCGGAAATAAACCGCTCCCTCACAAAAGAAGAACACGAAGAAATCACAGACTATTTCCTCTCCCTCGATTTCTCTGACGGCCTAATCCAAGACCCCACTTCCTCAGACAGCAAATACACTCCGCAGTGGGAATAATAAAATTATACCTCAAATCGTTTTTATAATTTCCCTAATCTCCTCTAAATTTGCTTCACTATTCACAAAATCTACACTGAATATTTTGGTAGGATCACTAATATCATCTTTTTTAAGCCAAACTTCGCCAGAATCATTCTCAAAATAAAATATTGCTTTTCCACCATTTTCTAAATTTATAATTTCCTTTTTCAGACTTAGATTCTTTTCTAATCCCACAAAATTCATTTTTTCAAAAATAGAAGAAAGTACCATTCCTTCTGATATACTAATAGAGATTTGTTTATTAAATTTTACAGCATCTAAACTCCAACTATCTGTGCCATGAAACTCATTGATTTTATAATAAATAGGAATTTTAATTCTATGACCATAATGTGACATATAAATAGAAATCCCATTAGCAAGAAGTATTAAAAGTATAATTACAGCTGAAAAAATATTAATTAAATCAAATCTTTTTCGTTTATATAAAACAGCTTGGCAATTAGGGCAAATTTCTTTTTTAGAAAAAAATGGACAAATTCTAAAAATAAAAGTTTTACGACAATTATAACATCTCCATATAATTAAAATTAGAATTACTGAAATAACTGAAATAATTAAATTAATGAAAAACAAAGGTCCGAAGTTAAAAATTAAAATCGGAAAATTGCCAAAAGTTATTAAAATCAAAAAAGATATAAACGTTAAAAAAATCTGCAACATCAAAATACAAGTTATCCACCTGCGCACAATAAAAATACGATTCATATTTTTTGGTTAAAAATCAATCTAAAATTATCTGAAGTGAAAAAATTAGTCAAATTCTTGCCAAATTAACCTCTTTATAGTAATTTCAAATCTCAAATTTATTTATAGCTAGCATGTCAAAAGAAGAAAGAAAATATGAAGAATGGGAAAGTTTTATCCCAGCCTCCCGCTTGAAAAAAGTAGAGCCATTACCACAGGAATCCGAATTATCAGATTCACAAGATAATATAAAAAGGAGAGTAGATGCAATTTCTGAATTAAAGAATGTTGATAAAAATACTTACACAATTGAAAGTGAAAAATTACGCCAATTTTATCATGCGATTGTCCAATTTTATCCTGATAATAAACCTCCTGAAACTATAAAATTAATAGAAAAAATAGCATCCACTCTAAATATAGAAAAAATTACAAGATATGAAACGTGCAGGGGATTACTGCAGAATTATATGATAAATTATGGAGTAACTAGATATTCTTCTTCTCCTGGTAAAAGACTAACTTGGACAAATTCAGATTATTTAATTGAAATTTTCGAATTTTTAGAGAGCTTTAAAAATTTTTTTGAAGATGTTATGCCAATAGAAGATTATGATTATTTTTTAAGAACATGCATTGGGGAAGCGGTTATGCCATTTTATATTGTTGAAGCTGATGATCCGGTCTGGGTAGCTGAAAAGTTGGATATGAGAATGGAGCAAATAAAAAAGATCGCAAACATGTATAAAACTGTTTCCCCTGAACAAATAAATGATTATGAACATCATGCGGGATTATCTATTGGAGAAATATTAAAACATAATTTAACTGATGAATTTTATTCCGAGGACACTTATGAAGATAAGGAAAAAATTAAAAGATTACAAACAAAATACAGAATTACACTACCTTCAAAATCCGAATTTTTAACAGCAAAATTAGCAAAAACAGTTGCTGAAGTTGAACTCCTTATAGCTGAAATAGAAAGTAAAACAACAGATCCATATCTTAAAAATTATTTAGAAGAAACTTCACTGCAAAAATTAACAGCTTATATAGAAAAAATAATTTCAGAAAATTCCGAAAATCTGCTTCCCTCGAATGCAAAACCTTTTACTCAGTGGATAGACTCAATAAATGCAAGAATCCAAAATGCAAGACAAGATAAATTTACTTACCTATTAGAAAAAGCCAATCAAGATCTGTTTGAAACCATTGAGATCGAAATTGTTCAAAAAAATCCTCAAAACGTTGAAAAAGCAATTCAAGCTTACCAAAATTTTGTTCATACTTGGAAAGAATTTATTAATAAAGAACAAATTTTTAAAGATAAATTTACAGAATTAATAACAAAAATCGATAGCTTAATAGAAATTCTTCTATCCGTAATAAAAAACGATCCGTCAAAAACAGAAGAACAAGCCTCAAATTTACTAATTTACGGAAAAATCAGAAAAATCCTAGAACAAACAATAACCTCAAGCAAATAATCATTCTGGCGGGATCGACGGGACTTGAACCCGCGACCTCCTGCGTGACAGGCAGGCGTTCTAACCAACTGAACTACGACCCCGAATTAAACCTTAAGCAATATAACAAAATCTTATATTAAAACAAGAGAAAATTAAATAGAAAATTCCTTTTACGAATTACAAATTGCGGATTACGTATTACGTTCATTTACAAATTCTCACTCAAATCCTCAACCGCTTTCCTCATCTCCACCAGATACCCCCTCCACGTATCTTTCTGCGCGTCCTGAAGCAGAATTGATAAGTTTGGATCAATATTGCTTTTCACGGCTCTTAAATCTTCCAGGTTAGTGATCGCCTTTTGAAGATCTGAATCAATTAATTGATCTTTATTGGTCAGCATTTCGTCCACTTTTTCAGTAAATATATTTATTTCTTTCATAAACCGTTCATATTGCGGATTCCCTGATTTAAAAAGTTCAATATATTTTTCAATGTCATATAAAATATTTACAATCTCCCCGCCTGTTTCTTTTTTATTTAAAATTTCCATAATCCTTTTAGCTTCAGCAATAGTTAAAACTCCTTTCCAATTTTTTAAATGAGTTTTTAATTCACTGATTTTTAAAGCGCAGTTAAGAATGTCTTTATTTAACAATTTCAAACTTTGATCAACATAAAAAATATTATAAGTGGAATTCAAAATATCTGAAATTTTATTAATTTCCATCTGTTCCACAATTTGCATTTCAATATTCAAATCGCGATTTCTATTTTGCGTAGCCTGATCAACGCTTACACGCACTGATTTTATTTGCGACAAATCGTCGCTAATCTCATCAATTAAGTCTAAAACATTCTTCAAATTTAAACTTTCGCTAATGGTTTTTAAATTATGGATATCTTTCTTTATTTCGCTTCTAACAGTCATGTTTTTTAAAAGTAGTTGAGATTGAGATTTCTTTAAAATATAAGATTTCCCATAAAAAATTCCCGCGAAAATCAAAATCAAAACTAAAATTAAATAAAATATTTTTTTCATCATTCAATATAAAATAAATAAATCTTTAAATTATAAATGAATACCGCTAAAAAAACAATATTCGAAAGGCAAAAAACAATCCTTCAAAAAAGCAATTTAAAATACAAAATTCCTCATTCACAAACATTTTTAAAATACCTATAGTGGGTATATAAATTATTTAATTTTTTCGTATGTTTGAAACACATAAAAAACAAGCAATAAATCGCTTAAATAAAGCAAGAGGTCAATTGGATGGCATCATCAAAATGATTGAAAACGATAAAAAACCCCGTGACATAGTCACGCAAATTCTCGCATTAAAAGGATCTTTAAACGGAGTAAACGACATCATGCTTGAATGTCATTTGTATGATCGCGCCCCGGAAAGCCTTACAGACTCATCCCAAAGGCAAAAAGAAAAATTCATCAAAGAAATTATAAAAACCTGGAGCATAGCGAAATAGTAAATTCGCGGACATTTACTTTCTTCCTTATTTAATGCTATAATTATAAGATTTTTATATCTATAATTTCGCCATGGAAAAGAAACCATATTACCTGCAAACAAAAGAAGAAGTTTTAGCGGAACTGAATTCAAATGAAAAAATAGGATTAACAAACGAAGAAGTCAAAAACAGAATTAAAAAAATCGGAAGAAATGTCGTCGCGCTTAAAGAAAAAAATAAAGCTTTAATTGCGTTTATAAAACAATTTAAAGATATATTGGCGATAGTTTTAATAGCCGCGGGAGCTTTAGCTATTGGATTTAAAGATTATCAAACAGGTTCCGTGTTGCTTTTAATCGTTTTGATTAACAGCATTATCGGATTTATTCAGGAATTCCAAGCAGAAAAAATAATTAGCAAACTATCGAAATTAATTAATCCGAAAACAAGAGTTATTAGAGATGGCAAAGAAACTGAAGTGGATTCCGGCGATCTCGTGCCCGGAGATATAGTTATAATCAATGAAGGAGACAGTATCACGGCAGATATGAGAGTATTACAAAGCAACAAACTTCAGGTAAACAGTTTTTCCATCACCGGCGAATCAAACCCTCAGCATAAAAATGCGAATCAATTAAAGGAAATAACAGAAATCACAGGCCAAACCAATATGATATTTACCGGAACAACAGTAGCGATCGGCAATGGAAAAGGATTGGTTATTGCTACAGGCATGAATTCTGAATTCGGTAAAATAGCTGCTTTGAGCCAAGAAACAAAGGAAGAATTATCGCCGTTGCAAGATGAAATAAACAATTTAGCCAAAAGAACCATTTTACTTTCAATGATGGTAGGCGCGGCAATGCTGATTGCAGGTATATACATGATGAATATGTCAACTATTGAAGCGGTGATGTTTGCTATAGGTCTTTCCGCCTCAATGGTGCCTGAAGGCTTGCCTGCGGAAGTCAATACCTCATTGGCATTGGGAGCGAAACGATTAGCCCGCCAAAAAGCAATCGTTAAAAAACTTTCATCAGTTGAAACTCTTGGTGCCACGACATTCATTTGTTCCGATAAAACAGGCACAATTACCAAAAATGAAATGACTGTGGAAAAAATATGGATCCCGGGCCAAGAATTCGATGTTAAAGGAATCGGATATGAAGGAATTGGGAAAATAATACCAAATGATAATAAAAATATAGATGAAAAGAAAAATACTACTTTACATGAATTTATTGAATGCGGTTTTTATTCATCAAATGCAAAAATCGGACTACCTGATGAAACACATCCCACGTTTTATGTTTTAGGAGATCCGACCGAAGGAGCGATTATTGCTCTGGCGAAAAAACATGGGCTGGACATGAATGAGCGTGATGAAAAACACCCTGAAATTTCAGAAATCCCATTTGATTCGGATAGAAAAATGATGACATCAGTACGAAATTATAAAGGCGAAATTTTGGCTTTTTCTAAAGGAGCGGGAGATGTGGTTTTGGAACGCTCAATCAAACTGGCTTTTGCTTACCACCAAATTGAAAAGCTAAATGATTACACAACTGAAAACACTGAAAAAGATTTAATATTCATGGGATTAATAGCCATCATGGATCCACCGCGAGAAGGTGTGACTGAAGCGATTGACGCGGCTCACGAAGCTCATATAAAAATAGTGATAATAACCGGAGACGCGCAAGAAACCGCGATGGCGATCAGTAATAAAATTCATTTAGCTCAAAACAAAAAAATATATAGTATAACCGGAAAAGAACTGGATCAAACTGATGATAATAATCTGATTAATATCCTGCAAAACAATGAGTCGGTAATTTTTTCCAGAGTTTCTCCTGAACAAAAATTACGAATTGTTGGTTTATTAAAAATATATAAAGAAGTCGTTGCAGTAACCGGAGATGGCGTAAATGATGCTCCGGCATTAAAAAAAGCCCACATTGGAATTTCCATGGGTCAAATAGGCACGGAAGTCGCCAAAGAAGCTTCCCAAATAGTTTTGGCCGATGACAGTTTTATAACCTTGGTTTCCGCCATAAAAGAAGGAAGAATAATCTACGCTAATTTAAAGAAAACCATTATTGCTTGTTTCACTTCAAACTTCGGAGAACTTACCGCGATAATTTTAAGTTTAATCGGAGCCGGAATTTGGGGACTTCCATTCGGACTGCTCGCGATACAGATTCTTTTAATAGACCTTTTAGGAGAGATTTTGCCTTTAATGGCTTTAACCTTTGACTCTCCCACAACTGATGTAATGAAAAAAAAACCACGAGATATAAAAAAACATGTGTTAAATGTAAAACAAATTTTAGATATTGCCCTAAGCGGCGTATTTATGGGTGCGACCGGCTATATCGGATTTTTCATTTTCTTAAAAATAAGCGGTGTTGATTTTGCAAACATAGATACGGAAAGTACCCTATATCACGAAGCAACAACAATTACCTATGCAGGAATCCTCTGCTCTCAATGGTGGAATGTTCAACTCCGACGAAGAGGCAACGAAACAATATTCAATAAATACTTCTTCACTAATAAAAAACTCTGGCTTTCCTACTTAGCATCTTTGATCCTCGTCTTAATTGTAATTTACACCCCATTCCTCCAGCCATACACAAAAATGGGCAGCCTAAGCGCATTAAGCTGGGGTTTAATCATCGCGTTATCCACAGCATTCATGCTAATAATGGAATTTAAAAAGTTATTACAGAGAAAATTTGCGAAAGCTGATAATTAAAAATTATCTTCTGTAATCATCCACTTTTTTCTTAAAAGATTTCCGCAGAGATGAAAGCATAACCGCGTAATCATTAGATAAAGAAATTTTGTTTGAAGTGTAAATTTTCCACAATTTTGATAAAAGATAGCAAAAAGTAAGTTTATTAAAATCTAAATTTCCTTCTAACTTTTCTCTAAACAAAGAAACTTCTTCTTCACTTAATTCATGAAATTTTTGATGATCCTTAAGCGTGCATAAAATTTCCCTCTTTTCTTCCAAATTTAAAGTGTTGAAAATTTCAGCATCTCTTCCGGCTATATAAAAATTTAAAATAAATAATATCGAATCAAAATTTTTATTGTTCTTAAAAGCAGGGGTATGATATTTAAAGTTTTCGGATTCTTTGATAAATTTTTTTGCCTAAAAGTTTTAAATCGCTGTCTTCTAAAGAGTAAAGCATAGATAAAGATAGTTCAGTTTTATACTTTCTGAATGCCAACGGCTCAGTCAATAATAGATTTATAAGATCATTTAAATTTTTTATTTGCTCCTGTAAATATCCGTCAACTTCCTCGCTCTTTTCAATATTACCTTCGAAAACCCTACTCAAATATAAAATATGATTTTTTTCCATAAAAATTTATTAAGATAAAAAATATAAACTTTTATTTACAAAAAGCAATAAAAATCATTTTATTATGTAGATAATTTATAGTACAATTAAATATTATTAACTCTAAAGTTTATGATGAATTATGGCTACTTCCCATTTGGATGGATTTTTATGCTCCTTTTATGGGGATTAATAATTTTAGGAATTATAGCTCTGGTAAAATGGTTGATTGACCAAAATAAAGCGGAAATTAATAATAATTCCTCCTTAGAAATTCTCAAAAGCCGATATGCAAAAGGAGAGATCAACAAAAAGGAATTTGAAGAAAAAAAGAAAGACTTAGAATAAAAAGCTTGTGTTCAAACATAGGAAATTACAATTTTTTAAATGTAAAATTGTCGAAAAGTTTTTATACTGATATAATTTAAACATGACTATACAACATATAAAAGTTCGAATACTACCAATTCTAAAAAAAGAAGGAGTAGAAAAAGCCGCTATTTTTGGCTCTTTTGCAAGAGGCACAAACAAGGCAAAGAGTGATATTGATTTACTTGTTAAACTCAAGAAAAATAAATCTCTTTTAGATTTAGTAGGATTAAAAATAGAATTAGAACAAAAACTAGGTAGAAAAGTGGATGTAATAACTTATAACTCTCTAAATCCTCATCTTAGAAAGATAATCCTTGATGAACAAAAGATAATCTATGAAAAATCCTGAAATTTTTCTAAAACATATTTTAGAAAGCATTATTGAAATAGAAAATAATACAAAAAAACTTAAAGCTAAGGAATTTTATCAAACAATTTACATACAAGATGCGGTCATTCGAAGATTAGAAATAATAGGGGAAGCAGTTA
>LBOO01000020.1 GCA_000989565.1 Candidatus Peregrinibacteria bacterium GW2011_GWA2_33_10 | reverse complement strand
TATAATTATGAAAGACCTCACCAAGCTTTGAATGGACTGACCCCAAAAAAAATTCTTGAAAATTTGTCAACGAATTAGTTGACTTTTACAGGGATGACACACCACCTCAGTGAGTGGTTACACGTCGAGTCATTGACAGCCTAATACATATGTCATAAAATCACTCTGCAAATTCTATAAACTCACAATATTATGTCAGCAGATATTATTGAGATATTCACAAAAGAGAAAAGAACAGCAGATGAAATTCCTTCTAAAACTTCAAAACCTGAAATAACAGATCCTAATATAATTCAAAAAAGCTCAACAAATATTCGTTCACAAATCCGATTCAAATTACCAGAAGATCTTTTCACGTCTATGATTGCCTCAACTGCAAAAAATTATTTAGAAAAATTTTTAGCAGGAAAAATCACAAGAGATGAAGTACTCGAACAATGCTCACGTGAAATAAGATGCTCTTTAGAATGCTCCTTAAACACTATATCTTCAAGCCAAGGTTTACCTTATGATATTCAAAAAATAGAAAAATAAAATTTGCTCCCTAAATCCATTTTCCTGTATTTTATACCCACAAGCATATAAAAATTTTTATCATGCAAATTTTAATCGGCACAGGAAATTATGGAAAATTTCAAGAAATAAAAGAAGCGTTAAATGAACTTCCATTCCCTTTTCTTTACCCAAAAGAATTAAATATTACGGAAAATCCTGAAGAAACCGGCTCGACTTATGAGCAGAATGCAATTTTAAAAGCCCGCTATTTTTATGAAAAATCAAAAATCCCTGTCATTACTGATGATTCAGGAATAATAGTCGAAGCCCTGAAAAACGAACTGGGAGTAAATACAAGACGTTGGGGTGCCGGAGAACAAGCCACGGACCAAGAATGGTTAAATTATTTTTTAAACAAAATAAGCACCTTTACCGAGCCCTCGCAAAGAAAAGCCCTGTTCATCTGCTGCGCCTGTTTTTATGACGGAAAAACTTTAAAAACATTCCACGGCGAAACTCTTGGACAAATAGAACGAGAACTAAAAGCCAAAATAATCCCCGGAATTCCCTTAAGTTCCTGCTTCCGACCGGACGGATTTGACAAAGTATATTCAAGCCTCACCCCCCAAGAAAAAAACCAAATCTCCCACCGCGGCAAAGCCTTCCACACTTTAAAAACATGGCTCCAACAATATCACAAAAAAAATGTTTAAAAATATTATAAAAAATTTCAATTACGAATTACGAATTACTGATTACGGATTACGAGCTACTCTAATCGTAACAATAATTCTTGCTCTCTCTTTAATTTTAGTAATATCAAAACCTCTTCTACTTTTTTTAATTCTTGCCGCGACCAGTACTTTACTCCTCTTCCGTGCCCCTTACTACGGCCTAATCCTCACAATCACCTTCACCATCTTCGGTGAACTTGCCCGCGTCCCTTTAGGACCGGAAAACGGCTTTCTCATTAACGACATATTTCTACCATTTCTAATTATAATCTGGGGATTAAGACAAATAATTTACAAAAAAGAATTACCAAAACCCAAATTATTATTTCCTTTCATATTATTTACACTTTGGGCTTTTATTTCATTTTTCAATGGCTCTAAAAATTTAAACGACAATTCCGAAATAATCGTAAGTTTTTCTTATTTGATTCGATTTATATCATATTTTTTTCTCTATTATCTAACCCTGCAATTTCCTTCAAAACAAAAAAAACTCCTTACAATAATATTAATTTCCGGCCTTCTTTTAGCGATTTTAGGATATTTGCAGTTCATTTTCTTCCCTGATTTCTCTGAAATGTCAGCAAAATTCGGCTGGGACCCTCACCAATATCGCCTCCTGTCAACCTGGTTCGATCCCAATTTTATAGGCGGATTTTTTGCCTTTATCTTAAGTATAATTGGTGGTCTTTATTTATACGAAAAAGAAAAATCAAAAAAACTCTTTTATATAATAATCGCAGGAATCTTACTCGGCGCATTATTTCTAACCTATTCCCGCAGCGCGTACCTCGCGTTTGCGGTTTCTTTCTTCATTTTGGGATTAATCAAATCAAGACAATTAATAATCATCGGCACGCTTGCCTTAGTTATTTTCACCTCATTTTCCTCCCGCGCCCAAGAAAGAATTTTTGATTTTTATAACAGCGCCAAAGCGCTTTTAAGCTCCGGCACCGAAATTCTCGATCCCACAGCCCAAATGCGCTTAGAATCATGGCAAAACAGCCAAAAAATTATTCAAAAATATCCAATCCTTGGAACCGGCTTTAACACCCTAAAATACGTCCAACACGAAGAAGGCATCATCCCCTCAACGACGGTTCATCACGCCTCCGGCGCGGATTCAAGCCTTCTCACAATTTTTATGACCACAGGCATAATCGGTATAATTTTCTATCTCATAATTTATCTAAAAATAATAATCACAAATTATAAAACCTGGCGCTCCCCCAAAACAACGAATTTCAAAAAAGGCCTTTCTTTAGGTTTCCTCTGCGCGATTTCCGGCCTCTTAATTCACTCCTTTTTCGTCAACAGCCTACTCTTCTCCCCAATTTTAGTATATTTTTGGACAATTACAGCAATAAGTGAAGAGTAAAAAATTCTGCCCAGAAAACTTGACAACACTTCATACTTTCTTTTAAATTAGGGGCAAAAATTTTTATTTCCCTTATGTCCATTTCTTCCGTCCCAAATTATACGATTTTTAATAAACATCTGCCTGATGTTTACAAAATTGAAGCCATTACTAAAAAGGGAAAGCCATTAATTAAATTTATTCAAGAAGTTTGTCAAAAAGAACCCTTGGCTGAAAAAAATCTAAAACGACTTCTAGATGAAATTCGCTGGAAATTTTATTCTACCGGCATCCTAGAGGTTGACGAACTTGAAGAGCAGGGGGAAGAATATAAAAATTATTATCTGGAATTAGAAAAGGCCAATGGAAACACAGAAAAATTAAGCCCGCTTCAAGCCCGGGAACAACTTAAAAATTGGAAAACAATAGTAGCTTTAAGCAAATTAAGTGAACTTAGCAGAAGCGCAATCGATACTGTTTTAGGTCATGCATACGCCAAAACAATAGATTATTCCGAATTTCCTCCTGACCCGAAAGAATTTTTTGAAGGAGAAAACGCCGAAGGTAAAATTATAAAAGCTCCCCATCAAAAAACACCAACGCACACTTTACTGAAAATACTTGCCTTAGAAGAAACAAACAACAATCCCAATTATAACAAACTTAAACATGGGGCGCTGGAACATCTCATAAGAAGATTTATATCAGAAGACCCCTACAGAATCGCGATTGCCAAAAAAGCCTTAAAATATGCTGATTTTCAAACAATAATTAAAAACACAAAAGGAGCCCTAAGCGAAGGTTTAATAGGTGGAAAAGCCGCGGGTTATTTCCTAAGCCAAGCATTAATGCGTTTAAAAGATAAAAATTATGATCGGTCTTTTGCTAAAGAAATATACGCCGAAGATCCCAGAATAAAAAGTGCCGACCCTAGAAAAAAAGAGGAACTCGCTTATGAAATATTTAAAGAAGAATACCAAGGAATAGATGAAATTTTTGAAGAAACGGAAAGTTACTGCATAGGGTCAAAAGTTTTCGAAGATTTCACAACTAAAAATCCGGAAATTAATGATTTAATTGTAGAAAAATACCGATATGAAAATGGATCAACTCCTGACAGCAAAAATGAAGATGAACAATTGGCGGAAGTCAGAAACAGATTTAGATCCGTGGATTTACCGGACTACATAAAAAGAAGATTATTTGAAATGTGGGTTGAGTTTTTCAAATCCGAAACAATTAGCTTAAAAATTCGTTCTTCCAGCCACTTGGAAGATGGAAAAGCATCATTCGCGGGCATTCACGATAGTATCGACTTCTTAATGCCTCAAAATTTAAAAATCGGCCAAGCATATAATGAAAACGAACTTGAAGATATTTATGAGAACATGTCCCAAAAAAACCCTAACGTACTAAACAAAGACTTTATTGAATTTATTAAGGCATATTTACCTCCGGAAATAAAAAATATAAATAGCGCAATTGAATCTTTACTCTCCTTTTTTGAAAGCATAAAAAATGTTTGGTCCTGCGTATACAGCAAAAAAGCTTACAATTACAGACGCGAACATGGACTAATATCGTACGACGAAGAAATGAGTGTTTTAATCCAAAAAACTAACGGCGACCTTTACGGAGACTATTTCTGTCCTCTATTTGGAGGAGTCGCGGAAAGCTTTGCCGCGGAAAGCTTCGGTCCTCCTCAAGAAGATGGAGGAACTACACTTGTCATGGGAGATTTAAAAAGAGCCGTGGAAGTAGGCGGCTACCCATGCGTCTTATCAAAACCTACTGATTGCCCTGACGATAAAAACACCAAACATCAATCCAAAATTACAGCAATGAACATAAAAAACGGCAAGCTTGAAGAAGTGGCATTGGATGATTTTATTAATAAAATGAATCCTCAACAACAAACCACCGCAGCAATACAACTTTTAAAATGCACTCAGCCGGGATGGGAAGGACGCTTTAACGTTCTTAGAGTAGAGGAAAAATATTTAAAGTGCGCAAAAATAGATTTTAAGCATATCTTAAAAGAAAAACTGGCCAATTATTTAAAATATATATTAAAAAAGTTAAAATATTATTATGGAATGGACGTGGATATCGAATACACTTGTCGCTTTGATGAAAGAGGCAAATTAAAAATTCGCATAATTCAATGCCGACCTCAAATAGAGCCGGAAGGAGCTGGAGCTTGCGTTGTCCCTGAAAATATTCCTGAAAAACACTATTTGTTCCAAACAAGAAATTGCTTAAGTTCAAGACCGCAAAAAAATATCCGATATTTATTTTTTATAGATCCTATTATTTACCAAAAAACAGACTTCAGAATACTCGACAAATTACATTTATATTTGGAAAAATTTGATAAACAAATGCAAAAAGGAGATTATTTCATAGCAAATCCGCGACGTTTTGGTGTTAACGACGTTGAGACTAACTCCGGTTCACACACGGAGAAAGGTATGAACATAAAAAATGGTGATTTTACAAATGCCGCTGGTTTTGTTGAAATGATGGACGGAAACAAAGAACCATCTCAAGGATTACACTTTTTTCGAATTATCAGAGAAAGAAAACAATCATGTTTTGGTGTGCAAATACCACAACTATCAGATAATTTCAAAATACAAGACAACCGAATTTCAGACAACGAAGGCTTTAACGGCAAACTCATAGCAAACGCCGCAAACTGCTCGGAACAATTTAACCTTGATATTCCTGAAGAATTAAAACCATTCATTAAAATCATAGATTTTGAAGAAGAAGGCAAAAAACACGGAATAGAAAACTGCCGCTTACATCTGGCGCAAAACAACCGAGGAGCAAGATTCGGTCAAATAAAAGAAAGCGAAAGAAATGACGAAGATAAAAAAGTCCGCCTTTCAACACTATACATGGCTGAAAAAGATAAACATACGGCTCAAATGCTAAAACCATACATAGAAGAAATCACCGCCCAAGCAGCATAAATATAAAGCGATCAGTAACCCCACAATGCAGGGCATTTCATTCCTGATCGCTGATTGCTGATCGCTAATCCCTATTGACTCCCCTTCTCTTTTTTTCTAAACTAAACCGTGCGTTAAATCTCTACCTATCTCGCCACCTTAGCTCAGCTGGTAGAGCAACTGTTTTGTAAACAGTGGGTCGTCGGTTCGAATCCGACAGGTGGCTCCATTCCCAAAACCATTCCAGGTCACTGGTCACTGGTTACGGGTCACCAATACGGGCAGGTACCGAAGTGGCCAAACGGGGCAGACTGTAAATCTGCTGGCTCTGCCTTCGGGGGTTCGAATCCCTCCCTGCCCACCAAAAATTTGCTACAAGCAAATTTTTCCCTAAAGACTATTACTGGCACTATTGCTTTCTTTTTCCCCTTGACTTTTTTCAAAACAACCTATACCCTAGGTAGTAGGCACATAATAATTTAACTATGACAAACTTCTTAACTCCGAAAAAAATTAAATCTCTAAAGCTTGCTAAACAAGCGAAAGGAACACTTGAAACCGTTATTTCCATGATCGAGCAAAACAAATATTGTCCGGAAATCATTCAACAGGCGGACAGCGTTATTGGGCTTTTAAAAACTGTAAAAAAAGATCTTCTCTCCGGACATCTTGATGCTTGCGTACTCGATCGCCTCAAAGTTGATAAAGATAAAACAATTGAAGAATTATTAAAAATTTATAATTTATCAAACTAATATGCATACAGAAAAAACTTTCAAAATAAAAGGCATGCATTGCGCTTCCTGCGCCGGCATTATAGAAAAAACCTTTAAAAAACTTGAAGGTGTTCATTCCGCTGAAGTTAACTTTGGGACAGAAACAGCTAAAGTTTCTTTTGACGAGACAAAAGTGGACCCCCATCATCTCTCTCGAAAAATAGAACCTTTGGGATATTCACTTGATATGCCGACAGCTGAAAGTATGGGCATGAGTCCCGATGAACACGCTGCTCATACAGGGATTAATCAATCCAAAAAAGAAAAACTTGCTGAAATCGCTAACATGAGAAAAAAAGTTTTATCTGCCATTCCATTGGCGATTTTCAGTGTTCTGGTTATGACATGGGAAATTCTAATAAGATTCAAAATATTTCCGGAAATGCCTTATGTTTTGGCAGAATTTTTTCATCATCTAATGCCGCTGTTGGCGCTTTACATACTTTTAATCATAGGCAAGCCGTACTTGCTTGGATTCTATCGTTTTCTCCGTTATGGTAAAGCGAATATGGATACCCTGATAGGTATAGGAACATCTGTCGCGTTTACATATAGCTTTATGGTCAGCGCGTTTGAAGAAACTTTAAAACCTTATATAAATGTTGAAAATACATATTACGATGTAACTATTATAGTGATCACTTTTATAGCGCTTGGGAAATATCTCGAAGCCCGATCAAAATTAAAAACAGGAGACGCGATTGAAAAACTTTTAAATTTACAAGCCAAAACAGCTCTTGTAGTCCGTGATGGTAAAGAACAAGAAATTCCGATTGATCAGGTTGTTCATAATGATTTAATAATAGTCAAACCCGCGGGCAAAATTCCGGTTGATGGAGTTATTACTGAAGGATCTTCTTATGTTGATGAAGCTATGATTTCCGGAGAACCAATGCCTGTGGAAAAAAATGTAGGAGATATAATTATAGCCGGAACAATCAATACCAGCGGTTCATTCACATTTAAAGCTACCAAAATCGGATCTGAAACCATGCTGGCTCAAATCATAAAAATGGTTGAAGAAGCTCAAGGCAGCAAAGCCCCGATTCAGGCCTTGGCTGATAAAATTTCCGCTGTATTTGTTCCTATCGTACTTGTTATAGCATTTGTTTCGCTCGGAGCATGGCTGATTATCGGTTCAAGTTATTTGGGGTTTTCTCAAAGTTTATCATTTGGACTGGTTTCATTTGTGGGAATTTTAGTAATAGCTTGTCCATGCGCCCTCGGTTTGGCCACACCAACCGCGATTATAGTGGGAGTAGGCAAAGGCGCGCGTGAAGGAATTTTAATTAAAGACGCGGCAACTCTCGAAAAACTTCATCAAGTTGATGTGGTTGTAGTAGATAAAACCGGAACAATTACAAAAGGAAAACCTGAACTGATTTCCATAAAAAACCACACAAAAAATTCCGACGATAAACTTATTTCAATATTGGCCTCCTTAGAAAATAAATCAGAACATCCTATCGCTAACGCCATTGTTTCTTATGCCAAAGAAAAAAACTTGCCCTTATCACAAATAAAAAACTTTAACGCGATTAAAGGCAAAGGACTCAAAGCAGAAATCAATAACATTGAATATTATGCCGGCAGCACTAAACTAATCTCTGATCTTAACCTTAAATTTGATTCCAAATCACTTGAAAAAGACACATTAAACGGAAAAACTCCTGTAATTCTCGCCACTGAAAAAGAAGTGCTGGGAGTCGCTTTTGTGTCAGACGCCATAAAAAAAGAAGCTATCGAAGCAGTTAAAAATTTACACAAACTTGGAATAAAAGTTGTCATGCTCACGGGCGACGACAAAAACACTGCCCGTCATATAGCGGACCAAGTTGGCATTGACGATATAGTTGCTGAAGTTTTACCTGAAGATAAATTAAATAAAATTAAAGAACTGCAAAATAAAGGAAAAATTGTCGCCATGGCCGGAGACGGAGTAAACGATGCTCCCGCTCTGGCGCAAGCTGATATTGGCATTGCCATGGCCACCGGAACCGACGTTGCCATCGAATCCGCCGGAATTACTCTTCTTCATGGAGATATCTCAAAACTGGTTAAAGCCATAAAATTATCAAAAATCACCATGCGCGGTATTAAACAAAACCTATTTTGGGCTTTCATTTACAACATCGTTGGCATACCTCTTGCCGGCGGAGCTTTTTATCCGATTTTCGGATGGCTATTAAGTCCGGTTTTTGCCGGCCTCGCGATGGCATTCTCCAGTGTTTCAGTTGTTACCAATTCTCTTCGTTTAAAAGCTAAAAAACTTTAAATTATGAATAATACAATCCAAAAAAAACATACTTTTCATATTAATGGCATGCATTGCAATGCCTGTGAGATACTAACTGAAACCGAATTAAACGAGCATCCTAAAGTATCAACAGTAAAATCCAGCCTTAAATCTCAGACAGTGGATATTTATGGAGATTTCGGCAATATGTCTCATAATGAAATTGTTAAAGAATTATCAGGCTTACTTTCCAAACACACATTATCAACTGAAAAACAAAAAAATAAAGTTAATTGGCAAGAATTCTCAATTGCCCTACCAATTGCTTTAGGATTTATATTTCTTTTTATTTTAATGCAAAAATTAGGCATAGTTAATCTTGTAAGTACAAATGACGTTAGCTATACAACAGCGTTTGTTGTTGGCATTATCGCGTCGCTTTCCACTTGCATGGCCGTAGTCGGAGGCCTTTTACTATCAATGTCCGCCACTTTTGCCAAAGAAGGCGACAAAATCCGTCCACAAGTACTTTTCCACCTCGGACGCATTATTTCCTTCTTTATTCTTGGAGGTGCTATTGGTGCTTTAGGTTCAGCTTTCCAGCTTGGACCGATTACAAATTTTATAATAGGAATAATTATTGGTCTGGTTATGTTCGTTCTTGGACTTAACCTTTTAGATATATTTCATTGGACAAAAAGACTCCAACCATCAATGCCGAAATTTCTCTCTCAAAAAGCGCTTAATGTAACAAAGCTTAATCACACACTAACACCCGCGCTCGTTGGAATTATCACTTTTTTCCTTCCTTGCGGATTTACTCAATCCATGCAAATTTATACTCTTTCCACAGGAAGCTTCCTCTCCGGAGGATTAACAATGTTATCGTTTGCTTTAGGATCTTTTCCTATGCTTGCCTTAATCAGTTTCAGCTCATTTAGCATCCACAACAATGCAAAAAAAGGCATATTTTTCAAAAGTGCCGGTCTTATTGTAATTTTATTTGCAATTTTTAATTTGATTAATACTTTTGTGGGAATCGGATGGATTGCTCCTATATTTAATTTTTAAATTCGACTTTATGAAAACAATACTCTTAAGCATCATGGGAATTATATTCATTTTCGGCTCAGTCTGGCTCTTAAAAGGAAACCCGAATTCTGCACCCACTGAATCCGAAAAAGAAAATGTTTCCATTGTAGATGGTCGACAAATCATTGAAATAAAAGCCCGCGGAGGATATTCTCCGTCACTGACATATGCGAAAGCCAATACTCCCACAACAATTAAAATGATTACGAACGGCACTTTTGATTGTTCTTCATCATTGGTTATTCCCGGTATCGGATACAGAACATATCTACCACAAACCGGAATCACGGAAATCGAAATCCCTGAACAAGAACCCGACACAAAACTCCAAGGCCTATGCTCAATGGGAATGTTCAGTTTTCAAATAAAGTTTGAATAGTATCCTTCTTTTATAGTATATTAATCGCAACTTCAACTCTTTTAATACTATGAAAGAACTTCTGGAAAAATTAAATAACATGCAAAAAGATGCTGTGCGGCATATTTCCGGACCCCTTTTAATAATGGCTGGCGCAGGCAGCGGTAAAACCAGAACCCTAACTTGTAGAATCGCTTATTTGGTTAAAGAAAAAAATGTTTCACCATGGAATATATTGGCGGTTACATTTACAAATAAAGCCGCAAATGAAATGAAACAAAGGGTTCTCAAACTATTACATCCGCAGCTACCTCCGGAAAGTATTCAGTCTTACATGACCGGCAGAGAAACCGACATACCCCTGGTAGGTACCTTTCACTCTATCTGTGTAAAAATCCTAAAAAAAGAAATCCACCATTTGGATTTTGAAAACAATTTTACTATTTATGATGATGCTGATCAGCAATCTTTAGTTAAATTAATAATGAAAAATTTACATATTGATACTACAAAAATTAATCCGAAAGCAATTATTTCTTCAATATCGGGAGCAAAAAACGACTTGGTAACCCCCGAGGCGTATGGTAATTTCGTAAACAATTATTTTACGGAAAAAGTACATCAAATTTATAAAGAATATCAAAAACAATTAGCTAAAAATCAGGCTCTGGATTTTGACGATTTAATAATGAAAACTATAGAATTGTTTCAGCAAGAACCTGAAATTTTAGACAAATATCAGGAAAGATTTAAATTTATTTCCGTAGATGAATATCAAGACACTAATCACGCTCAATATTTTTTGATTAAAATTTTGGCAAACAAATATAGAAATTTATGCGTGATCGGAGACTCCGATCAATCCATTTATAGCTGGCGCGGAGCGGACATGCGCAACATTTTACATTTTGAAAAAGACTATCCTGACGCAAAAATAATACTTCTTGAACAAAACTATCGATCTTCTCCGATTATTTTGGAAGCTGCGCATGAAGTAATTGTAAAAAACAAAAACAGAAAAGAAAAAAAAATGTGGACTGAAAAAGAAGAAGGAGAATTAATCCATTTTTGGACAGCAAACAATGAACGCCACGAAGGAGAATTAATTATTCATGAAATAAAAAAAGTAATTGCCAATGAAGAATATCCCAACTATTCCAAATTTGTCATTCTATATCGAACCAATGCTCAATCTCGCGTACTTGAGGAAATATTTATGAAAAACGCTGTTCCTTACAAAATAGTCGGTGGTGTAAAATTTTACGCCCGTAAAGAAGTAAAAGACATTCTCTCATATCTAAAATTGGCTCAAAACCCTCATGACAATACAAGTCTCATGCGAATCATCAACACTCCTCCTCGAAAAATAGGACCAAAAACACTGGAAATATTGGAACAAAAAAGTAGCACTTACGGCTTGTCTCTCTATCAAGTTTTTCAAAAACTTGATTTAATAAATGAACTTTCATCAGCTAAAAAAGAAGTTTTGAAAAAATTCTATGAAGAATGGCAAGATATTATTAAAGCCAATAAAACCTTTCCCGCGTCCGGTGTCATAAAAGCTATTCTCACCTTCACCGGATACCGCGATTTCCTTTTAAAAGAAGGCTCAGAAGAAGGAGAAATAAGATTTCAAAACATCCAAGAATTGATTACTGTAGCCAACAAATATGATGCCTTGGAACCTCAAATTTCATTAGCAACATTTTTAGAGGAAGTTTCTTTAATATCTGACATTGACCAACTCGATGATAAAGATAACGCAGTAACAATGATGACCCTCCACGCCGCGAAAGGATTGGAATTTCCGCATGTATTCATAGTTGGTTTGGAAGAAGGAGTTTTTCCTCATTCCAGAACTCTTTTTGATCCTTATGAAATGGAAGAAGAACGCCGACTTATGTACGTTGGCATGACCAGAGCAATGGAATATTTATATTTGATTCACGCCCGCGAACGGCAACTTTATGGAGAAAATAAAACAAATGCTCCATCTCAATTTTTGGATTACATTCCGGAAAAGTTAATTAAAAGCAATATACCGAAAGTTGATCTTAATTTGGTTAATTTCAAACCAATACCCAATGAATTTGATACTTACATTTATCAAGAAACCGATATCATGGAAGGAGATAATATTTATCATCCATCATTTGGAGAAGGAAAAGTTTTAAAAATAATTGGAGGTATTGCTACAATTTCTTTCCGAAAAAAAATTCATGGCATCAAAAAATTCGCTCTTAGCGTTGCGCCGATTACCAAGATTAACAATTAAAAACAATGAAAATTTTATTCATCGGGGACATTGTGGGAAAACCGGGAAGAGACACGGTTTCTCATATAATTCCAACAATCAAAAAAAAATACAATCCCGACTTAATATTGGCAAATGGAGAAAATGCCAGCCACGGCAGCGGAATTACCGGAGAACACCTTGAAGAACTCCTACGTTCCGGAATTAATCTTTTAACATCAGGCAATCACATTTGGCAAAAAAAAGAAATTGTTCCATTTATCGAAAAAAAAGAAAGCCAAATTATTCGTCCCGCAAATTATAGTATTTATGCTCCCGGAAAAGGATATCAAATTATAAAAACATCACTAATGAAAAACGTATTGGTGATTAACTTAATCGGCAGAGTCTTTTTTGCCAAACAATATGAAAATCCTTTTCATGCGGTTACAAAAATACTCGACGACCATAAACATATTAATTTGGATGCCATAATCGTAGATTTTCATGCTGAAGCAACCTCTGAAAAAATTGCCATGATGCATTATCTTGACGGGAAAGTAAGCGCGATTATCGGAACACACACACATGTCCCCACTGCCGATTATCATGTCACGGATAATCACACGGCTTATATAACAGATGTCGGAATGACAGGCTTGGGATATAAAAATTCCATCATTGGTGTAAATAAAGAAAGTGTTTTATACAATTTCATAACCCAAATGCCGGTAAAACACAAAATTACGGATGGACCAACTGATTTTAATTCAGTTTTAATAACTATTGAGGATGACAAAAAAGCCACAGAGATTATACCAATAAACTATTTTGATATCGAAAATATGTCATCCGCTTTTAATAAAGACTAAATTAATGTACAAATAAATAGCGAAATTTAAATTTATTTTTTTATTTTAACATTATGAGAAAAAACTTAATTATACCTCTGACTTTTATAATTTTAGCATTTAGCGCGGGAAATATAACAGGTTATTATTTAAACACGGATGAACCGCAAATAATTTCTGAAAACAATAAAAATAATACATTAAAAGAAGATAATTCCTCTTTTTGGGATTTTAACAAAACTTCTCAAGCAGATCTAAAAACTTTCTGGAATGTTTGGGATGTTCTGGATACTTTATATTATGATCCAACGAAATTAAACACTGACCAAAGAATTTATGGAGCTATTAAAGGTATGGTTAGCTCTCTTGGCGACCCCTACACTGTCTATATGACACCTGATGAAACAAAAGAATTCCAACAAAGCCTTGAAGGCAAACTGGAAGGTATAGGTGCCGAATTAACTGTTAAAGAAGGTAACCTGGTCGTTGTCTCTCCTATAAAAAGCTCTCCCGCGAACAAAGCGGGACTAAAACCGGGAGATATTATTTATCTGATTGACGGTAATGCCACGTCGGAAATGACACTATTTGAAGCCATTACAAAAATACGAGGCCCAAAAGGCAGCAAAGTTGTTTTAACAATTATTAGACAAGACAAACCTCAGCCTTTTGAGGTAACAATTATTCGCGAGACAATTGATATTCCATCGGTTGAAGCCGAATATCGAGATAATATCGCCATAATTACCGTAAATCAATTTAACGAAGTAACCCTGCCGGAATTTAATAAAGTGGAAGGGGACATATTAATGAAACAGCCTAAAGGAATCATCGTTGATTTACGATATAATGGCGGCGGCTATTTAGATACTTCGATCAAATTATTATCAAAATTTTTTGAAAACAAAGAAAAAGCAGTAATTATCAAACAAAAAGAAAATAATAAAAATGAAATAATTTATACATTTGGTAAAGGGAAATTATCGAATTATCCACTCGTGGTATTAATCAACCAAGGAAGCGCATCAGCTTCAGAAATTTTTGCCGGCGCCATTCAGGATCTTAAAAGAGGAATTCTGATCGGTGAACAATCTCATGGTAAAGGCAGTGTCCAACAAATTGAAGAACTAAAAGACGGCTCCAGCTTGCGAATAACAATCGCGAAATGGTTCACCCCGTTAGACCGGAGCATAGACGAAGTAGGTATTCAACCGGACAGAATAGTAAAACAAAATGAAGATGAAAAAACCACAGAACCGGAAGATGCGCAACTAAATGAAGCAATTTCTTATATAAAAAGTCAAGCCTCTCAACTTGACTAAATATTTATTTAATTCATAATTTTTATAGCTTTTTCGCTTTAAAAATTATGACAGAAAATAATTTCCTAAAAAATATCGAAGAAAAAATTAAATTACTGGAACAAAAATTTCTGGATATTTATAAAAAAACATTTTCAAACAACAACATTAATCCCGCTAATTTTTTTGAATCAAACCATGAACTTCAAACCGTTGTTCAGGAAATCAGTAAATTATCAGGTGAAAATGAATTGGATATAAAAAATCGATTATTGGGAAATGCTCGTAACGCTTTGGAATAAAAACTCCTTATTCTCCTTATCAATTCTAATCTTTCGTCCAAACTCTTTATCAAAAGAAATCTCCTTCCGCGGCAAAGTCAAAACTCCCAAATAATATTCTCCTTCAATTAAATTATTAAATTCAAAACTACCGTCTTCTTTTAAAATAGTGGCATCTTTTACAGTAAATCCATTTAAAAATACTCCTTCTTCAATATTTGCGGTATAAATTCCTTCTATTTCTTCATC
The DNA here is from genome assembly GCA_000989565.1 of Candidatus Peregrinibacteria bacterium GW2011_GWA2_33_10. Taxonomy (GTDB): domain Bacteria; phylum Patescibacteriota; class Gracilibacteria; order UBA1369; family GWC2-33-13; genus GWC2-33-13. Next base: position 24,565 of record LBOO01000020.1, on the reverse strand, counting down.
ACCACTATTTTTATTAAGTAAAACAACTTTCGTAATGGCATTAAAATCTCCGGAAAATTTTCCATTGATTACGCCACTGTCAAATAAGTCTATTAAATTTTCTGAAATTTTAATGGATTTATTTTCTTCCTCTATTAAACTTCTATAAATATTTTCAGCCTTCAATGTTTCTCCGTTGTGATAATAAAAATACAACAAATAGGCTTTTTCACGTGAAGTAAAATTTACACTATCCAAATATAATTCCAAATCTCTGATATCACTCTCGTCTAAATAATACTTTAAACTTTTTCCTAATTTTCCCGTTTTATACAGAAAAGTCATCAAATTAATTTTATCTGAATTACTTTTTAAAATTAAAATTTTATCTTTCAATATTTGAGAAATATTAAAATTAAACAAATCACAACCATAAACAAGCATAGTTCCGTCTTTTCCCGTATAACTCAAATAAGCTTTAACAAGCGCGGATTTAAATTCCTTATTTTTTAAATAAGAATAAAGCGAATTAATCTTTTCGTCATTAACTTTATTACAAGGAATTTCCTCAATATGAATCCTCGGATCCCCTAACCCGCCGCTTCTTCTTTTTAAATCAATAGTTTTAACATTAACCTTGGCTTTAAAATCTCTTTTTAAAATTTCATTATCATCAAAAATATATAAACGTCCTTCGGTAACTTCACTCTTTTGCAACTCATAAATTTTAAAAACACTCTTGTTTAAATCCAGAGCGTTCATCTCTGTAATGTTTTTCTGCCAAACAATTAAAGAAAAAAATAAAATAATTATTAAAAAAGGAAGTAAATTATATTTAGTTTTTCCTTTTTTAAAATTAACAATAAAATAAGCAAACGGCAAAACAAATCCCAACAAAGAAAATGCTAAAATTTGATATTGCCCATGATCAAAAACAGAAAACCAACTTTTATAATTAACCAAATAATTAGACAAAAGATTCGGATAATCCAAAACAAACAAAATAAATTTTTGAATTAAAAATAAAAATAATCCGAATAAAATTGCCTCGATTACAACTTTAATTAATTTTTTAATCTCCAAATTTTTTCTAAAATGCCATGGAGAAAGCTTATCTCTTAAATGATAATTAAATAATTTTAAATTTCCAAAAACACCATCCTTGTGCCATAAAAGAAAAAACAAAATAACTCCGGCAACGATCGCTGAATTTCCGGAAATTTGAAATAAATATCTTCCTACTAACACAATTAAAAGCATGGAAATTAAAAAATATTCCGCTATCCTTGCGCTCGTGAAAACTCCATCTTCTTTCCACCATTTTTTAAAAGAAAAATTTTTAAAATTAAAATTAGAATTAATAATTTTTAAAAGATAAACAAAAAACAGCAGAAAAAAAATACTCAACAAAATATAAAAAATTATTTTTTGCGTATTTAAATCAAATTTTCCCAAAGACTCCAAATAGCCTCGATAAACAATTTGCATCATCCCTCTTCCGTTAACATAGCTTATTTCGGATTTTAAAAAAGTATAAATACTATTAATACTCACCGCCAAGCCAATTAAAATCCCCGGAAGCAAACTAACAATAAACAGCTTTAAATAAATTTTAAACCCCAAAAAAAAACTTTCCACTTTTTTAGACATAATAAAAAAATATTAAATTTAAAATTCAAATTTAATAATAAAGAAATTTAAAAACTTTACTATAGGAAAAAAGAATCCAAGAGAAAAAAACGTTAATTTTTGTCTCTTGATCTTTGGTGGAGATGGCGGGGGTCGAACCCGCGTCCAAAAATTCCCACCTAAAACTTCTACAATCTTATTCTGTCTTAAATTAGCTTAAAAAGGATAAAAGACAAACAAAAAGCCCTTTAAAAGCTGTTTAGAAAAATTCGGAATAAGTACCCCAAACAAAAATACTATTCCTATTCTCGAAGTATGCCGCCTTAATAAATTACGAGAAATCATTTACTAAGACGCGGCCGCAAATAGGCAGCCGGGAAGGAAATTAAACTAAAGCTGGCATAGGCTTTTTAGAAGCAAAAGCTTCTTTTAGCATGCTAACAAAAGTTGTTTCACTATCTTTTGCATTTATGTTGCACCACTCGGATATAACGGGAGTACGGTGCCTTCTTTCAATAATTAACTCCCTATTATCAAGCATTAACCACTTTTTTCTCCACCTTATTCTTCCCCAACCTCACCAAACATTCCTTTAACTCATCAAACCATTGCACAGATAAATCTTTTGTCTTAATTTTCAACTTTGTTCCTGAAATCAACCAATTTGCATTATGTTCCATTAAATTGAATATATTTTCAGGTTTAACTTTGTCAGACATGTGTAAAATAATCATTCTCTGATTTTGATCATGAATATTCTCAGCTTTAACATTAATAATTCCCGCTGCTTTAGCCAAAATTTTTAATTCCAACACTCTGAATAAATTATTCACTTCTCTTGGCATTTTTCCATAATCTTCCACTAACTCTTCTTTTAATTCATCCAAATAGGAAAAAGTATCAGCACCTGAAAGTTTCTGATAAACTTGAATTTTTTCTTTAGTATTGGAAATATAATAATCCGGAATATAACTTGTCAGAGGCAATTCAATTGAAACATCCTGAATTTCCTCGCCCTGAGATGTTTTACCGGCTTTCATGTCTTCAACGGCCTGATTTAACATTCGAATAAAATGACTCACTCCAACCACATTAATTGCTCCATGCTGATTAGCTCCCAAAATATCACCGGCACCTCTTATTTCCAAGTCTTTCATGGCAATCTGAAATCCGCTTCCAAGCTCAGTTGCTTCTACAATACTTCGCAAACGCTTTTTCGCGTCATATTTTAATCTCTGAGATTGATATAAAAAGTAAGCATAAGCCTGTTTCTCTCCTCTTCCAACACGTCCTCTCAATTGATAAAGTTGCGCCAATCCGAATTTTTCCGCGTTATTCACGATTAAAGTGTTCGCGTTAGGAAGATCAATGCCGTTTTCAATAATAGTAGAACTAACCAGCACATCATATTTTCCATCTTTAAAATCAATGATTCGCTGCTCCAAATCCCCACTTCCCAATTTTCCATGAGCCACAATAAATTTCGCTTCAGGAATTAAAACTTCTAAAGACCTCGCTACACTGTCAATGGTTTGCACTCTATTGTGTAAAAAATAAACCTGACCCTTTCTTTCTTTTTCTCTTAAAATCACTTCCCTGATCAATTCATTGGAATAACGTCTTACTTCCACCATAACCGGCAATCTTCCTCTTGGCGGTGTAGTAATTGTGGAAATGTCTTTTAGTTTATTTAAAGCAATATTAAGGGTTCTGGGAATCGGAGTTGCTGTCATGGTTAAAATATCAACTTCGCTTCTCATATCTTTAAATTGCTCCTTTTGCTTAACTCCAAACCTTTGTTCCTCATCAATAATCACTAATCCTAAATTTTTAAATTTCACATCAGGCTGCAATAATCTATGAGTACCGATCACAATGTCCATTTCCCCTTTACTTAATAACTTAATAATTTCCTTCTGTTCTTTTTTTGATTTAAATCTACTTAACATTTCGACACGTATATGAAAAGAGTCCATTCTCTCTTTAAAAGAACGATAGTGTTGATCAGCCAAAATTGTAATTGGAGAAATAAAAGCAACTTGTTTTCCTTCTAAAACGGATTTAAAACTCGCTCTCATCGCCACTTCTGTTTTTCCAAACCCCACATCCCCGCAAACCAAACGATCCATAGCTTTCTCTTTTTCCATATCTCTTTTAACATCCATTATTGCTTTTAATTGACCTGGAGTAGGTTCATAAGGAAAAGTTTTTTCAAATTTTTCCTGTAAAGCATTATCTTCTTTAAATTTATAACCTTTCGCCAATTCTCTTTTCGCGTAAATAGCTAAAAGTTCTTTAGCGATTTTTTCAGTTTCTTTCCTCACCTTACTCTGAATAGTACTCCACTCCGCGGAACCAAGCCTGGTTAATTTCGGCTCGCTATCACCGGTTCCGATATATTTAGACACTTTATCAGCCTGATCAATTGGTACAAAAAGTTTATCATTTTCAGCATAAGCAAGTTGTAAATATTCACGCGTTAAATTATCCACGGTTTTCTTTGAAAGTCCTTGAAAAATAGCGATTCCATGATCACTATGAACAACATAGTCATTAAGTTTTAAACTTGTCAATAAATCCAAATACACTTTATGGCTAGCTCCGCCAACTTTTCGATATCGCTCTTTTAACGACTCAATTTCTTTATCAGTGATTATAATAAATTTATATTTCGGTGACTGAAAAGCATGAGGCATAATATCTTCAGCTTCAACTTTCACAATATAAGGATATTTTTTTTCATAAAAATCTTCCTCGTTATCCACAAAATTAACATTTCTATCCTTAAAAATTGCAGCCAATTCATCAAATCTTTTAGTAAAACAAACCACGTGCCATCCTAACTTTTTCTTTTCACTGATATCATTGATTAAATCAAAAACATTCGGGTAGCCGATTACTGAAGCATAACTTAAATTTACATGATTATCATTGTCCTCATAAAAAGGCGTAAAAGTAATTTTTTTACTATTCTCTGGGGCTAAAGTCAGTATCTCTTTCCATGTAAGAAATAAATCTTCAAAAACTTCCAATTCATCATCAATAATTAATGAATCTTTAGATAAATAGCTTAATAAAAATTCCCCTTCCTCTTCAATATTGATTGGTAAAATTTCTATTTTATTAATTTTTTTTAATTTTTTTCTTTCAGCATCTTCATATTGTACAATATCTCCAAGCTCATCAAAATCAGCTTCAATTCTAATCGGATAATTACAATTTATAGGAAAAATATCCAAATTTCCTCCATGGCGCAAATATTTGCCTTTCTCTAAAAACGAATCTTCAGAAACACAATAACCGGCACTGATTAAAGCTTCAAAAATATCCGTAATATTGTGTTTTTCTTTAGAATTGATAGTAATAATATTTTTTTCAACCTTTTCCCTCTCCGGAACTTTCAACATTAAATCTCTATAATTAACAATAATCAATTCTTTTTCCGAACTTCTTAAATGGCTGATTAATTCAAGTAATTTCAAATAATCATTCTCTCCGTTTTCATTTTCTTCACTAAGATTAAAAGAATAAACAGGAATTTCATCCCATAATTTAAAAGACTTTAAAACATTTTCCTGTTCAGTAAAATCATTAACAATCCATAAAATTTTATTTATATTTTTATAATTTCTTAAAATATCTGAAATTATATACACTTTAGAAGAATAGCTTCCTGCCCCGGATACGGTCATCTCCTTTTTTTTAGGAAACAAGTCGACTAAATCTTTATTTAAATCACTGGTTAATAAACTTTTTATATTTTTCATAAAAACAACCAATCTAACAATATGGGAATATTAAAAAATGTATTGAAAAAATCTATTTAACATAAAAAAAACTATAAACAACGTAAAACTTTCTACCGAATAATGATTAAAATTACAAATTACAGTTTCAAGGGCATTATTATATGTAGAAAAGAATCATCTTTCAAGGCTTTTAATGTCGCCGGCGCTAATTTATTATCCAATTGAACAATAACATTATCATCATTGATGCTATTTAAAAAATCCAATAAATAAGAAGCGTTCAATGCTATTTGGTTATTTTTACCTTCAATTTTCACATCAACATCAGCTTTTACCTCACCCAATTGGGTTTCTTCTGTGGCTAATAATAACTTTCCATCATTCGTAACTGAAAATTTAATACTGTTATTTGTTTCAGCCACAAATAAACTGACTTTTTTTACAGCATTAATAAATTCATTAACCTTAATTTCCACAGTTGATTCCACAAGTTTTGGAAATACTTTCTCATAATCAGGAAAAACTCCTTCAATTAATCTGGAAATCATTTCCAAATTTCCTATTTTAAATAAAATTTGATCTTTAGAAATACTGATCTCTATTTCTTTTTCTTTTTCAAAACTTCCTAAAATTTTTCCCAAATCGGAAATGGTTTTATTTGGAACTATACACATTAAATCTTTTTCGAGTTTATTGTTTAATTTAATTTTCTTTTCTGACAAACGATAACTGTCAGTAGCCACTAAAATTAAAGTATCTTTGTGAGCTTTTAATAAAACACCGGTTAAAACAGGCCTTGATATATTATTGGATGCCGCAAACACAACCTGATTTATACTTTTCAATAAAGCTTCTTTATCCAAAATTAACTTCTCTCCTTTTTCAATTTTTGGAATCAAGGGAAATTCATCCGAACTTATACCTTTTATCTTTGTTTTAGAATGTTTCGAAATAATGGATAAATTATACCCATTCTCAAGACTCATCTCCACTTCTCCCTTTTCTAATAAATTTGAATAATTCGAAAATAATTTTGCCGGAATAGTTACTTTCCCCTCATTCTTAACTTCCGAGTCAATATGGAAACTTATTGCGATTTCTAAGTTTGTAGCTGAAAAATGTAATTTTCCATTTTCAGCGCTTAATAAAATATTATTTAAAACAGGAAGGGTTGTGTTACTGGAAATCGCCTTGCTCACTATACTTAAAGCAAAAGATAGGTCAGTATTATTGCATACAGTTTTCATATCAAAAAAGTTAATAAACTAAAGGAAATTACTATTACGTCTTCTATTTCCTTATTTGTATAAGCATTATATTTAATTACTGTTCTTCTGACAATACTTTTTTATTTTTCTTTAATTCTATTTTTGAACATTATTATTTGTTTTATTTATTTATATATATATTTATATTTTATAGTAGTAGTTATAGTGAGATATTGACTTTTTTTGTCTTTAATTATCTTTATATAATTTTTAAACTTTTATTCTCTATTTATAGAGGTTTTTATTTGTTTTTTATGTTAATTTATTTTTTATTTATGGCTTTTAAAAGGGGTTTATATTTTTTTAAATTTTAATATTTATTTTTCTTATTTTTTCTGTTTTTTGTTTATTCTTTCTTGTTTTTTGGTCTTTCTTTTTTAAATAGTTTTACACAAAATTGTGTAAAACTATGTGTAAAACTTATTTATATTTTGTTTATTTCTCTCTTTTTTTTGTTTTTTTTAAATATATTTTTTTAAAACTTTATAATTATTCATCTGTTATTTTAGGCTTAAATAAAGGCTTTTATTGATTATAAGCGGTTTTTTTTTCCACAACATGTTTGTTTAAAATTAAGTCATCTTTTTTACACTTTATCTTTTTACTTTTCCACATTTTTAATACCTATTTGCAATGTTGATTTTAGTTCTTAAAGTTTTACACAAAAATAACCAAAAAATGTTTAAAACTTTTAAAAAGCTTTATTTTATAACAAAAAAAGCCTATAGGTTTTACACAATAAATTATAAATTAATTATGAGAGGCATAATTAAGGGCGATTTTGAAGTTATATTATGAATATGACTTTCTAACCGAACTTTAACAAACCTTTTAATGTCAATATATTTTGCGTCTTTATCTTTTGTGATAATGGTATTAAAAGCAAAGGCTGCTTTTTCTCCAATATCTTCTAAAATTTTATCAGTATCCTCCCTATATATAAACCCTCGAGAAATAGTGTCTACCTTCCCGATTAATCTTTTATTATGTATTTTTAATAAAACAACAATAATTCCATTTTTAGCCAAAGTTTGCCTATCCTGCAATAATTGATGAGCGGACGAACTGATTCCTGTTCCTTCCACTAATATATATTTTGTTTCGATTTGGTCTTTATGAATCCACGCTTTTTGTCCATCCGCGAGTAAAATTGATCCATTGTTCAAAATAATTATATTTTCTTCTTTTATCCCCATTTTTAATCCCAAATCTTTATGTCCGATTCTCATAACTAATTCTCCGTGAACAGGAATAAGATATTTAGGTTTAATCAGGTTAATCATCATTTTTAAATCTTCCTGTTTAGCGTGGCCGGAAATATGTACATCAACTATGTCGTTGGAAATTACTCTTGCTCCTCTTTTGCATAAATCATTCATAACTCTTGAAATAGCTCTTTCGTTACCAATTATTGGAGAGGAAGATAAAATTACAGTATCGCCGTGACGAATTTTAATATGAGCGTGTTCTCCTTTTGCCATTCTGGTTAAAGAAGAAATTTCTTCCCCTTGGCTTCCGGTGGTTAAAATTAAAGTATCGTTTTCGTTATGACTCCCGTTTTTTTTCATTTTGTGAATTACGGCGCCTTTCGGAACTTTTAAATATCCTAATTTTTTAGCGATTTCAATATTTGATTCCATGCTTGATCCGCTAACATAAATTTTTCTATTATACTTCACCGCGATATTTATAATTTGTTGTATTCTTCCCAGTAACGAAGAAAAAGAAGCGATTATGACTCTACCTTTGGCGTTATTTATTAAACCATCCAGGTTTTCCACGATTTTAGATTCGGAAATGGACTTGCCGGGAACTAAAGCATTAGTACTGTCAGAAAACAACGCAAGAACGTTCTTGCTGCCCATACTGCCCATTTTAGCTATGTCTGCTTGGGTGTTATCCGCGGGAGCAAGGTCAAACTTAAAATCTCCGGTAAAAACAAGAATACCTTTTAATGTATTTAAAATAATTCCCACACAATCGGGAATAGAATGATTAACCCGAAAAAATTCCGCCCAAATGGTTCCAAGTTTTATTTTTGAATTGGAATTAATTTCCTTTAATTGAACGGGCTTTTTTAAACGAAACTCGCTGTTTCTTTTTTTAATAAGCTCAATTGTAAGCCTTGTCGCGTATATAGGAGGAAAATTTAATTTTTCAATTAAATAAGGAATCCCTCCAATATGATCTAAGTGGCCGTGAGTGATTAAAATCCCTTTGATTCGATGCTCCTTCCCTTTTAAATAAGAAATATCCGGAATCACAAAATCAATTCCCAGCATATCTTCTTCAGGAAACTGAATTCCCATATCAATAATAATAATATCATTTCCATATTCAACTATGGTCATGTTTTTCCCGACTTCATCCAAACCTCCAAGAGGAATAACTCTTAACAAATTACTGTCAAAAGGTTTAATATTGGATTTTTGCGGTATGCGTTGAGGAATGTTGGCTTTAGTAATTTGTGATTTTACAATGTTGGTTTCTTTATTCAACCACTTTTCTAGCGTTTCTTTTATCATATCTTTTTTTTTATCAAATATAACTCTTATATGAAGTATAATTACTTATACACTCTTATTATACCAGAAAAGACTAGGTAACTACAAATTCAACAACCCTTTTAAAGGATTCAGGTGATCTGATTGCTAATTCTGATAATGCTTTTCGATCTAAAGCAACCCTTTTTTCCTCTAACTTGGCAATAAAACGATTATATTTTATTAAGTTCAATTCTTTTAAGGCCGCGTTTATTCTGGTAATCCACAGACTTCTGAATTCTCTTTTTTTCTCTTTTCGGTTTCTGTAGGCATGAATACCTGCTTTCATCACAGCATTTTTTGCTTGTTTAAACAACTTGCTGCGACCTCCGCGGTATCCTTTGGCCAGCATTAAGGTTTTTTTATGTTTTCTGCGGGTATTCATTCCGCCTTTTACTCTTGTCATAATGATAAAATTATAAATTAAACGTGAAGATTTTAGGTATAAGGAAGTAATTTTTTTACTTTTGAAATACTGGTTTTATTGATAGGCAAGCCGGAACTGTTTCTATTTTTAGCTTTTTTGGATTTATTGGTCAATAAATGTCTTTTTCCGGCTTTTTGCATCATCCATTTATTTTTTGTTTTTTTAACTCTCTTTTTTAATCCGCTGTGAGATTTTAATTTCATATATGAATTTTAAAGTATAATTTAGTTTTGATTATTACTTGGTTCGGGAGTGTTTTGAAATGGATTTAAAATCATATTCATACTCATTCCGTGTCTTTTGGGAGGAGAATCAACTTTTGAAACATCCGCAAGTAATTGAGCGAAATTTGATAATTTTTTTTCCGCTAAATCTTGATGTGAGGCTTCTCTTCCTTTAAAAACCAACTGCACTTTTACGCTATCCCTATCCGCTAAAAACTTTCTTGCTTGAGTGGCTTTAATTTCCAAATCATGATCACTTATTCTTAAAGAAAACCTTATTCCTTTAACCTCAGTTTTCTTTTGGGAGCTTTTTTGCTTGCGATCAATTTTATTCTGTCGATATAAATATTTTCCATAATCCATCATTTTACATACCGGAGGTTGGGCCAGAGGAGAAACTTCCACTAAGTCCATTTCTTTTTCTTGAGCCATTTTTTTGGCTTCTTCAGTCGTCATAATCCCTATTTGATTTTCATCTTCATCAATCAAACGAATATTTGGCACCCTAATTTGCTCGTTAATGCGTAATCTTTTTACTATAATAAGTTTGGTAAAAAATTAAATGCAGGAGAAATATTAATTAATAAACAGCCTAAAGTCAAGAAATTGTATTTTAAATTATTTTTTTAATATAAATTTTATGAAAAGCAAGAAAACAGAATTTCTGTTTGTAAACAAAACAAAAAAGGACATAGCCGGTGTTGTCTTTTTAGAATTAATAAAAAAAACTCAAAAAGAATTCCCGAAATTAAAAAATAAAAAAATTTCCATAATTTTAATAAACGGCCAAGAAATGGAATTAATCAATAAAAAATATCGCCAAGAAAAAGGACAAACCGACACCATAACATTTGCTTTTAATGAAACTGATAATTTTCCCGGCGAAAATATATTTGGAGAAGTTTTTCTTTGTATTCCATATATTCAAAAAAAGGCAAAAGAAACAAAAAAGGATTTCTCTTCAGAATTAAGCTATATTTTTATCCACTCCCTCCTCCATTTATTAGGATTCGACCACCAAACCAAAGCTCAAGAAAAACTCATGGATCAAAAAATAAAAAAAATCTTGAATATATAATATAATCTTCTTATACTAAAACTCGCAGGCTAGAAAAAGAAAGCACCTACAAGTCCATCATCCGGTAACTTTTAGAATCAAAAAATAATGAATCAAAAATCCCCATTAAAGGTTACTATTATTATTTCCACAACCACTTCAATATAAAGCGGCTTTAAGTCATACGCAAATATTCACCCCGACTTAAAAGCCAAAAGTCGGGTTTTTTAAATTTAACTTTAAACTATGAAAATCCTAAAATTCGGTGGGACATCGGTACAAAACGCGAAAATGATTAACGAAGTAATTAAAATTATTAAAAATTCATTAAAAAAAGATAAAATTGCTGTTGTAGTTTCAGCATTTAGCGGAATAACCGACAAAATCATTCAAGCAGGTCAAAATGCGGCAAAAGGAGACGATAAACATCTGGAGGATTTTAAGGAAATAGAAAAAAGACATATGGAAGCTATAAAGTTTTTAATTGACATAAAAAAACAAAGTAAAATTTTGGCTGAAACAAAAACCATACTTAATGAATTGGAAGATTGTTTGAATGGCATTTTTTTAATTAAAGAATTATCCGTACGCAGCCTTGATTTTATTATGAGTTTTGGAGAAAGATTATCAGCCTATATCGTTTCGCGGGCTCTTATTGAAAAAAAAGTGGATTCTGAGTTTGTGGATAGCCGAAATCTTGTGAAAACAGATATGATGTTTGGAAACGCTAATGTAAATATAAAAGAAACATTTCAAAACATTCAGAAACATTTTCACAATAATAAAAAGCTGAATATTATTACCGGATTTATTGGATCCACTGACAAAAATGCAACTACAACCTTGGGGCGCGGAGGATCTGATTATAGTGCCGCTTTATTCGGAGCCGCGTTAAATGTCAAAGAAATTGAAATTTGGACAGATGTTGACGGTGTCATGACGGCTGATCCTCGGAAAGTAAAAAAAGCCTTTTCAATCCCCTATTTGACTTATGAAGAAGCCATGGAAATGTCTCATTTCGGAGCCAAAGTCATTCATCCTCCCGCTATGCGGCCGGCTACTGAAAAAAAGATTCCCATGATCATAAAAAACACGTTTAATCCTGAATTTCCGGGAACATATATCTCGGCCAAAATTCCTGCGAAAATTGAAAAAATAAGTCAAATAACAGGAATTTCCTCTATTAATAATGTCGATATATTACAAGTGCAGGGATCAGGATTGGTCGGAGTTGTTGGTGTTGCGAAAAGATTATTTCAAACACTCGCTGAGAAAAAAATCAATATTATCTTAATTAGCCAAGCATCAAGCGAACACTCCATTTGTATCGCCATAAACCCGCAAGACAGCGAAAAAGCTTTAGACGCGATACATAAAGAATTTGAGCTGGAAATATCCTCCGGCCAAGTTGATAAAGTGAAAGTGGAAAATAAAAAATCCATTATAGCGGTTGTAGGTGAAAGAATGCGTAATACGCCGGGTATTTCCGGAAAACTATTCTCGTCTTTGGGAAATAACGGTATTAATATTGCCGCGATTGCGCAAGGGTCTTCAGAACTTAATATCTCTTTGGTTATAGATAGAGAAGACGAAGAAAAAGCCTTAAAAGCCATTCATGACACCTTCTTTTTATCTAAATATCGAGAAATAAATGTATTTTTAATTGGAACAGGTTTAATTGGCAGCACTCTTTTAAATCAAATAAAAGCTCAAAACTCCCAACTACAGAACAAACTTAATATTAAGGTAAATATAATTGGTTTGGGAAACAGTAAAGATATGATATTTGCCAAGGAAGGAATAGATTTGAAAAAATGGCAGCAAATATTGGAATCAAGTAAAGAAAAAATGAACATCGAAAATTTTATAAACAAAGTGAAGGAACTCAATCTCCCAAGTAGTGTTTTTGTTGATTGTACCGCCTGTGAAGAAGTATCAAACCAATATGAAAATATATTAAATTCCAATGTTGACATCGTTACTCCTAACAAAAAAGCCAATTCCGGAAAATTTGAAACTTATAAAAAATTAAAAACTTTAACAAAAGAAAAAAATTGCAAATTTTTATACGAAACAAATGTAGGTGCCGGACTCCCTATATTAAGCACTTTGCATGATTTATTAATAAGTGGAGATAAAATTCTAAAAATAGAGGCAATTCTTTCAGGGACTTTAAGTTACATTTTTAATACTCTCGATAGTCAAAAAGAATTTAGTGAAATAATTAAAACCGCTAAAAGTAAAGGATTTACCGAGCCTGATCCCCGTGATGATTTAAGTGGGTTGGATGTCGCTAGAAAATTACTGATTCTTTCTCGTGAAATGGGATCTACTTCAAAATTAAAAGATATCGCTATCGAAAAGTTAATTCCTGAAGAATGTTTTAAAGCCCAAAATATCGAAGACTTTTTTAAAAAATTACAGAAATATGATCAATTAATGAAAGATAAAATAAAAAAAGCGCAAAAAGAAAAAAAAGTCTTACGCTACGTCGCGACTTTAGAAAATAATAAAGCCCAAATCTCTTTACAATCAGTGCTGGAGCGGACGTTACCGCCGCCGGAGTATTTGCTGATATTATGAGAGTAATTAGATAAATAATCCTTAATTTAAATTTATGAAAATTCCGGTAGGTATTTTAGGCGCCACAGGCATGGTAGGACAAAGATTTATTGAAATATTAGACAATCATCCATGGTTTGAAATTAATATTTTGGCTGCTTCTCCCCGTTCAGCAGGATTAAAATATGAAGAAGCCATAAAAGAAAAAAACACCCTGAAAAAAAATATTTCTGAAAAAATATTAAATTTAACTGTTCTGGAAGTTGAAAGCGATGCAGAAAAAATTTGCGAACAAGTATCTTTTGTTTTTTCTGCGTTAGATTTAGATAAAGAAAAAATAAAAGAAATTGAAAACAACTACGCGTCTTTAGGAATTCCGGTAGTATCAAATAATTCCGCTCATAGATGGACTCCCGACATTCCTATGTTTATCCCGGAAGTTAATGAAGAACATACAGATCTAATACCCTTACAGCAAAAAAATAGAGGGTGGAAAAAAGGATTTATTGTCGTAAAACCGAATTGCTCGATTCAATCATATGTTCCTCTTTTACATGCTTTAAAAGATTTTGAACCCGAAAAAGCCATAGTAACAACATTTCAGGCAATTTCAGGCGCCGGAAAAACATTTGAAACCTGGCCTGAAATGATTGATAACGTCATTCCTTATATTCAAGGAGAAGAAGAAAAATCAGAAAAAGAACCATTAAAAGTTTGGGGAAAAATTAAAAATGCTGAAATAATCCCCTCTTCTCTTCCTCAAATCTCCGCAAATTGTATTCGCGTGCCGGTTTCCGACGGTCATTTGGTGTCCGTAAATGTATTATTTAAAAAGAAAGCCTCGCAAGAAGAAATCATTAATGCGTGGAAAAATTTTAACAATCCAATTCTCAAATATAATTTGCCCTTAAGCCCAAAACCCTGTATAAATTATTTTGTTGAAGATAATAGACCACAAACAAAATTAGACCGCAATCTGCAAAATGGAATGGGAATTTCAGTCGGACGTTTAAGAAAAGATAATATATTTGATTGGAAATTTGTTTCTTTATCCCACAACACTATTCGCGGTGCTGCCGGAGGAGCGGTTCTAACCGCAGAATTATTAAAAGCAAAAGGATATTTGAATTAAAATATGACAAACAAGAAAAAAGTTTTAATTTTATCTGCCGTAGGTGTAATTTATCCCTTTCCTGAAGGAGACAATGTCCAATTTGGCTTATATAAGTTTTTACTTGAAAAAGGATATAATCCGGATTCGGAAAAAATGCTTTATTGGCAAAAAAACGCTTTTGAAAAAGCCTCTCGGGGAAAAATATCCTCTCTTGAAGCATTAAAAGAACTTCTTCCTTCTTTGCACGAATTGGAATTGGAAAAAATAGAATCCGAATTTTTAAATAGCAACTACTTTAATCTGGCTTACGATTTTATTGAAACCTTGGAGAAAATAAAAGAACAAGTAATTTTAGGCTTGCTTACAAACAATCTTCCCTCTTGGTCAAAATATTTAATCAAACGTTTCCAAATTGAAAAATATTTTCATCCAAATTTAATAGTTATAAGTGGCGAAAAAACTTCTTATCTAAAGCCGGAAAAAGAAATTTATTTTGAAATCCAAAAAAACATTGATGATTCCCCTCAAATTTATTTTGTCGATGATTCAAAAAAAAATCTAAAAGCCGCTGATGAAAATTTAAAATGGCATACAATTTATAAAGACACCAAGCAAAAAGAAGACCAAAACATTAATTACACCCCACATCACACAATAAAAACATTCTACGAACTAGTACCGATTATAAATCAGTGATCCCCTCTCCCCATGCAAATCACCGCCTACGCTCCCGCTACCGTTGCCAATGTCGCTTGCGGATTCGACATTTTAGGTTTTGCCGTTGAAAAACCCGGAGATACAGTTACAGTAAATTTTAAAAAAACAGCGGGTGTCAAAATCACAAAAATAATTGGCAACAAAAATTTGCCTTTGGATGCAGTTAAAAACACAGCAGGATATGCGGTAATTAAATTATTGGAATATTTAAACGAAAAAAGAGGAATAGAAATGGAACTTCACAAAAATATGCCGCTTGGTAGCGGTCTTGGGTCCAGTGCCGCAAGCTCGGTAGCAGCGCTTTTAGCTGTAAATAAAATATTGGGAGAACCATTAACAAAAGAAGAATTAATTCCGTTTGCCATGGAAGGTGAGCGTTTGGCTTGCGGAGCTGCCCATGCTGATAATGTCGCGCCTGCTCTGCTCGGAGGATTCACGTTAATACGAAGCTATGATCCTTTAGATGTGATAAAAATTAAAACACCCAAAAACTTATTTTCCGCTGTAATCCATCCGCATGTTGAAGTTTCAACGGAAGACGCTCGGAAAATATTAAAAAAACAAATTACTCTAAAACAAGCCATAACTCAGTGGGGCAATACCGCCGGTTTAATTGCCGGACTCTTACAGGAAGATCTCGGCTTAATTGCTCGATCTTTGCAGGACGTGGTTATTGAGCCAATAAGATCACTTTTAATCCCGGGATTTAATGAAGTAAAGGCGGCGGCGTTAAAAGCCGGAGCATTAGGATGCAGCATCTCAGGTTCCGGACCATCAATATTTGCGTTAGCGAATTCAATTTCTAAAGCTCAGTATATTGCTAAAAATATGGAAAATGAAATCTTAAAAATGAAAATCAAATGTGATGTATTCGTGTCTCCAATCAATCATGAAGGAGCAAAAATATTATAAATAAAATTTATGCTTTTTTATTCAACAAAAAATCCGGAAAAAAAAGTTAATTTAGCTGATGCCGTATTAAAAAGTATAGATTCTGACGGAGGATTATATTTTCCGAAAAAAATTCCCAAATTGCCTTCCGAATTTTTTAAAAATTTACCCGATTTAACATTTCAGGAAATTGCTTTTGAAGTAGCTAAACAATTTTTTACACCGGAAATTTCAGAAAAAGAGTTAAAACAAATAATCAAAGATACTTATGATTTTCCGGTTCCATTAATAAACTTAAATGAAAATAATTATATATTGGAGCTTTTTCACGGTCCAACATTGGCTTTCAAAGACTTCGGCGCGCGTTTCATGGCAAGAGTAGTTTCCAAATTAATATCTGTTGAAAATAAAAAATACACGATATTGGTTGCCACTTCCGGTGATACGGGCAGCGCCGTAGCCCAAGGATTTTACAATATTCCAAATATAAATGTAATTCTCCTCTATCCGAGTAAAAAAGTAAGTAAAATTCAGGAAAAACAATTAACCACAATTGGCGGAAATATAATAGCTTTAGAAGTAAAAGGCGCTTTTGACGATTGTCAGGCGATTGTCAAAAAAGCCTTCAGCGATTTGGATTTTGAAAAAAACAATATTCACCTAACATCAGCTAATTCCATTAATATCGCCCGATTATTACCCCAATCTTTTTATTATTTTTACGCTTATGCGCAACTTAAAAAGAAAAACAAGACAAACCTCCCCCTATATTTTTCCGTCCCCAGCGGCAATTTAGGAAATTTAACCGCAGGATTAATAGCCAAAAAAATGGGATTACCAATAAAAGGCTTTATTTGTTCATGCAATATTAACGACGTATTTCCTGAATATTTAAAAACCGAAAATTTTAAACCAATCAACTCAAAAAAAACCATCTCCAATGCCATGGACGTAGGTAATCCAAACAATTTCCCGCGCATAATGGAGCTTTATAAAAACAATTTTTCAAAAATAAAATCTGAAGTAATTGGTTTCAGTTTCACAGACAAAAAAACAAAAGAAAAAATTTTTGAAACTTATCAAAAATACAATTATTTAAGCGACCCCCACACTGCGGTAGCGCTTCTTGGAGCTAAAAAATTACTCTCCAATCACTCAAAAAATATTATTATATCATTAGGTACTGCTCACCCATCTAAATTTACTGATATCCTAAAACCAATCATTGGAAAAAATATAAAAATGCCTGAGAGTTTAATTAAAATTCTCAAAAAAACAAAGAAAAGCATGAAAGCTAAAGCTAATTATGAAGAAGTTAAAAAATTAATTTTTTATATAAATTCAAATTTTTCAACTTAATTCTGAATTAATAACATCTATAAATTCAGCGACATTTCGAACTTTATTTGTATCAGTAAAACTTTTTTCTTCATTATTTAAAATATAATCAAATACATCCTCCTCATAATTCTTTTTCACTGTCGCAGTTAAGCTATTATCAGATGTCCCGGTAACTAAGTTAAATTTTTTAACAGTAATTTTAAGCTTATCTCCTTTTATATTTGCTTCAAAAGAATGACTTTTATCCAATTTTAAATTAGTCATTAGATCTTCATAAAAATTATTTAATATAGTGGCATTTTCTTTGCCTCTATTTTTAGATTCCCATTTAGCAACAGGATTTACTTCAAAATTAACATTCTCAGGACTTGGATATTTGGGTTCCTTACTAAGATTGTTTAAATCTTCTTTTGTTAAAGCTTTTACTCCTATAGCTAATTTTTTTAAATGAGCTTCTCTCTCTTTTTGTTTTTCTCCCCGAATCCGGTTCTCTTTCCCTTTTTTATTAGCCCATGCATAATCCGGTAAATTATTAATAATTGTACAAGTCCTCTAAATAAGATAAATTTATACAATCTTAAACTCAATTTATGACAGTAAATTTAAAAATCCGTTCCCAAGCCCTTACCGGCGAAAAAGGAAAAAAAAATTGGATCAAGCGCGCGTCAGCCAGGGCAATGCTTAGGGCAGTTGATTTTAAAAACGACGAAGACTTCAAAAAACCTTTAATCGCAGTAGCAAGCCCTTACACGAACGCGACTCCCTGTAATAATCATTTGGAAGAATTAGGTAATCTCTTGAAAAAAGAATTATTTAATAACAACACAATGCCAATAATATTTGGGACGCCAATTGTTAGTGATGGCATAACAATGGGCACAGAAGGAATGAAATACTCTCTCCCTAGCCGAGAATTAATAGCGGACAGCATTGAAACCATGATAGAAGCCTATTATTGCGATGCCGCGATTACTTTAGGAGGTTGCGATAAGTCTATTCCCGGAGCGGTAATGCCTTTGGCTCGCGTAAATATCCCGGGAATATTTATTTACGGTGGCAGTATTCAGCCCGGAAAATATAAAGGCAAGGATTTGACGATCGTAAGTACATTTGAAGCGATTGGAGAATATAATAAAGGTAAAATCAATAAAAAAGAACTCCACGAAATTGAATGCTCGTCATGTCCCGGTTCAGGAGCATGCGGAGGCATGTTTACAGCTAACACAATGGCATCAGCAATGGAAGTATTGGGTTTAAGTTTGCCTTATACTGTAACCACACCGGCAGTAACAGAAAAAAACGAACTCCATCCACGCAAAATTACAGAAATAAAAGAAGCAGCAAAAGCTATAAAAAATCTCCTTAAAAATCGCATATTTGTTAAAGACATCTTAACAAAAAAAGCATTTGAAAACGCAATAACTATCGTAATGGCTTTAGGAGGCTCTACTAACGCAGTGCTTCACCTACTTGCTTTAGCTCATGAAGCAGATGTTGATCTTACTCTTAAAGATTTTCAAAGAATTTCAAACAGAACACCATTAATCGCAAACATGAAGCCATCTGGCAAGTATGTCATGACAAATTTAGATAAAATTGGAGGAATTCCTGTTGTAATGAAACATCTTTTAGATAATAAGCTGCTTCATGGTGATTGCTTAACAGTAACCGGAAAAACAATTTATGAAAATATAATTGATCTAGGAAAAATTCCCGAAAAACAAGATCTCCTTTACACGGTAAAAAAGCCTTTAGCGAAAAAAGGTCAACACATTAAAATTTTATTTGGAAATCTCGCCCCTGAAGGCTGTTTAATTAAATTAAGCGGCAAAAAAATATCTAAATTTTCAGGTTATGCGAAAGTATTCGAAAAAGAAGAAGACGCTCTTAACCCTGTTTTGAAAGGAAAAATAAAAAAAGGAGA
The DNA here is from genome assembly GCA_000989565.1 of Candidatus Peregrinibacteria bacterium GW2011_GWA2_33_10. Classification (GTDB taxonomy): domain Bacteria; phylum Patescibacteriota; class Gracilibacteria; order UBA1369; family GWC2-33-13; genus GWC2-33-13. The sequence goes on along the minus strand of LBOO01000020.1, from coordinate 5,140 downwards.
TGTCATCGTAATCCGCGGGGAAGGACCAAAAGGTGGCCCGGGAATGCGCGAAATGCTACAAATTACCGGAGCAGTGGCGGGAATGGGACTACAAAAAGATGTGGCTTTAATTACAGATGGCAGATTCTCAGGAGGATCTCATGGAATAATAATCGGCCATATAGCGCCGGAATCATTTGTTGGCGGTCCAATAGCATTAATTAAAAATAACGACAAAATAGAAATAGACCTACAAAAAAGAGAAATAAACTTATTGATTACCTCTAAAGAAATGCAAAAAAGAAAAAAATTAATAAAACCTGCAAAAATAAAACCCGCGAAAGGATATTTGGCTAAATATAGAGAACAAGTAACTTCCGCCTCCCTCGGCGCGATTACAACGTAATATCAGTTGAAGCATTTTCTACTGTTTTTCTTTTTTTTCTCTTATTGATATAAATGGAAATTGATATTATGGCTATACATGATATGGCGGCAATAACAAATATCCAAACATTATAATCATTATGAATTTTAATGATTCCACCTTCAAGAATTTCAAATTCCAATTTTACATGTTGGCTGCTCGATTTATCATTTGGACGGTAAGCATATAAATAAATTTTATGATCGCCTTTTTCGAGTAAAGTAGGAGGAATGCTTTGGAAATCGCCTTCTTTCGTGTCAATTAATAAAGCGGAAGTATAAAGCAAACTTGACCAGGTAACAATAACTTCAGCTTTTTCCTGAACTTTTCCAAGTAAAATAGGGCGGCCTTCGCGAATTTCCAAACGAACATCTTTCAAAATATTAACCGAACCCAATCTCTTTACTTCCGGCTTATTAATGCCCAGTTTCGAATCTATCGACAATAAAATTCTATTGGATTGCATAATTTTACCATTATGAGATCCATTGACATAAAATACATAATTGCCATCTTTAATTTTTCCTTTTGGTACAATTACAAATTTATTATTGGCAAAAATTTTGCTTGAAGCTATATTTTGTTTTTGTCCATCTCCACCTTCTATCCATAACTCAATATTGATATTTTTTGGGCCGGTGCCTTTAAATAATGGAGAAAAATCATTGGTTGAATCTTTCCAATTCCAATTGGTAATTTTTAATTCATCCAATTTGTCCGGTTTGCTATTAAAGTCCATAGGATCTGTGCGGAACTCAAGTATTTCTTCACAATCCAAATATCCGTCATTATCAGAATCAATATTTAAAGGATTAGACAAATATTGATATTCAATTTTATCACTGCATCCATCCGCATCTGTATCTTGCCAGCCATTTAAAACTTCAATATTAAATTCCTTTTCCCAATCATCATTGATTTGATTACCGTTCAGATCGTTTGGAACTGATGATGACTTTAACGGATCCGAGCCTGCTTCAATTTCAATTAGGTCACAGAATCCATCATAATCGCTATCCGGATTATTGACCATTAGACTCATTTCAATCTCATCATAATCTGAAATACCATCTCTATCACTATCTCTATTGTGGGGGTCGCTTCCAATTTGCATCTCTTTGAGGTCGCTAACTCCATCATTATCCTTGTCAGACATCACGGTTATTTCATAATCTTGGCCAATTAATGTATTGGTAATGGTTTTAGAAGGGATTGTTTCATTATCGGGCAAATCGCCATTATCAATATTTTTATCGTCATAGATCAAAACCAATGTCGGCACTGTTATTTTAAAGGCATCCGAATCCTCTTCCGCAACCTCTTTCAAAGTATCTTCCTCGTTAGGGATATTGTCGTCTTCAATATCTTCAATATTATTATCGTCTTCAATTTCTTTGTTTTCTTCTTCCTTATCTTCAGGAACATCTTGATCTTCGTCTTTTATTTCTTCATCTTTAATTTCTCCGTCTTTTTCTTTATCTTCAGGGATATTTATAATAACATCCTCAGGATTATCTACAGGATTAACTACAGGATTATCAATAACATTTTCATCATCCGGCAGCACATCTTCAATCTCATCATCCGGCAGGTTGGTATCGACAATAATCGGTTTTAAGCCATCCGTTAAAGGTAAATCATATTCCCAGTCTATTCCGTCATCAACAATATCAATAATTTCGAGGTCTTCTTCAGGGAAATCGAATTCGAAATCAGGATAATCTATAATATCAGAATCAATAAGAGGTTCAATTTCGGGATCAGAACCCGGATCAGTAATGTCGTCATTAGTGGGGGCCTCATCTTCACCGCTTTTTGACTCGGGGTTATCTTCATCCGGAGAATCATGTTCGTCCTCACCCGGTAGACTGATGCCCGGGTCTTGCGGATCATCAGGGAGATCGTCAATATCCGGATCATCATCAGGCAAATCCGGAATATTATCTTTGGAACCCAAATCCGAACCAACATCAGGATCAATAACAAGCAGAGTAACAGGGTTGGAATCAATAAAAGAGCCATAAGCATCGGTCATGCGGAATATAACGGCAGCTTCACCGGTTTTATTGGCGGAAGCAGAGAAGGAAACGGAATGATTGAGATTAATGGTAATGGTAATAAATTGCGGTGTGTTCAAGACTGTATAAGTAATAGCCTCGCCTTCAGTGAGTGCGAAATGATTATCGAGGTTAAAAGCGGAAGCCAGAGAGGTGTTTTTATTCCATGTTTGATTGGAGATATTTTGAATGACTCTGGGATAAGTGGTGGTAAAAGAAACCGTATTGCTCCAAATACTATCGCCATTGGAATTGGAATAACGCAAACGGACAAAGTATTCCGTATTAATGTCCAACGCTTGAACCGATGGAGTAAAGACGCAGTTGGATGGATTGACAATTAAAGATTCTTTATTGTCGCCAACATAATCAACACAATCGGCAATAACAGAGCCAAAAGCAGCATCAGTGGAAAGTTGAACATCAGAGGAGAGATGAGGTTGAGGGCTAACGTAAGAGCTGCCGGTAATAGTAGGTCTTCTTTTAATATTGGTAGAGCCATTGGCAATGGAAGTGATAGTGGGTTGATCCGGCACCGTAGGAATGGTGGTGAAAGAGGTGCAGGAAGAATAATCAGTCCAGTTATTGCGAATATCCTGATACCGAACGCGCCAGAAATATTGAGTATTACCTGTTAAAGGCTGGATGCCTTGATTAACAATTAAGCTGGTAAGATTAACGGAATCAGTGCCGCTATTCACAGAAGAATTAGTGTTATTTGTACAATCGTCAGAGGAAGTAAAAACCTGCCATTGGGTAGCTAGATGGGTATCGCCGTCCGCGTCAGAAAAAGCGGAAGCCGCTAACGTAGGCCTGATAGCCACGTCTACCGCTGCATTCGCGGGAGTTTGATTTGTAGGAGTACTGGGAGTTGTTGCTAAAGTCGAAAAAGAAGTACAAGTAGAGTAATCAGTCCAGTTATTGTGATTATCTTGATACCGCACCCGCCAATAATATGTGGAATTTCCGCTCAAACCAACTGTATAAGCAGTTAAATTAACATTATCTGTTGAACTATCCGTAATAGGAGAAAGATTATTGGTACAGTTGTCATTGCTACTATAAATCAACCACTGTGAAGATTGATGGCTATCTCCGTCATCATCATTAAAATCTGTAGCTTGCAAAGTTGCGTTTAAAGCAACGCTTACCGCGCTATCCGCCGGCAAAAGATTAACCGGATTATCCGGCATAGTGGCCAAAGTGTTAAAAGAAGTACAGGAACTATAATTGCTCCAATCATTATATTGATCTTTATAGCGCATCCTCCAATAATAAGTCGAATTACTTAATAGAGACGGAGAAACAACATAAGAAGTTAAATTCGTTAAAGAACTTAAGTTAATAACCGCGCTGCCGAATGTATTATTTGTACAGTCATCAGAAGTATTATAAACCAGCCATTGAGTTTCTAAATGACTATCATTGTCTGCGTCAGAATATGAAGATGCGGATAAAGCGGGCGTAAACACTACGCCTGTCGCGTTATTGGATGGAGATTCGTTTGTGGGAGTGGCCGGAACATTATTAACTGTTGAAGTAAATGAAACAGAGTTGCTCCATCCGGAATATCCCTGACTGTTTTTATGCCTTGCCCGAACAAAATATTGCGTATTCGGATTAAGTTTGGAATTGCCGGATAAAGAATTTTCAAAAGTTCCATTGGTTGAGTTAACTACAATACTTGTTTTATTTATTTCATCATTTGTTTTATACCACACTCTGTTTGAAGCATCTAAACCAACATTATCATAAATTTCCCAGTCCGAACTTAAATGAATATAACTGCCTGAAAAGGCTGAACTTGTTATGGTTGGAGATCGATTAATGGAAATTGCCGCATCAAGAGGACTTGTAATTGTTGGAGTAGCGGGACCGAAGTATTTTATCGCGACATTATCAACTTCCACTGCTTGATTTCCGGTTGAAATTAAATAAGCCCTCAATCGCAATCCCCCGTTGCAAGTACCCCCTATATCGCTTATAAAATCTCCGATATATCCATTCACAACCGAAGCTGTAGACATATTCGTGGAGATTACCTCGTCTACCAAAGTCCAACTTCCTTCTCCTGAAGGATGATAGTACCAGCTGGCACCATCGCAAGACAGATGATATTTTGCTTGCCCTTCATAATTTAAACCGGAAGTTTGTGTAAAACTGATTATATCATTGGAATTTATAAAATAGTTATTTACATCAATTTTAATATTTTCATAAGGCGCGGTTGTATAAGTTCCTCCTCCTAAATCAACTAAACTGCCAACTCCGCCATTAATCTGTGTTTTTCCAATTGCGACAGTATATTCTGAAGAGGTATTGAAGTCCCAGTTATAAGTTACAGCTCCGGTATTATCTTTCTGCGTAATAAATGATTTAGGTGATGACCAATTGGAATCTACGGAATTATTATATCTGACACATGAGTAATAAGTAGTGTTGTAATCTAAATTCGATGATCCGGATAAAGCACCGGTGAAATTACCGTTTTCCGCATTGATAGTAATAGAAGTTTTGTTTGTGGTATCATCGTTTTTTGACCAAACAAGCGTTCCGTTCGTACAATTGTTTGTGCTAACGATTTTCCAATCGGAGTTAATATGGGAACCGTCTCCCGCATAATCAGAACCAATTAAAGTTGGATTTGTTGATATATTTTTTATTATATTTTCACTGT
>LBOO01000019.1 GCA_000989565.1 Candidatus Peregrinibacteria bacterium GW2011_GWA2_33_10 | reverse complement strand
GCCTCCATTTACGATGAATGACACGGCTAGGGTGTGAAATGTCATACCGTCTCCATAGACTTTACCAAAAAGTCCGAGATAATTCTCTCATACTGGGAACTAAAGGGGTGAATTTTTTGAGCCAAAACTCCTTATTGTTTTTATGTTTCCATAGAATAATATGGAAATAACTATTCCAAATAATAAAATAACTATTCCAATGATGGTTAAAACTTGCGGTAAAGTATAAATATCAACAAGCCACCCAATAAGTGGAGCAATTAAAGCATAAAAAATGCTATTAAAAACGCTTTTCACGGATAAAACAGTGGCTCTAATTTTTGAATCAGTTTCTTTATTAACATAATCAGAAATTGCAACAGATGAAAACCCGCTAACAAATTGAAGCAAAAAGGCAAATACAAAACCAAAAATAAAAATGATATTTCCCATCAGTACATAACAGAGACTCACTAATATAAATGATAAAATAAGGGAAAATTTTTGTCCAAGCCGTTTTTCGATAAAATATGAGTATTTTGAACTAAAAGCCTCAATAAAATTAAATGCCGCAAAAACCAATCCAAAATATACAACATCTAAACCAGACAGTTCAAAATATGGCTGATAAAGATAGTAGGCAACGTCTATAGCACCTGCAATCACTGCCGAGTAAATTAAGAGTTGTCTTATTTTTTTATTTTGGAAAATTGCTTTTTTAATTGATTTTAATAAATCGAAGGCATGATTTTCCGTTGATGTTTCTTTATGTTGTTTTGGTTCATACAAGCTGAGAGACAAAGGTATTAAAAATATATAAAAAGGCAGTGCAATTAAAAAAGGATACCTTAAATCAATTCCACCTAAAACCCCTCCCAAGACACTGGCGATTCGGAAATAAAAACTCCAGCTAGTGCCCAAAACAAAGCCGCTAAAAGAAAATAATAAAAATTGCTTCCTAGTCCAAGTGTCAACATTGTTAAAAATGCAAAGATTCCATTGAGCATTAAAGAAATTTTTTTTCCAACTAAATCAGCGAAGTATCCTGATGGAATTTCCATTAATATCCACACAATCGAAGAAAAAGATTGGATTATCATTATTTGTGCTAATGATAATCCATTTTTTTGGTAAAATAAGACAATAATTGGAGTATAAAACATTAAACTATACAGGGTCTCATACAAGTAGAGTTTCCAAATATTGCCTTTTAATTTTGTAGTGTTTACATCAGTATTGTTCATGTAAGAATTTTATCTAATAAAGCGTCCGAAGGACACCATATTTCCCCTCTATAAATTAAGAAAGAAAATCTTATTTTGCCTTCCTTATTCTAAAAAGAAGATCAGAAGGAAACAATCTAAATAACGAGAAAAAATGCATTTCGCCATAACTCGTTTCTATACGACGTGTTTTCGTAAAAGATACGGATTTTGCTATTATATACGAAATTGTTTTTAGATTTAACGTTTTTTTATTTTCGGTAGCTTCATTTTTTCTCTTATTTTTAATCCTGTTTTTGTTGTGGCTAGGCCGCCGAGGGCGGTTTCTTTTAATTTTTCGGACATGAGGTCGCCGATGTTGTTCATGGCTTGTACTACTTCGTCAAATGGGACGAAGCTTTTTACGCCGGCGATGGATAGATCCGAGGCGCCGAGGGCGTGTACTGCGCCGAGGCCGTTTCTTTTTATGCATGGGACTGCCACTAAACCGCCTAATGGATCACAGACTAAACCTAATTTGTTTTTTAGAGCTAGTGCTGCGGCGTTTATGGCTTGTTGAGGGGTGCCTCCGCGCATTTCCGTTAGCGCCGCGGCAGCCATTGCCGTGGCTGCTCCAACTTCAGCTTGGCAACCTGCTTTCGCAGCGGAGAATGTGGATTGTTTCGCAATAATTAAACCGATTCCCGTAGCTGTGAATAATGCGTTTATGGCTTTTTTTTCACTTAATTCCCATTCTTCCTGTGTTGCGATAATGCTTCCCGGTATTACTCCTGATCCTCCGGCCGTGGGGAAAGCAACTATTCGTCCCATTTTGCAATTATGTTCTCCGGTTGCGATTGCATACGCCATGGCTTTGATTGCCAATGGACTCAATAATGTTTTTTGATTTTTTTCCAATAATTTGAAACTTAATTTAGCATTGTCTGAAGCCATGCCAAAAGATGAAGATTTTTTATCTTTTAATCCTTTTTGGATTGCTTCCTGCATAACTTGGTAAACTCTGGTCATTTTTTCTAAAACTTCGTGTCTTTCACTTTTACTATTGTTGATTTCGTAAAGTATGGTTATTTCGGATATTGGAAGTTTGTGCGAAGAGCAAAGGTCGAGGAGTTTTTCTGCGCTTTGGAAGTTGTACATGTGGAGGAGTGACCCGTGACCAGTGACCTGTGACAGAAAACATGGGATATAAGGTTAGTGGCAGTGGGGATGGTTAGGAATTATTGTTGTAATTTAATTAGGGAGCGGATTTCTTTGATTCCTTTTTGTTTTTCGAGTTTTTTTATTTCGCTGAGAGTAAAATCCGGGCCGTCGGTGTTGATTATACTGATTGCTTCTTTGCTGATTGTTGTGGTTTGAATATTGTGGATATTGTTGCCGTTTTTTTCTATTTTGTTACATAATTGAGTTAAATGGGTTTTGTTGTTATCGTGCCAGACTACGATTGTTTTGAATCCGGCTTGGATGTTCAGGTCTACAGGAAAATCGTCTATTTTTACGATTTTTGATTTTCCGCCGCCTATTGAAGAGCCAATTACCGTCATGTTCGGACGTCCATTTTTTTCCATAATTATTTTGGCTGTGTTCGGGTGATATTCGGGACCTAGATTTCCTTTTTTAAATTGAAATTCAATACCTTTTTTTGCTGCCAATTCAAAGGAATGTTTTATTTTCGGATCGCCTGTTTTTAGTCGTATAATTCCGGCTACCAAAGCTTTGTCCGTGGCATGGCCTTGATAAACTTCGGCGAATGATCCGTGGAGAATAAATGTCACTTTTCCCGGTTGTTTATGAAAAAGCGCTCTGGCCATTTGTCCTATTTTACAAGCACCGGCTGTATGCGAGCTTGACGGACCGATCATGATAGGTCCGGCTATTTCAAAGATGGAGTAAGAGTCGGTATTGGTATTTTTTGTTGTGTAATTCATGTAAATTGGCTTTTTGGCGGATGTATTGTAACATTAAAAATTTTGGAAAGCCATAGTGGTTAGATTAAAACTCCGGATTTTATTTGATTTTTGTCAAATTTTGTTTTATTATTTATCGCACTCTATTGTTTTTGATATTAAAATTTTTAGTAATGATTGAGAAAAAATTTAATTTGGTTTCAAATTTTAAGCCTACGGGTGATCAACCGCAGGCTATAGAAAAATTGGTTAAGGGTTTGGAAAAAGGAGTGAGAGAGCAGGTTTTGCTTGGAGTTACGGGTTCGGGAAAGACTTTTACCATGGCTTCAATTGTAGAAAGAATGCAAAGACCGACTCTGGTGATCGCGCATAATAAAACTTTGGCGGCGCAGTTGGCTTCCGAGTTTCAAGAATTTTTTCCGGAAAATGCGGTGAATTATTTTGTTTCTTATTATGATTATTATCAACCGGAAGCGTATATTGCTCATAGCGACACTTATATTGAGAAAGATGCTTCCATTAATGAAGAGATTAATAAATTTCGACATGCGGCTACTACCAATCTTTTGACACGAAGGGATGTTTTGATCGTGGCTTCGGTTTCTTGTATTTATGGTTTGGGGAATAGTGAGGAATATGGAAATTTGGCTTTGACAGTAAAAGTAGGTGAAAAAAGGGTTAGAGATAAATTTTTACGTCAATTAACCGATATCCAATATCAACGTTCGCATTTGGAATTTAAACAAGGGATGTTTAATGTTCTTGGTGATGTGATTGAGATTTTTCCGCCTTCTTCGGATACTTTGTTTCGGTTGGAAATGTTTGGAGATGAGATTGAGAAAATTGTGGAAACCGATAGTTTTACAGGAGAAATTTTGCAGGAATTGGAAGAAATTACTATATTTCCGGCTAAGCATGATGTGGCAAGTCTTGAAAAAGTGCAAAAAGCTATTGTAGGAATTAAAAAAGAACTTGATGAAAGATATCGATTTTTGAAAAGTATTGGTAAGGATATAGAGGCTGAGAGAATAAAGACAAGAACGGAATATGATATTGAGATTATGCTGGAAACGGGGTATTGCAATGGAATTGAAAATTACACCCGTTATTTGTCGCAACGGGAAGCAGGGGAGCAGCCTGCAACTTTGCTGGATTATTTTCCTGATGATTTTTTGATGTTTATTGATGAATCGCATATGACCGTGCCTCAAATCGGAGGAATGCATAATGGAAATTTGTCGAGAAAGCAATCTTTGGTTGATTATGGGTGGAGGATGCCTTCGGCTTATGATAATCGTCCGCTTAAATTTGAAGAATTTGAGAGGCATATTAATCAGGTTGTGTATGTTTAAAAGAAAAGCAAATTCCTGATTTGTTGGATGAAATTCATAAGGTAATTGAAAAGAAAGAACGTATATTGATAACTACTTTGACAAAGAAACAAGCGGAATCTTTGACTGAATTCATGATTGAGAGAGGCATTAAAGTTCGATATTTGCATTCGGAAATCGATACTTTGGAAAGAATCGAAATTTTAAGAGATTTAAGATTGGGGAAATTTGATGTTTTAGTTGGTATTAACTTGCTTCGCGAGGGGCTTGATTTGCCGGAAGTTTCTTTGATCGGAATTTTGGACGCGGACAAAGAGGGGTTTTTGCGTTCGGAAAGCGCTTTAATTCAGACAATTGGAAGAGCAGCGAGAAATATTAACGGACATGTAATTATGTATGCGGATAAAATTACCGATGGTATGAAAAAGGCTATTTCCGAAACTGAAAGAAGGAGAAAAATTCAAATGGAATACAATGAAAAACATGGTATTACTCCTCAAACTATTAAAAAAGCGATTAGAGATATTCAAATTGAGAGAAAAGAAGCTTCAGATAAAAGAAAAAAACATCTTGATGTTACCAAGGTGCCGAAAGAGGAAATGAGTAGATTAATTAAGCATTTGGAAACTCAAATGGATTTGGCGGCACAGAATATGGAGTTTGAGAAGGCGGCGGATTTACGGGATGAAATTGACTTGATAAGGGAGGAATATAATGTATAACTATATTATTACAGGAGAAGTGTTGACTATTTATATTCGTTAAGTCTTAAATGATGGAAAATCTGTTATCTCAAAGCTTGTCATATAAGGTTATAAGTGATGTTTTAAAAGTACAGAAAAATGAAATTACAGAGTATTATATTTATAAAAAATTGGGAAAAAATATTAAATTTAAAGGAAATAGAGAAGTATTATTGAAGATGGCTTCTGATGAACTTAAACATTATAATATTTTACATAAAATCACCGGTAAGAATATTAAACCTTCAAAGTGGAAGGTCTATAAATATTATTATATTGCTAAAATTCTAGGTATAACTTTTGGTACTAAATTATTAGAAAGAAATGAAAAAATTTCTCAGAAGTTTTATGATAAGTTTTCCCAGTTTTCCAATAAGTTTAATGAAATAAAGAATGATGAAAAAGTACATGAAAAATATTTATTAAATATGCTGAATGAGGAGCGTTTAAATTATATAGGATCTATTGTTTTGGGAATGAATGATGCTTTGGTTGAATTAACAGGAGCTTTGGCGGGTTTGACTTTTCTTTTGAGAAATACTCATGTGATAGCTAGTGTAGGGCTTGTAACCGGAATTGCCGCTGCTTTTTCAATGTCTGCTTCAGATTATTTGGCGAATAAACATGATAGAAGCACAAAGTGTCCGTTAAAGTCTTCCTTTTATACCGGAATTACTTATTTGTTGACTGTTTCTATACTTATTTCTCCTTATTTGATTTTTCATAATGTCTATTTAGCTTTGTTTGTGACTTTTATAGATGGGCTATTAATTATTTTTTGTTTTAATTTTTATGCTTCGGTTGTCAAAAATATTTCTTTCCAAAGATATTTTTATGAGATGGTGTTGATCAGTTTGGGAGTAGCGTTATTTAGTTTTTTAATTGGTATCATCGTAAGAACATTTTTGAATGTTGATTTATAATTGGTTTTTGATATTGGAGTTTTTTTGAAATTTGTTCTAAATTTAAAAAATATTATTATTGTTTTTATATGCACAATATTTATGAGCAAAATAAGCCGGCTATATTAAAAGCACAGAAAAATGAGATTACAGAGTATTTTATTTATAAAAAGTTGGCTTTAAATATTAAAAAAAATGAAAACAAAAAAATTTTAGATGAAATTGCTGATGATGAGCTTAAACATTATGAATTTTGGAAAAGTTTGTCTCAGCAAGATGTGGAACCTTCAAAATGGATGATTTTTAAGTATTATTTTCTTTCCAGAATTTTTGGTTTGACTTTTGGTCTTAAATTAATGGAAAAGGGTGAAAAAAACGCTCAGGTGAATTATAATTTTTTAGGTAATTTTATTGAAGATGCTAAGAAAATTGAAAAAGATGAAGAAGAACATGAGCGGAAATTATTAAATTTATTACATGAAGAAAAATTAGAATATGCCGGTTCGGTGGTATTGGGTCTTAATGATGCTTTGGTGGAATTGACAGGAGCTTTGGCGGGTTTTACTTTTGCTTTGCAAAATCCCGACATTATTGCAATTGCCGGTTTTATTACCGGAATCGCTGCTTCGTTTTCCATGGCAGCTTCGGAATATTTATCCGTGAAGCAAGAAAAAAATAATAAAAAACCTTTAAAATCAGCTATTTATACAGGTTTTGCTTATTTGATCACTGTGATGATTTTAATAATGCCTTTTTTATTGCTCGAGAATGTTCTTATTTCTTTGGGAATAACTTTATTTAACGCTATTTTAATCATATATTTATTTACTTTTTATATTTCAGTTGCCAAAGATTTACCTTTTAAAAAACATTTTAGCGAGATGGCTCTAATAAGCCTTGGAGTTGCGGCATTCAGTTTTGGGATCGGAATATTGGTTAGAGCGTTTTGGGGGATAGATTTGTAGAATATTATTGGCTTTTTGTTTATTCTAAGTTCCATAGATTTTTGTATTTCCAAGGATAACAAAGATTTAAAAGTAGAGTTACAAGACTTTTGTTTTTTCCTATTCGCGCAAGTAAACCTTCAGGCTTATCGTCATATAGAATAAAGCTTCCTCCCGTATGTATCGCAAAAGTGTCGCGGGGGACTTTTTTATCGGATTTTTGATAAACATAATCATCCCATTCATCTATTTCGGTTAAAGCCAATATATTCAGATCTCTTTGGGAAAAAACTTCGATATGTTCTTGAGCATTATCAATTATGCGAAAATATTCACTTTCCGTTAAGTGTTCTAATAATTCATCTACTATTTTGGAAAAGTTCTCAGGAAGGTTTTTATTTTCTTCAATGGCTTTCTTTATGTTTTTTCTTAAAAAAAATGAATAATCATAATTAGTTTCGAGGCTGTCTTTAGTGGTTTTTATTTTTTGAAAATTCTTTAAATGTTCCAGTCCTTTTGCAGAATTCTTTAAATATGCCAAAATTTCGTTTTTAGTTTTTTGTTCAAGTATTTTGCTTAATTCGTGCCGAAAAACATATTCTATTTGCTTTAAAATCAAATTGGGACTTTCCCCTTCAGAGATAAAGCTTCTACTTTTTTTTGAGGACAAGGTGCGAGTTATAGGGATATTTAAATAATAATATAGTATATCTGTTTTTAATGAATCAAAATATGAATGTTGAGATTCATGTCGAACTACGGACTTTATTTTTTCTAAGTCATCCTTTATTTTTTCTGAATTTATTGCTATTAATTTTTCATTTTCCATGTAAATTCCGGCAGAAGAAATTTTATAATTCAATAATTTATTGTAATCGTCTTCTTTTTGTAGTAAAAACATGGGTGCAAACGGATGTTTGAACGATGCCGTCCATTTCCCTGAAATCGGTTTTTTACATAAATGTTCCAGTAAACTTTTTTTTTCTTGACTCGGATAATTTTTTAATTTTTCCACTTTTTTTATATTTTTAATCATGTCATATATGCAAATATAAAGCCAGTTTTTAATTGTTGGAGGGAGATTTTCTGCGAGAGAATCAATATTTTTTGATACCTCCTCATTATTGCGATATTTCATTTTTGGGAATATTGAATATGTGCTATTTCTTTTGCAATAATCCAAAGATCCAAAAATAATATCTAAAATATAAAAGACTCTTTCTCTGATATTGATAATCTTTTGTTGGACTTCTTGACGTAAATTTTTAGTTATTTTTTCTTGTATTTCAGACGGTATGGAAGGATCATTCCGGATTTCTGCTATTTTTTTACATTTTTCCTTATACAGAGAAGTAAGATCAAATACTTCTAAATTATCTTCAGGGCGGATTAATGTTATTATATTGCTGCAATTTTCACATGGTTTATCCATCCCGAGCAATTGTGATATTAGGCGTTTCCCTTCATTTGGAGTTTGTTCTTTTTTATAAGGTTCAATTCTTGTGGATAGCATGATTGGGATTAAAAGAGTTTTATTATATGTTGTTTTTAAAATTTGTCAACCATGCAGGCCGTTATTCGTGTAGGTAAGGTTTTTACAGAAGGGAAATTAAGGCTTTCCTTGACTTTTTTCTGTTGTTATGTTATGAATAAGATCCGGATGTTTATTTGTATTTATGATAAATTTAAATACACAATCAGATTTAGAGAATGGATATGGCTTTTCAACATTAATAAAGGATGGGTCTGATAATTTTGAAGATCCTAATGTTGACTTGCGCATTTTTGTTATGGAAGCGCAGAGTGTTTTAGATGATATAAAAAATAATTCCGATTTAAGTTTTGAAGAAAAATATCAATTAGTAAAAAAATTATTAAGTTATATTCGAGACCTATTAAATGATCAGAAAACTGATTTTTTTGCAAGGGCCGGGCATGATTTGATGGAGCCTTTGTGTCAGATGGAAGGTATGTTTTCGTTGGCAGTAAAATCAAATTTAAATGATGAAAAGTTAAGCGTAATAAGGAATTTACTTGAAGGTTGTATTGATAAAAGTAGATACGCGATTGGAGATTTAAAATATATTGTAGATAGAGCCGGAGCTTTAGGAGAAAGAAAAAATATTTTTGTTGAAGAATTAATTTCAAATGAGGCGATATTTTCCGAATTAGCAAGAAATATTGTAATAGAAATCGTTTTTTCTGAAAATGTATGTGGAAAAAAAGTTTTTGTAAATCAAGATATTATCGGTAATTTAATTTTGAATATTTTAAAGAATTTAAGCCATGGGGATGTATTGGCGACAAAAGTTTTGTTGGATGTTTCTTTGGGTGAAAGCGGCATTATTAAATTGGAAATTAAGGATAATGGCAAAGGTGTAAAGGAATGTATGGAATCTAAAATTTTTGAAATGGGTTGTAGCGGCAATGGTAGCACCGGAATCGGATTAGGTGGGGCGTTGGAAAAAATGGAGGATTTGGGATGTTCGTTAAAATTAATATCTAATGGAGGTTTGCCTACAGATGAACGTTTGATTCCCGGAGTGGAAGAGAATTCAGAATACAAAAACCGGCCAAGGCGAGGTGCTTGTTTTGTTTTAGAGATTCCTTTGGCTGATTTTGTAAAAGAAAAGGGAGATAAATTTAGTATTGATATTAAAAATTTATTAATTTAGCAATATTTTTTTTAAATCTTTATTTCTTTTTTTTCTCCAATTCCTTCAAATTATGCTCGAGGGCTATTTTTTCGCTTGCTAGGAATTTAAATTGATATTGATTTAAATTTTTACCTTTTCGCATTAATTCTTCGATATAATTTAAATATTCTTTTACGCTTTGATAGGATATTTCATTTCGTTGTTCGCATGATAAGCATAAAATTCGGGCGTGATTCTCTTTGTTATCCATCATGAATATTCCTCTTCGGGTAACAAAATTTTCTTCGGAATTTTTCATGCTGATTCGGATTGGGGAGAATAAAATCGTGCCTGTCAATGAAGCGTGGCGTGAATAAACACCCATTATGCCCATTTCTTCGGTTGAGAGGTAGACGGAATTGATTTCGTCATTGAAAATTTCTTTTTCCGGCGTTCTGATTGTGAGTTTGAATAAGTGATTAGTCATGAATGTGATTATGGAATCGTAATTCGTAATTCGTAATGCGTAATCAGTAAAAGGATTCCATTACGAATTACGATATTTGCAATTATTTGTTTTCTTTTTTATCTCTTTCAATTACGTCTTCGATTGTACCGGACATGTAGAAGTGTTGTTCGTCGATATGGTCGTATTTGCCTTCCAGGATTTCTTTAAAGCTTCTTACTGTGTCTTCGCGTTTGATGTAAACTCCTGTTTTTCCTGTGAATTGCTCAGCCACATAGAAGTTTTGAGCTAGGAATTTTTGTATTTTGCGGGCTCGGTTTACTGTTTTTTTGTCTTCTTCGGATAATTCATCCATACCTAAAATGGCAATAACATCTTGCAACTCTTTATATCTTTGTAATATTTGGCGTACTTCAGTCGCAATTCGGTAATGTTCAACTCCAACTATTTCTTCTTTTAAAGCCAGTGAATTGGAATCAAGAGGGTCTACCGCAGGATAAATACCAATAGCGGATAATTGGCGGGAAAGTACGATTGTCGCGTCAAGATGCGCGAATGTTGTTGCCGGAGCAGGATCGGTTAAGTCGTCCGCCGGTACATAAACCGCTTGTACTGATGTAATTGATCCTTTTTTAGTGGATGTGATTCTTTCTTGTAGTACAGCCATGTCTGTAGCAAGTGTTGGTTGGTAACCCACCGCTGATGGCATTCTTCCAAGCAAAGCCGATACTTCAGCGCCTGCTTGAGTGAAACGGAAAATATTGTCGATAAACATCAATATATCAAGTCCGTCGTCGCGGAATTTTTCAGCGATTGAAAGACCTGTGAATCCTACACGCATACGAGCGCCGGGAGGTTCATTCATTTGTCCGAAAACCATAGCTAATTTATCAATAACTCCGCTTTCTTTCATTTCTTTTAAAAGGTCGTTCCCTTCACGTGTTCTTTCTCCTACTCCGGCGAATACCGAATATCCTCCGTGCGCCATGGCTACGTTATGGATAAGTTCTTGCATAACTACGGTTTTTCCTACTCCGGCTCCTCCGAACAGGGCGATTTTTCCCCCTTTTATGAATGGACATAAAAGATCGATTACTTTAATTCCGGTTTCAAGAATTTCGATTTTTTCACTTTGTTCCGTTAATGGGGGAGGAACCGCATGAATTGACCTTTTTTCAACGTCATCAGATAATTTCGGACCTCCATCGATCAGATCACCGGTTACATTGAAAACTCTGCCTAGAGTTGCTTTTCCAACAGGTGTTTCAATTTCTTTCAGTGTGTCGGTAACTTCTTGATTGCAAGCAAGTCCATCGGTTGTGCTCATTGAAACTGTTCTTACAACTCCGCCTCCAAGATGAGACTGAACTTCCAGAACTAAAATGCTACCGTCTTCATTCTTGACATGAAGAGCAGCATAAGTTTCGGGGATATGATTTTCAAAATATACATCGACAACAACTCCGATAATTCGGACAATTTTGCCAACCGGTAATTTTTTTAAAGTATTCATGTTTATGTATTAAGGTTCTAAAGTGTATAATGATTTAATAGCAAATTTTATAAGTTTATTCTTCTTCCGAAATTGCTTCGCTGGCGCCGATAAGTTCAGAAAGTTCTTGGGTAATAACGGCTTGGCGCATTTTGTTGAAATTCAAGGTTAATTGGTGGATGATTTTATCCGCAGAATCAGTCGCACTTTGCATGGCGATCATTCTGCTTGAATATTCGGATGCTTTTAATTCTAAAAATGATTGCAAAAACGTGGATTCTATAATCATTTCATAAAGAACTTCAATTACTCTTTTTTCAGAAGGTTCGTAAATCATAAATTGGTCAATTTTTCCGGATTTTTTATCTTCTTTATGTTTAAAATGGCTTTCTATCATATCAAGAGAAAACGGGAGAATTGTTTTGAAAGTCGGATAATAAGTGAATGAGTTTTTGTAATGAGGACTTAAAAAAATGATTTCTTTAACATTTTTTTCGGTCCAATAAGTCATAATTTCATTAATTACTTCCAAAGCATCCAAGCTGGTCATTTTTTCCGGTAAACCTGTTAAGCTTTTATCTACCGGTATTTTGTTGCTACGAGCAAAGTCTTTGCTCTTTTTTCCAATCGTAAATAATAGTTTTTCATTATCTTTTGTGTTTTTCCATTTTTCGGAATTGGTTAACGCACGTAAAATGTGATTATTTAAGCCTCCGCATAAACCTTTGTCTGAGGTATAAATAACAAATAAAGTTTTTCCTTCTTTTCTTTTTTCCGTAAATGAATTTTCATGAGCTATATTTTTTTCCAAAAGATTTAATAATTCATCAACAAAATTTCTTGTAGAAACAGCTTTTATTTGAAAATTACGCATTTTACTGGCAGCAACCAATTGCATTGCCTTGGTAATTTTTTTGGTATTTTTTATGCTTCCGATTTTTTTACGTAGTCCTAGGAGCGCTCCTGACATGGGGATGGTTGGTAATTAGTAATTAGTAATCCGTAATTTGTAATTAATAATTTATTAGGATTCTTGGGTGAAAAAGGAATTTAGGGCTTTTTTTTTTTTTGAATTTCCGTTACTTCAATGCTGTCGAGATATCCTTTTGTCGCTGCTTCGAGAACCAATATTTCTTGCCATAAATGATATGGAGAATATTGTTTTTGTTTTAAAGCTTCAACTACGGCTTTTCCGCGAGTCAGTTTGGCTTTTGTTTTTTCATCCAATTCCGACGCGAATTGAGAGAAGGCTTCCAGTTCGTAATATTGAGCAAGATCGAGTTTTACGGTTCCGGATACTTTTTTCATAATTTTGGTTTGGGCTGCACCACCTACACGGGATACTGAAATACCTACGTTAATGGCAGGTCTGATGCCTTTGTTGAACAAATTGGATTCAAGGAAGATTTGTCCGTCTGTAATGGAAATTACGTTTGTAGGAATATAAGCGGAAACGTCTCCTGCTTGTGTTTCAATGATTGGCAAGGCAGTGATTGAACCGCCGCCATGTTCTTCATTTAATTTAACAGCCCTTTCCAATAAACGGCTGTGGAGATAAAAAACATCGCCCGGGTACGCTTCGCGGCCCGGAGGTCTTCTTAATAATAACGACATTTCGCGATATGCCACGGCATGTTTGGATAAATCGTCATAAATCACTAAAACGTCTTTTCCTTGGTTCAAAAAATATTCAGCGATTGCTGAACCGGCATAAGGCGAGAGGAATTGTAAAACAGCTGAAGATGAAGCCGGAGCGGAAACAATAACAGTATATTTCATGGCTCCTTCTTGTTTTAATCTTTGGATGACTTGAGCAGTTTTCGCTTCTCTTTGAGCGATTGCCACATAAATACAAATCATATTTTCATTTTTTTGATTGAGAATCGTATCAATGGCAATAGCTGTTTTTCCTGTTTGTCTGTCGCCGATGATTAATTCTCGTTGTCCTCTTCCAATTGGGATTAATGAGTCAATTGACACTATGCCGGTTTGTACAGGCTGATTTACTGATTTTCTGGTGATTACTCCGGGAGCGATTTTTTCCAAAGGCAATTTTTCTTTTGCTTGCATTGTTCCTCCGCCATCGAGAACTTCTCCCAGCGGATTCACAATTCTTCCCAATATTTCCTCACTGACAGGTATTTTAAGAAATTGATTATTGGCGGTTACCAAAACCCCTTCGCGAACATTTCCGCTTGCTTCCAATACCAATGCTGATGCTGTGTCTTTTTCAAGATTCATCACTAAAGCTTTAATGTTTGTGCCTTCAACAGTGACAACTTCGCCCATTCTTAATCCAGATAAACCTTTGATAAGAATAACGCCGTCTTTGTAGGATTTTACAACACCTTGCTTTTGTGCTCCTTCAGATTCCGATGATTTTGTATCGAGCAGGGCAGTTTCGATTTTATCGAGAAAGGATGAAAGTTTATCGTTAGACATATGTAAAATTTAAATTCTAAATCAAGTTAAATTAAATTATTTTATTTTTAAATTATTAATTTTATTTATTTTTCCCGCCCATGAATTGTCTATTGTTTCTCCATCAATAAATATTCGAATGCCTCCTATTAACGAAGAGTTGACTTGAAATATGGGAAAGGCAAATTTGTATTTTTTCAATAATATTTTCCTGATTTCTTTTTTTACTTCTTTATTTAGTTTTCTAGGTGCTTGAATAACAATATATTTTGTTTCGGGTTCAATATTTCGTAGAAATTTATCAATGGCTTCGGTTATTTCCTGATATGAATTATTGACAAGAAAATCAATTAACAGAGCATTAATATTTTTATTTTCCAGATATTCATTTTGATCGTCCAAAATTTCCGCGAATTCTTTTATGAAATATTCGCAAATCGCCTCAATAAGACAATCATGACTTTTTTGTAGGGGTTCTTTTTTTAGGAAATGAACCAGCGCGTTTAATTCTTTGATAAATTTGTCCGAATCTGTTTGCATTAGATAGTTTTGAATACTTTTCGGCAAAGACAATGATGAAAGTTTTTCTTTTTTTTGATTTTCGTGCAAGTCGAAAAAGTTTTGATTATTTTCCAAAAATTTTAAAATTTCAGTGACAAAATATGTAATAAGGTTTTCAAGCATTTTTAAAATTTAATTTTTTAATAAAGTTCTTTTTTTGTTTTATCTAAAGAATGAGTAATACTTTCTTCAATAATATTTTCCGGAACTTTATGCTGAACAAAATCCAAGATTACTTTTTTTATGATGATTATAAGCTTTTTTTCAATGTCAGGAATGAGCTCATCTTTTTTCTTTTGAAGTTCGGCTTGCGTTTCTTCAATCATTCGGACTCTTTCGAGTTCAATTTCTTTGAGCATTTCAGATTTTTTTTCTTCAGCATATTTTTGCAGCTTTTGCATTTCAGCTTGCATTTTTGCTTTTAAATCTTCTTTTTCCTGATTCATCTCATCATACTTTTTTTGAAATTCATGTTTTAGTTTGTCGGCTTCATTAATTGAATTTTTGATGTGTTCTCTTCTTTGGTCCATGGCTTTTAAAACCGGTTTATAAAGAAGCTTAGTGAGAACCAGGATCAGAACGCCGACATTGACTAGATATAAAAGTATACTTTGGAAATCGATACCTAAATTGTTTAGACCCTCCATAGTATGTATAAGTTAAACTGCAAAAAGGATAATTAATGCGATTACAAGTGAATAAATACCTGTAGATTCACAAATCGCCATGGCGACAATCATGTTAGAAAATAATTTATCTCCTATTTCAGGATTGCGGCCAATGGTTTCCATGGTTTTGGCTGCTACCATACCTTCACCTAGAGCTGGTCCGACGGCTCCAATGCCCATACAAAGGCCTGCTGCCAGTAAACGAGTTGCTTCTGCGTCCATATTTTTTGGGGGTTAAAAAAGTTTTAAATAAATAAAATATAGAATAATTTAAGATTGAACTGAACGAATTGTGCCGCACATGAATTGTAAAGCCAATAGAGGAAATACAAATGCGTGTACTAATCCTGAAAACGCGCTTAAAAAGATAAATGGCATTGGCACAATATAATGAGTAAATACGGCTAAACTAGTAATTATCATAACCATTACTTCTCCTGCAAAAATATTACCAAATAGACGAGCGGATAGTGATAATACTTTAGCAATTTCTCCTACGATATCTAAAACTCCCAGAAATATTTCCAATAAGGCGTTGAGAAGATCTTTTATACTCCGCGCTTTTAATAGAGGCATTATTTTTATGAAATTACCTATATGTTTAAATGGAGAAATAATCAGAGCCATTATGTGAGAAGTTACAACCACTCCTAATGCCAAAGCAACAGTAAGACCAAAATGCGATGGGGGTGTTCTGAAAATAGCTGTTTTTTCTTCTGTTATAATGCTTGTAAATAAGGGTAATAAGCTGAAATTGTTAGCTATAAATAAAAATAAAAATATTGTTAAAAATAGAGGGAGAAGTTTGCGAGCTTTTTTTTCATTATTATTTAGTGCTGCTTTTAAATTGTCTAAAAATAAAGAAATAACAAATTCTAGCATTAATTGTAGTCTGCTAGGGACAATTCCTATTTTTTTTCGGATAAGCAAAGCAAAAACGATTAGAATTAATGAAACAATCAGTGCTGCCAGAAAACTGTTTGTGAGCGTTATAGGTCCTATTTCAGCTATTTTTTCCGCCGGTAGACTTACTTCGGGGATGTTGCTCATTATATTTTTTGGTTAGATTCTTAAGGGATTTTATGATGAGGATTTGCATAACCGGAAATGCTGCTACTAGAAGGATAATCAGAAATAATGGTTTTTTCCCAGTTTTTAGATCTAAATAATATCCGATTCCTCCAAATATGAGGATTGTGCTTAACGCTATTCCGACCGCACGGTAAGTTATCAATAAATGTTTTTCAAACATCAATTCTCGAAGCGGGTGAAATTCTATTTTTTCTTTTTTTTCTCCTTCTTTTTTCATATTTTTCTTTTTCAAGGGCGAAAAAAAGCTACCTTGCGTTTTAAAAAAAAGCAAGGGTGAAAAAGTCGATTTTAATAAATGCGGCTTGAAAAGTTTGTGAGTTGTGGTGGGGATATAGTTGGGGGGTGGATAGTGATCAGCGATCAGGAACCCCGTATTGCGGGGCATTTCATTCCTGATCGCTGATCTCTGATTCCTGATCCCTCCTTTCCACATATCCCTGCAAATTTTTCAATATTTTCGCGCTGTAATCTTTAAAGAATTTAGGGTCCAGTCCGTAGATTTTTTCTCCTTTATTTTTGAAGAAGAGGTCGATGGATTTTTTTAATGTTAAACCTGTTCGGGGGAGAGAATATTCGAGGAAACTGTTTCTATATTTCGTGGAATTTTGTATGAAGTTTATATTTTGGGGAGAATCAAAGAGTAATTTGTGGATTATTAATATTGGAATGTTTTTTGTTTTTATAAAAGGCATTATTTGTTCGACGCAAAAAGAAAACAAATCATAATTGCCGATTATTATTGTTGGTTTGTCGGCATTTAAAAAGCTTTGGATGATTTTGTTGTTTCCTCCGGTTTGTTTTTGGGCGAGTAATAAGGCTTCATTTTTATTTAGATTTTCGGATAACTGCCCAAAAATATTTTTTACTGATGTAACCGAGCTTGTAATTATAAATGTATTTTTGTTTTCTTTAATAATTTCATTTATAGCTTCTTCTTCAGATTTTTTTAATATGAACGGCAATTTCTGCTCAGTATCAAATGGTAAAAATATTTCTGTCGGAGTTTCTCCTAATAAACCTAATTCTGTTTTAATGTAGGAAAATCCTGAATCTGATTCATTTTTGTAATAAATATTTGGTGATAGTAAAAAATAATTGTTTAATTTCGGCCAAAAATTATTCTGTAAATAAAAAGACAGGTCTTTAACTTTTGATTCTAAAATTATTTCTTTGTTATTGGTAATGATTATTTGTAAGTTTTTGTTTTCTTCTTCCAATTGTTGATGAAAGTTATCGGCAATTTCGATTAATTTTTTATATTCGAATTGGAAATAATTTTTTTCTTTTAAATATTCTTTCAAATTAATCGCGCTTTTAAATAAATTTTGCCATTCTAAGGAGTTTTTTATGGTTTTGTCTATATTTAATTCATTTGGATTATAATCAGATAATTTTTGGAATTTTTCGTGAATAATACCGATAAGTCCAAAGATTATTTCAATTTTATTTTGGACATTATTTATAAATTCCTGATCTAGTGAAAGGTCTTTTTTTAAATGTTTAATTAAATAATCGAAATTATTCAGTTTGAATTTTTGATTTAAGGAATAAGAGGCACTTTCCTTAAAATTTTCAAGATCTGTAATAATTATTTTATGATCTAAAAATTGTTCAGGATTTTTAATCGTTTCTTTGAAAAATTGAAAATGGCTTGTGGCTGAAACAACCTTATTGTGGTCATGAGTTGTGCTAAAAGGAAAGTGTTGGCAGTTTTTGCAAAATAATTCTTCTGAAGCCACTTCTTGCCAATATTTTTTTTCATCGCTTAATAAGGCTAAGTCATGTTTTAAAAATTCGGGATTTTCATTGAGTTGAATCATACATTTGAGAGCGAAAGTGATTTCCGGAAATGAAAGGCAATTTTTTTCAATGAATTTTTGAAATCTGTCAGGGCATATATAGTATTCCTGAGGATAAATTATATGTACATTTTCATCGTTAATTTGTGGAAGATTTTTGCTCGCGATAATGATTTTGTCCTTTTTTTTGGCCAGGAATTTATATATTTCTTCGACATGATAGTTTTCACATTCAGCTATCACTTTTGTATTTTTTTTTATAAAACTGTCCAAAAGTTTAAAAATTTTTTCGTTGGAAGCGGCTTCGCCCTTTTTTTCAATGTTTTTTTGAGTTTTCTTGATAGCATCACTTGGTTTTAAATATGAAAAGAATTTACTCCAAGGCCAATCTTTATTTTGAAGGAACTGTTGCATCGAAGTTATTGTTTGAGGTTTTAAAAGCTCAAAACTGTTTTTAATTTCTTTAAGCAGAAAAAACGTGCCTAATACATCATCGTAAGCGCGGTGTTTATTTATATGAGTTAAATTCAATTTTGTACTCAATGTTTCAAGGCTGTATGAAGGTTCTTCGGGAAAAGCAATGGAAACAATATCCATGGTGTCTAAAAGAAGATTGTTTTGTAGCTCGGTAAAGCCTTTTTTTATTAGAAATTCAACATCGAAAGAGATGTTGTGGCCGAAAATCGGATTGTCGCCGATGAATTCTAAAATCTCTTTTTTAATATCGGAAAGAAGTGGCGCGTCTTTTACATGTTCATCTTCAATGTTAGTTAAATTCACTACTATTTGAGGGATTTTTTTTTGCGGATTTACTAAAGATTGATATGATTTTATATCAATAAGTTCCTTTTGGAATATGTCGTTATATGTGAATTTAATTAAAGCTATTTCAATTATTTCTTCGGTTCTGGGATCAAAGCCGGTTGTTTCAATGTCGAGGCCGATGAAGGTTGTTTGCATGGGGGGAGAATCAATGATTGGGCGTATTTATAGATTATCGTGTTTTGAGGGGAAAAGCCAAGAGGGCAGCGATCAGAGGGTAGCGATCAGAGGGCAGCGATCAGGAATCAGAGATCAGCGATCAGGAACCCCGCAATGCGGGGCATTTCATTCCTGATCGCTGATCTCTGATTCCTGATCGCTAATTTAATTAATTTAACGCGCAGCCGCTCATTTCCGATAACGCGGCGAAATCTCTGTAGCCAAGATGTTTTTTCGCTTCTTTACTCATCCAGGTTGGAAAGGCAGTGATTCCTGCTTGGGTACATTTTTTCCGATCTTCAGGACACTCAACAATTTTTAATTTGTTAACGCTGTCCTTGAACAGGTTTTTTTGATCTGTACAAAAAGAGCATGTGTCGTTTCCATATAAAACAAATCCTTTATCCGTTAAACACTGTGCGAAAGCTCCTATATTCGCTGGTTTAATTTCTTCGATTATAGAAATTTCTTCCGTATTTTCATCAATGAAATTATCTATCACAGGAATTTCAGCTACTTTGCTGTCTATAACTTTTCCTAATGTTTCGTTTTTTAGATTTTGGAGATAATAACTTTGCGCTTCTATGATTAATTTTGCGGCTTCAGCGCGGTTGATCGGGCGGTTTGGTTCAAATGTTTTTTCATTTACGCCTTTAACTAAATTGTTTTCATAAGCATAGTTAATATATTTTTGCGCCCAGTGACCTTCTGTATCCGTGAAAATATTTTTTTCGCTATTTGGGATTTTAATTTTTTGAGCTGATAATATGATTTTTAAAGCTTCTGCGCGTGTAATCGGATTGAATGGTCTGAAAGTATTATCTTGATAACCATTGACCAAACCAAATTGAGTAGCCGAGGATACGTATTGAAAATACCACTCTCCATATTGAATATCAGAGTAAGGAACATCTTCATAGGAAGTTGGGAAGTCAAATGCTTTAATTGTTAATTTTATAAATTCCGCGCGCGTAATTGGCTGGTCCGGCTTGAAGGTTGTTTTGTTATTTTTATTGTCTTCATAACCGCTGATAATTCCTTGATTATTCAATGAATAAACATAAGGTGAATACCATTCTTTAGAGTTTATGTCTTCGAACGCGTTTTTTTTGATTTCATCTTTTGTATAAGGATCTGTTCTGTTTATAAATATTTCTTCAAAATCGCTGCGGCCATCACTGTCCGAATCTTGTTTTTCCAAGTTGCTTAACAGTTTTGCGAATCGGGATTGATTTTGTGTTTCAGTATTTGTTTGGATGAAAGTTGTATTGCTTTGGGTATATTTTTCCGCGTAACCTGTTGAAATCATGTCTTTTACTTTATCGCATAAATCCAGTATCGAATAATAAATTTTTAAATTTTTAGCATCTACTTTACGCGCATTCATGGTTACATATAGATTGTTTATTTTATCCATGTATTGAAGAATGTTTTTTATACTTACGTAGACCATTCCTGCGTTTCCTAATTCAATTTGTTTTAAAATGGAAGCAAAATCTTCATTTTTTTGTAATCCTTCTCCAATTTTTTCAGTGATTTTCGGTGTTGTGGAAATAAAGAAAATATTATCTTCGGTAATGCCAAAACTTATGATTAGCGGTTGGATAAATCCTTCCAACAATGTTTTGTAGTTATTGATTTTTTCATCTCTGCCGGCCAACATTTCCAATAAATCTATTTTCATTTCGTAATAAATGCCGGTTCCGTTTTTTCTTTCGGCATATGTGATATACGCGCCACCGCTTAAATCAATTAAGCTTTTGATATTTGCGGTTATGGATTCATTTATTTTTCCTATTACTTTTTTGGCCCCTTCCGGGTTGCTTGCTGCGTTAATTAAAATGTTGATACTTGGTATTACTGTGTTGGAATTCTGCATTGATACACCAAGTTCTTTGTCCATCCAAGAATATATGTCTTTTTCGATGTTTAGGCCTGTTTCAGTTTCAAATTGTAGGTAGCTTTCTTGGATTTTTTTGTTGATTTCTTCTTCTGTAGGCGGGTTAATTTTTTCGTTTTCCTCGTCTCCCCATGTAGGTATATTTAAAGATTGTTGAGTGAATCCTTTGACGGTTAATTTTATTATTTCTTTTAAATTAAAATTTTCCGTGAAATAATAGACATCTTCATTCGGGAATTGTTTGTAAAATCCTACATCGTATTTGAAAGTATCAAATGGGATGTATTTATTGTCTATATAATTTTGATTGCCTACCATTAGCGATGTTGATAATAATCCGTTGTCCAGAATTTTCATGCCAAGAGATATTGAATCAATAAGGAAAAGTGATTGTAATTGTGAAGCAATGATTGGATTTAATTCAATTTTTTTCTTTAATTCTTCATTATTGAAATTTGCATAGCCAAAAAATAAACTTTTGCCTTTTAGATTTTTTTCAATTTTTTCTTTGGAAATTTTTAATTCAGGATTTGAGAATAATGAATCTTCAACTTTTAAAGTTATAGCTTTTTCGATTTCTGATTTTTGTGATGAGATAATAATGATTTCATTTATTTTAGAAATATACATGCTATCCATTTCGTCTTCATCAGTTACAGTTGTTATATCGTTTTTTTGAGTAATGGTGAATTGGTCAGTTGGAAATAAATTAATGATTGAATTCAAATAATCGTCTTTATCGTAAAATAAAATATTTATATAAAGGTTATCTATCACATCATTTTCGTTACTGAAATCAATTTTGTCGATATTTTCAAGATTACCTGTAAATAATAGTTTATTTGGTGTGGTTAATAATTTTTGAAAGTGATCTACAATTTTCTGTTCTTTTTCGGTAGTCGCGCCCATGTTTTGAATAAACAAATCAACAAATTGTTTGATAAATTTATTTTGACTTTCATCGGTAGTATCGAATTCTAAAACAGCAATTTGGTCTTTGGAAACATAAGTCGTTAAATCTTTTTCTGAAGATTGGGCGGAAATTTTATTTGTTGGAATAATTATCGTGCTTAATGTAAGCAATGAAATAATTATCGCGGAGATTTTTTTGGGCATGAAATGGATTTTAAAAATTTAAAATTTAATCTGATTATTAGATTGTAGGTTTGGATAATAACTCTTTTTTCAGATTAATCAAGTTTAATGTGATTTTTGCTACTTCAGCTCGAGTTATCGGATTGCCTGGACCGAAAGTTTTGTCAGCGTAACCGTTTATAATCTCATGTTTTTTGCCGAATGCCGTATAGATCGCGTACCAATCGGAAGTATTTATGTCAGGAAAATTTTCGTCATTCTTAATGTCGGAGAGGTCGATTTTTGAAGCTTCCAAAAGTATTTTTAAGGCAGCGGCGCGGGTGATCGGTTCGTCCGGTTTGAATGTATTATTATCAAATCCACCGACTATTTTTTGTTTTTTGGCTTCTTTAATATATATTGCGTGCCAAGCATTTGTTTCTACATCCTTAAATGGTTTTTCTTCAATGCGCTGGGTGACTTCATATTCAAAAGCCAGAAGTGCGATTTTTGTTAATTGAGCTCGTGTAACGTTGTCGTTTGGACCAAATTCTCCATTGGTATATCCATTAATGATGTTTTTTTCTTTTAAATCCATTATATAATCTTGCGCCCAATGTCCTTTAACGTCGGGAAATACTTTTTGAGGAGTTTGCATTTTGTCTTCTGTATTTTTTTCCGGTTTTTCGCTTTTTTCTTCAATGTTTACTGTTACTCCTTGGCTTGCATTATTGCTTTCATCTAATGCAATCACTTTAAATTTATTTTTCGCATTTTGTTTTAATATTACTTTTACGGAAAAATTGCCATTGTCATCTGTTTTGGCGGTCGTTGTGTCATCGCCTGAAACTTGTATCGCGCTTTTTGCTTCGGCTGTCCCTTTTATGGTGTAATCATCGGCATCTATCGGACTTTTGATTTCTTCAATGATTGGTGGATTTGGAGCTGTTAAATCTTTTCCTGTTTCTTTTTCTTTAGATTCAGCCTGCTCAGCGCTTTCTGTAACCGTGATTGTAACGCTTTCACTTGGCTGGCCGTCTTTACCATAGGCTTTGATTTTAAATTCATTGGTGATGTTCTCAATTAATGGAAGAGAAATAGAGAATTTTCCATTTTCGTCAGCCGTAACCGGTGAAATTTCGTAAGGTCCTCCTACAGCGCTGATTGCAGCGTTGGCTTCAGCAGTTCCGGTTATTTCGATTTTTTTTGCATGAACTATTTCTTCATACGGGTCGATGATTGGCGCATCAGTCGCGTAAACAGGTACCACTAAATTTACACTGATTAATAGAATAGAGAGTAACAGTGTTAGCTTTTTCATTGCCTTTTAGATTATAAGTTGGAAAATTTATATTTTAAAGTATTTTTACAAAATCATCAAAAAAATGCTCTGTGTCTATTGGTCCGGGTGTTGCTTCAGGGTGGAATTGTACGGATTTAAATGGAAGAGAGGCGTGTTTGATTCCTTCAACTGTATGATCATTCGCATTTATAAGCCATATTTTCCATCCTTTTGGCAGGGTTTTCGCATCTACCGCGTATCCATGATTTTGGGAAGTTATGTAGCAGCGGCCGGTTTCGAGATCCAAACAGGGCTGATTTTGCGATCTATGTCCGTATTTTAATTTATATGTTTTAGCTCCGGCGCTTAAAGCAAGAATGTGATTTCCCATGCAGATACCCCAAATCGGCATTTTTTTCTCCATGGCTTTTTGAACAACTTTGCAGGACTCTTTAATCATCATGGGATCTCCCGGACCGTTTGTTAAAAATAATCCGTCAAAGCGCAAATTATGTTCAAAAGGATCGTAATTCCAAGGTATAATTGTCAAAGAAATATTTCGCTCCAAAAAATTGCGAATAATATTGTTTTTTATACCGTAATCTATTATGACAACATGTTTTTGTCCTTTTTTATATGTTATTGGTTTTTTAATGGAAACTTCATCAACCAAATTAGTGTTGTTGGGATCAAAAAATTTAGGAGGTAGTTTTTCTTTTTCATTTAATATTATTTTGCCAAGCATGGCTCCTTTCTCGCGAATTTTTTGAGTTAAAGCTCTTGTGTCAATGCCTGTTATGGCCGGTATTTTATTTTTTTTAAGCCAATCTTTGAGACTTATTTTTGCTGTCCAATGGGAAGAGTTTTCGCTATATTCAGTTACGAGTAAAGCCTTGATTTGGATTTCCGAGCTTTCAAAATTTTCATGCAAATTATCCGCCAATTTATTTTCATCCGGAATCCCGTAATTACCGATTAACGGGTATGTCAAAGTTAAAATTTGACCCCGATATGAAGGATCTGTAAATGCCTCAGGGTAGCCGACCATGCTAGTATTAAAAACAACTTCTCCTTCGGTTTCGCCGTAATAACCGAATGATTTGCCTGTGATTCGAGTGCCGTCTTCGAGTAACAACGTTAATTTTTGCTCTTGATTCATAGGTTTTAAAGTTTATGGTCTTGAAATATTTTAGAGGTGAATGGGGGAAGATACAAGGGGACTTTTTTTCTTGCATTTAATGTCTATCTTGGTAAATTGGAATTAACACATTATTATTATTAAATATGGTAACCGGCGATTTTGAAAAAGAATTAATCAGTTTGCGTAAAAATCGTGGTTTGAGGTGTACGGATTTATTGAGTTTTGAGGATTTGGAGAAAAAAGAAGTGGAATTTATTTTTGAATTGGCTAAAAAAACTGAAGGTTTTTTAAAGGGAAAAATGAAAAAAGTGTCTTTGCTTAAAGGAAAGACTATTTTGAATTTTTTTATGGAAAGTTCAACAAGGACGCGGACTTCATTTGAGTTGGCAGGGAAAAATTTGGGGGCGGATACGATCAATATAAGTTCTTCTGATTCCGCTTTGCAGAAGGGGGAAACTTTGCTTGATACAGCCATTACTTTGGATCAGTTGCAAGCGGATATTATAGTGATGAGGTCTGGATTTTCCGGAGCAGCGAATTTTTTGTCCAAGAACGTTAAAGCTTCTGTGATAAATGCCGGAGATGGCTGGAATGAACATCCAACGCAGGCGCTTCTTGATTTGTATACTATGAAGAAATTTGTTTCTTCTAATTTAAAAGGTAAAAAATTGGTTGTGGTAGGAGATGTTTTGCATAGCAGAGTGTTTGGTTCTTTGGTCAGGGCAGCGAAAATGTTTGAGATGAAGGTGATTGTTAGCGCGCCACTAACTTTGATTCGGCCTTTTATGGATCAATGGAATGTTGTTTATGTGTCTAATATTGAAGACGCATTGAAGGATGCCGATATTGTTTATGCTTTGAGATTGCAAACCGAGAGAGCTGCTAACGCTTATGTTCCAAGCTTAAGAGAATACTCTAAAACTTATATTGTTAATGCCAAAAGAATGGCATTAGCCAATAAAAATGCTGTAGTGATGCATCCCGGGCCGGTTATTCGTGAGCTTGATGTTCATACGAATATTTTGGAAACAGATGTGTCTTTGATTCCGGAACAGGTGTTTAGCGGGTATTGTGTGAGGTTTGTGCTGTTGTGGTTGTTGGGGGAGAAGAGGAAAGTTAAAAAAGTGGAGGAGAGACAGATAAAGGTTTAAGAGGGTCGTAATCCGTAATTCGTAATTCGTATAAAATGGACAAAATTTTAATTATAAACGGGAGAGTAATTGATCCGGTTAATAAGATTAATAAGGATTTGGATGTTTTGATTGAGAATGGGAAAATTAAGAAAATCGGGAAAAATTTACTTAAAACTGATGGGGGGCACGCGCAAATAATTGATGCTAAAAAGAAAATTGTTTCTCCGGGTTTTGTTGATGTTCATGTGCATTTGAGGGAGCCGGGGAGGGAAGATAAGGAAACTATCCATACGGCTTCGAGAGCGGCGGCGAAAGGTGGAATTACTTCAGTCGTGGGGATGCCGAATACTACGCCCGTCGCTGATAATCAGACTGTTATCGAATATGTTTTATCCAAGGCAAAAAAAGAATCTTTAATAAATATTTTTGTTTGCGGAACTATTACGAAGGGTCAAAAAGGTGAGGAATTGGCGGAAATTTGGGAGATGAAAAAAACAGGAGCAGTAGCTTTAAGTGATGACGGTTCTGATATTCAAAATTTGGATGTTTATAGAAAAGCGATGCAATACGCAAAAACTTATGAGATGCCGATTATTTCGCATACTGAAGATGAAAATTTATTTCATGGCGGGCAAATTCATGAAGGAAAAATTTCTTCAAAATTGGGATTGCAAGGAATTCCGGCGTGCGCGGAAGACGCGGCTACGGCAAGATTAATAACGTTAGTTGAAGATGTTGATTTGCCTTTTCATTTTTCGCATGTTTCCACAAAAGGTTCTGTGGATTTGATACGAATGGCGCGGAAAAAGAAATTAAAAATAACCGCTGATTGTACACCTCATCATTTTTCTTTAACCGATGAGTCTGTAAAAGTTTTTGATACTGCCGCGAAAGTGAATCCTCCTCTTCGTTCTGAAGATCATAGGCAAGCTTTGTTGCAAGGTTTACTTTAATAATTACAAATTTAGTAAAGAAAAAAGTTTTAACTCTTGAGGAAGCAATTGCAAAAATTACAATAAATCCAGCTAGGATGTTGAAAATAAATAAGGGAACTTTGAATGTTGGATCTGATGCGGATTTAACAATTTTTGATCCGGAAAAGACATGGATTGTGGATAAAACAAAATTTGAGTCTAAAGGCATGAATAGCCCTTTTCATGGAATGAAGCTTTATGGCGTGGTGACCGATACGATTGTTAATGGGTTAGTGAGAGTTTTGGATGGAAATATTATAGAAGATTCGTAATTCGTAATCCGTAATTCGTAAATTGTAAAATTTTATAAATATTTTTTTTACAAATTACGGATTTCGAACTGTTAGCAATTATAAGAATAAGCTCATGGATTTTTATTTATTGATTTTTGGCGGAATGGTTATTGGTTTTATTGGTACTGCTTTGGGCGGGGGGCTTTTTTTATCTGTGCCTTTTTTACAATTTCTTTTTCCAACTGTTAATTATGGTTCTTTGATGGGAAATATTAGACTTGGATCCTTTTTTCGAAGTATAGCAAGCACTATCAGTACGTTGTCACAAATTGAATGGAGAAAGTTTTTAGGAATTTCTATTCTGTATGCTTTATCAGCGGTTGGCGCTGTAAGTTTGGTGTCTGCTTTAAGTCAGGAATATATTTTTTATGCAATTATATTGGCAATTTTAATGTCTGAATTGGGACCGAAATTCGCGCGTGTCATTAATAAAAAAACAAGAATTTTCATGAGTTTGTTTTTGGGTTTTTATGTGGGTCTGATTGGCGCGGGAATAAGCATTATGCTTGTAGCTTTGTTTCGCACCGCTTATCCTGATGAAAATAAAATTATGTATGTTAAAATTCAGGCTAGATTTATGGAATTTGTGGGGCTTTTAGCCATGATTTTGACACATATTATTTATGGGAATCTGATTTTAAAAATCTGGCTTCCTTTTAGTATTGGATCTTTAGTTGGAGGATTTTGTGGCGGTATCTTTTTAAAAAAAGGAACGAAATTTTCAATAAAAACGCAAAAAGTGTTTTTGTATTTGATGTATGGGGTCGCTTTGGCGCCGTATTTGATTGGATATTTATTCTAAGTAGATGTTGCCGTGATCGTAGTTTTCGTTATATATCGTTTCTCTCGCGTTATCAATTACAAAATTTATCATTTGTTCGTTACCTTGAGTTGAATTTTGCAATTTATATATGTCGTATAATTCAAACAGTTGGCTTAAGTTGAACTCGTTAAGTAGATTCGTAATATTTTCGTCAGAAATTATACTTTGTTTAGAAATATTGAAGGCTAGTGCATGTAATTTATCCAGATTTTCGTGGTTAATTTGAAAAAAACTATCTCTTATGCTTTTTAATAATCTTTGTTCTTTCTGAGAGTCTTCTAATAATTGATTATCCGTCCCTAGTTCTTTATCAAGTTGTTCTCTAATACTTTGCTCTGCTTGTTTTGCGGTTTTTTTATTTTCTTTTATTTTGTCGAAAAAGATTTTTGCTTTATCTTTTAGTTTTTCCAATTCTGGTGGCAAATTGCCTTCTTCATTTAAACTGTCATCGTCTTCTTGATATTTAGGAGAATCTTTAGGAATTTGATTTTCGTATTTTGTTGCTAAATGAAATTCATTATGTTGGTTTTCTCCTTCTTTAATTTCGGGAATTGTTTTTGTAAAAATTTTATCTCTAATTCCGTAAATAATACCTCCGGTGATAATTAGGGATCCAATAATTATTTTTCCGATTACGGAATCCGGATTTATAGGAAAACGGGAATCTTTTTCATTTAAATTGAGTGATCGCATTTTTGGTTTTTAAATTGTAGTTTTGTATTTTAATTTAAAAATTAGTTTTGTCAAGGATTTTTTGAGTAATTACATACTATCTCAGTGAGTGAATACGATAAACCGACTTGACTAATATGATAAATTAAATTAATAATTTAAATCCTAAAACTTTGAGAATAGGCGATTGTTTGTCTAAAGAAGATGCTAATTTTAGAAAATTTTTGGAATCTTATTTTAATATGATTGATATTAAAGAAAATATTACTTATTTGGAGGGGAAAGAGCATGTCCTTTTAAAAGAGTTGGAAGAACTTTTGATTGAAAAATTAAAATTGATTTCTCCTGGAAATGATGGTTTGGAGCCTGAAAAAACTCTTTTGATGAGTGCGATTAATCACGAGGATCTTAGAAATATTTGGCCGGTAATTTTGTCTAAAGAGATAAAAAACAATATACGTACAACTTTGGGAGGGGCAGTTGAGTTTTCTCCTGATGACGCACTGAGGCGATTTACTCCGGATATTTTGTTTGAGTTTTCAAATATGAAGTTTGTTGACGATTTAACGGAACCAAAATTGGAATTAGGAGAAAAAAGGAGTCAGAACAATGAGAAAAACGGGAATTATCCGCATATGCATTTGAGACTTACAGCGGCAAATAGTAGAGTGGTTGAGGTTGATTGTACAAGAGAAGATTTTGGATTTAAGGCCGGGGATATTATTACTTGTGGACCCGATGATAAATGGGCAGAGCAAAATATTTTTGTTGAAGGATATAGTCTAAATTTTGATGGTGAGAAAATTGTTATGTGGGGAAGGAGAATCGCGTCGTCAGGCGGATTAACATTTGGAATTCGATATAATGTAGAGAAGAATAAAAAAAATTTAACTTTAGTTAAGAGATGGGGAGAGTATGATTCTTTTAAAGATTATGGATTTGATGTGTTTAGGCGGGATAATCGCCAACTATCAAGTCAATCTGAAGTTGTCAGGAATAGAGCTGAATATATAGAAAAAATAAAAGGGATAGATCCGGAAAAACGTATTGATATTAAGAAAGAACCTTATAAATTAAATGAAGTTTTTGAAGAGTTTAAGGCTGCGATTTTGCGCATAGAATTTGATGATTTTTTAAAGAGGCTGAATAAAATTTTTCCTTTAAAAGATTTTAGTAGCATAAAAGCTAATTTAGAATTATGCAAACTCCCGGCAGCTTTGGAAGGCATTGCGGGAGATTTTTTTAAAGATTTTGATAATCAGATTGGTGGAGTTTATACTCAATCTGAAATTGATCGGTTGGCGGCAACTTTAAAAGATCATAGGGAAAGGATTTTGGATATAGAGCCGATTTTATTTAATGCTTTTGATTGGATGCGTGAGGGGCTTTTTTATAAGCTGGGTTATTCATTTGATTTAGAAGCAAATGATATGGATGATTTTCCACGATCTGTAAATGAATTAGTTCAGAGAGTTGCTTATATGATCGCGCCTTTATTTTTAAATGTAGAGGAGAGAGAAAATGAAGTTCTGGCAGTGTATATTGAAAGACCACAATATTACCAAATGATATTGGAAAAATATTCCAATCCTTTAGATGCGGCAAAGCATATTGTGGCAATATCTTTGAACGGAGTCGCAGAGCTTTACAGTAGAGCCGCCTTTTATAATTTTAAGCATGTTACAGCTCAGGTTGAGCGTGTTTACAAAGATTCTAATTTTGTTGACCGTATTAAAGATGAAATTGTTTCAGGGGTAAGTAAAAAAGAAAATTTGACGCAAATCGCGTTATTTTTAGATCAGACATTTGAAAGCTTAAAAAGTGACTTGAGGGATTTTTGTGACAACATAGCTGGATTTAATGTTTCCAAGGAATGTACTGCCGGAGATTTAATTGAAAAAATAGAAACATCTATAGGTTCTTTGGATAGAATCACGGATAAGTTTTTAGATGTAATTGCTTTAAGATCGGAGTATATGTCAAATGAGTTTACAGGTGATTCAAAATCAGAAGATGAGTTAATTAAATATATTAAAGAAAATTTGCATTATTTGAGAGATGGTTGTGAAAAATTAAAAAAAACTTTAGGAGTTAGGGATAATTTTTTATCTTATTATACTGAAGCCATTAAAGCTTTTCTTGAAAGTCCGGCCTTATCGACTTATGTTGTTGACGAATTTAATAGCTTTTATCCTTTAAAGACTGTTAATATTGCGGGAGCTAAAATTGATTGTTTAAGAAATGATTTTGGTTTTAGTGGAGGTGATATTGTTGAAATTTATGGCAATAAATATTTTTTTGAAGGTTATCAGTTAAAAGAGAATAATGATGTTAATCATCTTTATTTTAGAAAATTTGAAGGTAATAAAATAGACTTTTCTTCTGATCGTGCCATTAAATATTTTCCTTCTGACTCAGAAAATGAATTCAACGTTTTAAACAGATGGGGAACGTACGATCCTTCTATTTATGGATATAACCCTTTAAAAAGGTTCGATCAGTTTGAATACAGCAATACAGAGAATTATGTTTCTGCGTTAATTGACTCAATGCGTTTCGGTTTTTGGACGAAAAAAATTTTTGTTGATGATTGTGTGAATTATGTGGCTAAAGGATTAGGGAACTCTGTTTTTACCAGAATTATGATAGAGGTACGTAATCCTAAGCGAAAAGATCTTCCTTTGCAAACGAGATTATTATATTTTGATCGGGATTTTTATAGTGTTTATCCTTCTGCTCCACCATCCTCGTCCGGGAAAAATGTACTTCGTTTTGAAATTTCTACAGGTTGCAATTATCGTAGGTGTACATATTGTAATTTATATAGTCATGAAAAATTCACTTTGATGCAACCTCAAGAATTTGAAAAGCATTTTCAGATGATAAGAGAGTATTTAGGCGCCGGATATATGGTTGAAAATTTTAGTAGGGTATTTCTTACAGGCGGTAATGGTTTTGCTATGCCTACAGACAATTTGGTGTCTATTCTTGAATATATTATCGATAATAATAAAGGAAGAATATTTAATAGAATTGAATCTTATGCTACAACTGCATCTATAATTAAAAAAGGTCCGGATGAGCTGAAAAAGCTTATTTCTGTTGGGCTGAAGCTTGTTTATTGGGGTATGGAAAGCGGAGCGGATGAAGTTTTGAATTTTGTAGAAAAAGGATATACCCAAGCAGATGTTTTAGAGGCGGGAAAATTATTGAATGAGGCAGGCATACAAGCTTCTGTTACTGTAATGCCCGGTTTAGGCGGAATTAAACATGCAGAAAAGCATGCAAAAGAAACGGCTAAAGTGGCAGCTCAAATTTTTCCCCAATATCTTACTTTTATGTCGGTATATGCGCCGAATACTCCTTATGAACAAGAAATACAGGCTTCATCTAACAATAGACCTTTGCGTAAAGAGGAATTAATTGAACAAATTAAAGTTATGAAAATGTTGTATGTGGACTTTGCAAAGCAGAATCCTTTAAGCAGAAAAAGATATGCCAAATGTTCCGCTCATGGTCCGAGTGTTACTCCCACATCTTACAACCCTGAAGAAGCTACTTTTTCGATTACAATTTAAACTTATCTCTTGCTCTAATTATCTTTTCGCTATAATATTTATCGGGATTTTTTAGGTTTTAAAAATCATAAGCGCCCGTAGCTCAGTGGAAGAGCGGAAGCCTTCTAAGCTTTAGGTCGTAGGTTCGAATCCTGCCGGGCGCACCATGTTTTACGAAATTCCATTTGGTTTTCATTTTTTTTCGGAACTGAATATTCATAAAAAAATTTTACTGCTTAGTGTAGCTTATATTTAATCTTCATCTATATATTCTTGAAGTTTTTTCAATGTTTCAGGACTAAATCTAGCACTTGCGATGGCTACTGTTTCTCCAGTTTCGTTTTCAATTTCCCATATCCCATGTCTTTTGTTTACTGTCGTGTATTTTTCTTTTTGAGGATGCTTTTGAATTTCTCCTGCAAAGATTAATTCTGCAATATAATTTTTTATTTTTTCCTGTGGAATTTTAGTCGCGTTTGTAATTTCTTCCATAGTTTTCCATTGTCCGCGAGATAAAAATTTTCTTATTTCGTATCTATTTTTTTTATCTTCTTCTTCAATTTTATTTAAAAAAATATTTAAAGTATCAAAAAATCCGCGTCGCGTATCTTTCATTGCTCGTTGAAATTCCGGTGATTGAAATTCTGGATTGGCGGGATCACACACTTCTAAAAGTCTTTGTGATAATTCAGGTTCTTTTCGGTCTAGAATTCTGCAATCGCCGAGTTTGATCGTGTTATGCATTTTTGAATGGTTTTATTTGATTTGTTTTTTTAATATCTCAAGATGTATTTGTTGTCAAATGTGAAAAAAGACTTGATTTTTCAGGTTAAAAGTTTATATGTTGTTACTAAATATTTTTTAATTTTATTGTTATGGATATAGGACCTAAACTAAAACCGCTTACTGAAGAGGAAGTAAGAAAAAATATGGAGAATTTGGATAAAAAAATAGAAGAGTTGGAAAGCAAAAAACAACCTGTTATTTCGGAGGAAGAGTCTACAAAAATATTAGGTAAATTAGAGTTATATAAAAATTTAAGAAAAGGATATGAAGAAATGCTAAAAAATATAGATTTGGGGGAGGTACATAGAGAGCCATATTGATCATGCTAAGTGGAAGAGAGGATTGCATAAGTTATTTTGTTACAGAACTTAAAAATTATTGATTCGACTAAAATCTGATTATTCATGATACACTTTATTCGTTAACAGATCCCTCTCTTCGTTCGGGATGACGTATGAGTGGCGTTCGGAATTGTAAAAGTCAACTAATTCGTTGACAAATTTTCAAGAATTTTTTTTATGTAAGGGCTTTCGTATGCTGTTTATTTTGTTTTGCCCCTTTGCCGGTTGAGTTTTTTATTTTTTGGTGTTTTAATGGTTTTGCTATTATTTAAAAGTTTTTTAATTTATGTCTGATCTTTCCATTAATTTTTGCGGGGTTAAATTTAGAAATCCTTTGGTTTTGGCTTCAGGGATTTTAGGGGTTACGGCTTCGAGTTTGAAGAATGTTATTCGGAATGGAGCAGGAGGGGTTACTACGAAATCTATATGGTTGAATCCTCACAAAGGGCATCCGAATCCTACTATGTTTGGGACGGAGCATTATTTTATTAATGCTGTTGGTTTGCCGGATGCGGGGATTGAGAAGGCAATTGATGAAATTAAGCCCTTGATTGAAAGTTCTGAAGATCCGATTATTGTGAGTATCGCCGGTGGGAATAAACAGGATTTTGTGGATATCGCGGAGAAAATTCATGTGGTGAATCCACAAATTTTGGAATTAAACATTTCTTGTCCAAATGTGGAGGATCAGTTTGGTAGGCCTTTTGCTTGTGTTACTGTTGATGCGGGAGAATTGGTGAAAAGAGTGAAAGAAGTAAGTAAAAATGTGCCTTTGGTTGTAAAATTGTCTCCCAATGTTAATAATATCGCGGAAATCGCTTTGGAATGTGAAAAGCAGGGGGCTGACGGAATAAATATGGGAAATACTTTTGGTCCGGGATTGGTGATTGATATAGATATTAGAAAACCTGTTTTACATAATAAAGTTGGAGGTGTTTCAGGTCCGGGGTTGAAACCTTTATATGTGAAAAAAGTTTGGGATGTTTATTCTGCCGTAAAAATTCCGATTATTGGAACCGGAGGTATTTTAACCGGTGAAGATGCAATTGAAATGATGATGGCTGGCGCGAGTTTGGTGGGCGTCGGTACAGCGGTTTATTATCGCGATATTGATGTGTTTAGCAAGATGGTGAAGGAAATTTCAGATTGGTGCGAGAGAAGCGGTGTTGAGAACTTGGAGGAGATCGTCGGTGCGGCGCATTAGGTTGATGATAACATATATACGTATTGTAATTTAGATATTTAATCAATCATTTTATGAAATCCATTGATAAACCAAAAGTTCTACAAATTAAAGACATCAGGAATGAAAATGAATTTATCAAGACTTTTGTTTTTGAATATCCTTTGAATTCCAAGCCCGGGCAGTTTGTGATGTTGTGGTTGCCGGAGATGGATGAGAAGCCGTTTTCAACTTCTTATGATGATGGGAAAGAGTTTTGGATTACGGTTTTTAAAGTTGGGAAGTTTACGGAGAAATTGTTTGATTTGAAAGTTGGAGATCAGGTTGGAATTAGGGGGCCTTATGGGAATGGTTTTAAGTTGAAAGTGAATCAGCATTTGGTAATGGTTGGAGGAGGGTGCGGGAGCGCGCCTTTGTTTTCGACTTTGAGGGAAGCGAAGGAAAAAAATTGTAAGGTGGATTTTGTTTTGGGGGCAAGAACGTCGGATTTGCTTTTATTTCAAAAGAGAATTAAAGATTTTGATAATATTGATTTGCATGTTTGCACTGATGATGGATCTGAAGGAGAAAAAGGATTTACAACCGATGTTTTGAAAAGGATTTTGGATGAGAAAATAGTTGATATGATTTTATCTTGCGGTCCGGAAGTGATGATGAAAAAAGTTTCGGAAATCGCTTTTGAGAAGTCAGTAAAAGCTCAGTTGTCTTTGGAAAGATACATGAAATGCGGTTTTGGGATTTGTGGAAATTGCACTTTGGATCCTACAGGGCTTCGAGTTTGTAAAGATGGGCCGATTTTTGATAATGAAATTTTGAAAAATGTCGCTGATTTTGGAGCTTATCATCGCGATTCAGAAGGGAAGAAAGAGTGGTTTGGGGCGTGCAAGGTGAGGTAGGGTAGTGATTAGAAATCAGTGATCAGTGATCAGCGATCAGGAATCATGTATTTAGTTCCTGATCGCTGATCTCTGATTCCTGATCTCTTTATTTATCATCCCTTTATTAAAATCGTAAGCGTTACTGAATATAAAAACGCTGTATATATTAGGGCGGCGATAATTAGGATTTTTGTTTTCATCTGAAATGGTTACGTTCTATACTCCGCCGCTTTTTAAAATTGCTTATCCCGCAATGTGGGACTGCGTAGCTTTTTTTGAATTTTAGTACATTTACTAGGCTGAAAAGCTATGTAGTATATACTGCTTAATTTTAGAAAATGAAAGCGGAGCAGTATAATTATTTAAACGGTTTTTAAAGGACTTTATTACAAATTTAAAAAAAGCCCTAAATTACAGGGGCTTTTTTTAAATTTTTGTTTATAAATTTTCTAATCTTTTTAAAGTTTCAACATATTTTTGAGCTTGAGGACAGGTTTCGGATGCTAAAGCTATTTCGCTGGTGATGGTTGCCAGATCCGTGGATAATTTGGCTGCCTGGCGGGATGCTTCGCGGACTTTTGTTGATTCAGATTGATCGACTTTTTCGTCCTGCATGATTTCATTATATAAATTTTCCAATTCTTCCAAGTCATCTTCGGCAGCAGTTATATAATTATCCAATGTTGTTGTGTCGGATCCGCAGACTTTGAGAGCATCGGATATATCATTTGCGGTTTCAATATAATCTTGTGTGGCCTGCATTGTTCCTTCAATGCCGATCATGGTTGCTTTGGCTGCGGCTGCTCTGATTTCTTCTTTGTGGTCTTTTATGTATTGAACCATTTCTTGATTGGCTTTTGTTAATTCTTCTGATGTTTTTGCGTTTGAAACATCGTTTTTATAATTGTTTAATTGTTCTTCCGTATTATTTGTTATTGTTGATAGTTCTTTTTTTTGATCATTTGTCAGGTTTTTTGAATCATTTATTCTGCTTTCAATATTGCGCATAGCAATGAGAGCGGTGTTGCTCGCAGTAATAAGTAAAGCTTTGCGACCTTCAAAAGTATTTTGTTGGACCGGTTCTATGAGATTTTTAGCTGATTCTTTCGTGGCATCGGAAATTATAGGTTCTTGCGGTTTTGTGATCGCAAATGCCGGAGTTCCTAAAATTAAAGTTAATATTAATGTGATGGCTAATTTTTTCATAATTATTATGGTTAAAAATATATTGAGATATTATTCTAATTTACTTGTTGTTTCCGTTAAATCATTTTCGATATTTTGAGCTTCTTCAGCGCTTTTTGCTGCTGCTTCCGCTTTTTGTTGCTGTTCAATCAGTTTTTCAAAGCCCGGATCTTGAGAGAAAGCTTCGTCAGCTTCTTGATTATTGGTTTGGTCATCGTTGTTTTCTCCATTTGTGCCGTTAGTACCATTGTTTGTGGTATCTTGCGCGCACGCGGAGAAGCCAAAGATGATAGAGAAGGTAAAAATTGCTACTAATATTTTTTTCATATTATTTAATGTTAATGAATGATAAAATTCTATTAAAATATTTTAACTGATATTGGATGTAATTGCCATTTAAAGCCGTTGCGGAATTTTAAGAATATAGTTTTGATAATCAGTTGAAATTTTTATTTGTAAATAAAAGCCTTTAATATATTTTACGATTTTATGAAAAATTTATTACATTTTAGAAATTATATTGTTTTTGTTTTTATTTTTCTGTAATTTTTAGCTGTTTTTATCATTTAAACCTTTGAATATGAATTTGGCGCGAGATATTGCGGAAACTCTTCTTTCCATTGAGGCTGTTAAAGTTAAAACAAATCCTCCTTTTACTTGGGCATCGGGTATTAAATCTCCAATTTATTGTGATAATCGTAAACTTATTTCTTATCCTGATGGTCGTAAAAAGGTGGTGGAGGGGTTTAAGCAATTAATAAGAGAAAAGAATATTCAATTTGACGTGATTGGTGGTACGGCTACCGCGGCAATTCCTTGGGCGAGTTTTTTGGCTTATGATCTTAATGTGCCAATGATTTATATTCGGCCTGAGAAAAAAGATCATGGTTCCGGAAAACAGGTTGAAGGTGAATTGAAAGAGGGAAAAAGGGTATTGATTGTTGAAGATTTGATTTCAACAGGTGGCAGTAGTGTAAGTGCTGCGGAAGCCGTGAGAAATGAGGGTAAATGTGAGGTTTCCGATATTATCGCCATTGTAAGCTGGGAGTTGAGAAAATCCATTGATCAGTTCGCGCAGGCAAATATTAATTTATATACTTTGACGGATTATACAAATATTATTGGAATGGCCAAAGAAAAAGGAAATATAAAAGGGGAAGAGTATCAGATCGTTTTGGAATTCAAAGAGGATCCGGCTGCGTGGGGAG
Organism: Candidatus Peregrinibacteria bacterium GW2011_GWA2_33_10; assembly: GCA_000989565.1. Lineage (GTDB taxonomy): Bacteria > Patescibacteriota > Gracilibacteria > UBA1369 > GWC2-33-13 > GWC2-33-13. Next base: position 8,823 of record LBOO01000019.1, on the reverse strand, counting down.
GTAAATATGGGTTTTAGTTTTGAATTTTAAATTTTTAATTATTAATTAAATAGGCATGAAGAATTTTGCTGATCGACTAAATAAAGCTATTGATGAAAAAAATAGCGTTGTATGTGTTGGATTGGATCCGAGATTGGATATGATTCCGGAATTTATTAAAAATAATTGTCGTAAAGAAAATGATGATGTTTGGCAAGCCGCAGCTGAAAGTGTGTTGGAATTCAATAAAGGAATTATAGATGCTATTTTTGATTTGGTTCCTGTTATAAAGCCTCAAATCGCTTTTTATGAAGTTTTGGGAAGTGAGGGGATAAGAGTTTATATTGAAACTATAAAATATGCCAAATCCAAAGGTCTTTTGGTAATTGCTGATGCCAAAAGAAATGATATAGACAGAACTGCCGAGGCGTATGCTCAGGCTTTTTTGGGAAAAGTGAATTTGTTCGGGAATGAGGAAACGGTTTTTGACGCAGATGCGGTTACTGTAACACCTTATTTGGGATTTGATGGGATTAAGCCCTTTATTGAACAATGTAAAAAATTTGGTAAGGGTATTTTTGTGTTAGTTAAAACTTCAAATAAATCTTCAGGAGATTTGCAGGATCGATATGTGCAAGATGAGAAAATGTGTAATTATGAATTGATGGCTCATTTTGTGGAATCGTGGGGAAATGATGAAATAGGGGAAAGTGGTTATAGTAGTGTTGGCGCGGTGGTGGGAGCGACTTATCCTGAAGAAGCAAAAAAGCTTCGAAAATTAATGCCGCAATCCATATTTTTGGTTCCGGGTTATGGTGCCCAAGGCGGAGGTGCGGCTGATTGTAAGCCGGCTTTTAATTCTGAAAAAAGAGGTGCGATTGTAAATAATTCCAGAGGGATTATTTTTGCTTATAAGAAAAGAGATGATTTGATTGAAAAGGATTATGCGAAAGCGGCGAGGGACGCGGTTATTATAATGAATGAGGATTTATCAGTAATGTTCTAAACAGTTTTTTGGTGTATGTTAATCTTAAAATTGTTTTATAAAAATATTTTTGCTATTTTTTCCCAATTTTTAATTTCCAGATTTTCAGGTCTTAGATTGGGATCAATATTGATTTTTTGCAGTTCTTCTTTAATTGTAAATGTGTCTAGGTGTAAACCGGCGCTTAATGAATTTGAAAGCATTTTTCTTTTTTGGGCGAAAGCAAAACTGATAAGTTGAAAAACTTTGGTGAGGTTTTCCGTTATTATGGGTGTTTTCAAAGGCGCGATATGAATGATCGCGGAATCGACTTTGGGAATCGGAAAAAAATGATTTGCCGGTACAAAATCGATGATTTGCGGATTAGCGAAGATTTGTGTATTAAGTGCGAGTATATTTAAATCCGACGGAGTCGCGGAAATTTTTTCAGCAACTTCTTTTTGTGTTAAGAGCGTAAGGCTTTGAACATTGATTTTTTGCTTTTTTAGATATTGATCTTTTAAATAATGGTTTATTAAAGGGGAAGTAATATAATAAGGTATGTTTGCCACCATTTTGAAGTTCGGATTTATCGGGTTTTTAGAAAAATAATGATCCGGATCAAAATTCAGGGCATCTCCGTTTACGATTGTAAGATTTGGAAATTGTTTTGTATTTTTTTTTAATAATGGAATTATTGATTTGTCTTTTTCAACCGATATAACATGTTTTGCTCTTTTGCAGAGTTCGATGGTTAAAGTGCCTAAGCCTGGTCCGATTTCGATTATTGTGTCATCTTTTGTGATCCGGGCTGTTTCTACGATTTTGTTTAAAGTATTTTCATTAACCAGAAAATTCTGGCCGAATTTTTTTTTGGCGTGGAGATTTTCTTGAAATAGTTGATTTTTAATCTGTTCGAGGTTTGTGAGATTGAATTCGGGCATGAAAATTTGGTTAATATAGATTTCGACGGTTCCCCCTAGAGCTATTATAATTTTTTTGCTGTGGAACTCGCCCACCTTTGAATGGATTTAGCTGGACTACGTTTAATACGTTTAGTTGTTCGTACTTACATCGACTACTTGGCTCAGACAGTCCTCGCTAAAAAAATTATAATAGCTCTAGGGGGAACTTTTTATTAAATAATTTTTATTAATTTTAAGGGGGTTGCGTGTCCGCTTATTATGGTGATGTTGTTTTTTGGTATTTTAAATGTTTTGCTTAAATATGCAATTAATTCTATATTGGCTTTTCCTTTTTCCGGAGCCGCGTTGAGTCTTATTTTTATGGTTTCGTCGTCTAAAATTTCCACGATTTCGGTTTTTGTTGATTTGGGAATGACTTTTACGCGGAGGTAGGTTGGGGAATTTGAGGCGAGGTGGTTTTTTAGTTTTTCGAGCATGTTTTATTTGATTGTGTTGACAGCAAACGGTGTTTATTATATATTACATGCCATTTTGTATTTGTAAATAAATTAATGAGAAAAAACGGTGATGATTTTAACCCTGATGACGTTGAGCTTAAGGGATCAGAAATTAAAAATATGGGTTCTATTGAAATTACTGAAGAAGAACGAAAAAAATTTGAATCTCTTAGTTTTACTAAAGAAGAAGCCGGTAATTTTGTTCTTAAACTTGTGAATCTATCTTTAGCTCTAGTTCAAAAAGAGTTGAGTGTTGAAGTTTTAGATCAAGATCTTATTATAGCATTTGTTTTGCGTAAACTTTGCGTTAACGAGCTTATATATAAATTTTTAAGAGGAGAATCAGAGAATAAACAAGAAATTTTGTCTCAAACTATTAGTCTGGCGTCTGTTGATATGCCTAGATTTTCTGGACAGAGAGACAAACAGAAGCAACTTTTTTATATGCTTATGATTTTAGTTGACAATGAAATAGGAGAAATGATTTTAGACTTAGGTGGGTTTATGTTAATGAATAGATTATTTTTGAATGGTCAAGATTTTGAAAAGACTTTTATACTGATTGAATCGTGTTATAGAAGGGATTTAGCTTTGAAATATGTGTGTTACCAATGTATGTCCGATTCAATATCGGTAGGATATTTGTTGGAAATTTGTGAGTTTTTCAATAATCATGATGAGATGGAGAATGTTTCTTATGTGACAGATACGTTGATAGGTTTTTTTCGTTTAGCTACTATAACGGAGAAAGAAGTTTCAAAAATAAATAATTTATATGTTTTTTTGTTTAGAAATAATAAGCTGAGTTTGCACTCTGTGCGCTTATCATTGCAAAAATTACAAAAAGAATTGTCAATGGAGACAAGAAAAGGTGAAGTTTTTTTTGATCAGATATTAGGGAATGTTAATAATAGTATTTATATGTATTGCGAAGGCGAAGATAAAGTTATTTATGATAAATATGAAAGTTTTTTGAGAGTATGGGAAAAGCTGGAATCTGTAATGGACAAAAAAAGTAAAGATGGCGCCTATATGGTGATTATGCAATGGAGGCAAGATGGAGTTTTTAGTGATGAATATACAGATTTTCCTATTTTAAGAAAAGCAATCATGAATTCTCTAAAAAAGAGACTTTTTTTGAATAAGGGTGAAGCTCTTGGCGTTGATGCCAAATTTGTGAAAGACTTTTTTTCTCATGATTTGATTCGTTCTGTTTTAAGAAAAATGACTTTGGGGGAATTTATATCGTTTTTCAGTTTTAGATTTTTCGATATTTGCGATCCGGATTTAATGCGGGAAATTTTTGAAGAGCGTTTTGCGTTGTCAAGACATGAAGAACAGTTAGCTTTGTTGGATTTTGTTGAGAGAACGAGCTTTTTCGCGAAAGAATCAGGTAAGTCTGCGTTTAGCAAGCATCCGGTTGTTGAATGTTATACGCAAGCGTTTAATAAAGGAGATGAAGAAGTACTAAGATCTTTAGCTTTATATTTTTCTGATACTTATAATGTTCAGTCTCTGTTTGGCATTGATGACGTAATGTTAAATTTAATCGCTCAACGACGAGTAAAACTTGAATCTTTGGCGAAGGTGGTATTTAGTGAATTTTTTAAAAGTGCGGATGATTTTGAAAATACATTAAAATCCTTAATTTTAATGGTTTTATTTCAAAAGTTGAGAGAAATAGATTCTAGTTTAGATGAAAAATTTTTGATAAGTTTGGCGCATTGTCCGATTTTTTGGCAAGGGAAAAATGTAAATGAGGAGATTGTCGATAAGTTTGGAAGATTTTTAAGTATAATATATTTGACTTTGCCAGACAGAGATTTTTTAAAAAAATTTGAAGAATTCAAAAAAAGTTTGAAAGAGGTTGAAACTGATTTAAATACAGTGAGGGAAAATACAGTGAATCCTACGGTAAGTTTAATTTCAGAAATTGTTAAAAAGTTAAATGGTTTGAGTGTGAGTGGTTCGCAGAGAGATGAATTAGTAACAGGTTATTGTAATTCTGAACGCTTGAAATCAATGATGGAGAATGAAAAATATACGGTAGTTTTAAGGAAGGACGTTAGTGATTTGGCGGATATTTTTCATAAATTAACAATAAAAAGAGTTGTTAACGTTGATAAAGACAATCCGCGTTATGAATGGTTTTTGTCCGGCTGCATTACCGAAAATCGACAGAGACGTAATTTTACTTTGCAGGGAGTTTTGGATCTTAAAGGTGGTTTTAATATTAGGCTTTCCGGGAAGAAAGGGGTTAAAGAATTTTCTTTTGGGAACAGAGATATTCCGGATCCTTTTTTGAAAGAGATTCAGTATGCTGTTGTGTTTTATTTGAATGAATATTATCAATCTAAATCAACGGATGTTGAAAAGTTAATTTTGCATGTTGAAGGAGATGAAGAAAAAGGACCTGTTCAAGGAAAAAAATCAGAAAAAAAAGAAAATTTGGATGGTTTTGAAAAGCGGATTCAACCTTCAAGAGCGCAGAAGCAAGTGACAATTGATCTTCGGGAAGATGAGGTTTCTCCATCAAAAAGAAAGGAGATGAGAAGAAAAATTACTGCAAATCAGGCATTGGCACTTCGAGTTTTTAAAGAAAGGAGCAGAGAAGGATTAGAAGATTTAGTGCTTTATCAGAGAATGAGTGAGCATGGGAAAATCATGTATTATCCGTTAGAAGATGCGAATTCTGCTGTAGAAAAAGTTTTGCAAGGGGAGATGAATTTAAGCGATATTTATGTTAGGGAAACTGTCGCGCATGGAATGGCTTTAGGTTTTTATGGGGAGGAAAGGGAGGTACAAGGAGAAGATAAATTGATAAAATCCTTATTGATTTTACAGCGGAAAAAAATGAGTGAGATGTCCCAAGATAGGTATGATTTATTGAAAGATTCTAAATATGTAGGAGATTTAAAATTGGATAATTTTAATGGTTGCGCTGTTTGTAAAGTCGATAAGACAGAGGAAATGGAGAAATTAGCAGAAAAAGCATTTGAACATTATCAAGATGATCCTGAAGAGGGGATTTTAGATGAAGAGCTGAGAGATATGGCAATGATTGTGAGAGAAAGGATTGATGAAATCTATAAGAATAAAAAATTAAGCGATGAAGCAAAAGAAGTTAAGGTTTCTGAATCATTAAAATCTCTGGGAGAATTTACAGAGTATATCGAAAAGAAAAAGAAGGAGTTAAAAGACAGAACTCAATTTGCTTTAAAGAGGATGAAAATTAAAGGAAATGAAGTGCATTTAGCGCAACCCGGTGTATTTCCGGTTGAGAGAACTTTTAATCAAGGAAAATTTATATCAGTGGAAGAATTGGGAAAAAGGGAAATTAGGAAGAAGATTGTCTAATTATTAGCTTTCTAATTTCTTCAAAAATTAAAACACTTAAGGATGCGGCGGTAACAAATATCCATTCTTTTTCTGTCAGATGAGTTGTATGTAATAATTCTTGGATAAACGGTACTTCGACCATTAGTATTAAAACTAAAATAGATAAGGCTATTGCTCCTATTAACCAGTGATTTTTAAATACACCTATTTTAAAGATTGATTCTTTTTCACTTCTGGAGTTAAAGGCATTTACCATTTGAATCAAAACCAATAATGAGAAGGCGATTGTGGAAGCTTTGAGGTAGGCAAGGCTTTCTTTTTCTAATTTTATGCCCCATTGCCAATCGTATCGGTATAAATAATATATGAAGCTTCCGATTACGATGACTCCTATAAATAAACCTATACCAAAGAATCGCGCAATGAATTTTCTGTTCATAATGTGTGATTTTGGATCACGTGGCGGAATATTCATAAATTTTTCTTCAGTTGGTTCTACTCCCAGCGCCAATGCCGGGAAGATATCTGTTCCCAGATTTATGCATAAAATTAAAATTGCCGTTAAAGGAGAAGGAAGCGCAAGCAATATCGCGGCAAATACTGTTACTAATTCTCCAATATTAGAAGAAAATACATAATGAATGAATTTTTTAAGATTTTCATAAATTGTTCGGCCTTCTTGAATTGCCGTGACTATGCTGGCAAAACTGTCGTCCGCCAATACCATGTTCGCGGCTTCTTTTGAAACGTCAGTGCCGGTAATTCCCATGGAAACACCAATGTCAGCTCTTTTAAGCGCCGGAGCATCGTTAACGCCATCTCCTGTTACCGCGACTATTTCTCCTCTTTTTTTGAGGGCTGAAACTATTTTCAGTTTATGTTCCGGGTTTACCCTGGCAAAAATCAGATCAGGATATTTTTTGAATTGTTTTAATAAATCCGATTCAGTCAGTTTGTTCAAGACATCTCCTGTAATTATTTTTGGATTTTTACTTTTTATAATACCTAATTCATAAGCGATCGCGGAAGCTGTTAAACCATAATCGCCAGTGATGATATATGTTTTTATTCCGGCTTTTTGGGTTAGTTCTACTGCTTTTTTTACTTCTTCGCGTGGAGGATCGATAATTCCAATTAACCCGACAAATATTAATTTATCTTCGATTTCTTTTTGATCCAGATTTTTTAATTCCGGTTCTTCTTTGTAAGATAGCGCTAAAACTCTTAGGGCTCTACTCGCCATTTCATTATTTTGATTTAAAATTATTTCTTTTATTTTTGGAGTTATTTTTTTTGTTTCTCCTTTTTGATTTAAATATTTTGAACATTTTTTTAATACTTGATCAGGCGCGCCTTTAACAAATATGATGAAATCCGAATCTTTTTTATGAACTGTGCTCATCATTTTTCGATCTGAACTAAAAGGGAATTCTTTGATTTTTGGGAATTCTTTATTCATTTGGTCAAGAGAGAAGCCGGCTTTCTCTCCTAAAGTTAATAAAGCGCCTTCGGTCGGGTCTCCAAGACATTCATATTGATTTTGTTCATTTCTAATAATTTTTGCGTTATTACAAAGCAAACCAACTTGTGTTATTTTTTTTATTATTTGGTAAATGTCCGGATTTGTTTTTTTGAAAGTTTGTGAAATAAAAGTCAGTGATGCGTGATTCTTATGTTGAGAGGGGACTTCGATGTATTCTTTAACTCCTATGATTTGGAGTTCGCCTTCCGGACTATATCCGACTCCGTTTATATTTACATGATAATTCATGGTAAATATTTCTTTCGCGGTCATCTGATTTTGTGTAAGTGTGCCTGTTTTGTCTGAACAAATTACGGTTGTAGATCCCAAGGTTTCCACTGATGCCAGTTCTTTGATAATGGCATTTTTTTTCGCTAATTTTTGTACACCTAAAGCTAAAGCAATTGTTATTGTGGCGGGTAGACCTTCAGGGACTGCCGCGACCGCGACTGAAGCCGCAAATAATAAACTTTCTACAAAATGTTTTCCTTGAAAAATTATTCCTACTGAGAAAAGAATCATTGAAATTACTAAAGTGATTTTTCCCACAAAAATCCCAATGCGCGTTAATTCTTTTTGTAAAGGGCTTAGATCTTTTTTAACAATATCTGCGGTGATGGAATTTTAGAAACAGGTGTTGATTCTCCTGTTAATATTGATTCTTGAGTGTTTAAATCATTTCCTTCAATTAAGACACAATCAGCGGTTACGCTGTTGCCTTCATTTAAAATAATAATATCTCCGGGTACCAGTTTTTCAGCTTCCATTTCCATTTCTTCATTATTTCGAATTATTCTGGCTTTTGGAGATACTAATTTTTGTAATGCTTCCAAGGCTTTTTCCGCTTTATATTTTTGTATAAAACCAATAGAAGCATTGATTAATACTACAATCATTATTATTAACGCGTCGGTTTTTTCTCCGGCTAAATATGAAATCAGTGAAGCAATAACCAAAATTATAACCATTAAATCTTTAAATTCTTCCAAAAATTTGATTATTAACGGTTTTTTTTTGCCTGCGTTTATTTTATTTAAGCCATATTCTTGGATACGCTTTTGTGCTTCTTCGCTAGTTAATCCTTTTAGTGTGGTTTTATATTTTTTTAAAATTTCCTGCATTTAGAGAGATTAGATTTCGTTATATTATAGCAGGAAATGCGGTGGGATGCCAGTTGCTTCGATGGGTCTTTGAAAATTTTACCAAAAGAAATCTTCGATAAATATATTTTTTTTAGGTACTTTCATTTCTTTTAACGCTTTTTTAACACTGTTTTTCATTGATTCCGGACCGCAGATATAGAATAGGGAATTTGTTGGATTTTTAACGTATTTTTGGATTAATTTTTTAGTTATATAGCCTTTTTCAACGTTGCTTACGTTTTCGTTCTCCTGACTTAGTACATAGATTTTTTGAAACCAAGGTTTTTGTATTTTGTCTAATTCGTCTTTAAAGATTATGTTATCTTTTGTTTTTGATCCGTATAGGAGAGTAATTTTTTGATTGTGATCCAAATTATCTTTGATCAAGCTTAAAAATGGCGTGATTCCAACTCCTCCGGCAATGAAAATCAGGTCTTTTCGATTATCTTTTTTT
>LBOO01000018.1 GCA_000989565.1 Candidatus Peregrinibacteria bacterium GW2011_GWA2_33_10 | reverse complement strand
CCTTATTTAATTTCAAATCGAAAAATTGCAAAATATACGTTTTTGTCCTAAAATCAGACCGATTCGCACTTCACTTTCTCCTTGAACGCAACACTAGTGGAGCAAACGTTATATAAAATTTTCAAAAATTCTCTTTCTTTTATAATTTTAAAATTTAATTACAAAACTATGGAAATCACATTTTTTTTAGCAAAATTTTGGGGGAGTTTATTAATGATTCTTGGGTATCTATTTTTCTTCTAAAACGCTCAAATCAATATTGAAAAAAACATACTACGAAATTTACAAAAAATTTAACACTTAAAATTCAACAATATGGCAACCTATGAAGATTTCCAAAAGTTAGACATTCGTGTCGGGAAAATTATCGAGGCAGAAAATTTCCCGGAAGCACGCAAACCGTCATATAAATTAAAAATTGACCTTGGCGAAGAAGTCGGTATGAAAAAGTCCTGCGCACAATTACCGCAAAACTACAAAATTGATGATTTAATAGGAAAGCAAGTTTTGTGTGTAGTAAATTTTCCACCCCGACAAATCGGTCCGGCAGTTTCTGAAGTTTTAACTTTGGGCGTACCTGATGATAAGCATGAATGTATTTTGATAATTCCCGACACAAATGTCCCACTCGGCGGTCGCCTGTATTAATAACTCTTATGAATATGGAGAATCCAGAATTTGATATTGAAAATGTTCCAGAATTCATTCGACCCTATTTTGAAGCCAAAAAAAAGGGGACACTGCCGCAATATTACCTTAATATATTTAAGCATGTGAGAGATAATTATCTTGATGATTTACCAAAAGATGATGTCAGAACTTTAGCGACTCTTGATGAAAAGGGAAACTTTATCATAAACAATTATAAATGTTTGGGAAATTCTATCGTTGGTTTGGCTGTAAATCTTTCAGGCTCTATTGAAGACGGGGCTATTACTGATCCTGAATTAATTAGAAAAATTGAAGATTTTAAAAAACATGATTTTAGATATGTGCATGGAGAATTTACCACCCAAGAAGAGATTGATATGATAAATCAAATTTTGGCAGACGTAATACAATATTTGGAACAATAACAAACAACAAAAATTTTTATGAGGTTAAACAAAATTCTCATCATTGAAATAAGCGGAACTGCTAAAACAAAGTTGGCAAGAAAATTATACGACTTTTTAAAAATCCCCATTACCAAGTTAATCTCACCTATCTTCTCTCCATAGAACGAATCTTCTTAAATGGCTGAACTACACTAAATGGAGATTCTCCATCCTTTAATCTTTGCAAAAGCCATTTTGCTCTTTTTTCATAATGATTATCAACATCAGATTGGCTAAAACTTGTGTTCCCCATATGCTGGTCAAATTTGTTCCCTCGGTATGTTCCGCTAGGACTCCCTCTCATAGTCATATTATAATATGGATCGACAACACTTCGTCTATTTTGAATTTCCTCAAGTACCTTTAAGCAACTAGATGCTATCAATTTTCTATAACCATCCGGTCCTAATGACTCAAATAGATTATCAAAAGAACAATCTTCAGCAATGTGATTTGGTAAAACAGGCATTCTCACAGCTCCTTGGCTATTATTTGGGGCTCTTTTTATTGCTAGCCCCGCAAGATATCTGCCGGTCTCATTTGTTGTTGGAATGTTATCTTCATTCTTCAATATACCAAACTCTAAATTTAAAGGATCTTTAAGCATCTGCAATAGTTCATCTCTAATAGCACTTATTTCGGGATTTTTAATAATTACTGGATCATTTTCGATTGCATGTTTTATTTTTGCAACAAGGTCTTGCATTATTTGATCAACTTCTCTCTGTAGTACTTCACTCCCAGTTTCATTAAATTTAGCCATAATTATTGACGTTAATAAATAAGGAAGAAAGAAATATCATTTTTATATATAAAAATCAAATAATTTTTCAATTTAAGGTTTGTTTTGCAAAATTCCTGCCTTTATCCCAACAGCAAAGGTAGGTATCCATTTTCCACTTCAGTTTCTTTCCCCATTGACACCCCACCCACCATTAACTAAACTAACTAATGCTGTCTTTTTTAAACATGATAAAAAAATTATTCCATTCGATATTTAGTTTGCCCAAAGATATTGCTTTACTTTTAATTCGGCTTTATCAAAAGACAATTTCTCCGGATCATGGGGTAATTAAAAGATTATTTCCATTCGGTTATTGCAAATACTCACCCAGTTGTTCGCAATATACATATCTATCAATTGAAAAATACGGTTTTATGAAGGGTATATTAAAAGGAACATACCGTATTTTACGCTGTAATCCCTGGTCAAAAGGCGGTATTGATAAACCCTGATTTATAACTAAATTAAAATAATGCCACAAACCTCAAAAAAAACTGCGTTAATAAGTGTCTTTAATAAAGAAGGAATAGTCCCTTTTGCTCGCGAATTAATAAAGTTGGGAATTAATATTCTTTCCACAGGAGGAACATACAAACTACTCAAAGAAAATAAAATTAAAGTCCGCGAAGTCGCGTCCTACACGGGATTTCCTGAAATTATGGATGGCCGCGTAAAAACCCTTCATCCAAAAATACACGGTGGAATTTTAGCTGTCCGCGACAACAAATCTCATATTAAAGAGCTTATAAAAAACAATATTACGCCTATTGATTTTGTTGTAATAAATTTATATCCATTTTCAAAAACTATTGAAAAAGAAGATGTTAAAGAGGAAGAAGCCATTGAAATGATAGATATTGGCGGTCCAAGCATGCTTCGCAGCGCCGCAAAAAATTATAAATTTGTCACACCTGTTTGCGATCCCAAAGACTATGAAAAAATTATTAAAGAAATGAAAAAATATGGAAATACAAAAGAAGAAACTCGCCGCGAATTGGCTATAAAAGTTTTTAAAACCACAAATTTTTATGATCAGGCAATAGCGGATTATTTAAGCGGAAATACCATTAAAAATGAACCTTTGGATTTCCATTACGAAAAAGCCTACGATCTCAGATATGGAGAAAATCCACATCAAAAAGCCAAATTTTTCCGAAATCCTCAAAATAATGATGCTTCAAATGTTACTAATGCAAAAATTCTCCATGGCAAGCAATTGTCTTTTAACAATATTCTCGACAGCGATGCGGCAATTGAGTTGGTACGGGAATTTAAAAAACCAACCGCGGTTTTTATAAAACATACAAATCCATGTGGCGTTGCCGGCGATGAAAATATTGAAAAAGCCTTTATTAAAGCCCATGAAGTTGATCCTATGGCCGCTTTTGGTTGTGTGATCGCTATAAATCGCGAATGTAACCTGAAAATAGTTGATTATATTTTTAAAAATAAAATTTTTATTGAAATAATCGCGGCTCCGTCTTTTGAAAAAAAAGCGTTACAAAAGCTTATGGAGAAAAAGAATCTTCGTATTTTAGAATTGGGGAAAATAAATCCGCCGGTTAAAAGAAGAGATATCAAAAAAGTAGCCGGTGGTATTTTAGTTCAGACATCTGATACAAAAGAAATAACAAAAAAAGATTTACAAGTGGTAACCAAGAAAAAACCCACTGAAAAACAAATCGAAGATTTATTGTTTGCCGCGAAAATCGTCAAACATGTAAAATCAAATTCCGTAGTATTTGCCAAAAATCATGAAACAACCGGCATAGGAGCGGGCCAAATGTCCAGAGTGGATTCAGTATTCATCGCGACTCATAAAGGTGGTAAAAAAATAAAAAATTCAGTAATGGCTTCTGATGCTTTTTTTCCCTTTCCGGATGCTGTCGAAGAAGCACATAAAGCCGGAGTTTCCGTGATAATTCAGCCCGGAGGATCAATTCGCGATCATGAAGTTATAGCAGCGGCTGATAAATATGGCATCAGCATGGTATTTACCGGAATTCGTAGTTTTAAACATTAAAATTATGTCAGAAATCAAAGCTCTGATTTTGGGAATAATACAGGGAATCACTGAATTCCTACCGGTTTCATCGTCCGGACATTTGGTTATATTCGAAGATTTTTTAAACCTTGATGTGGAAGCATTAAAAAGTTTTGACGTGGTGGTTCACATGGGAACGTTTTTAGCGATAATTATTTATTTTTTCCCAATATTCAAAAAACTGTTTACTGCTGCTGTCAGTTATTTGCCTTTCTTAAAATCAAAAAAAAATAATGCCGATCGAAAATTAATTAAATTACTTTTAATCGGAACTATTCCGGCAGTAATCGCCGGCTTTTTATTGGAAGACACTATTGATTATTATTTTCGGGATCCTAAAATTATTATGATCCTGATGTTTATTTTAGGTTTAGTGTTCCTGCTCGTGGAAAGAAAATCGAATCAAAAACAAAAAGATGTGAACAAATATTCCCAAAGTTTGATTATAGGTTTATCTCAAGCTATTGCTTTATTGCCCGGAATTTCCCGTTCAGGAAGCACGATCGCGACAGGTTTGATGCTTGGTATCAAAAGGGAAAAGGCCGCTGAATTTTCTTTTTTACTCGGTTCAATCGCCATATTTGGCGCCGGCTTATTAACAGCTTTAAAAACTATCAAATCCGGTGAAATGATACTTCCCTGGAGTATTTATCTGATTGGTTTTATTTCTTCTTTTATCTCAGGTTATTTTTCGATAAAATTTTTAATGAAATATTTACAAAATCACACTTTGAAAATTTTCGCATATTATTTGATTTTATTTTCAATTATAAATTTTTTCTTAAATATAACCTCTTAAATTGCCATCGTTAAATAAAAATCTGATATTTGTCTCAACTCTATTCCTCACTATTTTGACTGATCAATGGTCAAAAATTTTTGCGATACATAATTTTCAGGAAAAAAAAGAAATAATTCCCGATTTTTTTGCATTTACTTTGCAGGCAAATAAAGGCATTGCTTTTAGCATTACGTTTAATAAATTTTTAATAATTATTTTCAGCTCTTTACTCTTGATTTTGGTTTTTTTCCTATCGCGAAAATATCTGAAATTTGAATATAAAACCCCAAACATATTAATCCCTCTGATAATTGGTGGAGGCATCAGTAATTTAATTGATAGAATCCGTTTAGGGTCGGTTATTGATTTTATTTCAATTTCCAAATATCCTATATTTAATTTAGCGGATGTATTTATCACAATTGGATGTATAATTCTTCTGTTAATTTCTTCAAAATTTGAAAAAAAACACCATGATTAATAATCAATATAAACAATTAGGTCCTCCAAAAACATCTTTTAACAGCTTCATTCTTCAACTTTTCGGAAGCCTTGGAGGAGGAATATTTGGAACCTCTCTTATGCTTATGTTTTTTATGATTGGTTCATCGATTTTCAAGCCTGTTTTTAACTTTCAAAACGAGATTGGAAAAATAGAACCAATGTTCATATTTCTTTTTATGGCAATGATTTTTCTTGGTTCAATAAGTTCAAACTGCTTATCAATATTTTTAATATCACTATCCGACAAAGAAAAGTACCAACAAATAAATTCAACAATATTGCAAGTATTTGTAATTAATATTTTTTTGTTTATTTTACTCGCACCAATTTATTTAATAGTTAATAGCTTTTACATTTCTTCTTTACCATATGTCGCGGGCTTACAAATCATCATGGGTTCATTCGCCAGTCTACAAATCTTAAAAATAATATCCACGCATAAATACGCGTTACTCGGCATTTATAGCGGCACATTCTCATTTATAGTAACAATCGGGTTAAATATCCTGATTTACAAATTATTTAATAATGATTTAACAATATTACTATTCTCCGCATTACCCATAACATGGCTGGTTTTCTCTATACTTGAAGCTTTATTCAATATTCTCTACTACTATATTTACAGCATGTACGGCACAGATTTTCTCTCCAGCGAACTAAAATACGGCCGCGACACACAAACTCTCGAAGACGAAATCAACAATCTCTCCGACGAAGAAAAAGAAAAAGCCTACCTCGAAGCAGAAAAAGATTCAACCGGAGCAGAATTTCTTAAAAATCAGAAATAATTAATCATTAGCAGCACCCACCATCATCCTTTTTTTCTGAACAACAGCCCCCACAACAACCACCTTTATTATCAGTGGAATAAAATCCCTTACCTTTAAAAATCACACCTGGCGCGCTTAAAATTTTTTTCGTATTTTCGCTTTTACAATGCGGACATTTTGGAGTTTTATCATCCCCTACATCAACAGTTTTTTCAAAATGTTTATCACAATCAGAACATTGAAAATCAAATTTTGGCATAATTTAAAAAGTTAAAAATACATTCAAGCTCCCAAATATAAGCATAAATTAGGACTTCATGTCAAAATAATTATATTTTCCTCGCGCTCACATCCCAATTCAACGCCATATACTTAAAACATGGAATCTTAAATATTTTTTGATCAACTCTTTTCAAAAAACGAAAAAAATTTTCATTTATAATCATTTTTTTATTAAAAACCCTATTCAATAAAACAATAAATTGCTCATAAAATTTTGATAAAAAATCCACAGGTTTAATTTCTAATAGAGAAAGACCACTCCCCTTAATCATAACTTTTAACTGTTTATAAGAAAATCCGAACGCCTCATCATCAGCCAAAGAAATCGCATGTTTAGACCTCTTTCTGATTATATATTTAAAAAGTTTATAAAAAGGATAAAAAAGATAATAATGCCATGTATTTGGCTCATATCCGATCAGTAGAACACCATCTTTTTTCAAACACCTATGTATTTCTTTTAAAGCTTTTCGCGGATCAGGAAGATGATGCAGAGAGGAAATTAAAAAAATGCCCTCAAGACTATTATCAGAAAAAGGTAAATTTTCCGCGTCAATCAAACAAAAAAAGCCATTTTTATCAATTTTCAACTTAATCGCGAAATCTCTGGCTTTTTTAGTGGCTCCCAAAGCAATATCAGATTCAATAACTTTATAACCATCCTTCATCAAATTTAAAGCATGCCTCGCGCTACCCCCGCACAATTCCAAAAAAACACTTTTATCTTTTGGAAATTTGCGAAGAATATCACAAAACTCAGGCCTGTTCATCTTTAAAGCTTCTTCTTCTTTAAATTCTGAAGCCCTCAAAGTATATGTCTGCGCGTCAATTTGTTTAATTTTTGCTAACTTTTTTGGCAAAAAATCAATTACCCCATCATGGCTTTTATAAATATTTTTACATTTTTCGCACTTAAAATTATAATCATTCGCTTTTTTTAAAATACTTTTACAATTTACGCACGCGAAATTAACAAAACTCATAAAAGATTTTATTATTCAATTTTAAATTGATTTATTTAATTTTTCTCTCATCTCATTTCTCTCATCTTTCTCATTTATTTTAAACAAATTTTTGCTCTTCTTAATTAAAAATTTAGCTCTCACATATTGTTCATCTTCAACATCATCGGCAAGTACAATGCCTGAACCTATCATAGAATTAGAACCGATTTTAACTCCCGGCATAATGCTTGTATTAACCCCGATTCTCACATTCTCTCCAATAATGGCTCCTAATTTATTACTGCCAGAATTTATAATATTTCCATTGATTTTAACATTTATGTTTTGTTCATCTAAGCGCAAATTAGCTGTAACAGCCCCACTCCCAAAAGAACAATTTCTATCAATAATACAATCCCCGATATAATTTGTATGAAACCAACATTCATCCCCAACAAAACTTCTGGCGATCTCCGTGCCAAAACCCACCGTACAAAAATTTCCTAAAAATGAATTCCGGACAAGAGCATTATTCGCGATAATAGTGTCCTTTCCAATATAACAAGGCCCATTGATTATCGCATGCTCCAAAATTCTCACATTATCTTCAATAATAACATCGCCTTTTAAAATAGCCGAAGCCGCGATTTGAGCAGTTTTTGCTTTAAGTTTTGGCAATTCATCAAAAATGATTTTCGCCACATCATAAATATGCCAAGGATACTTAATTGGCTGCCATACGCCATCATACATAATTGCTTTCATCTTAACTCCATGTTTAATCATTCTGTCAATCGCTACTTCATATTGATCATCCTTATCAGTTTGAGCATTTTCCAAATATTGAAATAACTGTATGGGATTACGATAAAAATGCACAACAATATTAACCAAATCACTTGGTTCTTCTCCTCTGCGGGGCTTTTCAATAATAGAATTTATCCGCATGTTTTGATCAACTTCCAGATAACCGCCCGGAAAATAAGTTTCAACTTTTTTCCCAAGCATCAGAACTTCAGATGAAGATCCTTTCGAAGCATCTAAAATAAGCTGATAAGCGTTTTTGGACACAACATCATTACTGCTCACAATCAAAATTTCCTCATCTCCGATTTTATTTTCACAAGCCAAAATTGCACCAGCCATTCCGGGCTTATATTGAATAACAGTATCGACCTCTAATTCCGGAATTTTCAAAACAATCTCTCTTATTTTTTCATGATTATCCTTATTGCAAACAATTAAAAATTTTTTAAAACCAGATGATCTTAATCTCTGAATTTGATGCTCAATTAGAGTTTTTCCGCATATCTTAATCAAATTTTTATCATGCAAAGGATAAATTCTTTTAGAAATTCCCCCCGCGAGCAAAATCACTTTCATAAAATAATATAAATTAAGTTAAAATATCTTTAATTCTATTTATTTCCAAAGCTTTTTTTAACTCCATCGCTATTCTTTCTCCAAAACTAATACTATCACCATATAAATAACCTGAATAAGGAGTGAATTTTGTCCCGGGAGATCCGGGAATTCTCATACTAACATCAAAAATTACAAACTCTTCTCTCCCTTTTTGACAATCAACCGCACCCTGCAATGCGAAAGGTCCGATTATTCCCGGCGCAACTTTATTTTTCATAATATTTACAAACTTTTCTCCGATTTCAAATGCTTTTTCCAATAAAGATTCCTTCATAGTAACAGCAAAATGTCCCGTTTCAATCATCGAAGGTTTAAATCCGTTTTCAAGCAGAGTCGATTGCGTAACAGCGTCAAGACGTAAAAATCCGTCTAAACTGGTTTGACGGCGCGAATCCGTTCCCATCAGTTCGAGCTCATTATCAAGTGTGGAATAAAAGAAATTCAAATTTACCTGCGCGCCAATAATAAATTCTTCAATGGTGGCTTTGTCAATCAATTCCTGTGTTGTTATCCTTTTAGAGATTAATTCCGCTTTCTTAAGCATATAACTCCCTGCATCAGATATCACAAAAAACGCCCTTTCGTAAGTTCTAATAGCTTCATTGGCTTTAACTATTAAAGGATTTTGGCTTGTCTTAAAGTGTTCTATCATTAGATCAATGCTTTTTTCCTCACTAAGTCTGCTTTCACCCTCGCGTACGATTTTAGGTATTCTGATTCCGGCTTGAGAAAGCAAATGATATTGATTTAAAGGCTGATCCCTTTCTTCCAGCTTTACACCTTCCCTAAGCCCAAAAATCGGTACTTTAAAATTGTTTTCAATTTGAGAAAAATCATTAAAATAAACCCAAAAATAACGATTATGAATAAAAATCGTATTTTTTTCTCTCAATGTTTTTTGCAGATTCTCATTTAAAATATCCGAAAATTCATCAACAATCATAACCTCATCCACGCAACCTTTTTCTCCACTACTTTTATAATATTCAGCATAAGTTTTTTCTCTTCCTTTTTTACAAATTGCCAAAGTTTTAAACCCATATTTCTTAGCCCCATGACAAATATCAAGAGCGCTATGCCCTCCAAGTACGCCAATAGTCACATCATTAAAATCATAATCCTTTATTATTTCCTGAATATTGATTTTCCCACCCATGACAAAAATTAAGAGATAAAAAATTCAAAATTATCTTAGAATGAAATGAAAATTTATACAAGAAAATGAATATCACCCCAGGACTTCCTCCACCCTATCACTCATAATCGCGTTTTTTATCTCTCTGGCGATTCTGCGACCTGTACTCATCGGTTCATTATACCTCACCCAGGTATAAGGAGTACCGTTAATGAAAGGGTTGGTTCCGGCTACAATACGAGCGGAAATTTCAAAAACATAGAAATTTAAATTCGGATCCAAAATAGTTTCTAAACAAAACGGACCAAAAAGGCCTCCTTTAACAAGCTCTTTTGACGTTCTCACCACATTTTCCCCCATTTCTAAAATTTCCGGAAGCAAAGATTCACGAACTACCAAAGGCATATTTCCTGTCACTGTATAGCTCGTTTTTAAATCTACATCCAGCTGATCTTTCGCCGCGATTCTACCAATAGAATCAGCATTGGATTCATATCTCTTATCAAAACTCATAATTTCCACTTCATCGGTTAAAGGTGAATAAAAGTAATGTAAATAGAGAGGTACGCCAATAATATATTCCTGAATAACATAATCTTCTTTCCCTTTATATCCTTTGATTCTTTCATAAAATTCTTCTGCCGTATGTGCTATAAAATAACCGAAACCTCCACTGGCGCCATGAAATTTAATAATTACTTTTGTGTCAATTTCATCAGGTGTATTAAAAATTTTCGGAAGTCGAAGACCCGCTTTTTTCAACCAAACTCTTTCCATGTTTCTATTGGATTCCCATTCCAAAATTTCTTTTGTCCCAAAATGCATGACTCTTAAATTCTGAACTCTATTGGTTCCCAAATAACTGATAAAAGATCCATGCGGAATAATAATCGCATTCTTGGAAATCAATTCATCTTCAAGTTTTTCAAAATTATCAAAATTATCTAAAACAATTAATTCATCGGCGACATTGAATTGTTTGTAAATCTTTTCCGCGCCTTTTTTACAAATACAAATAGTTTTAATTCCTTCGTCTTTGGCGCCCTTAAGTATCTGTAAAGCGCTATGGCTTCCTATAGTGGCAATAGCATAATCTTTTATATTACCCATGATAATTTAAAAAAAGTTATTTGGCATACAAATTTTTACTATCATAAGAATTTTTGAATAAATTGTCTAGTGAATTTGAAGTAATTACTCACTGATTTGAAGATTTAGGGACCCCGTGATCAGTCACTGAATTTAAAATCTCCATAAACTGGTCACTGGTTACTAATTTTCCCTTCCCTCCAAATTCATATTCAACTAAAATAAACACACGAAATATTCACCTCCTGTATGTCCAAGACTACGCATAAATTTGATTACGGAATTTTTATTGCCACATTAATTCTTATTGTTTTTGGTATTGTTATGATAACCAGTATAGGCGTGCCAAAATCAATTGAACTGTCTGCGCCGAATGTGCCTTTCCCAAATTGTGATAACGATCAGGTGGATTGTTATTTTCTTCTAAAAAAACATTTGACACGCTTGGGAGTCGCGTTTATTGCATTTTTATTTGCTCTTAAAATTAACTACCGCACCTGGAAAAAATTTTCAGTAGTATTCTTTGTTGGCGCAGTAATATTACTTTTATCTGTTCTTATCATAGGATCAAGCAATAACACATTCGCAAAAAGCTGGTTCAATATATACAATACCTCCCTTCAACCTTCGGAATACGGAAAATTAGCTTTGATTTTTTATTTTGCAGCGTGGTTTGAGAAAAAGACACATGAAGTAAAGTCATTTAAATACGGGTTTTTACCGTTTTGCGTAATATCCGGAATTATGATACTTCCTATATTATTACAGCCGGACTTAGGTTCCAGTTTAGTTTATATAGCTATTTGCGTTTCTTTATATTTCGCTGCCGGAGCAAGAAAAAGAGATTTATTGTTTGGCGGGCTTGCCGCGATATTTATCTCAACGATGCTTATAAGCAATATTGATTATCTTAAAGATCGTTTCGGAGCATTCTTATACACAGGTGAAGACTGCAAAGAAAAACATTGTTGGCAATCGGTTCAAGCAAACATCGCGGTTGGAAGTGGCGGATTTTGGGGGAAAGGTTTAACGCAAGGTATTCAAAAATCTTATTGGCTTCCTCAAGCTACTGATGACTTCATCTTCGCAGCTTCCGCGGAAGAATTGGGATTTTTATTTATGAGTTTTTGGGTCATTGTATATCTGTTTATTGCTTACAGAGGATTAAAAGTGGCTCAAATGGCGCCGAATAGATTCTCCATGCTGGTAGCAACAGGAATTTCTGTTTGGATTACAGCTCAGGCTTTTTTAAATATTGCGGTAAATATCTCTTTAATGCCTGTAACAGGGATTACTCTGCCATTGGTAAGTTACGGAGGATCTTCATTGTTGGCAACATTATTTGGCATAGGAATACTTTTAAATATATCTAAACACACAGTAACATATGCGTATAGTTCTAACAGGAGGGGGGACAGGAGGACACATCTTCCCAAATATAGCTATATTCGAAGAAGCATCTAAATCTGAAAGAAATCTCGATTTTTTCTATATTGGCGAAAAAAATGGTATAGAACAGGAAATTATCCAAAAACAAAAAATTCCATTTTTTGGTATATATTGCGGAAAATTAAGAAGATATTTTTCAGTGAAAAATCTGTTGGATTTATTTAAACTACCTATCGGAATTCTGCAAAGTTTATATTATTTAAAAAAAATTTCGCCTAATATTATCTTTAGTAAAGGAGGTTATGTCAGTGTTCCTGTTATTATAGCCGGTAAAATTTTACATATAAAAATTATTATTCATGATTCTGATTCAATTCCGGGACTAACAACCAAAATTTGCGCCAAATATGCTGATACAATTTGTTTGGCTTATGAAGAAGCAAAAAAGCATTTATCGAAAAATAGAAGAATTGTTCGCACCGGAATACCTCTAAAAAAGGATAATATTGATGGAGAATCTGTAAAAGCATATGAAATTACAAAATTCAATAAAAAAACTCCTGTATTGTTAATTTTAGGTGGTAGTTTAGGAGCAAAAGCTATTAATGATGTGGTATATTCATCTCTGCCTGAATTAGTAAAACATTTTCAAATAATTCATCTCACCGGTTCCGGTAAAAATGAAGAAATTAATCTTTCATCGGATTTAAAGAAAAGATATTTTACTTTGGAATTTACAAATCAAATTGCTGATTTCTATCAAATAACAAACTTTGCCATCTCTCGCGCCGGAGCCAACACCATCGCTGAATTGCAGACTTTTGGAATTCCGTTTCTATTGATTCCTCTACCGAAGCAAGCCAGTCATGGAGATCAACTTGAAAATGCGAAAATCTTAGAAAAAGAAAAAAAATGTTTGGTGCTTGCTCAAGAAACTTTAAATCCTCAAACATTACAAAAAAAACTGGATGAACTGGTTAAAAACAAACAACAATTTCAATATAAAGAGAAAATACATATCAATGCCGCTAAAACCATTTTAGATCTTATCACCAATTAAATTGTCAAAAATTATAGGAATAAACGCGCTGTTTCTGACAAAACCAATGACCGGAATTGGTCAGTACACAATTAATCTTTTTAAAGCTCTCTCTAAAATAGATAAAAAAAATACCTATATTTTAGCGGTTCCGGAAAAAGTAAAATTTAACTTTGGAGCTAATTTTCACATCAAAATTATCCCATTTATAAAATTTGGAAGCCTTGGATTTAAAAAAGTGTTTTTTGAACAAATAGGGTTACCAAAATTTTTCCGAAATCAAAAAGTGGATTTAATTCATAGTTTATATCCTTCAAATTCTTTTATATTTGCCAAACCAAAAACCATAGTCACGGTTCATGACACAATACCTTGGGAATTAGCACAATATCGCCACGGTTTTTTTTCTGAAATTTATCATTATGTCACTTTAAAAAGTTTAAAAAAAGCTAAAAACATCATCTGTGTTTCTAAAATAACTAAAAAACATTTACAAAAAATACTAAAAAAATCCCCAAAAATTAATATAATCTATAATTCATGCTCCAATGAATTTTTTAAAAAAATTTCAAGAGAACAAAAGATTCAAATTCAAAAAAAATATAATATTACTTCTCCTTTTTTTCTTTACATCGGAGGGTATGACGAGCGTAAAAATGTGACAAAACTTGTTAATGCTTTTATTGCTTGGAAACAAAAATATCCAAATAATATATCTTTAATTCTGGCCGGCAATAAATTTTCTACCAATAAATTATATCATAGTTATGATAATATTCCGGAAAAGTATTCGAGCGAAATTCAAAAAATAGGTTTTGTGGAAGATCAGGATTTACCTGCTATCTTTCAATCCGCATTATGCTTTATGAATATTTCTCAATTTGAAGGTTTCAACATCCCTTTGATTGAAGCTGCGGCAAGTTCCTGCCCTATAATTACTTCAAATATAGATGTACATAAAGAAATTTTAGGACCAAATAACGCTTTATTCGTAAATCCAAATGATGAAAATGAAATTGTAAATGCCATGGATAAAATTTCCAAGAATAAAAAATTAAGAGAAAAATTGTCAAAAAATGCTTTAATTAAAGCCAAAAAGTATAGTTGGCAAAAATCCGCTGAAGAAACTTTAGAAATATATGAATTAACTGGTTGACGTGTCGTTTAGCTGGAAACCGATAACTAATTTCGCTACAATAAATCTGTTACTAAAACCTATTTATGAAAGAAATAGAATTCCCCGGACAAAAAGAAGGTGAACAAATACAAATGGTGATCCGCAAGCATTGGTTCCCGCATTTTAAAATATTTTTTAATTTTCTCATAGTTTGGTTAATACCCGTTTTGGGCATAATAGCAATAATAATTTGGAAATCACCCGGATTTTTCGAAAGCAACATTAATGTCGTATTAGTGATTTCTTTTTTAATTTACCTCTTATTTACTCAATTGATATTATTCTCGCGATGGCTTAACGAAGAACTTGACGTTATTATAATCACTGACCGGCGCATAATCAGCATAGAACAAGTTTCTTTTTTTGAACGGGAATTCTCGGAAACCCATTTTGAAAAGGTCGAGGATGTTAAAGCCCGATTAAAAGGTTTATTTAGCAATCTGTTTCATTTCGGTACTCTTGAGATTCAGACAGCGGCGGAAAAAATATTGTTTGTAATCAGAGATGTACCTCGTCCAACAAAATTATGCGAACAAATTACCGATTTAGTTGCCAAATATAGTAAATATAATAAAGATGATACTCATCAAAGTCCCTCCTAATCATTAATCAACCATTCCTAATGTTTACCACAACTTTCTCAACAATTATTTCAAGCATTATCTTGATATTGGCTATTGTCCTGATAGAAGCCAATTACCTTTTTAATTTACGTCGGAAAGAATTGGATTTGTACATCGATAAAATTAAAAAGTTAATCCACTTGAGATATGATTTTTTCCCTTATCTTATTGAAGCGATATCAGAATATTTGCCAAAAAATGAAGAGATTGACAACCTGATTGAAATTAGAGATCAAGCGCGAAAATATCGAATTTATCCGGGGTGGAATCCGGAAACTCAAAAAAAGATTAATCAAATCATTGATAGTCTTATGGTTGAAGCTCGTAAAAATCTTCATTTGAAAAAAGAAGTTAAATTTCTTGAAATTGAAAGAGAAATAAAAAAAATGAATGAAGTAATTGCCGATATGATAGAAAAATACAATCGAATGGTTAATGGATATAACAATAAACTATATAATCCGATTTACTTTTTGATTCACATATTTAAGTCGCGCAATAAATATCCACGATTGGAGTATGTGAATAAGTAACCGAAAAAGATACTAACCAACAATCAAAACTACCATCCCATGTCAACGTTCCACATCGAAACTCTCGGTTGTCAGATGAACCATTCTGATAGCGAAAGGATAAAAACAGTTTTAGAAAATCTTTCATATAAAAAAGCAAAGACTCAAAAAAGCGCTGATTTAGTGATTTTTAATACCTGTTCAGTACGCCAAAAAGCTGAAGATCGCATTTTTGGATTAATGAAAAATCTTAAAAAAATAAAAAATCGAAAACCCGATTTTTTAATCGGTTTAACAGGATGTATGGTCCGAAAAACATCAAACCGAAATTCAGTTGAACAAGATAAATTATTAAAAAAAATTTCCCATCTTGACTTTGTTTTTCGTATCGAAGAATTGCCGTTTTTGCCGCGTATATTAATGGAACTGAATCCGAAAATTACCATTGGAAATCAAGTAAATGATGAACTTCAAAATTATTTTAGTATCTATCCCGCTTATTCTTCAAAATTTCAGGCATTTGTACCGATTATGACCGGATGTGATAAATTTTGTACTTATTGTGTAGTACCATATTCCAGAGGAAGAGAAAGAAGCCGAAATTTGGATGATATTATAAACGAAATAAATTCATTGGCTGAGAAGGGTTGTATTGAAATAACTCTTTTAGGCCAGACAGTGGATTCTTATGGACAAAGTATTTTTGATAAACATAGTAAAAAATTTGCTCACATAAAAGGCTCCCCATTCGCATATTTACTGAAAAAAATAAATGACATTAAAAAAATAAAAAGACTCCGTTTCTCATCTCCCCATCCACAGGACATGTCTGATGAAGTAATTGAATTACATAAATCACTACCGATTCTATGCCCATATATTCATCTTCCGGTCCAATCCGGAGATAATCAAATTCTTAAGCGCATGAACCGAACTTATACCCGTGAACATTATTTGGAATTAATACATAAGCTTAGAAAAGCCAGACCCGATATCGCTATCTCCACGGATTTAATCGTTGGTTTTCCCGGAGAAACAGATGAACAGTTTCAAAATACATATAACCTCTTCCATGAAGTTGAATTTGATCACGCCTACATCTCACAGTATTCACCCCGCAAAGAAACTTTCAGCGCCAAACATTTTGCCGATGATGTTCCCGCAGCTGTTAAAAAGCAAAGATGGGATGCAATCAATAAACTCTTAAAACAGATTTCTTTTAAAAAACATCAAGCTTTCGAAAACAAAAAAGTGGAAGTGTTAGCGGAAAAATGCCAGGACGGGTATCTCGAAGGCCGCAGCGAACACTTTAAAACCGTCCGTTTTGAAGGCCCCAAAAATCTAATCGGCACTTTCCAAAAAGTCCATATTGACAAAGCTCTGGAATGGCTTATGGAAGGGAAATTAAATAATTCATGAAAAAATTAAAAAAATTAAATAAAGATATGGACAAATTAATGCGTGACAAAAATTCTACACCGGAAGCAAGAATGGATTGGCTTTACAATGCCTTAATATTTTCGCTAGCGCCAAAAAAGATTCTATACTGCTCCGCTTTCATTTTCTAAAACTAAGCAGTATATGCTTAAATAGCTTTTCAGCCTAGTAGCTGCACTAAAATTCGAAATAAGCTACGCAGTCCCGCATTGCGGGATACGCGATTTTAAAAGCGGAGGAGTATAAAAAAAGTGAGAAAATAACTAAATCCTAATCCCAAATTACTACCCCTTTTATCCTCCTAACCCCCGCACTTGACGCTTCTTCTTTCAAAATTTTAAATCCCCCAAGCTCGGAGGTGTTTTTCACATGCGGACCACCACAAATTTCTTTAGAAAAAAAGTCCGTATCAGATTTTCCGATAGTATAAACTTTCACTTTTTCTCCATATTTAGCTTCAAAAACACCTAGCGCCCCGGCTCTTTTTGCTTCCTCTACACTCATTTCAGAAACACTCACAGGTAATTTTTGATTTATCGCGGAATTTACCAAATCTTCAACTTTTTTTATTTCATCATCTGATATTTTTTCCGGATGAGAAAAATCAAAACGCAATCTCTCAGCTGTAATATTACTACCTCTTTGATAAACATGCTCTCCTAAAACTTTTCTTAGAGATGCCTGTAATAAATGAGTCGCTGTATGTAATTTGGTAGTTTCCTCGCTATGATCGGAAAGACCGCCGCTAAATTTCTGCTCAGCTCCTTTTCTTGATAATTCCTGATGTTTTTTATAAGCTTCATTAAAGCCATCTTCATCCATTTTTAAATTATTTTCACTGGCCAAATCTTTTGTCATTTCCAAAGGAAAACCATACGTATCATAAAGTTTAAAAGCCATTCTTCCTGATAAAATATTCTGATTATTCTCTTTCAATTTTTCCGCGATTTTAGTGAATTCTTTTTCTCCCTGCTCCAGAGTTTTTTCAAATCTTTCTTCTTCCAAAACCAATTGCTCCAAAATAAAATCTTTATTTTTTCTTAATTCATTATAAATCTCTTCATAAATTTTAATAAAAATTTCCGCAATTTTATGAGTAAAATTGCCATTTATTCCGATTTTTCTTCCGCACCTGATCCCTCTTCTGATTAATCTCCTAAGAATATACCCCTGGTCAGTATTCGATGGGGTAACTCCTTTCTCATCACCTAAAATAAAAACAGCGCTTCTTATATGATCCGCAATAATTCTTTCGAATTTGATATCGGAAACATTTTTCAATTCATTGATTTTATTCATAGCTTCAGAAAACAATTCGGTTTCATAATGCGTTTTTCTACCCTGTAAAATGGCTGTTACTCTCTCCAATCCCAATCCTGTATCTACATTTTTTTGTTTCAATTGCTCAAAACTTCCATCAGCTTTTTTATTATATTGCATAAAAACATCATTCCAAATTTCCACCCAAAGTTTATTTTCCGAGTCATAAATTTCAGGGGCTTCACCCTCTCCCGTCCAATAAAACATTTCAGTATCAGGACCGCACGGCCCGGTTTGCCCGGCCGGCCCCCACCAATTATCTTTTTTCGGCAAAAAAGCTATTCTTTTTTCATCAATACCCAAACTTCTCCAGATTTGCGCACTTTCCTCATCTTTAGGCGCGTTTTCATCACCTCTAAAACATGTGACAGCAAGCATTTTTTTATCAAGCCCCAAACCTTTTTCTTTCGAAGTTAAAAATTCCATACTCATTTTAATCGCCCCATCTTTAAAATAATCGCCAAGCGACCAATTACCAAGCATTTCAAAAAAAGTACAATGCGTGGCATCCCCGACTTCTTCAATATCATCAGTCCGCACGCATTTCTGACAATCAACAAGCCTCGTTCCCAAAGGATGTTTTTCTCCCATTAAATAAGGGACTAAAGGATGCATTCCCGCTGTAGTGAAAAGTACAGTCGGATCATTCTCAGGTAATAAAGACGCACTGGGAATTTCTTTGTGATTATGATATCTAACAAAAAAATCAATATATTTCTGACGAATATCTTTAGCAAGCATGAGAAAAATAATTAAAATAAAAAAGACAAAAAAAGTTTACTAAAAAACTTGTATACCCGCAAATCATTTGCTTCAATAATAAATTTATGCGAATATACAAGCGATAATATAACAATCCAAAATGCTCAAAAAAATTATTAAAAAAACACAAGAAAAGAGTAAAAAAGATATAAAAACAACTAAGCAGAAAAAAGAATCAGAAAACGAAAATAAAAAGAATAAATGGAAATCCAATAAGTTTATCGCGGTACTATTAATTTGTTTTTCACTTTTTTTTATTTATATAGTGGGATTGTTTTTATATCAGAATTTATTTGTTCCCAAAGATATTTCAAAAATTTTAACCGCGGACAATACACTGGCCTTTGCGCAAGTCACTATAACACCTGAAAATTATGCGAAAATAAAAACATTGGAAGAAAAAACAGCCCTGGATTCTCAAAAAATAATAAAGAAATTCGAAACACTTTCAGGAAGTAATTTTGAAAAAGATATAAAATCATGGATCGGTCCTAGAATCGGAGTTGCCTATTTGAAAAACACTAAAACAGGAAAAAGTTTTTCCGTGTATTTTCTTGCCAGTCGTAATCATCAGAAGGCTTTGAATTTTCTTTCTCAAAAAAAATTAACGGAAAATGAGAAAATAATCTCAGAAAAATTTGGACATTATAAAATATACTCATACCAAATAAGCCAAAATTTGGCATACACAACTCTCCAAAGATATATTGTGATTTCCAATGATACGGAAAATTTAAAAAACTATTTGCAAACTATCAGTGAAAATAGGCTTAAAGTTAAAAACGATAAAAATTTTATCACGATTAATAACAACTTGCCTTCCAGATCAATCGGCTTTTTTTATGTAAATATTCCGAAACTGTCTGCTGATCTTAATTTTGCCAAATATTTTGGAATTATTGGTCCTCTTTTAAATCCTGTGTTGGATATTTTTCCTGCGTCGGGAGTCGCGGCATTGCCAAAAGATCAAGGAATAGTTTTTTCTACATATACCATAATTAATAAAAATAATTTTAAAAATCAAAAATTATTCAGTAAGCAGGACAAATACGGATCAGATTTACTGAAGTTCATAAATCAAAAAGATATAGCTTTTATAGGAGGTAAGAATTTGCAACTTGAAATGTTGAAATATCAAGAAATCTTAGGAGAAATAGATCAATCTTTGCCAATGATTTTTCAATCTTATTTGCGCGGAAAAGTAAAACAGCATTTTAATGAAGAAATTTCATTGGAAATGAAAAGAATAAAGAAACAATTTTAAATATTAAAGATCAATTTATTAAAAAAAACGCTTTATTTGATCCATATATAGAAAAAACAAATGATTCGGATATAAAAATTATCAATCCTTCAGGAGTTATAAATGAGTTTATAACAACTTATAAAAACAATAAAATCTATACGATTATTATTCCCGGATTGGGTTATGAAATTAATATGGGAATTGTCTCCAACTATTTGATTGTTTCAACGACAAAAAATATTTTAATCGAAAATATTGAAACAGTTCTAAATAATAATAATAAAATCGCTGAAAAGATTGATACCGCTTTGACAAATGAAATAGTAAAATTCAGTGATGAAATAGGTTATATTGATTTTTTAAGCGGAGATGTTATTCCAAAAGCGATTTCTGAAATTTTACCTATTAATTATTTATTCAGCGGTCACAATATTTTCGACGATGGAATGTCCACTTTGAATTATCTAAGATTTTCAACTGATCTGGAAATAAAAGAACATAATGACGCTTTGAACGAAAAAAATAAAATAAAGGAATCTGAAAATAAAGAAAAAGAAGAAAACCTTGAAGATGAAAACATATATCTCATACCCTAAGGCAGTATATGAGGGATATCCAAAAAAAAAGTCCGCAGAAAAAAATCATAAATCTTAATCACGAAATTAAAGACAAAATTTTTTCGACAAAAAAGACTTTGGATATTAGCAAGCCGCAACTTAAGCCATATTCTCTGGATTTAACTGAACTGCAAAAAAAATCATCGGATATTGTTTCAACGAAAAAAATAGAAAATACCTATTCATTTAAAGAGTGTAAGCATCCCGGATTGTACAAATCAATCAAGTTTTTTTTGATTTGTTTGATTTTTCTGATTCCACTTGAAAGTATTAATGTTTTTTACAAGGCTCTGGAAATAAAAAATAGTTTAGTCGAAAATGCTTTTGCCGCTATTGAAAATGTAAAAAATATTCCTGAAAACTTTAATGGTACAAATTTTTCCGACATTTATGAAAATTTTCAATCAGCCAATAAACAACTTTTAAAAGCTGATAAAAATATTTGGTTTCTGAAGCCGGGAATGTATTTAAATGATACTAATAAGGATATTTTTAAAACAGTCAATGATTTTGTACTTAGCGGAAAAATGTTAACTGAGGCAGGTATTTATTTTGGAAATTCATTACCTCAAATATATGATATTTCTCTGGAAGTTATAAAAAGTTTTAATCAAGAAGAAAAAGGAATTGAAAAATCTTTAACATCTGAATTGGAAGAAAGTTTTAAAAATATTCAAAACGGATTTGATAAGGTTAAAAGTTCCAACGAGTTAATAAGCAAAGCAAATTTTAAAGTACTTCCAAAGGAATATCAGAATAAATTTATAAAAGCTAAAGATCATTTACAGACTTTGACTACATTATCGAACGAAATTCAACAATATTTTCCGGCTTTTTTAAATATGTTGGGAGATAGATATCCTCGCCGTTACCTAGTCCTATTCGCGAATAATAATGAACAAAGAGCAATTATGGGTTTTCTCGGAAGCGGTATGATTCTTGAATTTAATGATGGTTATATTACCCAAAATCAGGTTTTTGATATTTATGAAATTGATGGTCAAATAGTGGAAAATACCCCGCTTCCAAAAGTTTTTGAAACTATAACAGGCAATTGGGGAGTGCGAGATTCAAATTACTCGCCATCAGGCCAAATATCCGCCAAAAACGCAGCTTCTCTTTACGAAAAAGCCGGCCGTGAAGGAGTGGACGGAGTCATTTTTATTGATTTGGAAGTGTTTAAAAGAGTATTGGAAATCATTGGCGAAGTTGAAATTAGCTCATTACCCCAAAAAATAAATCATCAAAATTTTGATCAAGTACTTTCTTATATAATTGAATCTAAAATTGAAGGCCAAAATGATCCAAAGAAAGTTTTAAAAAATTTAACGCCAATAATATTTAAAAAATTGGCAGAGGAAAAAAAATGGTTTGCATTGACATCAATATTTCCCGAATTGGTAAAAGGAAAACACATTATCGCGTATTCCAAAATTGAAGAAATAGAAAATTTATTTTCATATTTGGGCATAGACGGAAAAGTAATAAATCCTCAAGAAAAACAAGATTATTTAAGTGTAATTAATACTTCAATCAGCGGAAATAAAAGTGATTATTACATGCGGGAAAAAATCGATACTAAAACTCATATTTCATCTGAAGGAATTATCACTAATGAGCTGACAATAGAAAGATCGCATAATTTCAATGCTGAAGCTGAAAAAAATCTAATTAGCATTGCCGAAAATTTTAATTTGCCTCCACTTACTCCGGAATTGAAAAAAATTCTGGGAGCAGGGGATAATAAAGTGTCAGTCAGAGTTTATGTGCCTATGAATTCCCGCTTGAAAAAAATTGAAGGAAAAAATAAAGAAGAAATAGAAATAAAATATGATGAAGAGTTAAATTTAACCTATTTCCAAACCGAAATCATAACTAAAGCAGGAGAAAAACAAAAAGTGAAATTTGTTTATGAAACCCCATTCAAATTGAATTTTAATAATAATCCGCATATTGATGACTATATTTTTACAGTCCAAAATCAACCCGGATCAAGAAACACCATCTTTATAAAATCAATATCTCTTGATCCAAAGTTGAAAGTATTCGAAAAAATGTCCACAAAAACACTTCAATATGAAGATAAGCAAATAAAAATAAGCTCAATTCTGGATAGCGATATTAATTTAGGGCTTGTGGTTGGGAAGTAAAATGATTTCAAAACTTTTATACTCCGCCGCATTAAAAAAATAAAATTTAAGCAGTATATGCACCGGAGCTTTATGACTAGGTTATGCAAAAATCCAAGGATGTCTTCGCAGTATATCATTCCTCATCTTCTCCCAAATTTTTTCTCCAATTCCTCAAAACTGAATTTTAACATCGTGGGTCTTCCATGCGGACATGTAAATTTCATTTCCGCCTCTTCCAGTTGAGTTATCAATGCTTCCTGCTCTCTTTGATTTAAAAATTTACCAAATTTAATCGCGCTTCTGCATGCGATGTAATGCAATATATAATCTTCTTTATCTTCAATTCCTTTAACCGGTACTTCATTAATCAAGTCATCAATCATGCCTTTTAAAATAAATTCAATATCATCATGATTAAAGAAAGAGGGGATAGATAAAACATTAAATGTGTTGCCCCCAAAAAATTCCAGTTCAAAACCGATTTTTTCAAGCAACGACTTATTCGCGTTCAAAGCCTCAACTTCCTTGTAAGATAAATTTAATTGTAAAGGAAGTAAAAGCTGCTGTTTTGAAACGGTTTTATCCAATAAATTTTTCTTTAATTTCATAAAAATAATTCTTTCATGAGCCGCGTGTTGATCTATAATAATAAGTCCTTGATCATTTTCACAAATAAGATAAGAATTTTTTACTTGAGTTAAAGGCTTTATTGATGAGGTTCTCCTCTCTTCATGAATTTCGAAATTTATTTTAGACATCTCTTGGCTAAAATTTTTAGAGAATTCCAAAGAATCTTGAATATTTTTATCACTTAATTTCAAACCCGTATTTTGATACCCGGAGGGGGTATAAAAATTACTTTTAAATAAATGCTTGTCATTATTTTTGATTCTTTCATCTTTTAATTCCCAAACACCTTCGTTTCTAGTCTCAAATGGATTTTGTTTTAAATTGAAATTGTTCGATAACCCTTTTTCTAAAGCTTCTTTAACCGCGTATTTAGTGATTGAATAAACATCTTGCTGTTTTGAAAACCTTACTTCCAGTTTTCTTGGATGAATATTAAAATCCGCTATTTGCGGATCAACTTCCATTTTCATCACAAAGCATGGGTGCATTTTTTCCGGTAAAAAGGAAGAATATCCGCTTGAAACAGCATGAGAAATATATGCGTTATTGATTTGTCTGCCATTAATAAATAAATATTGACCGGATTTTGTTGTTCTCGCGCTCTCCAAATCTCCAATAAATCCTCGAATTTTTATCTCTTTATGATCGGAAAATACAGGAATTAATTTTTTTGCATAATTATCACCCAATAAATCAAAAATGCGTTTTTCCAAACCGGATACTTTCGGAAGGTCAAATACTTTTTTGGAATTATTATAAAATTTAAAGTGTATTTCAGGGTAACATAAAGCAAAATTTGTCATCGTATCCGCGATATGTGAATATTCCGTACTATCGGATTTTAAGAATTTTCTTCTGGCCGGAGTATTAAAAAACAAACTTTTAACACTAAATTGAGTTCCTTCATTAAATCCGATATCACTGATTTTTTTTTCATCACCTCCTTCAATATTTATTTCCGTACCTAAATTCGCACCTTTAAATTTTGTCTTCAATTCAACAAGAGAAACCGAAGCAACACTCGCGATAGCTTCGCCTCTAAACCCTAAAGTATATAAATGATATAAATCAGATTCATTTTCAATTTTACTGGTGGCATGTTTTACAAAACATAATTTTGCGTCTTCTCTACTCATTCCAACACCATTATCCGTCACCCGAATTAGGTCTTTGCCACCCATGCTGATCTCTAAAGTTATTGAATTCGCCCCCGCATCAATCGAATTTTCCACCAATTCTTTAACAATTGAAGCCGGCCTCTCAATAACTTCCCCCGCCGCAATCTGATTAATAACATTCTGAGATAATAATTTAATCTTGTTCATAAAAATTACGGATTACGAATTACGTTTATTTAAACATTGAAATCTGCTCCTCCCCAACTTTTTCCTCAACCTTTCTATGCGCCCTTTCCCTCTTCTTAATTGATTTCTCCAAAATTCCCTCTTCCAAATTCATTAAAATGGTTTTTGCTCTGTCTGTCACGTCTTTCGGTAAACCCGCCAATTTAGCGACTTCTATTCCATAACTTTTATCAACTATACCTTCTAAAATTTTATGTAAAAAAACTACTCCTTCTTCTTCATTTTCTCGCACTGAAACACATAAATTTTTACCTTTTTCCAATTTTTCCACTAAAGGTGTTAACTCGTGATAATGAGTCGCAAAAATAGTTTTTGCTTCAATTTTATCATGTAAATATTCCGTGATTGCCCATGCAATGGATACTCCATCATAAGTTGATGTCCCTCTGCCAATCTCATCCAAAATTATCAAACTCTTTTTTGTCGCGTAATTTAAAATATTTGCAGCTTCCTGCATTTCCACCATAAAAGTTGACTGGCCTTTCGCTAAATTATCACTTGCTCCGACACGTGTAAAAATTCGATCGATAATCCCGATTTCAGCTTCTTTCGCGGGAACAAAACTACCTATTTGAGCCAATAAAACTATTAACGCAGTTTGTCTTAAATAAGTACTTTTTCCGCTCATATTCGGTCCCGTTAAAAGCAATAATTGATTATTTTCATTATCTAAAAAAGTATCATTAGAGCTGAATTCATTTGCTAAAGTCATTTTTTCAATTACCGGATGCCTTCCCTCGCGTATAATAATTTTATCACCATTATTTATTGCGGGCTTTACATAGTTATTAAATCGCGCGAGAACTGAAAAAGAGGATAAAACATCAATTGTGGCAATAACTTGCGCAGCTATCTTTAAGTTTTTTATTTCCTTGGCAACAATTTCTCGAATTTCTAAAAATAATTTATATTCCAGCTCTTTAATTTTGTCTTCCGCCCCCAAAACCTTTTCCTCATATTCCTTCAACTCGGGTGTAATAAAACGTTCGGCATTAACCAGCGTTTGCTTACGGATAAAATATTCAGGCAATTTGATATTTTTCAAATTTGCTTTCGTAATTTCAATATAATAACCAAAAACTTTATTGAAACTCACTTTTAAACTGTTTATCTTTGTCATCTCTATTTCTTTTTTTTGCAAAGAATTAATAAAACTTTTTCCCTCTTTACTGATTCCTCTCAAATCATCCAATTCCTGATTATACCCATCTTTAATCATACCCCCCTCCCGTAGTAAAAACGGGGGATCATCAATTAAAGATCTATCTAATAAATCTACAAGATCTGAAAAATCATATAACTTATTTAATAAAGTTTGAATAATTCCGCAATTACATAATTTTAAAGATTCTTTAATCTTCGGCAATTGTTGCAAAGAATTTTTTAAAGCTGCCAAATCACGAGTATTCACATTCAAACAGCCGATCTTACCAACAATTCTTTCAATATCCATTATTTTTTTAAATTCTGATTGTAAATTTTCTGTTAGTTTTTCATTTTTGTGAAAAAAATCTACCGCATCAAGTCTGTCATTTATTTGATTTGAATTTTTCAAAGGATGAATAATCCAAAACTTTAGCATCCTTCCTCCCATAGAAGTAATTGTATGATCTGTTATTGAAAACAAGGACCCCTTTCTATTCTGATCGCGCAATGTAAAAATTAATTCCAAGTTTCTTAATGTTGCTTCATCCAAATCCATAAAATCATTATTTGAATATCTTTTAATATTGTTAATATGGGCTAAATTTGTTTTTTGAGTATCTTTCAAATATTGCATTAATATACCCCCCGCCCGTATGCTCGCAGATAAATTTTCCACACCGAAACCTTCTAAGTTTTGCACTCCAAAATGGTTTATAAGCGTTTTATACGGATCATAAAACAGTTCATAAGAAGACAAAGCATTAATATCAAAACCATTGATGAAGTTTATAAATTTTTCATCATTGCCTAAATTTTTATCATAAATACATTCGCTGGAATTCAATTTCGAAATATTATTCCCAAGCTCTTCAAAACTATTTAATTCCATAACTTGAAAATCTCCGGTAGTAGCTTCAGCAAAAGCCAATCCAAAAGTATTTTTTATTTTAGTAATTGCAATTAAATAATTACTGCTTTTATTATCCAAAATTGAATTGTCAAAAGTAGTACCCGGAGTAACAATTCTAACTACCTCCCTCTGCACAATTCCAGGCTCTTTAGGATCGCTCATCTGCTCGCAAATCGCAACTTTTTTGCCAAGTTTAATTAATTTAGCCAAATATTGATCAACACTATGATAAGGAACCCCGCACATTGGAACTGGATTCTCCTGAGTTTTATGCCGCGCAGTTAAAGCAATATTTAAAAGCTTTGATGCAATAACAGCATCCTCACCAAATAATTCATAAAAATCTCCCATACGAAAAAATAAAAGTGAATCCATATGCTTATTTTTTATGTCCCTAT
Source organism: Candidatus Peregrinibacteria bacterium GW2011_GWA2_33_10 (assembly GCA_000989565.1). Lineage (GTDB taxonomy): Bacteria > Patescibacteriota > Gracilibacteria > UBA1369 > GWC2-33-13 > GWC2-33-13. Next base: position 2,964 of record LBOO01000018.1, on the reverse strand, counting down.
ACTGCTGCATCATTGGTGTAGACATAGAAAAACCAATTAATCATTTAGTAAAAAAAATTTAGCACAACAAAACTAAAAATGTAAGAAAAAAATATATTCCAGGTCACCTGTCACTACTCTTCAACTGCCCGCAAGCTGCTTTTATATCCTCTCCCGCACTTTTACGAATGAAAGCCATAATTCCGTTTTTCTTCAAAATTTCCTGAAATTTCAAAGTTTTATTTATATTTGAAGATCTAAATTCACTCCCCGTACTATGATAATTAATTAGATTTACTTGTGCCGTCGGTACATTTTTAAGTAATTTAGCTAATTCTTCAGCATTTTCTTCTGAATTATTAATTCCTTCCAGCATTACATACTCAAAAAAAATTTTCTCCTGTGTTTTTTTACTATAAAATTTACAAAACTCCATTAAACCATCTAAAGGGAAATTTTTATTCACCGGCATAATAGAGCTTCGAATCTGATCATTTGGTGCATGTAAAGAAATCGCCAATTTTAATCCCTCAAGTTTATATTCCATTAATTTATAAAGCTGTGGTGTAATCCCACATGTAGAAATCGTAAATCTGCGAAAGGACATTCCATAAGTGAATTTTTCACTCAAAAATTTAATAGATTTAATAACATCTTCCAAATTTAATAAAGGTTCTCCCATACCCATAAATACAACTCTGGAAATTCTTTTATCCTCTTTCTGCAAAATTTTATTCCAAAACACAATTTGCATTACAATCTCAGAAAAATTCAAATTTCGATTAAAACCCATCTGCCCTGTCGCGCAAAATTTACATCCCATCCCGCATCCAACCTGACACGACACACAAGCCGTATCCACCCCTTCTTTTAAAGGAATATAAACGGTCTCAATCAAATTCCCATCCTCTAATTGAAGTAAAGCCTTCTTTGTCCCATCTCTTGAAATTTCAAGTTTCTCTACAGCATAATCATTTATCTCTATCTGTTTTTCCAAAACCTCTCGTAAAGATTTTGAAATCATAGTAAACTCATCAAAACTGTTTGGAAATTTTTCCAAATAGAATTTACAAATCTGTTCAAACCGAAACTTCGGCTCATTCAAATCATTAAGCAAATTTTTAAGTTGTTCAAAATTCATAAATTTACTATATTATCCCTGTTTATTATAAAATTAAAAAATAAAAATAATGAATTTAATTAAAATAACGTTAAATAAAGGCCAAGAACTAATGAATACTTTAGAGCAGGAACTAAAAAAAAGAAATATAATTTCCGGTGCGATAGTCTCAATAGTAGGTGCAGTGGATTCATGCCGTATTAGCAATATGCCAAAAAATGATGCATTAAAAGATATACTTACAGACTATAAGGAGCCAATGGAACTTTCAGGTACAGGAGAAATTAAAGAAGGTAAACCACATATTCATTCAACATTAAGCCGAGAAGATGATAGCGCGATTCACGGACATCTACACAGTGCTAACATCAAAAACTGGTACGTTTCAATATATATTATCCCAAATTAAATTCCATTTACTCCCGCATTACGAGACAAATTCCCAATTCCTAATTACTCTATCCACACAAATCAGTTAATATAAAATTTTCACTAACTATCTAAACTTTTAATAAATTAAATAATACATCCTCTCCGCCGCTATAGCTCAGCTGGTAGAGCAAACGCTTCGTAAGCGTTGGGTCCCCGGTTCGATTCCGGGTAGCGGCTCCATCTAAAACATCGCAATTTGCCCTGTATTTAACCTATAAATTGTTTTGGACCTTTTTCTGCTGAAAATTCTTTGCCACAAAGAACGTTTTCTTCTTGGATATAAAAGAGATGTTTTTGATATATTTTTTTTGGACATAAGTAATTGGTTTAAATTATAAATAAAATAAAAATATACTTTTACTTTTTAAACGGAAAATGCCACAGATCATTACATTTTTTTCTTCTGTAATTTATTGATATTTTTAAAATTTAGCCTTGTTTACATCTATAAATAGTCAATTTATTGGCCCTTTAGAAAATTTTAATAATTTCTGATCAATCCTGTCACCACACCCTGAATTTGTAATTCATTTTTTGGATAAATTGGCCCATATCTTTGATTTTCCGGCTTTAAGTATTCATGTCCATTTTCATCTTTCATAAATCTTTTTACGGTATTTCCATTATCGACTAAAGCAACTACAATATTTCCATATTTTGGTTCTAGTTTTTGGTCTACGATAACCAAATCACCTTCAAATATTCCCGCGTCCTCCATGCTATCCCCGCGAACTCTTAATAAGAAAGAATTATCCCGATGCCGTACGCCGATATCACCTACAGAAACAAAATCCACAATGTTTTCCTCGCTCAAGGTAGGACCTCCCGCTGGAATTTCACCAAGCAAAGGTAAGGTAATAACTTCCGAGGCTTTTTCAAATTTTTGTTTTACAGCATTTAAAAGTTTAATACCACGTGGAGTATTGTCTTTCTGCAACATTTTTTTCTCTTCCAAAGCCTTTATAACTTTTATGATGCTATTATCGGATTTCACTTGAAAATATTCTTTCATTTCTTTAATTGTAGGAGATTTTCCATATTCCAACTGATATTCTTCAATAAATTTTAAAACTTGTTCCTGCTTTTCTGTTAAATACATATTTGATTGATTAAAAAATAAATATTGCGACCCCCGCTCACCCCGTTTAATCTAAGCTTAAGCAGGGGGTCTCATGCCTTTTTTCTTAAGTTGGAGGGTGAGCGTGTGCTCTTATATTAGGTGAGCGAACACTCACTGTCAATATTTTTATTATTGACAATTTAAGTCACAAGTTTCTGATTAACTTTAGTGATTTGCGAGGTTTTGGCTTAAAATGAGGGTTGGAGTGTAGATATTAGCAAAGTTCAGGAACCTCTTGTGCACTCTTGAAAAGAAAAAGGGTAGAATTGTTACGTACACTACTACTTAACAAAACTACCCCATGCGTCAATTA
>LBOO01000017.1 GCA_000989565.1 Candidatus Peregrinibacteria bacterium GW2011_GWA2_33_10 | reverse complement strand
AGCCCTGATATCGCAATCGGTGTTAATGAAGACCAAGGTTTGCATAAGGAACAAGGCGCAGGAGATCAAGGAATGATGTTTGGTTTTGCTACAAAAGAGACAAAAGAATTAATGCCGATGCCGATTATGATGTCTCATAAATTAGTACATCGCCTCGCTCAGATCAGAAAAGAAAAAATACTTGATTATTTGCGACCTGATGGCAAAAGCCAAGTAACAGTAGAATATAATGATGATGGAACTGTCAATAGAATCGCGGGCATAGTTATTTCTTCCCAACACGCGGAAGACGTGCAATATGATCAAATAAAATCAGATATTATTAAACATGTTATCAATCCAATCTGTGGCGATTTGATTGATGAGAAAACCATTTTTCATATTAATCCGACAGGCAGATTCATTATCGGAGGTCCTCCGGGGGATTCAGGATTGACAGGCAGAAAAATTATAGTTGATACTTATGGCGGCATGGGTCGACATGGGGGGGGATGTTTTTCAGGTAAAGATCCATCAAAAGTTGATCGAAGCGCGGCATACGCGGCAAGGCATGTGGCAAAAAATATTGTGGCCGCGGGACTTGCGGACAAATGCGAAGTACAAATAGCATATGCAATCGGTGTTGCAGAACCTGTTTCAATTTTTGTGGAAACTTTTGGAACTTCAGAATTTACAAGTGAGCAACTGGTGAAATTGATTAATAAAAATTTTGATTTAAAACCGGCTGCAATTATCAGAGATCTTGATTTGCGCCGTCCAATTTATAAAAAAACAGCTGCTTACGGACATTTTGGCCGTGAAGATGATCTGGAAAGTTTTACTTGGGAAAAAACAGATAAAGCCGATGCTTTAAAAGATGACGCAAAATTGTTAAAAAATCATGTTGGAGTTTAACTTTGATATTGATATTTTATGAGTATTTTAAAAACTTAAATTAATTTTTTATGCAAAATAAATTAGCAAAAAGCAATAACTTTGAAGTTAAAGATTTATCACTAGCCGCGCAAGGAAAACAAAATTTAGAGGTAGCGGAAAGAATGATGGGTGCGTTATTACAAGTAAAAGAAAAATTTATCAAAAACAAACCATTTAAAGGTTTGCGTATTGGTATGGCTCTTCATGTTACTAAAGAAACCGGCATTTTGGTTCGCGCTTTGATAGCCGGAGGAGCGAAAGTGGCTATTACAGGTTGTAATCCTTTGTCGACTCAAGATGACGTTGCCGCTGCTTTAGCAAAAGAAGGCGTGAATGTTTATGCTTATAAAGGCGAGAGTAATAAAGATTATTATCGATATTTAAAGAAAATTATAGAATTTAAACCGGATATTACTATCGATGATGGTTGCGATCTTGTCAGTGAAATTCATAGAAATTATCCGCAGTTAATTAAAAATATTATTGGAGGATGTGAAGAAACAACTACCGGCATCAACAGATTGAAATCGATGGAAAATGATAAAGCTCTAAAATACCCGATGATTGCCGTGAATGATAATAAAACAAAACATTTGATGGATAATTATTATGGTACCGGCCAATCCACTTTGGATGGTATTTTACGCTCTTCAAACATTTTATTTGCCGGAAAAACAGTTGTCATCGCGGGATATGGAAGCTGCGGCAAGGGTGTGGCTTTGAGAGCTAAAGGTTTGGGAAGTAATGTTATAATTACGGAAGTGGATAATTTCGCTGCTTTACAGGCAGTGATGGATGGTTTCAGAGTCATGAAAATGGATGAAGCATGTAGCGAAGGAGATATTTTTATTACTGTGACCGGAAATAAACATGTAATTCGCACTGAACATGTAAAAAAGATGAAAAATGGAGCGATTTTAGCTAACTCAGGACATTTTGATATAGAAATAGATTTGAAAGGGATTGAAAAAGAATCTAAAAGCAAGAGAAGAGTACGTCATTATTTTGATGAATATACATTTAAAAACAATAAATATATTTATGTGGCCGGAGAGGGAAGATTGGTTAATTTAGCTTCTGCCGAAGGCCATCCGAGTGAGGTTATGTCCTTGTCTTTCTGTGGCCAAGCTTTGGCATGCGAATATTTGGTAAATAATAAAGGAAAATTAAAAAATATGGTTTATACTCTTCCTAAAGAGATAGATGATTATATTGCCGGTTTGCAATTACAAGCCATGAATCTGAAAATTGACAAGCTGACTAAAGATCAAATCGAATATATGAATAATTGGGAAGAGGGAACTTGAGATTACTTTATCGGCACTGATTCAGAGCAAGGAATTATTAATAATATAATATTTTATGACAGAGTGTGTTTTAGTTACGGGTGGAGCGGGATTTATCGGAAGTCATATTGTGGATTTATTTATCAGTAAAGGTTATGAGGTTATCGTGGTTGATAATTTATCAACCGGAAATATTAAAAATTTAAATCAGAAGGCCAAATTTTATCAATTGGATATCAGAGACAAAAATCTTGAAGATGTTTTTAAAAATCATAAAGTTGATTTCATTTGTCATCAAGCCGCGCAAGTAAACGTTAGAATTGCCATAAATGATCCTATGCTGGATAGTGACATTAATATCAGGGGTTTTATTAATGTATTGGAAATAGCCAGGAAATATAATGTTAAAAAAGTCACTTTTGCGTCTTCGGTTGCTGTGTATGGAGATACGGAAAATTTACCTATTAATGAAAATGAAATTACAAATCCCATTTCACCTTATGGAATTTCCAAATTAACAGGAGAATATTTTTTAAATTATTATAAGCAAATTTTTAATCTTTCTTTTACTGCTTTCAGATACGCGAATGTCTATGGTCCGCGCCAATCTTCAATAGGAGAAGGCGGAGTTGTTGCTATTTTTGCCGATAAGATGATGAGCGGTGACACGCCAATAATAAATGGCGATGGGAACCAAACACGAGATTTTGTGTTTGCGGGAGATATCGCAACCGCCAATTTGTTGGCAATAGAAAGTAAAATTGAAGGAATATTTAATGTGAGTACGAAATTGGAAACCACTATAAACAGTTTATTTGATCAGCTTGCGTTATTAACCGGTTATAAAGGTGAAAAAATATATGGTCCGAAAACAGCCGGAGATATTTATAAAAGTTGTTTGGACAACTCAAAACTTGTGAAAACTTTTAATTTCACGCCTCAGATGAATTTGACTGAAGGTTTAATAAAAGTTATAAATGCATTAAAAAAGGAACATTAATTATGAAAACTTTTATTATTTTACCGGCTTTTAATGAAGCTTCCGTAATAGCTTCCGTAATTGAAAAACTGCGCAGCAACGGATTTGATAATATTATTGTTATAGACGATGGAAGCTCGGACGATACTTTTAATATAGCTCAAGATTGCGGGGTTCTTTGTGTCCAACATATTTTAAATCGAGGTTTGGGTGGCGCTTTAGGAACGGGCATGGAATTGGCTTTGTTGAAAGGAGCAAATATCATCGCTACTTTTGACGCTGACGGACAGCATGACGTGGAAGATTTAAAAAATACTATCGAGGTTTTGAAAAATGAAAATTATGATGTGATAATCGGGTCAAGAATGCTTAATTCAAATGGAATGCCTCTCATCAGAAAATTATTTAATTTTGTCGGCAATTTCGTTACTTATTTTTTGTTTGGTTTGTATGTGACCGACAGCCAGTCCGGGCTTAGAGTTTTTAGCAGAGACGCGGCTTTAAAAATTGGTCTTAAAACAAATCGAATGGAAGTAAGCAGTGAGATTATCAGAGAAATAAAACAAAATAAATTAAGATTTAAAGAAGTTCCGATCAGAGCGATATATACTGAATATTCGCTTTCAAAAGGCCAGAGTTTTGTGGTTGGTATTAAAACTTTCATAAAATTAGTATTTCACAGATTCATGTCATGATAATTCAAATTATTGTTACAGTTTTTTTACTTTTTGCTTTAAGTAGGTTATATTTACAGTTCAAATATAATCATATTTCTTTATTGCAATTTCTTTTTTGGGTTGGTGTTTGGGGAGGTGTGATTTTTATAATTTTTTGGCCGAATCTTACGGATAAGTTCGCTGATTTTCTAGGAATTAAAAGAGGCATAGATGTATTTGTGTATTTCGGAATCATAGTTCTTTTTTATTTGATATTCCGAAGTTATATTAAAATTGAAGAAATGGAGAGGGAAATAACAAAGCTTGTCCGAAAAATGGCAATCAAAGAATTAAAAGATAAGGAAAATAATAAAACTTAGTAATTCCAATTATTTTATTTCATGAAGATAGTTCTTGTCAGTGAATATTACTACCCAAATATCGGGGGCGTGGAAATTGTTTTTCAAAATTTGGCTGAACAGTTAGCTAAAAAACATGATGTTCATATTGTTACTTGCAAATTAAAGGGGACAAAAAATGAAGAAGTTTTTAATAATGTACATATTCATAGGATTTTTACATTTCCTTTCGCGGATAGGTATTTTTTTACTTTTTTTTCAATTTTTAAATTATTAAAAATAAGTCGAAATGCCGATATTATTCACGGGACTTTATATAATGCGGCTTTTCCCGCATGGTTTTGCGGAAAAGTTTTGAGAAAAAAAATCATTTTAACAGTGCATGAAGTTTTGGGAGATAGATTAACCAAAGTTTTTGAAATAAGTAAAATTTCCGCGTTTTTTCACATGTTTTTGGAAAAAATAATTTTAAAATTAAAATTTGATTATTATATTTGCGTATCAGATTCAGCGAAAAGAGATTTGGAGAAATTAAAAATCCCTAAAAATAAAATCAGGAGAATTTATAATGGCATATCGGATGATTTATATAATTTTAAATGCAAGGATAAACCTGATTTGCGGAAAGAATTAAATCTACCTGAAAAAAGTTTTTTATATCTATATTTTGGTAGGCCGGGTGTGTCTAAGGGTTTGGAATATTTAATTCGAGCCATTCCGGAAATAATTTTGAAAATTCCCGAGAGTAAATTTATTCTTATTTTAGGCAATAAACCATTATCTCGTTATAATCTTATTTTGGATTTAATAAATAAGTTGAAGATTGAAAAAAATATTATTTTATATCCGTCTAAACCTTTATCTGAACTTAAAAAATATATTCGCGCCTGTGATTTAGGTGTAATCCCATCGCTTTCTGAAGGTTTTGGTTTTACGGCAGCGGAATGCTGCGCTTTAGGAATTCCGGTGGCGGTAAGCAAAGTTGATTCTCTGCCTGAAGTTGTTTGCGGCAAGGTTATATTTATGGAACCTAAAAATCCTAAAAGTATTTCTCAAGCTGTAATCAATGCTTATAGAAAGAGATTTGATGAAATTCCGGCGAAAAAATTTTCATGGATTTCAAATGCTTCGGAGCATGAGGAGGTTTATATACTCCGCCGCTTTTAAAATAGCGTATCTTTCTCTGCTAAAGTTACGAAAGACAAGTAATACTGCGTAGCTTATTTTAAGTTTTAGTGCATTTACTAGGCTAAAAAGCTATGGAGTATTTACTGCTTAATTTTAGAAGATGAAAGCGGAGCAGTATAAAACACTCTTTTCTTGATTACTTACGTTTTTTTTATTATCATGCGCAAGAAAGATATTATTTTTTATGAAAAATATTTTAATTACCGGTGGAGCGGGATTTATTGGCTGCCACACCGCGAAAAAATTAATGGAATTAGGAAATAACATAATAATTATCGATGATTTTAATGATTATTATGATGTCGGATTTAAAAGAGAGCGAGTAAAAGCTTTATTAAACGGCAAAGAATCTAAAATTTATGAAATTGATTTTACTGATTATTCAGAGATTGAAAAGGTATTTAAAAAAGAAAAAATTGATCAAATATGCCATTTGGGAGCTCGCGCCGGGGTTAGATATTCTATTATCAATCCTTTTATTTATGAGAAAGTGAATATTTTAGGTACTTTAAATTTATTAGAATTAGCAAAAAATTATGAGATAAGGCATTTTGTCGCTGCTTCTTCTTCATCGGTTTATGGAAATAATAAGAAGATCCCTTTTAATGAAAATGATGAGGTTAATGAACCAATTTCTCCTTATGCTGCTACCAAAAGGGCTATGGAGCTTTTAGTTTATAATTATCATCATCTTTATAATTTAAAAACAACTTGCCTGCGATTTTTTACTGTTTATGGACCGTGGGGAAGACCGGATATGGCTTATTTTAAATTTGCCGAGGCTTTAATGAATAACGAGGAAATAGAAATTTTCAATAAAGGTGAGATGAGAAGAGATTTTACTTATATTGATGACATTGTGGAAGGAATAATCGCAGCTTTAACAAAAGAATTCGAATTTGAAATTATTAATTTAGGAAACAACAAACCTGTGGATCTTGATTATTTTATTAAAAGTTTGGAAAAAAATATGGGTAAAATCGCGAAAAAGAATTATTTAGAAATGCAACCAGGGGATGTGAAAGAGACTTACGCGGATATTGAAAAAGCAAAAAGATTATTAAATTTTGAGCCAAAAACAAATATTGAAGATGGTTTAAAAAAATTTGTTGATTGGTTTAAGGACTGGAAAAAAGTTTGATTTTATTTTATGACTGAAAAAATTTTTTTAAGAGTATGCATGTTGATTGATGCTTGGGAGCCTTTTATTGGAGGAGGGCAGATCCATGCCAAAAAATTAAGTGAATATCTGATTAAATGTCAAAATGTTGAAATAGATATTTTTACTAGAGCTTTAAAAAATGACCTTGGTGAAAAAATAAAAAATAATGAAATTGATTTGGATAAAAAAAGAAGGGTTTTTCGCCTTGGAAAAGCCGGAAATGTATTGTCATTTGTTAGCCGTATTTTATGGTGTTTTTCTGTATATTGGAGAGTTAAAAAAGAACATAAGAAAAAGCCCTATGATTTGATTCATGCTCATGCTTTTGTTGGAGGGATTCCCGGGAAATTTTTAAGTAAAATTTTAAAAATTCCAATAATTTTTACTGTTCATGGGACCACTTTGACGCTTGTACTGAAAAAGAAAGGTTTATTTTATTTTATCGAGAAATTTTTGTTAACGAAAATTGCTTATACTAAAGTGATTTCTGTGGCGAGTAATTATCTGCAATTAAAGAATGTCAATAAAAATGTAGAGATTATTCCGAACGGGGTTGAAACAGAAAAATTTGATGAAGTGAATGTGAAAAAATCAGAAAATAATTTTAGGGTTTTATTTGTGGGGAGATTTGATAAAGTAAAAGGGTTAAACGTCTTAATGGAAGCAATTTCAGTTTTGTTTGAGAATAATAAAAATTTATTGAACGAGAAAAATTTTAAACTTGTAATTATAGGTTATGGGGATGAAGAAAAGCCTTTAAAAAATTTGGTCGACAATTTTAAATTAGGAGAATTAATTGAATTTAAGGGAAAAATAATTGGTGAGGAATTAATTAAAGAATATAAGAAATCAGATATATTTATTTTGCCATCTTTATCTGAAGGCAATCCTTTAACCTTATTTGAGAGTTTCGCGGCGAAAGTTCCGGTTTTGGCAACTGATGTCGGGGATAATAAAAAATATATAAAAGAAAATGTAAATGGATTCATTTGCGATCCAAATGATGTTAAGAGTTTAGTTTTGACTCTAACGAAGGCTTTAAATTGTGAAAAGTTAAAGGTAATGGGAGAAAATGGTTACAATATGGTAAAAAACAATTTTTCGTGGGAAAAAACGGCTAATCTAACTTACAATGTTTACTTAAAAACTTTAAATATTAAATCGTGAATAAAATTTTTCAATTTCTTTTAGACAAAAGGCAGATTTATTTCTTCTTCAAACATCGCAAAAATTTTCTTTTCGAATCTATTGATGAAAAGAATATAAAAGATGAGGAAATTTCAATTTATTTAACAGTGGATTTTGAATATGATTATGGTTCGGCCGGAGAGAAGAAAGATCTACAAATAGAAAATTTTATAAAAAATAGTGATAAAATTTTTGGAAATAAAAAAGCAACTTTTTTTGTTCAAGGTTGTTTAGTGGACAAATATAAAGATCAGTTAAAAAAATGGCAAAATTCGGGACACGAAATAGGCCTGCATGGGTTTGATCATGAATTGTGGGGAAATACACAGTGGTTTATTAATGACGCGTACAAAAGCGAATTTGAAAGAAAAATTTTACTTGAGAAATCACTAACGGAATTTAAAAAAGCGGGTTTAAATCATCCTGTTTCATTTAGAGCGCCGAATTTAGTTATGGATGATATTAGCTATGATTTATTAAATAAATTTAAATTTAAATTTGATTCTTCCGCTTCTGTATTTAGCGGACCAGTTCTCCCCTACTCTTTTGCTGATATAAAGATTGCACCTGTGAGCAGTGATCCGAAACCCAAAATTAAATGGAAATCTTTTTTACCATTTATTTCTTATGATATGTTTCATTTGAAATTTATTTGTGAATCATCGAAAGAAGATTTTTGGCAAAGTATAAAAAGAGTATTTAATTATCAAAAAGAAAATGGTATTAAGTACCATTTAATAATTTTTATGCACTCTTGGGAATTTGGTGATCCTTCAATCAATAATGCTTCTTTAAAATATTGCTCTTCAAAAAATTGGGAATTATTAAATGAAAAATTAGATTTTTTAAATAGTAAATTTAAATTAAATTATAAAACCATTAATGAATTTTCTGCATGATTAATTTTGATATTGTTAATAAATTGAGTATTCGGGAATTAAATGAGATTTTAAAGAATCCTAATTTTAATTTAGAAGATCTAAAATTTCCAGCTTACAAAAATATATATTCCTTTAATTATTTACGTAGTGCTATTGATTTTTTATGGAAGAATATAAATTTAAAAAATAAAAAAGTTGTTTTTCCGGCTTTTACTTGTCCAATTGTAATCGAAATTGCTTTAAGAAATGGTATTGAGCCAATTATAATTGATTGTGATAAAGACACATTTAATTTAGATTTTAAAGAAATTGAAAAATTAGATTTTAGTAATATTGATGCCATTTTTGTGCATCATGTTTTTGGAAATATTTTGGATATTGATAAATTAAGATTGTTAGTCAAAAAGAATGTGATTATTGTTGAAGATGCGGCAAATTGTATAGATGATAATGATTATATTGGAAAAGGTGATTATCTTTTATTAAGTTTGTATAAATATTTTCCTAATTTTAGAGGAGGGTTGCTTTTGAGCAATAATATTTTTCAGGATTCTTATGAACTATTAATGCGGGATAAAATTGACTATAAAGATAAATTGTCTTTTTTATTGCATATTGAAGGACTACATCAATACTTTTTTAATCTATTAAGAAGTAAAAGAATTCCAGAAGAAGAAAATATGAATACTTTAGAATGGGAAATTTTAAAATGTGATAATTTGTCTTTGAAATTTTATTTAAATCAGAGATTAAAAGCTAAAAAGGAAATAGAATCAAGGAAATTATTAAGGAAATATTATTTAGAAAATTTAAATCCAAAATATTTTTACGAACAAAAAGTGGATCTGGATCATAGTTATATGAATTTTTCGATTGTTTTAAAGGAAGATTTCAATAAATTTCGAGATGAAATTTATAAAGATTTAAGAAAAAAGAATATTTTTGTGGATAGAATGTATTTTAACGCACCTTTAAAAGAGTATGCTAAATATTGTCATGGTGAATGTAAAAATGCTTTTTACTTGGCAAGTTCTATTATAAATTTGCCAATTAGAAGTTCATATGACGAAAAAGATATTAAATTTTTGTGTGAATCTGTTAATAATTGTTTGGAGATATTAACTGCTTAATATGGAAATAAAAATTGCGGATATTAATGATAAAATTAAGTGGAATTCTTATGTAAAAGAGAATAAAGGAAGTTTTTTTCATTTGTGGGAGTGGGGAAAATTTTTGAATGAATATTTTGGGTATAAAATGTTTTATTTGATGGCTAAAGAAGGAGAAAAAACAGTGGGTGTTTTACCTCTTTTGGAAAAACCGCGAAGTAAAACTTTAATTTCTCTTCCTTTGGCTGATTTTGCCGGCATAATCGCTGATAATTTAAAAGTTCATTCAGAAATATTAAATTATATTCAGAATAATTATACTAAAAAAGATTTTTTTATTTATAGCAAAGAAGAACTGAAAAATGTGCCAAATGGTATTTATCAAACCAATATTTATGCCAATTTTGAAATGGAAATTAATGGAAACGCGGAAGAAATGTTAATAAAAGTTATTCCGCAAAAGACGAGAAATATGATAAATAAATCAAATCGCGCTGATTTAACTATAAAAGTTGCTGATGATTTAAAGTTATGGGAGAAATATTATCGGCTTTATTATGCCAATATGCTGCATTTAAAGTCACTACCTTTGCCTTTTACATTTTTTAGAGAATTGCAAAATTTGTGGAAAGATAAGGTTAAATTATTTTTGGTTTTAAAAGAAAAAATTCCAGTTTCAGGTTTAGTGGGTTTGATTTTTGAAGATAAATTTTATATTTGGGGAAATGCTTCAGATAAAAAGTTTTCTAATTTAGGGGCTAACAACAGGGTTTATTTTGAAGCTATTAAATTTGCTTGCGAAAATGATTTAAGAATAGTTAATTTGGGGAATACAAAACCGCAAACAAGCCATTTTTTCTTTAAAAAAAATTGGGGGGCGAAAGAAAAAAATATTTATGTGATTAGTAATAAAAAAAATTTAAATACAGAAAGTAAGTCACAAAAATATATAATGTCTCTTTTCCAGTTTTTACCAAGATTTGTATTGGAAATTTTATCCAAACTCATTTATAAATACTACTGATAATAATTTATATATATGAAAATATTAATGCTTCAAGCGGCTTATTACCCTTGGATTGGAGGCGCGGAACTTTTTGCTCAAAAAGTTGCTGAATATATGGTGAAAAATGGCCATCAAGTTGACATGGTAACCGGTTTATGGGAAACCCCTGATGTTTTAACGGAGAAATGGAATAGTTCAGAAGAAAATATTAACGGTGTGAATGTTTATAGAGTTAAAGGCTCAAATATCCGCTATATAAAAACAATGAGTGCAATTTTGCCAATGTATAAAAAGTCTGTGGAATTAATGAAGAAAAACAATTATGATCTGATTCACGCGCATATTTTTCCGGCAATGGTAAGTGGGGCAATGTTAAAAAAGAAATTTAAAAAACCTTTATTAATTACTGTTCAGGGTGGGGATTTGGTTGATTATAAGGAAACTACGGCGGCTTTTGGGGGGATTTTAAAGCCTGTGATCTCTTATTCTCTTCGTAAAGCTGATCTGGTTCATGGAGTGAGCAATCATACTGCCAAAAGAGCTGAAAGTTTGGGGGCAAAAAAAACGGTTGTGGTTCCGAACGGAGTTGATGAAAATATTTTTTTTCCTCAAACAGAAGAGAAAGAGGATTTAAGAAAAAAGTATGGGTTTAAGAAAGAGGATAAAATAATTGTCAGTTCTTCGCGATTAACACCAAAAAATGGAATGCATTTATTAATCGAAGCTGTGAAAAACGGGAAAGATAAGATAAAAAATTTAAAATTAGTTATTATTGGTGATGGGGACCAAAGGGAGAAGCTGGAAAATTTGATAAATAAATGGAGTTTGAAAGATATTGTTTTTTTATTTGGTTATAAGCCAAATACGGAAATGCCTTCTTTTATGAATATGTCGGATGTTTTTTGCAGGCCTTCACTAGATGAAGGTTTTGGGATTTCTTTTATTGAAGCAATGGCTTGCGGCGCATTGGTAATCGGTTCAAATACAGGCGGGATTCCGGATATAATCACGGATAAAGAGAATGGATTTTTAGTAATGCCCTGTGATATTTTTGATTTGCAAACCACTCTTGAAAAGGTTTTCAACTTGAATAAAACTGAAATTGAAAAAACAGTTAAAAATGGGTTTAAAACCATTAATGAAAAATTCAGATGGGAAATAGTACAAAAACAAATGGAAAAAACTTATAATTCTCTGATTTAAAATCAAGCGTGAAAATTTTAATTACATCATCAATTTTTCCTCCTGAAATCGGCGGGCCGGCAACGTTTGTTTATGATTTATGCAACGAGCTTAAGTCTAAGCACGAATTTAAAATAATCACTTTTGGCAATGAAGTTAAAAAATCAGAAGATATTAAGATAATCAATATTAAATTAAATTATCCTTTTTTAGGCACTTTGTTTAGACAAGGCAAGCTTTTATATGAAATTCTGAAAAATGGAAGAAATGTGGATTTTATTTTTGCTCAATGCGTTTATGTGACCGGTTTAATGTCTTTAATCGGGGCAAAGTTATTAAGAAAAAAGTTGATTTTAAAATATGTGGGAGATCCGGCATGGGAATTTGCTTTTGGGAACAATGAAACTGACCTTTTCTTAGATGACTTCTTAAAACTTTCAAAAAAATCTTGGAAAAGCAAAATCCAAATTCGGGTTCAAAAATCAGTACTTAAAAATGTTGATAAAATAATTGTACCTTCGGAATATTTAAAAAAAGTAATAATCAATAATTATAAAGTTAGAGAGGAGAAAATAAGAGTAATTTATAATGCGATTAAGGATGTTCAGATAACCCAAAAAAAAGAAAAAAATGAAGTTATTCAAATAACTACTATTGGAAGATTGGTTAAATGGAAAAATATTTCAGGAATATTAAAAGCTGTTTCTTTAATAAAAGATAAAAAAATAAATTTGATGATTATCGGATCAGGTCCGGAAGAAGAGAATTTAAGGGAAGAAGCATTAAATTTAGGCATTTTAGAGAAAGTTAATTTTGCCGGAAACCTGCCGCATAATGAGACTTTAAAACGGATTTGCGGTTCAGACATTTTTATTCTTAATTCTTTTTATGAAGGATTGCCTCATACAATTATTGAGGCAATGATGTTAAAAACTCCTGTAATCGCGACAAACATTTCCGGAACCAATGAAATAGCTATAAATAATAAAACCGCTTTATTAATTGAAAAAAATGATGAGAAAGATTTAGTGGCAAAAATAAATAAAATTATTGAGGATAAAGAATTAAGAGAAAAATTAGTTGAAAATGGAGAGAAATCAGTAAAAAAAATGTTTGGTTTTGAGAGATTATTAAATGAGTATAACGAAGAATTCAAAAAAGCTGGATTTTAAAAAAGATATTAGGTAAGCTTTTTCTGGTTTATTTTTTTATTAATTGAAAATGAAAATTTTAATAACCGGAGGAGCAGGATTTCAGGGTAGTCATTTATCAGAATATCTAAGCGGCAAGGGGCATGAAATTACAATTTTGAACACTTGGTCGGAAAATTCTGAAAGGAATATAAATTCTTTTAGAAATAAAATAAGAGTTATTTGGGGCAGTATTACTGATCCGGAAATTGTGAAAAAGTCTATCAGAGGACAAGATACGGTAATTCATTTGGCGGCGCGAATTAATGTTGATGAGTCCATTTCTGATCCGGGCTCTTATATTGATGTAAATGTAAAAGGTACTTTAAATATTTTAGAAGGAGTTAAAGAAAATGATTGCAGATTGATTCATGCGAGTACATGCGAAGTTTATGGAGCGCCGGAAAATAAAATTCTAATTGATGAGAGGACGGAACTGCGGCCTTATAGTCCTTATGCCGCCAGTAAAGCCGGAGCGGACCGTTTATGTTTTGCTTATCATAAAACATTTGGCACAAAAGTGACTATCGTACGGCCATTTAATATTTATGGCGAAAAACAAAAAGAAGGGCTTGGCGGTGCTTTAATCGCGATTTTTGTAAAAAAAGCTTTAAATGGTGAAAACTTGAAAGTGTTTGGAAAAGGAGAGCAGACAAGAGATTATTTGCATATTTCCGATTTGGTGAAAGCATATGAACTGGTTTTAAATAATGAAGATTTAATTGGCGAAACTCTTAATTTCGGTACCGGAAAAGAGACTTCCATTAAAGATATTGCGGAGTTTATTGCTTCAAAAATGGGTTCGAAAGTGGAATTTGCCGATGCTAGAAAAGGAGAGGTGGAAAGATTTGCTTGTGATAATACAAAAGCGGAAAAGTATGGATTTAACCCGAGTGTCGATATTTGGGATGGTATCTCAAAGTATATTGATTGGAGAAAGAGTTTAAAATCTTAATAGTTTAGAGATGAAAATTTTGATGTTCAGTTTGGATAATTCTTTAGCGAAGGATAATGCGAGTACTTCCAGCGATACTTTTAAAAGGCTTGTTTTATTAAGTAAAGGTTTTGAGAGGATAGATGTTCTTGTTCCAACGAATCTTTTCAAAAAAAATATGACTGATCATGAGAAGGTCAGTATTTTTACATGTCATGGGAAAGGAAAATTACGCTTTTTTTCTTTATATAAACAAGCTAAAGAACTGTTAAAAAAAGATAAATACGAGTTGGTTGTAACCAATGATGCTATTTTAGGTTTTCTGGCTCTTATTTTAAGAAAAAAATATAATTTTAAACTGAATATTAATGTTTTCGGTTCGGAATTTTATAATAGAGAATGGTATAAACAAAGAATTTTTCATTATATTTTGGGTTTTTTGGCGCGTTTTGCAATTAAAAGAGCTGACTCAATAAGAACCGATACTCTAAAGGCTAGAGATTTAATGGTAAAAGTAGATAAAATACCTAAAAAAAATATTACTATTATTCCTGTTGTGCCATCTCAGGATACCGTAGATCATTTTTTAAAAGGAAAGAGAGATGAGGCTTTTAGAAAAGTGTTTTTGAAAGATAAATTTAATTTTCTAATTTTGTCCGTAACTCATTTGGAAGATTGCAAGGATGTTCCAAATTTATTGCAGGCAATACATGAATGCGTGCAAAAATATCCTAAAATGAAGCTGCTTATTGTTGGTGATGGGGAAAGGAGAGAGGAGACAAAAAAAATGATTATTGAGTTAAATTTAAAAGAAAATGTTGAACTTTTGGGAAGCTTGGAATATCAAAAATTGCCACATATTTACGCGAGCAGCGATCTATTTGTTATTTCTTCAATGAATGAAGGTTTGCCTCGTGTTTTGATGGAAGCGGGTTATACTAATTTGCCCGTAGTAACTACCGATATAGATGGCGCGGCGGATATCATTGAAAACAAAATAAGCGGTATGATTGTTCCGATAAGAGATTCTCATAAATTAGCAGAAGCGATTATTTTTATGTACAATCATCCGAAAGAACGAAAAAGCTTTGCCGAAGCCATGCATAGAAAAACGCTGATTTATTGTGATTTTGAAGATAGTATCAAAAATATTAAATGTTTGTGGAATAATATATGCTCAAATTAATATGAAAGAAAAAAAAGTATGTTTTATTTTACCTTATTTTGATTTGAACGCGAGTTCGAATGCTCTGCATATTTTAAGTCTGGTGGAACACGCGGCAAAAGATATAATAATTGATTTATATATTGAAAAAAGCACTTCAAAACCTGAAGTAAAAAACATAAATCATATTTGGCAAGAAAACTCAAATTTCTTAATATTTAAGGTATTAAAGAGATTTTCTTTATTTCTTTTTTTACGCATGAAAGGTTATAAATATTTTTATGTTCAGGGTTCTTATTTCAGTTCCATGATAGCTTCATTTATCTGCTTTTTTACGCATGGAAAGTCTTATTATTGGCATTGTGAAAAATTCGTAAATTATGGCAAAGATGTTGAGAAAGGGTTATTTAATTTTTTGAAATGGAAATTTTTTCATGATTTGACTTTGAGATTAACCTTGAGATTGGTGAATTTTTTAGTCACCGGCTCAGAATCAATAAAAAAAGAATATTGTAAATTATTTAAAATTAAAAACAGTAAAGTAAAAATTGTCCCGAATTCCATTGATTTGGAAAAATTTAAAACTGAATCAAGCAAAACAGAATGCAGAAAAAAACTGTTAATTCCAATTAATAAAAAAGTGATCTTGTTTGTCCATTGGCTATCTCCGAGAAAAGGGGCTGATTTATTGCCTGAAATTATTAAAAATGTCGTAATTAAAAGAAATGATGTATTATTTTTGATTGTTGGAAGTGGTCCATTAAAAAATCACATTAAAGATAAAATTAAAAAAAATGGGAATACTAAATTTATTCTGATGTCGAATGAAGTTCAAAACAGTAAAATGCCCATATATTATAAAGCTTCTGATGTTTTTATCTTGCCTTCAAGGCAAGAGGGTTTTCCCAGGGTGTTAATAGAAGCTATGGCTTGCGGAACACCTTTTATCAGTACGGATGTTGGAGGTATACCGGATATTATCTCTTCAGCACAAAAAAAGTTTATGGTTAAATCCAATGATGTTAAAATTTTCTCTGAAAAAATATTGAATTTTCTAAATTCGAGGAATGAAGATCGAGACGTACTTATTAATGAAGGGAAAAAGATAGTGCAAAATTATAAAATAGAAAATGTAAAAAAACAATTTTTATCACTTTTTGATTGACTATGAAATTATTTTATATCGCAAATGTCAGACTTCCGACTGAAAAAGCTCATGGGATTCAAATAGTCAGGATGTGCGAAAGTTTTGGAAAATTGGGAATAGATGTCAGTCTGATAGCTCCAATGAGATTTAAAACAAAAAAATTGCGCTTTTTTAATGAGGATATTTATTCCTTTTACAAAATAAATAAAAATTTCCAATTAAAAAAATTATTTAATATGGATTTTTTGCTTTTAGATAATTACTTGCCCAAAATTTTAACAGGATTGCCTTTTTTAATTCAAAATTCTTCATTTTTAGTTACATGTTTAATATATAGTTTATGCAAAAAAGTTGATTTGATTTATACGAGGAGTTTTTTATTTACTGTTCTTTTAAATTTTTTTAAAAAAAATAGTGTAATTTTGGAGCTTCATAATCTGCCATTCAAAAAATTTTCTCAAATAATTTTTAAAAAATTCATCAAAAGAATAAACAAAATTGTAGTTATAAATGAAAATATAAAAAATATTTTAATTTCTTGGGGTGTTGATGGTAATAAAATTTTAACCGGTACGTCCGCTATTGCGGATTCTTGTTTAAAAGTCATAAAAAAGGATGATGCAAGAATTAAATTGAATATAGCTAAAAATGAAAAAATTATTATGTATACCGGAAATTTATATGCGTGGAAAGGTGTTTACACTCTTGCTGATGCAGCGTTATTGGCTCCGGAATATGTGTTTTATATTGTTGGAGGTAGCGATTTTGACAAGGAGGTTCAAATGTTTAAAATTTATTTGAAAAATAAAAAAATTAAAAATATAAATATGGTTGGTTATGTAAAACCTTCGTTAATTCAGTATTATTTGGCTGCCGCAGATATATTGGTGGCTCCAAACAGCGCTAAGAGCGATGCCTCAATGAATTATACCTCGCCTTTAAAATTGTATGAATATATGGCTTCAAGAAGACCGATTATTTTATCCGATCTTACTTCAATGAGAAATTTAATTGATGCGAAGTTTGTTTTCTGGATGAAACCTGATGATCCGAAATCTTTAATAGATAAAATCAAAGAAGTGGAAAATAATGAATCGATCGCAAAGAAAAAAGCGCAAGAGGCTTTTTCTTTTGTAAAAACAAAAACATGGGATAATAGAGCTGAAGATATTTTAAAATATTGGAATCTGATTTGAATTTTTTATGTAGTTTAGGTATTTTTTTGATGTTATTTTTAATTAGATATGAATAAAAAAATTATTAAATATTTATTTGTTCTCCTTGGATTACTGATTCTTTCTTTAAAGTTATATTTAGCCACAAATGGATATCAACACATAATTTATGGCTATGATACGCCAAGAACTATGTCCACAATTACGGAAACCATAAGTAATGAAACTATAGAACATTTCTCGTCTCCTCAATCCGCATTATTCATTTATTTCACTTCCGCGGTCAAATTAATCGCAGGTATAAGTGCGGTTGATATGCTTTTTGTGCCTTTACTTTTAATCACATTTTTGGGATTTTTTTTAATTTATATTTTGGCGAAAGAGATGTTTAGAGATAAGAATATCGCTATTTTTGCCTCTATTTTATATGCCGTTTCTACTCTCATTCAATTAGCGACATCATCAAATTTGCTATTTTTTATAACTCTACCATTATTTTTCATAATATTATTAAAATATCTAAAAAAAGAAGTTAATCTGCTGCCATTAATTTTATCATCGGAAGCACTTTATTTAAGTTATCCTTCGATTCCTTATGTGGTATTCAGTATAGTTTCAATGTTTTTTTTCTTTAAACTTATCAATGCCATTAATGAAAATTCAAATTCTTCAGTTATTAGTAGGTACGCGGACTTTTTTATTATTCTACCCATAGTATTTATTTCTTCATATTATGTATCGAAATATCTCACTATTATTGAATATGCCGATATCGTCAGTTATTTAAATCGAACTTTGGGTATATGGAGAGGTGATTTGCCAAAATATTTTTATATTATAATGTTTATTATCAGTGTATTTTTGTCTTTAATTGCTTTTTTATCTCAATTTTATGTTGAAAAACTAAAATTTTTAGTGACTTACTTAATCGATTGGCAAAATTCAATTATCAAATTTTTTAGAAAATTTCCTTCTAAGCTAAATTATCTTTTTATATTTATATTCATTCTCGGAGTTCTGGATCTTATCATGATTTTCTTTATTAAAAATACAGAATCAGAATTTTATTCGTTAAATAAATTTTTGTTAAAAGACTTTATTGGAGGCGAGTTGTGGCGAATTATTTTTTTCAGTATATCAATTTTCTTAATATCACTACCCGCAATATTTTTTTTCTTTTATAAAAAACGCAAATTATTAGATCAACATTTAATTCCAATTTTATTATTTATTATTCTTATTTTTACGGGAGCGATTCCCTTTATGCGGGAGTTGCTAGGTCCTTTCTATGGAGACAGAGGCTACAGATCGATAATGTTATATGCAATTATTCTATTTTCCGCTTTCATAGTGATGTTAGCAAAAAATAAGAGCTTGCATAAATATCTTACGATTTTTATAACTATCGTTTTTTCAACATCTTTGATTGCAAGTTTTGTTGGAATTAAGAATTTATATGATAAAAAGCCAAATATTGAATTCATCAAAGATATGAAATTTTTAGAAAAAACCTTAGACAGCAATTCAATTTTTTACTTAACCCGCGGTCAATTCAAATCCGACATTTCAGCTCCAACTAAATTTTACAGTTTTTCATTTATACATTCCGATATTCCATTTGAATCTATGGTGAGAGTAAACGAAGAAAATTTAATTATGAATGATTTTGATGAATTCGTTAAAATTTTAAATAAATCAAAAACAAAATATATAATCACGGAACCAAATTTTGAATTAGAGAAAACCAAAAAAATTGAAAAAATCACCACTAAATTATATTCAAATGATAAGGGTGTAAGCGTCTATTTCCTTAATAATATCAATCTTTAATTTTTTTATATTTAAGGTATTTATATATTTCAGAAAACTTAATGAATTTTGCTTGTTGCATTATTATCAAGAATAATATGGAAGAGCTGAAATAAATATAATTTTTAGTTTCAATATGATATATATAATTTAAAATCTCCGATAAAAAAAATAAAAAAGACCATAATGCCGCAGGGAATACGATAGGCATTATTTTTAATTTTTTTTCTAATCTTCTACATATAATTATACCCATAATAGTGCCAATCATTCTTCCGATAATTAAAGCGTAAATTATACCCCAGATTTGAAATTTAATTGTTAGAATAACCAAAAAAAATAATTGAATAATTGAATAAATCGTTATAAATTTAAAATAATGATTGGTTTTTTTATGGGCAAAGAGTATTGGGCGTAGAAAGCTTAAATTCGAAGCCCCCATAACGCCGGCCAGTAAAAAATAGATAAAATATGGCAATGCTAAGAGATAATCATCACCATATAAGAGCTGAAAAAAGAATTTTGCGCCAAGTAAACCGATAATTGCGGTAAATGTTATTAGAAAAGAAGAAAACTTATTATGGACATTGATTATTTGAATAAATCTCTCTTTTGATTTATTAAATGTATTAAAAGCTATTACTTGAATAGAATTTATATAAGGATCTACAAATGAGAAACCTATATTTACTGATTTCTCAGCAATTTTAAATAATCCAATCCCCTCTTTGTCCACAAAACGTCCGATAATAAACGTATGTAAATTACCGCTGATATTTTTCATTAAATTGGCAAGAACAAGAGGATACCAATATTTTAGGATTTCTTTATCAATTTGAAAAGAAGAGAAAGTAAAATATTTTCGCATTGGATAGAGAAGAACAATAATTTGCAGTAAATTGCTCAGTAAATAAGAAATAATTAAAGAATATTCATTATATCCCAATAAATAAAATAAAATTAAAAAAAATAATCCGGATATGGAACATATAATTCTTGAAAGTCCATTTATCAGGAAAAGCTCGCTTGAATTAACGAATTGCTGCAATGACACATTCAGAGGTATTAATATGATCAATATTGAAGAATATTTGATTAAACCATCCAGTTCAGGCTTCAAATAATAAAGAGCTATATAATTTGAAGCTATATAAATCAGAAAAGCCAAAATTATGCTTTTTAAGATTAAGATAAAAAAAACGGTACTAAAGAACTTAGCTGCTTTTTTTCTATTTTTCTGAACGTACTCGGGAAAATATTTTATAATTATGGACGATAATCCGGGCAAGATAAAGCAAGAAAAAAATACATTGGTATCAATCGCCAAAGAATAGATCCCAAATATTGCCGGCGAAAAAAAACTTGTAATTAAAATTATTCTTATAAAATCAAAAATCTTGCCTATAAAATCCGCTACTGTCAGAATACTCGTGGCTTTTAAGATTTTTTTATTTTCAGATTTAATCATTAAGTTTTATTAGCTTTTTATATTTTATAATCATAATAATTATTCCAAATAAACAAATCCCCAAATTTAAATAATATATATTCAGGGCATTAATCTTCATGCCTAAAGCATTTGAAAAAAACATAAATATTGGAAGAATGATTATAGAGAAACAAATGCTTAAAATAATCCTTTCAAAATAACTTGTTTTTTTATTATTCAATAAAATATAACTCCAAATAAATCCCGGCAAAAAGATTACATATAATAAGTTTATAATCAGAAGTCCGAATGTCATTGAGCTTTTAATCATTATTGTTTTGTTGATCCTTAATTAAATAAAAAAATAAATATATCAATAACGCATTGGCTAAACCGATTACATAATTCAATTGATAATCAAAACTGTCTTTAATATACACTATTGAGAAGCCAAAA
>LBOO01000016.1 GCA_000989565.1 Candidatus Peregrinibacteria bacterium GW2011_GWA2_33_10 | reverse complement strand
AGACCTCACGGCAGTCTGGACTATAAGACTCCTCTCGAGGTATATTCTCAATACTGGAACAATTCTACCAAACTGCACAAAGAGATGTGGACTCATACAGATATCTTTATTTTCATTTATCCCTCTGCTATAAATAAATTGTTTATTAATTTACTATTTAAAAATTATGTTCAAAATAGCTGTTCTGGCTTCCACTCGCGGTACGGATCTACAGGCAATAATAGATGAAATAAAAACCGGAAAATTAAAAAATGTTGAAATCGCATGCGTAATAGGTAATAAAGAAGATGCTTATGCCTTAAAACGAGCTGAA
This sequence comes from Candidatus Peregrinibacteria bacterium GW2011_GWA2_33_10, assembly GCA_000989565.1. GTDB lineage: Bacteria > Patescibacteriota > Gracilibacteria > UBA1369 > GWC2-33-13 > GWC2-33-13. Next base: position 27,995 of record LBOO01000016.1, on the reverse strand, counting down.
GAGAATAATATTAAAACCTATTTTATAAATCCAAAAGGTAAAATTCGCGAAGAATTTGATGAAGAAATAGCCGAGATATTAAAGCACGAACAGGTTGATTTAATATGTTTAATAGGTTATATGCGAATATTAAGCAAAGAATTTGTAGCAAAATATCCAAATAAAATAATCAATGTCCATCCGGCTTTAATACCGGCTTTCTGCGGACCAAAATATTATGGCACCAACGTTCATGAAGAAGTAATCAAGAGAGGAGTTAAAGTAACCGGTTGCACTTTTCATTTTGTCAACGAAGAATGTGATGGCGGGCCAATAATATTGCAAGAAACCGTAAAAGTTGATGTCGCTGATACGCCTGATACATTAAAAGAAAAAGTACAAACATTGGAAAAAAAATGGTATCCGAAATTGATTGATTTAATGAGAAAAAATAAAATAAAAATCACACCGGATAATAAAGTGCAAATTTTAAAATAAGATTCAATAAATTTTAAATAATAAATGAAACTTTACGGAATTCTTGGTTATCCTCTTACACAAAGTCTTTCCCCGGCAATGCACAATGCGGCTTTTAAAGCTTTGAATATTGACGCAAGCTATGAAAAATTCGAAATCCTTTCAGAAAACCTCGAAGATTTTGTTCAAAATAAACTAAGACAAGATATCTCCGGATTGTCTGTAACAATTCCCTATAAAGTTGAGATAATGAAATATTTGGATGAAATAGATGAAATAAGTACTGAGATTGGCGCCGTGAATACAGTTATTAATGAAAAAGGCAAATTGAAAGGAACCAATACTGACTGGTATGGAGCCCTAAAACTTCTCGAAAATATTATAAACTTAGAAAATAAAAATGTAATTTTACTCGGCGCCGGTGGAGCTGCAAGAGCCATTGCATATGGTTTAAATCAATCAAAAGCCAATGTAATTATATTAGTCCGTGAAATTCAGAAAGCGCAAATTTTTAAAGATAAATACAACTTTAAAATTGATAAAATAGAAAATATATTTGATTATCAAACTTGCGATATATTAATAAATTCCACAAATGTAGGAATGGAATCAAATGAATCCTTAGTTCCCGAAAAATTTTTTCAAAAAAATATAATAGTTTTTGATATAGTCTATAAACCATTAAAAACCCAAATGCTTAAAACCGCGAAAAATGCAGGCTGTAAAATAATTACCGGAGATCAAATGCTGCTTAATCAAGGCATAAAACAATTCGAACTTTGGACGAACACAAAAGCGCCGATCGAAATTATGAGAAAAGCATTGTAAAAACATTTGAAAGGTTAAATTTTTTCAACTTCATCCAAAACTTTACGCATTTGATTGTCAGTAAAAATTGGAGCATCAATAAGTTCACTAGCTTCAAATCTGCAACAAGATCCACAATTTGTACAAGTAACCACTCACTAGGGGAAAGTGTCAATCCTCGAACGCAGAGAGATCTTTGGAATTACATTTATATTCAACATCCTTTCTTATTCCTAAGATTCCTCCCTCGCAATACGGGGTCGAAATGACATATATCTCAGTGCGTAGTTACTTATACAGGCTAATTCTTTAAATTTAGATAAAATCTATAAGCCATAGGATTAAACCCACAATTTAAATAAAAATTTAATGCTGAACTATTTTTGATAGAAAGTGTTGTCCACATTTTTTCTTTCTTCTCTTTAAATATATAATTAAACCCCGCTTCCATTAACATTTTCCCAAAACCTTGTCTTCTAAAATTTTCATCCAGAATTAATTCGTTTATATATATTCCCGGAAACTCCTCTTCCAATCCAATAAATCCTATTAAACTTTTCTCCATGTATATACCATAAATAATTCCCTTTTTATCTCCTACTATTTTCCCCAAATATCTCATATATTCATTCAATTTAAATTTAGAAGCCTCAATAAAATAAGATGGATCCAATGAAAAATGATAAATTTGTTGTCTAATTAATAAATTTTTGATATCTTTTAATACAATTATCGGCTGTACTCTTGAAGGGAACAGAAAATTTCTATTTATTTTTTTCTCTATAAAACATAATCCAGGACTGAAATTATAATCTGATTCAAGAATTTTATAAAAATTAGTCCAATCATAAGGAAATTTTATCTGAATTTGTAAAATATGATTACGAGCTGAATAATTTAAAAGAAAATCAAAATCTGTTTGGAAGCTCATTATTGCTTCGCTTTCAGTAGATTGAGAAGAAAAATCAACTAATACAAATTTTTTATAAGTCAAATCTGAAAATACAGGTTGAGTAATAATGGAAAAAGGAGTATTCATACAACAAATTTAGCATGGTAGATATTTAAATACAATTTATGCCTAAACATCGCCCAAATCCATTAGAAAGAATGCAAAATAAATGAACATAAAAAAAAACGAGCTAAAAATAAAAAACTTCGTAAAAGACAGGAGCAAAAAAACTTGAATCTCAATGGGAAGAATATGAACAGGAAAAAGATTTAAATGAACCCCAAATTGGAATAGTGGCCGATATACGTGGGAAAATTTTCAGAATTTTACCAAAACAATTCGAACTTTGGACGAACACAAAAGCGCCGATCGAAATTATACAAAAAGCATTGATAGAAAATCTGAATATACCTCTTATTCCCCGAATTTGAAGTATAAACAAGTCCCGCTATATTGCCTTAACATTGAACCCAATTTGCCTTTTATAAGATCAACTAATGTATTATTTTCAATAAGAATAGGTTGCTTTATATATTTTAAGCCTGACAATTGACCTAATTTTCGCAAAGATTGATAATTGAAACAATTGATGTGCTCTAAAGGGTGCAATGCATTCTTACCGGCTGTCCAATTTGAATTTTTGAATTCTTTTTCAATATTTCTGCCATTGGGTACGGAGATTCTGATATAACCCCCGGGATTCAATGCGGTAAACAAATAATTTAATGTTTCCGCGGGATTGTTAATATGTTCAAAAACTTGCTCGCTATTAATAAAATCAAATTTATGATCTTTAATTTTTTTGTAATCATTAATCACATTAATCCCGTTATTTTTGGCAAAAGATGTCCTCTCTTCAGAAATTTCATAACCAAAAACATTAAAACCATAATTTTTAGCAGCCATACACCATTTTCCCCACCCCATACCATAGTCTAAAACATTGATGTCTTTCTTGTTTAATAATTTTTTAATAACAAACATTTGTCTTCTTAACGAAGATTCATCAACATCTGAATAACTATTGGACTTATCTAAACTTTGTTCTTTTGAAATCCAATTTTCATACAACTCTCCCAATAATTCATTGTTTAAAATATAACTTTGCCATATAAATTCACAATCCGGGCATTTTTTTATCTCATAATCAACATTTTCAAATAAATCAATAGGGATTCTATTTTCATAATATCTCTCTAAAAAATTCCAAACAGAAGGGTCTGTGAAAGCTCTTGTAAAAATAATTTTATTTTCCTTACTTCCGCAAACTTCACAAACAGGTCTATAGATAAAGTTTTTATTCATAAATTTAAATTCAAATAAATTATTTTTTACCCAATGAGTCTCTTATCGATTCTAAAGCTCTTAAAGCTTCAATTGGCAGCATCCATATAGTCGTATTTGATTGATCTGAAGAAATGTCATTGATTGATTGCAAAGTTCGCAGATGCAAAGCACCGGGCGACTCATAAAGCATTTTTGCGGCCTTTGCCATATTCTCGGCAGCCAAAACCTCGCCTTCAGCTTTAATAATAACCGCTCTCTTTTCCCTTTCAGCTTCAGCTTGCTTGCCAATTACGCGTTTCATATCCGCTGGCAAATTAACATCTTTAAGCTCAACAGCTTGCACGGAAATACCCCAAGAATCCGTTGCTTCATCAATGATTAATTTGATTTTATCCGAAACTTCATCTCGATTTTGCAATAAATGATCCAACTCGATTTCTCCAACCACATTTCTCATCGTGGTTTGAGCCAATTGACTTACAGCATAGAAAAAGTTTTCAACTTCCAATATGGCTTTAGCCGCGTCTTTAACTTTATAATAAATAACAGCATTGATCTGAATTGAAATATTATCTTTTGTTAAAGCATCCTGATCCGGCACATCAACAGCCTTTGTTCTTATATCAACCTTATGCAGACTTTGAAAAATCGGAATAATGATTCTCCATCCCGGTTCCACAATCGAAGTGAACTTTCCCAACGTAAATTTAATGCCTCGCTCATACTGATTTACCTGCCTAATAGAAATTAAAAGTATGATTCCGACAGGAATGATTATTGAAGTTAACCAACTTAACATAGAGAAATATTTAAAAAATAAATTTAATAAATATTATCAAATAAAATCATATTCCACAAATTTGCGCGATAAGGTTAAAAATGGTAAAATAATAAGATTTTTCTTTTTTAATATAAATATAAAAATAAATAAAAAAAATTCTATGAATACATTAGATCATCAATTCTCCAATTTTGGCGGTGACACGAAAGAAAGAATGTCAGAGTTGGACAGAAGAATCAACGCAGGCATTCTACATAGAAAAGAAATAGTGGATATGTTAAATGATGTAAAAGGTAAAACTGAAAAAAAACTCGATGAATTTAAAAATAAATTTAATTCATTCCAAGATCCAAATAATTTGAATGTTAAAGAAGTAAAAGATTTGGCCAAATTCAGCGTTGGATCATTTGCTAATATTAAAGATTTAGAGGGTGGCAAAATTTATAGAACAGAAATGGTTGATAAAATAGAGGATTTCTTAAATGGAAAAATTAAAGAAGGAAAAATAACCCCGGAAAATGCATCGAAAATAGTGGTCGCGGGAATGGAAGAATTGCAATATCGCGGCGGCAGTATTGAAAAGACTCTATTTGATGCCATGCGTATGGTTTCCGGAGGAAAATTATTGAAAATAGGGGAAAGAAAAAAAATAGAGAAAAAAATGCAGGAAGGACAAAATAATATTGATTTGAAATTAGATAAAAACAACAAAGGATTGATTAAAATTGGAGATGAGGAATATACATTTGAAAGAGTGGAAGTTTTAACGGGAGCTGCAATGGTAGATTTCACTCCTCAAATGAGTAGTGAATTTATATTGCAGAATGCGGTTATAATAGATAATCAAATTTGGGCGCGGATGCAAAATGGATGTGAAGGTAATTTGGTCATTATAACTGATCCAATACCTGTAGTTCCACCTGTTACTCCGCCACAGACTCCACCACAGACTCCGCCACAGACTCCGCCACAGACTCCACCACAGACTCCGCCACATGTAGATCAAACTAATATAGATGACGCGGGTGACTATCATATGAGTGTTGAAACAAGACCTCAGAGTCGTTTCACAATGCAGAAATATGAAAGTTATGATGAGAAATTAAAACCTGATCTCGATCCTCAAATCTTAATGCAACCGGGGTAAAAATTCTGGAAGTTAATTTAAGCTGCCCCAATGAAGGCACTTCCCACTTACTCTGTTTTGACATAGAACGTTCTCGTCAGGTTGTAGAAGCCATAAAAAGTGAAATTGGAGATACACTGCTTATAGGAAAAATTGCTTATTTTGTTGACGAAAAAAAATTATGGGAAACACAAAAAGCTTTAATTGAAATTAAAAATGGAACAAATAAAGATCCTGACGCGCTTAGGTCAATTCAAAAAAATATTAAGAATATGGATAAATCTAAGTTGACTTCTAAAGGAACTAAAGAAATGTACGAAAGTATTCGAAAAGGAACTGAAGAAGCTCTTCGTCAGTACATTGCTTTAGATATGATAAAAATGTCTCAAAATGTATTGGATCAATCTTTAATAAAGACAGATAAGCTGGAAAAGTTAATGAAAAAAGGGAAACCGGCGGTAATAGAAAGCTTAAAAAGCGGCATTGATAGTGATGAAGATATTTATATTGCTGTTGAGCAAGTAAATATGGCGTTATTCTATCTTGTACAAGTAAAATACTCTTTTGACATTCAAAGCGGCAAAAAAATAGATAATCCTATTGCCTATTATATGGGAGAGCTGGTTTCAAACAATGGAAATTTGAATAATATTATTGCTCCGGTGATAAAAGCAAATCCCGGTATCCCCGCGCCAAGTATGGATTTTTATGATTTTAATGAGGAATTAAGATTGTTTAATGAATATCAGGAAGGAGATGAAACAATAGGAGAAACTCAAATTATGGATGTGGTTGGGTTGGGGGGAAAATTGAGGAAATCATTTATGGAGAGAGAAAAAGGATTAATAAAAGGTTCTGAAAAAATTTTCAAAGCCGATGAATTAACTGAAGATAATGAAAAAGGTGCTATTAACGAAGTTGGCAAATTGGGTGCTGCTGAAAGACTACAGCTTTCAAAATTATCGGAAATGGTTTTACAAAAACATTTCGATGAAGCAAGGCGTTTAGCCTTAACAATCCTTGGAGATAAGCTTGATAAGCCAACAAATTTCGATGATTTAGTTAAACAAGAGATTAAAGAATTAAAGCCGAAATATGAAACGAAAATCTTCGCACAAACAATGCTTAATTTAGAGAATATAGATATGGAAGGAACAAATTTTACATCTAAACCAACTTCAATTCTTAGCTCTCAAAGCATTGGTGTCCCCGTAAAACTAACAGATGTATCTAAAGCCAGAAGAGTTTTGATTGAAAATAAAATTCCGGCAAATATATTAAAAGATGATGGCAAATTCTTTAATTCTGATACAGAATACGCTGCCCATATGACCAACAAAACAATAGAAGAAATGGCTAGATTAAACGTAGAATCTGAAAATGCAAAGAATTACGATTTAAAAGCCGATCCTAAAAACTTATCTCAGTATCAAAAATTGGCATTGAATCTATTGCAAAAAGTAGAGGGTAAAGAATGGTGGAGGCCAAGCCAAGAAAATGTTGAATGGGTTCGTGGTATTAATAATATGTTGGCGGAAGTGGTTGCGATTGAAACCGGATTGGGAGCATTTGGATTTGCTGCCACAGGCGCGAGCAGAGCAGTAAGATTCCCGGAATTATTTGCGAATACAGTCAAGGGAGGTAGATTGCTGGGAGGTCAAAAATACGCTGCCGAATTCTTTAATTTTGGAAGAGGATTAGCTTCGGCAGGAGTTCCGAATAGGCTGGCAAATTTCGCTACTTCAGGTTCATTGCCTTCAATGATAAGTCAAAGTTTCTTCCATGGTATCGCTTATTCTGAAGCTGCTGCAATGTTACATGGAGAATTTATTACTGATCCTAGCCAATTAGCAGCTGCCGGATTGAACTTCGTTGCTATGAATGGAGTTTTAAGAGTATTAAGAGGAGCACCGGGTGCTAATGTGGGAATTGGAAGATTAACAAATAGGATTGCCGGTTCGGGAAATTTAGGTTTAGTGGCTATGAATGCTGTAGATGCGGCTGCCATGTTTGGAGCTATCCATTATATGGGTTCTGCTATGGAAAGATTGCAAGTAGGTTTAGGTCAATTAAGCCAACGTGAAGTTGATGCTATGAGAGAACCTGAAGCATGGAGAAGAATAGGAGAAGAATTAGTGTTAACAATGGCATTCTTCCCGCCAAGAAAAGCAGGAAAACAATTAAGATTGCCCCCACATGAACCACAAAAGCAATTGCCCCCACATGAACCACAAAAGCAATTGTACCCACATGAAGCACAAAAGGAATTGCCCCCGCATGAAACAACGGGAGGGGAGATTACTCAACAAGGAAGAGGAATAGAAACATATCCTAGACCACCCATTAAGCCAAAGGAATTGCCCCCACATGAAGCACAAAAGGAATTGTACCCGCATGAAACAGGAGTGATTAAAAATCCTCAGGGAGGAAACAAACCTCCGACGACTCCTCCGCCTTCTGAACAAGGAACAGGAAGAAGACAACCACCAACTGGCCCGGAAGAGGGAATACTCAATCCCCCTGACAACGGAGGCAATCCTCCACTCCAACCACAGGTAAGTACGGAAAGAGTCGGAAGAAGAGATAAGCTTCCCAAATTTAGAAATGATAAAAAAATAAAAGTAAGGCATAAAGGTGAGGAAATGGGAGTGCTTGGTAAAAATAAAGACTTTATCACTGAATTGAACCCAAAAGATTTAAAAGCAATAATTAGTAAGGCAGGAGTATATGATGTGGAAATTGCCGGCAAAAAATTTAAAATTTATTCCGGAGGAGATGGAGTTACTATTCGAGAAGTTTTAAAAGACGGACGTACTGGAGAGAGACTGTGTAATAATATGAGTCCCAAAGATTTAGTTGAAAAAATATTTAATATTAAGTTTTGATTAAAATAAATTTTGTATGTTTCATAAATTTTTAAATGATTTTATAATCCTCCAAGCAAACGCCCTCACCTCAAAAGCAGCTGAAACCACAAAATTAAGCGGCACCGCGGTTGACGAGCTTGTAAAAACCCTTTGGGAAAGAATAGATAATTGGATAGCCGCAATCGTTGTGGCGGTTCTCGCCTTCGCATTCGCGAAGATGATCCGCAACACGGTAATTGACCGTATCAGCCAGCATATAGATGAAGAAAATCAAGATATTCTCATCTTGGCGGGGCGCGCGACATATCTTGGAGTATTGGCTGTTGGCATAACAATCGCCCTAAAAGTAGCGGGAATTGACATTACAGCCATTATCGCGGCAATAGGTTTTGGAATCGGGTTTGCTCTTCAGGATTTATTGATGAATTTTATTTCAGGAGTAATGATATTAGTTTCCCGTCAATTCAATATTGGCGATTTTATTAAAGTTGGAGAAACAATGGGTCAAGTGCAGGAAATACAAACAAGATGCACAATATTAAAAGCGCTTGATGGTACCAAAGTTATAGTACCGAACAAAGATTTATTTGTTAATCAGGTGACCAGTTTCACAACCAATCCTTTTCGCAGAATTGAAATAGCCGTGGGAGTAGATTATTCGACTGATTTAAAATTAGCTGTAAATACTGCCATGCAAACCATTGAAAGTGGTTCGAATATTTTAAAAGAACCAAAATCAGTTGTATTAATCGATGCGTTTGCTGAAAGCTCTATAAATCTCATTTTAAGGTTTTGGGTAGACTCTAAATCAAATTGGTTAGGAATCAGATCAGAAATGATAATAAATCTTAAGAAAAATTTTGATGCCGTTCATATAAATATTCCTTTTCCAATCAGAACATTATATATGGCAAATCATGAACAGGAAATTTCCAAAGCCATGGAAGAATCCGGCATGGTGCCGAAAATGAACGCTGATTCCGCGATGGTCGCAGCTGCTTTAACAACTGATGGAACGCAAATTCCCATAAATATGGCAAACCCGCTTATAAATATTCCGATTGAAACGCAGCCTGAACAATCGCAAACCGAATCCAACATAAATTCTACTATGCCGGATCCGAAAGCTGACATAAAAGATGAAAAAAAGCCTGATACAGGCGCTAATTTTTTGAATAATTTGAATCAAAAGTAAAAAAATCTCACAAAAAAAAGAACCTCCAATATTATAGAGGTTCTTTTTTTTTGATGACAAATTCTTATATTATAGCTTCAGGTAATTGCGCAATTAAAAATTATTTCAAGCAATTAATGGCGAAGACTAAAAGAAAATGTCAAGGAAAGCGACTAAATTTCCGATGTTTCTCTGCCCTGCTTTGGAATTGTTTATGGTCCCTCCGGGTAGGACACGCTTTTATATGTATTTTTGTTTTGTGGCAAAGTATTGCTCGACGCAAAAAATACTAAGCAATTTTGTTTTTGTTTTGGTTTTAAGTGGTCATCTTAAATCCATCACAGCGCAGATACAGAGGAAAAGCCTATTTCTTTATAAAGAGTTGTATCTATTACTGGCAATCAGCCATTAATATAAGCTTCTCCATCAATACCTACTGTTTTTGTTTTTATTTTTCAAAGAACTTTTTATTTTTGATTTTTATTTTTAAAAAATCATAAAATCATACCAATAAATTTTTTCCGTTGCAAGTTTTTGTACTTGCTTTTTTATAAACAATATTGCTTGAATATATTTTTAGTTCAATAAGCTATACTCCTCCGCTTTTAATTTTTCGTATAATACTGCGAAGCTATCCTTTAGTTTTATATATTAGACTAGCCATTAAGCTTCGGAGTATATACTGCTTGAATTTTATTTTTTAAAGCGAAGTAGTATAATTTGTTTTATATGAACATTAGTTTTGCCTCAAGAGAAATATTGCGTTTAAAGTAAGAAATACTAATATGATTTTAGAACAATCATTTTTTAAATTACTTTTTGTCAATGATCTTATCGCCAAGAAAAATCATACAAATATAACAAATATAAAATTTTATGCAAACTATTGTCGTTGCTATATATAAAACAACATTTTGTTATATATAATTTTAATCTATTGATGATTTACGCTTTTTTTAAACAATAAAAAATATAAATATGGAAATTCTACCTATAAAAACAAAAATTTTTCATTTGAATAATGATTTAATAAAATTTATTACCCAACATTTAAAACTACAAGAGAAAAATATTTTGGTTATATCTTCAAAAATAGCCGCTTTATCGCAAGGAAGAATAAAAAACAAAGAAATTTCTTTAAAACGAATTATAGAAAAAGAAGCGGATCAGGTTATCTCGGATAGTAAATACGCACTTACTTTAAAAGATAATATTTTTATCCCGAATGCCGGAATCGACCAATCAAATTCCGAAGGCGGCTATTACATATTATGGCCGGAAAAAATTCAGGAATTAACGGATGATATTACGTCTAAATTAAAAAAACATTTTCATTTGAAAAAACTTGGAATAATAGTGGCTGATTCATACTGCCGGCCTTTAAGAAACGGAGTAGCCGGAATATGTCTTTCGTGCAGCGGGTTTTATCCTATAATAGATGAAACGAAAAAAAAGGATTTATTTGGCCGCCAATTGGAAGTGACAAAACGAAATATGGCCGATATGTTAGCCTCCGGCGCAGTGGCTGTAATGGGAGAAACTAAAGAATCCACACCCCTATGCTTAATAAAGGATGCTCCGGTAAAATTTACTTCAAAACATTTAAATACCCAAAAGTTAATGTATATATCGCCGGAGAAGTGTTTATTCGCACCATTGTATAAGATAATGTAGCCCGTAACCTATAATCCGTAACTCCTCCCCGCCTTGCACCCCTTCCCTAATTATTATATTATTTCCTCGCTTTTCCTCTAACCTTCACATCCTATGCCTAAATTTCTCTTTATTATAGCTCAGGAAGGATTTCGAGACGAAGAACTTAAAATACCTTTTTCAATATTGGATAAGGCCGGTATAGAATGTTATAAAGCCAGTCCAATAAAAGATTTGGCGTTTGGTAAACTTGGCTTGCAGATAAGCCCTGATTTTTCCATAAAAGAAATTGATTATAAAGATTTTGATGGAATATGTATTGTAGGTGGTCCGGGCGCTACTGAATTAAAAAAATATCCTGAAACTTTGGAATTGATAAAAAACTTTTTTAATGCGGGAAAACTCACAACAGCGATTTGTATAGGACCAAGCATTTTAGGCGCTGCTGGAATATTGAAAGATAAAAAAATCACTTTATTTCCCGATAGAATCGCAATTGATGAACTGAAAAAAGTAGGCGCGCAAATATTGATTGAAAAAGACTTAGTGGAAGATGACAACATAATAACCGCCAACGGCCCCAAAGCCGCGGAAAAATTCGGCAATGCCATAAAAGAGAGATTAATTTGCCCTTGATTTCCCATGTTCCCTTTGTTACTATGCAAACCGTCAATTCTTTTCTTTAATACAAAATTTTTGAGAAGTGGCTCTGTCGCAAAACCCAAAAAAGTGTTCAAAATGTGGCAGATATGGTGCTTTAAATTTTTTTTAACCGCAGCATAGCAGCGCTATGAGAGGATTAAAAAAAATTTAAAGCACCGTAGATGCCATATTTTCAACACTTTTTAATTTAAAGGAATTTATATCCATAGAATTAAAACATTACATATGCAAAAATATGAACTCATGGTCATTGTTGACTCAAAAGCAACAGATGATCAAATCGACGCTACCCTTTCTCATGTTGAAAAAGATATTGAGGAAGTAAAAGGAGAAATACTCCACACTGACAAAATAGGAATCAGGGATTTTACATATCCCATTAAGAAACGAGATAATGGCTATTATGCGGTATATAATTTTACAATTCCCGCTGATAAAATCAAAGAGCTCGAAAGATCTTTGAATTTGGAAAAGCTTATTTTAAGACAATTGATTGTTAAATTGCCTGAAAATTATGAATATCAAGGAATTATTGAAGACGAACGAAGATTGGCTTATAGAAAAGAAAATGTTGAAGCCGAAGAAGCCAAAAGACCAACGGAAACTGTAAAAAAACATAAAGAATTACCTAAAAAAGAAGTTGAAAAAATCGAAGAAGTGGAAGTAATTAAAGAAGTCGAAGAAAAAGAACAACGAGAAGAAGAAAAAATTATTAAAGAACCTGAAATTGAGGAAAAAAAGCAAGAAGAACCGGAAGAAGTTGAAGAAAAGAAAGAAAAAGACCATGAGGAAAAAGAAATTAAAAGAGAAAATGAGGATAAGGAAAAAATTAAAAATTTAGATAAACAATTGGAAGATTTCTTGAAAAATCCAAATATAGATATTTAATACAAATATTATTTAATCCAAGAAAGCATGAGAAGTGTCAACAAAGTAATTATAATTGGAAATCTTACGCGCGATCCTGCGATGCGTGAAACACAAAGCAACCAACCGGTATGTACATTCGGAATCGCTTCAAATAGACAATGGATAACCCATTCAGGGGAACATAAAAAAAGTACTGAATTTCATGAATGTGTTGCTTGGGCAAAAATGGCTGATATATGCCATAAATATTTAAGAAAAGGAAAACTGGTTTATATTGAAGGTTATCTTAAAACAAGAACTATTGAATTGCCTGATGGTACAAAAAAATACCGTACTGAAATAGTTGTAAAAGACATGATTATGTTGGAAAAAAGAGCTAAAGATGATGCCGCTGTTGAAGATGTTATTCCTGAAGAGGAATATATCCCGCATGAACAGGATGAAGAAGCGGCAATTTCAGGTATGAACATAAGCGATTCCGATATTGTAAAATAACTTATAATAATTTTTTTATATGAATCATCAACAGCCACAACCGGTTAAAAAGAAAAAATGTCAATTTTGCGAGTCAGACTCGCCTTATATTGATTATAAAAATTTAAACCAAATCGCGAAATATACTACGGAATTAAAGAGAATTAAACCTCGTTATTACACGGGAGTATGTTTAAATCATCAAAAAAGTTTAGGTAAGGCTATAAAAGTTGCCAGAATAATGGGATTATTACCATTTGTGCCCAGAGTAAGATAAGTCTTATTTTATACTCCTCCACTATTAATTTTCTGTAAATTACTACGAAGCAATCTCCCATGTTTAAAACATATATTTTTGATTTGGACGGTACATTGGTGGACACGGAAGAATTGCATTATCAAGCTTATAAAAAAGCTTTATCAGAAGCCGGATTAACATTGCCACGATCTGATTTTATTCAATATTGGCTTAATGAAGGCAAAGGCATAGCTAAATATTTCAAAATAAATAATATTAATGAGGAAGCGCAAAAATATAGATTATTAAAAGAAAAATATTTTTTGGAAAATTTGCCCGGAAAAATTAAATTAATGCCGGGCATTTTAAGTTTTTTAAAAAGCTCACTAAAAAACAAAAAGAAATGTTATGTGGCTTCAGGTTCCCGTCTTTCAGAAATTAAAGAAATTCTTAAAAAAGCTGAAATATCCGAATATTTTGAAGATTATTTCGGTTTGGACAGCGTGGAAAAATCCAAACCTGCGCCGGATATGTTTTTGCTGGCATTAAAAAAAGCTGATTCTGAAAATGATGAAAGTTTAATTTTTGAAAATTCATTGAATGGCTTGCTGGCCGCAAATGAAGCCAAAGTGAAATGTGTGGTTATTCCGAGCGAAATGACAAGAAATATGAATTTTGGACAATTTGTAAAAATTGTGGATAATTTTGAAAATATAACGGAAAATTTTTTAAATAAAATTTATTTCGAACCTTATGAATACCAATAAAAAAATAGTTGTCAAAATTGGTACCAATTTGCTTACAAAAGCGAATTTCCAGTTAAATAAGAAGTTTATTGGAGAAATAGCCGCTGAAATTATTGAAATAAAAAAACAAGGTTATAAAATAATATTGGTTTCCTCCGGCGCTGTTGCCGCGGGCAGGTCTGAACTGCCATTTAAAAAAGAAAGTAAAAATATTCCTTTAAAACAATGTTTGGCAGCGGTTGGACAAGGAATTTTAATCAATACATACCGTGATATTTTTAAAAAAGCAAAAATTCCCGTTGCGCAGCTTTTATTGACTAACATGGATTTTTTTCATAAAAAGAATTTTTTGAATACCGGAAATACTTTGGAATATCTCCTGAAATTGAACGCTCTGCCAATTGTAAACGAAAATGATGTTACTTCATTTGACGAACTCAAATTTGGTGATAATGATACCTTGTCCGCGAAAGTAGCCAGTATGATTGGAGCGGATTTATTAATTTTGCTTACTGATGTTCAAGGATTATATTCGGCTAATCCCAGGACAAATCCTAATGCTGAATTAATCCCGGAAGTTAAAAAAATCGATGATCATATTAAAAAAATTGCCGAAGATAAAGGTACCAAACATAGCCGAGGGGGGATGAAAAGCAAAATATTGGCCGCGGAATATGCCGGATCATCCGGAGTGAATACAGTAATCGCTTTTGGAAAACAAAAAGATGTACTTAAAAAAATAATTTTGGAAAAAAAATCAATCGGCACATTTTTTCATGCCGCTAAAGATAAATTGGAAAGTCGTAAAAAATGGATTATAGCGCAAATAAATAAAAATGCTGAAATTCATGTTGATGAGGGAGCTTTAAGAGCATTAAAAATTGAATGTAAAAGCCTCTTGCCGGTAGGAATAACCGAAATAAAAGGAGAGTTTGAAAGAGGGGATGTAATAAGTATTTTTTCACCGGAAAAAGACCTTATAGGATACGGTTTAACAAATTATTCAAGCCAAAAACTCAATATAATCAAAAAGTTGAAAACAGAAGAAATTCATCAAAAACTCGAGCATATAAACGAAGAAGAAGCAGTACATCGGGATAATTTGATAATGCTGTGAAGACTTTAGTAAGTAACGACTCACTGAGGGAATGTGTTATTCGTAAGCGAAAATTCTCTGTCATCCCTCTCGGGTCGGGATGACAATAAAAGGCTTTAATATGCCAAAAAAGTCAGTGAGTAATTACTTAAGTACAACAAAATACTACTCCTCAACATTCCTCCAAAACGTCAACCTGATTTGCCTCCATTTTTCCCCTGCGGATTGAGAAAAACAGGCTTTTTTGATAAAATAATAAGATTTAGATTAAGGTAATTTAGCTTATTTTTAGTTTATGCAAAATACAAACACAAAAGATTTATCTGAAATAATTAATTTGGAACAAAACAAAAATCCCGGGCATGCTTACGATAATGCCGTTATTAGTTGGGAAACTCCGCAATTTATAAAACATCAAAAAGGAAAGTTATGGTTTGTTATCGGTGCGTTAATAGTCTTCTCCTTTGTTATTTGGGGATTAGTAAATAATTCATGGACAATGTCCATCGCGTTTTTGGCATTTGCTGCTGTTTATTATATTTCGCATTTAAAAGAACCGAAAATAATTACAATTAAAATTTCTCAGATAGGGATAAAGATTGGTGCTGATTTCTACCCTTATTCATCAATCAAGTATTTTTGGATTATATATAAGCCGCCTTATGTTCAAACCTTGCATTTAAAACTTTCATTAAATACCTTTTCGGAAATAGAGATTCAATTATCCGGTCAGGATCCATCCGAAATCAGAGATTATCTCTTAAGACAAATTCCGGAAATAGAAGGCAAAGAAGAAAGCTTTTCCAGCGTATTTGCCCGTTTAACACGTTTATAATAAAAATAAAAATGTTTAAAATTTTTACCAAAGAAAATCGATTGATATATGAACTCCCCGGAGGAGAAAAACCACTTCCTGCAGTTGAATCCGCTGATGATATTTCCGAACAAGAAGAAAAAGTCAGGAAAGAAACAACCGGAGAGCTCAATGAATTTTCGAAATTAATGAGCGTGTCTATGATTGAAAAAGTTCAAAATGGTATTTTAAAACCATCTGAATTAACCAACGCGGGCGAATTTTTTGAAGTTTTAAAAAATAATAATAACAAGCCGGAACCTCAGGAAATACTCCGAAAATGGTTGGAAGAAAAGAAAATCCCATTTGATAGAGAATGGATGAAATTGTCTGATAGATTAGCTGAATTTGGCGACAAGCAAGATCCGGTAAAAGTTTTGGAAAAATGGATGATGGAAAAAGAGTATGACGAATACGATCAAAAATTTCAAGGATTGGCATCCAAACTTGAGAAAGAATCAAAAAAACCGGAAAATTTGGTTTTGGATCAATGGCTCGAAACAAAGCAAGGACTAAACAAAGAAGATTTTTTGCGCGAAGTATCTGAATTGATTAAGGAATATGAAGCTGATTACGAAGATTTGGAATCATGGAAAGATCATTATATTGAGCAATTTGGCAAAGAGCTTGGAGAAAAAGTTTATGATTTGATGGGAAAAATGATGAAAAATGAATTTTTAAGCGAGGACAATTACCAAACTATCGCGGTTTTAAATTTACAGGAAGGTGATATTTTAAAAATCACCGAAACCGCTTCAGGAGAGCAAAATCTCAAATCCATCTTCTCAATGGTTTTGTTTGATACGCTGCTCTCAAAATTGGATCAGAATCAGAGAAATAGAGTTCTGAATATTTTGATTAAAAATTTAATCGATAAAAATAAAAACAATGCCGAAAAAGTTTCCCGAGAAATTTTAAGTATGTTCAGCCGAAACCTGATTACCGAAGAAGAATTGAAAAATATAATTGTTCAAAATAAAGAAAGTAATCCGGCTTTAAGTCAAATTCTTGAAAAAAAATTACAAGAAAACAAACCTCGGGAGTTAAGAGAAATTTATTTTGAAAAATTACAGAAGCAAATTGAAAAAGGAAAGCCCGGCCCTGTAAATATTCAAATATTAAAAGGAAAAACACCTTATGTCAGTCCTGAAAAAGCTGACGCCAACTGGGCGGCAAGTGTAACCAATTTAAAAAATATTTTTCTTTTTGAAGTTGTCGGAAGAATATTGATGGTCGGAGTGGCGTTAAATACATTGGGACCAATAATTGGCGCTACAATCGGTAAAAAAGGACAAAGATGGAATCAGCTTCAAAAAATGATTACAAATCCATATTTATACGGTAATTTAGCGGGACTCGCGGCTATTTACGACAGTACTTTGGGAGCGGGTTACACTGAAAAAGCCTTGGGAGCCGGTCCTGTCGGTGAATTATTGAAAATCTCCCCACAATACAAACAAGCAAGACAATTAAGCGCATGGACTAAAGAAAATTCAAAAGATGAAGATTTAAAATCTTTGGATTGGAGCACAATTAATACTTTACAAATAAATTCGAATTTATATAACGATATTCAAAAATTCAATTGTTTGGATAAAGAAGATTACGACACATTGATCAAAAATATAAAAGAGATGAAACCACCGAAAACTTTATCCAATATTTTGGCGGAAGGAGTACATTCAAAAACTTATGGACATATTAAATTCAATATTTCTCCGGATTACTTGAAAAGCATATATCCGCCTTTGAATAACAGTTCCGAAATCGGAGTACATTTTGTCAATTATCTTTTAACAATAGCAAAAACTTGCGCTGATAGCTCGCACGTGATTTTTAAAAGCCGAATCGCACCGCATACAAAAGAAGTAATGCAATCTCAATTTTCAGTTAAAAAAAGCTTTTCCGTAGACAGCTTCGGGGATCATCCCCAATGGAAAAAGGAGGAGAAAGAAGAATAACCATTAAAATATTATGATAACTTTTCAAAAATTATATATAGAACTTCCAAATCTTCTTGAGGCCATAAACCTTAATATGTCAATCAACAGAGCTTTTCTGGATCCGAGCATCACAGCTGAGGAATTTCATAAACGATGTAAAAACTTTTTTTCGCGAAGTGAATATCAAAAATTCAATAATGAAATATTTTTGCATTCCGTAAAAGATTATATTCATTATCTTCAAGATTTAAGCCGATATCATGAAATAAAAAAAGACGCGCTTTTTAAATTGTTTGATATTTCAGGATCGGAAAAAAAGTTTTCCGATATCTCACCAAAAGAAAGAATGTTCGCGGTAACGGATATTATCTCATCCACGGAAGAAAGAGCAAAAATATTCATGCGACATTTAATTGAGAAAAATAAAGATGAAAAAAAGAAAAAAGAGGATTTAAAAGCTATGAATGAAGATAAATTAAAATTGGTTAAATTGAAAAACGATAAAATTACATATGTTAAAAAAGAAGAAAAAGATCCTGAATATTACGATGATTATTATTCATTTGAAGATCCTGATTTTGATTTTTATAAAGCCATTGTTAAAACAGGAAAATCAATTTCCAAAGAAAACAGCGAAACCACTGAAATAAAGCAAAACTTAAACGAAGCTGAAATTCAAATTGGCAATATAAAAGAAACAGGTTCAAATACTTTTACTGTTTCAGGTGAAAATACTCAAACAAATGAAAATCTGAATTTTGAGATAAAATTGGAAGATAATGGCTCTTATACTTATTATCTACTGGCGGAAAACGAACCGAAAAAAGAAATTGATTTAAAAGAACTAACGATTTCCAATAAAACTGAAAAATACCGAAATATTTTGTTAAATCGAGGTTATGAATTTGTTAAAGACGAAAACAAAAACGACAAAATTTATTACGATAAAGAAAAAGGCAAATATGTCGCTCAAGTTAAAGATCCGAAAACAGGTATGGATCAAACGATTCTAATTACTTATGATAATCAAAACAATGATTATTTTGAAAGAATAAACTCTGAAGGAAATAAGAGTATTTTTACAATCGAAAATTTGCCGAACCTTAGCGATATATCTGTAAACCAAGGTTTATTGTCCCTGCCTCAAGAAGTTGAAGACATTAAAACGATTACAAAACTTCCACATGAATTAAGCAATATGCAAAATATTTCCAATATTGCTCAGGATGCGCAAATGCCAGCCACGCAAGAAATCCCGTCTCCGATAAAACCATCAATTCAAAATTCTCGCCAAGATAATACAAACATCCGCAGAGTCATTTCCGACATGCGTGGCGAAAATTTACGTATGGCAGAATCACAAAGGAGTTTAAATCGAGTACAAGATATTAGAAAAGAAGCTAAAAGAAAGCAAACCGGACAAGAACAAATTAGACAAACACAAAATCGGGATGATAATCAAAGAAATGAACAGCAACAAACACAAATTCCCGTAAATCAAAAAAAACAAAAATCACCATTAAAAAAAGCTGCCAAAATAGTAACCGCCATTGCCGGTTCAACAGCCGGAGTTGGAGCAGCCGCGGCCAAACTATCCCAAACCGATGAAGAAACCACAGCCGGAATAATTAATTTATTACAAAACCTCTTCTCCTTCTTCTCTTAAAAACAAAAATGAAAACAAAAATAAAAACAATTTGGAAAACAATATATAAATATCGCAATTGTTTGGTAATGGCTCTGTTGATCGCCATTATACTTCCCGAATTCGCTTTCGCCAAAGAAACCGCGACCGAAGAGTTCAATAAAGCATTAACCAATATTTTCCGTTGGATACTTGGGATTCTTTATCCGGTTGTTTGGCTGGTTATCGCTTTTGTCGGCTCTCTCATGGACAATACTTTTATTTTAAGCGCTGATATAGAAGGAGTCTTGCGCACTGTTTGGACAAATGTCAGAAATTGGGTGAATTTGGTTTTTGTTTTGGCTTTGGTCGTAATTGCAATTTATAACATAGTTGGGAAAAGCGATGGGAATCTGGCTTTAAAAACAATGCTTCCCAAATTTGTAATTGCCTTGATCGCGGTAAATTTTTCTTTTTTTATAGGTAAATTAATCATCGATGCCAATAATATCATGACAACAGCTGTATTTTCGATCCCATCCGGAAAAATTTCGCACGTGGATTTGTCAAAAATCAAATGTTACAAATATTATGAAAAAGACAGCGATGTCCCGCAAAACGATTTAATTCTTAAAGAAGGTGAAGCCTTAAAAACTCCCGGACCTGTGCCGGTCAAATGTAAATATCCTCGCTACATTTACATTGCTTTAAATAAAAAAATCTTTACCGAAGAATCAAAAAAAGATGCCGACAAGACAAATGATGAAAAAGCGAAAGCCAATGAAACTCAATTGAAAGTCAACGATCAGCTCGTACTTTTTGCCAATGAAGAATATTTTGAAGGTAAAAGATTCGATCAAAACACATTTGGCGTGATTCTGGCCTACAATATTTTCAATATCCAAAATCTGATTGAAGTGGCTTCACAATCCCAAGATCTCTCAGGACTAACCATCAACGCGTTTTTCTCAATTATGTTTTTACTGATTTACGGCACAATATTTGTGGCCATTGCTTTGGTATTGATTGGAAGAGCCGCGGTGATTTGGCTCTGTTTGGCGCTATCACCCATAGTCGCGTTATTATACGCACTGGAAGGAGTTGTTCCCGCTCCGGGTGAATTCAATATTAAAGACATGTTTATAAAAAACGCTTTCGCGCCACTGATACTCTCTGTTCCAATAACATTGAGTTTTATATTGATCAATGCCAGCATAGAAAATGGTCTTAATGATCCGACATCGGTCAGTAGCGGCACACTTGCCGCAGGACCTATAACCGTCAGTATCGATAGCGAATCCGCGGTCAAAGGAATGGCCGATGCCCGCGCCATTCTTTGGAACATCGCCATAGTTGTTTTGTTATGGAAAGGAGTCCAACAAGCCGCCAACGGCACAATCGCCAGCGGCATGGTCAACACAGTCATGGATTCCGTAAAAAGAGCCGGAGTATTTGTCTCCAAATTACCGGGCTATCTACCGATTATCCCCGGAGTAACCGGTGATAAAACCTCAATTATGGGTTGGAAGGAAGCTTTGGGTGATTTAGGACAATGGATTACAAGTTCCAAGCAGGAACACGCGAAAAATGCTTTGCCGTTTTTGCCCCAATATCAAACAGGAAATCAAATTCAACCCACAATAAACACAATAAGAAGTGCAAAAGATTTAAAATCTTTAAATAAAACAATAGGTCATTCTTCAGCTTCCGGATATTTTGAAGATCCATCTCAATCAAAAATTTTAGCTCAAAATATTGTGGAAAAATGGACTGAACTACGTAGAAACGATCCTAATTTAGCAAGCAGTCAAGCGTACGAATATAATAAAATCAATGATGGATTAATAAAAGCAGGCGTTAAAAATCCTGATGATACTATTGACCAATTAGTAGACAATAATCCAGAAATAGCAGGAAAAGCAAAAAATACGCTTATCAATGCCATTGCTCAAAATCCTTCTAATTTTATGTCTGGATCAAGAATTCCCAAGCAAACCGATAAAGCTATAGAAGAAGCGGAAAAAGCTCAGCGCAAAGGAAAATCAAGTGAAGAAATAACTCCTGAACCCGCAGAATCTTTAGCCGCGAAAGTAAAAAACAATCCAAGCGCCGCGCTTACAAGCAGTGAGGATTTAAATGGAGCTTTAACAGAAGTAATTTCAACTCAAGCAAATAATGAAAGTCTTAAACTGGCAGCCAAACTTGTCAAAGAGAGTCCCGGTGTAAAAACCCAAGTTGAAGCTCTTTCACCCTTAACTAAAGGCAAAATCATGCATTTGTCTCCGGAGCAAACTATAACAATATTAGGTAATACTGCCAATCCTGGAAACCCTGATCAAGACAACGCCAAAAATTTATTTACTTTATTGGATACATTAATAAACAAACCTAGAGATGCGACTGCAATAAAAACCGCGATTCAATCTGTAGACGGAACTATTAATTCTCAAGAAACAGCCAATGCAAGCACAAAGAAAACCGCTTTAAAAACCATCATTACTAGTTCAGGGATAAAACCTAATATATCTAATATTCAAGATGAAGATTTAAAAGCAATATTAAATGAATTGAGCGAATAAAAAACAAAAACAAAAAAAACTAAAACAAAAATTTGAAAATAAAAAAACTCTACATTCAGTATTTTCCGAATAACTTCCTCTTTTCAAAGGAAAATAGGCTTGCGTACGCTACTCCTGAAGAAGATAAGGAAAGAAGAGCAGCCATGGAAGAATATAAAAACGCAAAAGCGGATCTCGATAATCAATTGGATACTAACGCCATCAACCCCCAACTCTATGATACGCGCCTTCAGGAACTGAAAGACGAATATGGAATAAGAGAAGAAGATGAAGCAAAAGAAGAAGCTCAAAATACTGCTCGCCGTGAAAATAGAGAAAACTCTGATTCAATTGATAACCTGATCGGAAGCAATAGAAGTAAAATAAATAAAGTCACGAATCCCGAGGTAGGTTTTTCCGAAATGGATAAAATGAAAAATTTTACAGATCAATTAAAAGTTAAAAATCAGCAGATAAATGAGTTGGAAAAGAAATTCATGGCTTTTTTGGATGAATCAAGACTTTCTCCGCCTCGTGGTTTCTTGAATCGCAGCGAATTATATTCTCAGGATTTTGACAAAGACATTGAATTTTTACGCGATAATTACGCTAAAGTGGATGGAAAATCCGAAAAAGAATTAAATGATGAGTTAAACAAGTTAAAAGAAAGCTTTGGTTGGAAAAGTTATTTTACTAAGAAAACATCCGATAAAATTCAAGATCGTCAAAGAAGAATAGAGATTGAAAACATCTTACTTCCTCAAATCGAAACAAAGAAAAACGAAATAAACAGCTATATATTATTAAAAGAAGAGGGATCGGAATTGGATAAACAATTAAACGAACATCTTGAAAGCTTGACAAAGATCGATTTGGAAATGCAAGAACTACAAAGTAAAGAACGAACAATTGAAATAGCTACAAGAATGACCGGAATATCAATAAGTGAAGGTACTAAATTAAGATTTACCGACACCAGAACAAAGGAAAACGGAGAAAAAGAAAATGTGGAAAGAGAATTTTCCATTGACAAAGTGGAATTTAAGTCCACGGATAAAGTTAAAAATGCGTTAACAATAACAATTTCTGAAGTTAACGGATCCAAAGATGATTGCGACGGAGGAGTTTACGCAGGTGAATATTCCATTGCCAATTTCAAAAAAAGATTCGCAGATAAAGAAGATGTCGTGGAAATATTTGACAACATTGAAGATTTAAATAAAAAACTGGGATGGGACGTCAATATTCGTCCGGGAATTGAACTCGAATATAACGAATATAAACGCGATGACGAAGGTAAACTCTTAAAAATTCCAAAAACAGTCAAGGTGGAAAATATAGAGGACAATAAAATCATTCTGGATAAAGAAGTCGATATTAATATTGATCCAAGCATTGAAGGCGGAAAAAGAAATTACGGCAAAGAAATGGATTTTGGCCAATTCGCGAAATGGTATAGAAATCGGGAATCCTCGGAAAAAATAGAAAATATGGAAAATTTAAGAGAAAAATTAAAAAAATTAAATAATTTTTATAATACGGAATTTGAGAGAAAACCCGAAGATTATCCTCCAATTGAAGTAAGTGAAGGAGAAGCTTTGAAAGTGCCGGGAGATACAAGCCCGGGAGCTATTAAATATTTTATTCAAGGAATTACCCCGCAAGGTAATATCAAAATTGAAGGCGATGGTGAAATGACACCTACCCAATTCTTTCGTTGGGTAAAAGATTCCGGAGTTGAAAAATACGATCCAATAATCGAATCTAGAAAAAAACTGATATTATATAATGAAGATGATCTCGCCGAAGAAGAAAAACAAGAATTGATTAAAAAAGCTGAAGAAGAAGAGAAAAAAAGCTTGGAAGAGGCATTGGAAAAAGTAAGACAAGATGGGGTTGCTCCTCCTGAAGCCGGAGAGCCTCCAACACCGATTTATGGTTGGAACGCTGACGCGATTTGGAATAAAACAAGTTTATGGCATAACATGCGTCTTCTTTCTCTATATGACGTAAAAGAAATGGGAAAAACCATTTACGAGTTTGTGGTTCGTCGTTATCAAAGAGGATCAAAAGCAAGATATGGCTCAATTGGAGAAAAACTTCCGGGCCGTCTGGGAACCGAATTTGCCAAAGTAAAACAAGCTGCTGAAAACGATGAAGTCGCGCAATACAAATCAGCCATGGATGCATGGGGTGTTACTGATATCAAAGACACGCTATATGACACAAACAACACTGATGAAGCCAAAGCATGTTTTCAAGTACTTACAAGCAAAGGCGAACTTCGATGGGATGACCCGAAAATGTGGAGGACATTGGAAAAACTTACACACATGGATTACGGTTCAATAAAAACGGGAACTGATTGTCAGGGGCCGATTGATTCATTATGGGGAACAGGACAATGGCATGAATGGTTCGGTACGAATATCAGTACTTACAATAATCAAAAAAATAATTTTGAATGGAAAGGAAAAATGTTGGAAAACGATCCTGCGGGTATCAGTAAAGAAATGACTCGTTTATTAACTAATTTCAAAAAAGGAGAATACGTCAATCCTATGGAATATGAAGAATTAATTGACTTTGCTATCCTTTGGGGAAAGGGAGGAGTTGAAGATAAAATATTCTTTCTTATTGCCGGAGTTATCACCGACAGTCCTAAAGGTTATGGTCCTTTATTAAGCATGGACAGATTGGCGGAAATTGATAGTAAACATTGTAACAGATTCCCGTTCTTGGATTTTATCGCCTCCGGTAGATTCTATTGCCCTACTGATATTGAAGAGAAAATAGCTTCCGGCGAAGCTCGGAATGAAGACGAAGCAAAAAAAATACTTCAGCAGAGAAAATTTGCCAGGAAAGATTTCGAATGGTTCAAAGATCATTATTTCAAAGATGACTATGAAAATAATGTTCCGGGAATCCAAACTACAAAATTTATTTGGGAAAAGATGCTTACCAACCATTCCACTCGCGTTCGTTTAAGTAAGGGCTTGCGAAATGCCGATCAAATGGATCATGATGACGCTCATATGTTTCTACCTCCTGCGACCGGTGAAGAAATGGAAAACTTGCTAGGCTCGATTTCAGGTAATAAAAAATATTTTACTCCTCAAGGTTATCTCAACGCTTTCCCCGGTTTCAGTCAATATATGTTAACATTAGCAAAAAATTCAGTTAATACTACAAATGAAGACGAACGAAGAGAAAGTAATTTAGGTATCATGGAGGGAATTCGCGCATATATTGCTTTTGATACTATTACAGCCAATCGTTATAAAAAAGCCCGCAGTAATGATTTGCAAAGATTGAGTGATACTAATTTTGAAAAAAGATCTGTTGTGGATGGAGTGGCAACCAAATATCATAGAAACCAAATGCGTAATTTAATTGAAGATATCGCTAAAAATTATGCTCATTTAAAAGCCGGAAAAGAAGAAAATGATGTTAGAAGTAAAAAAAATCTCCAGGATGATCTGGATATGATAAATTATTTATTTAAAGTAACAATACCTCAGGGAGTTGTTGATTCACGTGATAAACAAAGAAAATTGGAAGAAAAAATCGGTTTATTTATAGAAAATAAAGTAAAAGAGTGGTATGACATAGATAACGGTGAGTTAATGGTAAAAACCATATGTGAGCATTCTCAAAGACCATTGAGGGATCCGATAAATAATGATTATGCTGCAAATTCACTACTTGGTCTAGGTTCAAACAATCCAACACCTGAAGATAGAATAATCAAATATCAAATACCTCCCGATATTGAAGAAAAATTAACCAAGTCAAAACAGTAAACACTATCTTAACGACCTTTTCTCTCCACAATTTCATCTTTCACCATTTCCCCGAACTCCTCAACTTTCATTTCCTTCTGTTCTTTTTCCGAATACTTGCGTACTACCAATTTACCGCTTTCAATTTCTTTTTCACCCACAACAAGCATATAAGGAACTTTCATGATTTCCGCGTTTCTGATTTTTTTACCAACACTTTCCTGAGACTCATCAATTTCAATTCTTAAATTGAACTTTTTTAAATTATCTTTCAAATCTCTCGCGAAATCCACAAATTTATCAGAAACCGGAATTATGGAAACTTGAGTTGGGGCCAACCATAAAGGAAAATCACCCGCGAAATGTTCAATCAAAATACCGATAAAACGCTCTAAAGAACCGAAAATAACTCTATGAATCATCACAGGTCTATGAGGTTTCCCATCTTCTCCCGTATATTCAAGCCCGAATCTCTCCGGCATGGAAAAATCCAGTTGCACAGTACCGCATTGCCATGTTCTGCCAATACAATCTTTCAAATGAAAATCGAATTTTGGTCCATAAAACGCCCCATCACCCTCATTAATAATACATTCCCGACCTAATTCCTCCATAATTTCTTTCATGGTTGACTCAGCTTTTTCCCAAATCTCATCGCTTCCAATAGATTTCTCAGGACGAGTTGACAATTCAATATGATATTCATATCCGAATTTTTTATAAACCTGATCACAAAGCTTAATCACATTTTTAATTTCATCTTTCATCTGATCTGTAGTACAGAAAATATGCGCGTCATCCTGAGTAAAATTCCTAACTCTGAAAAGTCCATGCAAAACACCGGATTTTTCATGCCTGTGAACAAGCCCGAGTTCCGCATTACGAATCGGCAATTCCCTATAAGAATGCATGGAATTTTTATAAACCAAACAACCTCCCGGACAATTCATCGGTTTAACCGCGTAACCGGTTTCATCAATCTCCGTAAAATACATATTCTCTTTATAATTATCATAATGCCCTGATTGATGCCACAAATCCACGTTCAATATTATCGGAGTTTTAATTTCCTGATAACCGTTTTCCTCATGAATTTCTCTCCAATATTTTAAAAGTTCATTTTGTAAAATCATACCTTTCGGATGCCAAAAAGGGAATCCCGGACCTTCTTCTTGAAAACTGAACAAATCCATCTTTTTTCCGATTTCTCTATGATCTCTTTTCTTCGCTTCCTCCATCATTTTTATATACTGATAAAGTTTATCTTTATCTTCAAAACAATAACCATAAATTCTTTGCAACATTTTATTTTTTTCATCCCCTCTCCAATAAGCTCCGGCAATTTTAACCAATTTAAAAGCTCCGATTTTTGAAGTATCTTCAACATGAGGCCCCTTGCACAAATCCGCGAATTTAACCTCGCCATCTTTTCCTATATTTTCATAGAAAGAAACCTTATTTTCCCCCTTATCTTTCAAATCTCTTATTAATTCAAATTTATAATTCTGTTCCACTTTTTTATAAAAATCCAAAGCATCATCAATGGGCTTTTCCGAATATTCAAATTTTTGTTTCTCTTTCACGATTTTCTTCATTTTTTCTTCAATAATCTCCAAATCCTCCGGAATTAAAGTCCTGGGCAAGTCAAAATCATAATAAAAACCATCCGCAATTGATGGGCCAATCGCCAATTTTGCCTCAGGAAACATTTGAAGCACTGCCTGCGCCATCACATGCGAACATGAATGTCGCATTTTTTCCACCTCTGGATTTTCTTTAATTTTTGCCATAAAATTTAGTTAATTGCATTTATAAATCAAAAACATTCTAATTATGTTATCCAAAAATCGCAAGTGAAGGAAAAAGTCAAAAAGTTCTAGAATAAAGTTGACCACTTTGGTAAAAGAAATAAGCAACCTAAGATTTAGGTAACGACTCACTGAGATAAAATGTCATCCCTGTAAATGTTACATAATTCGTTGACAGAATTATAATAAAAAAAATTTTATAATCCTGTCATAAAATGAGAAAAACCACCAATGATA
>LBOO01000015.1 GCA_000989565.1 Candidatus Peregrinibacteria bacterium GW2011_GWA2_33_10 | reverse complement strand
TATAATTATGAAAGACCTCACCAAGCTTTGAATGGACTGACCCCAAAAAAAATTCTTGAAAATTTGTCAACGAATTAGTTGACTTTTACAGGGATGACAAGACAAACCTCCATTAGTAATCATAAATAAATCCGGGACCTTTCCTGCCATGATGTCTTCTAAATTTTCGACTTTTCCTCTCCGCGCTTTTGGTCCAAAAACATAAGTTCCTTTATTAATACCGGTTTTAAGTCTTGCAGGTTGAAAAGGCGGGATACTATGCAATGAACACACAATAGCCAAACCGGTTTTCTTCAAAGAATTTTTAATCGCCTTTCTAACAGCTTCAATATATGGAAAATACATAGTATTTAAAATTTCATCAATTTCTTCCCGAGTATAAGGTTGTTTTAATAATTCGCTTATAACCGCTTGATTAGCGGCCTTTAAATCATCAACTCTCCCTGCGCTTTTTGTCCAAATTAAACCATGACCGTTTGGTTCTCTAATAACATCTTCATTAATAGCATCTCCCCCTAATTCATTTAAATCACGATTAGGATCGGCAAATACTCGATAAGATTTATTGATAACACCGGAATATTTTTCTGTATCAATTTGTTTTTTATAGTCTGTAAGATAAGGTACCGCGGCATCAACACCCATTTTTAAAGTTTTTTCCGCCTCCGGATCACCAAATTTAAAGTTTTTTTTAACGATCTCCGGTATAAATTCAGTACCGGTTCCGGAATGAGGTACCTCTAAAATCAAAGAAGATTCATTCGAAATAAGCTCATAAGGTAAATTTTTTTCCATAATAAAATAATAATATATAGAATAGAAAAAAATAATACTTTAAATATTGAATTAGTCAATAAAAATAGCTATTCCATCGTGCAGAGAATCAAAAATCGTCATGCTTCTACACCCCTAAAAAACCAAAGAAAGTATCGCCGGAATATAAATAAGCGCGAATATTGTTAAAGCTAAAAAAGCATAAAAATACAAATTATTACATCAATACAAAACTGGCAGCCTTTTTACGTCTTTATAACACGCCAATCCAAGCCAAATTTTTATTAAGTAAAACCTCTGGAGCGGGTAACGGGAATCGAACCCGTCTCTCGACCTTGGCAAGGTCGCATAATAGCCACTATACGATACCCGCATTTTTTAAAAATTGTTTGAATTTAATTCCACCTTTCCAATTTTTTATTTCTTTTTCTCTTCTCATTGCCCTCTGTCTGGAGTTAAAACCAGTTTCACTATAAATCACTTCCCAAGGTATTCCTCTAATAGTTGATCTATTTAGTCGCGTATTATGTTGAAGTAATCTTTTATTAATGTCAATTGTATATCCTATATAATGTTTTTTTGTCTTTATGCTCCTCAAGATATAAACTGTAAAGACCTCCATATTATTTATCTTATTGAACCCGTCTCTCGATCCCGCATTGCGGGACAAGGTCGCATAATAGCCACTATACGATACCCGCATTTAAAAAAAACCTGTCCAAATGTATCAAAAAAAATCTTTCAACGCAAATATTTTTATGCCGCTTCATTTTCTGTAGAAAATATACCTGTAATTCTTTTTATAGCTCGTTTATAAAGAGGCACAACTTTCCCTGCCTGTGGTTTTTCCTCTTTTTGTTGCCGGAATAATTGACTTTTTTTATCATTACTCTCCTCAATTAAACTTTGGATTAATTTTTTCTTTTCTGTTATTAAAGCCATTTGCTCATCTGATAAGAATATGGATTGATCAAGTATTGATTTCACATCAAGCTCTTTCTGTAATTCATGAGCATAAACAAAAATATTTGGAAAATCTTTATTTTCAGAACTACTCAAATCTTCACACAAAGTTTTTTGATTATTATTCAATTCTCCTCCTACAAGATCAATTACTTTCCTATGTGATTCAGAATGAGGTAAATTTCGCAACACATTGCTTGTACATGAATTTCTGTAGATAGGAGAGCCGAGAACATCATTGCATTTAGAAATAACATCATCAAAATTTTGAAAAGTAGCATTATTTATTATAATATCACTTTGTCCGCTATCTGAAGCAGCATGTAAAAATTTCATCTCTGAGGAAATATTCAAAAGTTTACCTGAAATATTTTTGAATTTTTCCATATTTTCAAATCTTAATCTGTAACCGTCTTTCTCCCAATATTTAAATAACTCTCGAAAATTTGCGCAAAGTTGATAACCTTGTTCGTGTAATTCTAACAATCTCCTTCTAGCCTCTACAGGCGATTTCTCAGCATAATCTAGTGTGTCGTTTGAATATTGTTCCATAAATTTATTTTAAAAGATGAATTAGAGACGAAATTATATATAAAGAAAGTAAAATAAAAAAGACTAAATACAAAAAATGTTATAATAAAAACAAATATGCTATAATAAATTAACAAAATTATTAAATAATCATTAAATATGAACAATAAAAACATTTTTCAAAAATTAGGCTCCGTTTTAGCTTACATACAACAAATTACCGATAATCTTTTTACTATTGGTTTTAAGAAATTAAAAAAAATCGGCCAAAAAGGAGAGAATGTGGAACTGAATAATAAAAAGTTAAATTTTGCCTTTAAAATAGGAAAAAGATTATTAAAAGGAATAGGGGAGTTCGGTGACAGTTTTTATTCCACCTATGCAAAATTAAAGAATAAAAAAAACAATAAAAAATAATACTGCAATTAAATAAAAGCCGAAACTCGAACAATACTTCCTAAAAGAATTAAAATAAAAGTAGCAAAAATCACACTTAAATGAGTTTTGTACGAAATCGTGAAACGCGTCGAATTATTAATAAATCGAATAATTAAAGCTGAAATAAAAGCTAAAATAGCACCCAAAAACACTACATCAAAAAAATAACTTCCACCTGTAAAAGCATTAAATAATTGAGAAATTTTCATAAAAAAAATCAGTTAAATCATACTAAAACACTCTGTAAATATTATTACAGAAGAAAAATTTTAAATCAAGATTAAAATGATATGAATTGAGATATGTTTTTTATTAAAGCAAATAATCTCTCATCCAACTTTTTCTGAAATTATCCGCGGAATTTTCATAAGATTTACCTAAATTTGAATCATAATCAACAAAAATTACAAAATCAAACACGTGGGTTTTCGAATCAAATTCCAAATCGAATTTTCTTACAATATCGTTCGGAGTAAAATAAAATCTCCCCCTATTATTGATTAAATCAAAGCTGATAAACTCTTTATAAGCTTTATAAAGCACCTCTGTACAAATAAAAGAATCATCTGTGGCAAAATCAAAATCATAATCATAAGGCAAACCTAAAAAAGAAAATGCGTTTAACAGAACTTGCGCTTTTTCCTCCTTCTCGATATTTGGCCTAAGAGCGCTAAAATAATCAACTTTGCCAATATGCTCCAGAGGGTTGAAAACTACCCCGCTAGCTATCGATTCAATAATCTCCAAATCTTTATTTTTACTCAGTTTCTTAAATACTTTTAAATTTTTTTCTTTCAAAATATCAGAAAAATTTTTACCGTCTGCAAAATCTACATCTTTAAAAAAATCATCCAATTTCTCTAAAGAACCAAAGTATATCCCCGAATGTGTCCAAAAACCCGGAATCCCAATATTTGTAACCTGCAATTCATTCCTTTTTAACAATATATCTCCGGGTTCAAGTAAATCACGTACATTTTTAATTTCCTCATCTGTGATATATTTATCCTTTCTGGAAGTAAGCTCAATCTTTGTCACCGTTTGCAAAACAAATTTTTGCGCCGGAAAAGTTAAAGCTTTGGATAGTTTATTATGTGTCTCATAAATTAAATTTACAGCATTGATTATGCCGTATTTTTTAAAATAAGAAATTTCTGTCATAAGAATAAAAAGACCCA
Source organism: Candidatus Peregrinibacteria bacterium GW2011_GWA2_33_10 (assembly GCA_000989565.1). GTDB lineage: Bacteria > Patescibacteriota > Gracilibacteria > UBA1369 > GWC2-33-13 > GWC2-33-13. The sequence continues at coordinate 47,319 of LBOO01000015.1, read as the reverse complement.
AACTACTGAAAAACAATAAAGTTAATAATGATAAATTTATCCTTTTTTTAATTGAAAATAGGGGTGATTTTAAAAAAGTTAATATCCAAGTAATAAAAAAACAAACTCCGAAAAATAATAAAATAATCGCAAAATCTTTATAATAGGGATAACGAATTTTAAATCCCATATTGATAATGGAAGCAGTAATCATCAATAAACTGCTGACAAATAATGGTTTTCTGCTTTCTTTCTCCTTCCACAAAATAATACTTCTCCAAAGTAAAAGTATAAAAATACCTGAAATAAATATGAAGTAAACTATATTTAGAATAACTTCTCCCTGATCAATCAAGTAGCTTGATCTTAAAAATTCAATAAACATAATTATTTGAATTATTATCAAAACTATTTTACTAAATTATAAAAAAAAAGGCAGCTTACTTTTGCTGCCTTTTTTCAAAAATACTTTATCTTTTTTCCATAATGGTGATCGGTCCTCCTTGATTTTCTGAATTTTCAAGAACTTCTTCAATCAAAGGAACAATCACGGTTTTTTTATAAAAATATTCCTCCTGTGGCATATCCGATACAGGGAATACTAAAGCCGGAATCAACAATTCTTGTCCTTTGCCGTCGTCCGAAGGCACCCACATTTTAATTAATTTAGTTTCAGGAGTACTGATTTTAACTTCCACAACTTCTTTCGCCTCAGTAGGTGTATAGAAATAAAGTCCGCCTTTACCGGCAAAATCCAAAACCTTATTTTTATCGGTCACAGCTTCATATAAAGAAGCATCATAGCTTTCTTCTCTTAAATTCCATACATTTGAAACTTTTTTAGTACGAATATTTACATTAACATTCAAACCGATTCTGTTTCCGGACTCATCATGCACAGTTTTACCATCAATTACCAAAGGATAAACAACAGGAATACTGTCAGGAATATAAATATCGGTATCTAAAGGAATAACCCTATAAATTTCTCGATTTACATAAGGCTCGGAATACATCGAAGTGTTAATCCTGTATTGTTTCAAAAAATCATTCGCTATTTTGATTAACTCTTCATCTCTTGGCACATCGGATTCCTGCAAACGAGGAGCTTCAGGCTTCATCTGATCCCATAACGGCCAATATTCTCCAATCCAAATACTTTTATCTTCAAAACTTATTCCCACACTATAGCCATTTTTTTTATCCTCATAAAAATTAATATTTTGCAGATTTATATTTTCGAAATTGTTCAAATCAATCAGAGAAAACTGCAAGCCTTGAATAATACTTGCCAAAGAATTTTCCGCCTTTGAAATATTTCGTTTATAAACTGTTAATTTGTCTTGATCTAAAGTAAATTCTTCTCCCTCATATTTAAATACATATTTCTTTAAGGTTTCAGGTGCCGGAACTAACATTGATTTTTCCGAAATAGCAGTATCCAAAGCAACCCCGCCACCTTGTCCTCTAGGACTACTTGTACTTTTTGCGCTTTCCGGAGAATTACTGACTAAATTGATTTTTCCAAAAGCACCATCTTTAGTGTTGTTTATCTCAGAATCAAAAGCTAAATATCCTTCTTCCAATTCGGAAGTCGCGAAATCATTTTCTGCAAGGTCGTTGGATTTATTTAAACTCTGATTATAAAAGAATATAAAAGTAAAAGTAATTATCATCATCATAACCGCTCCACTGAACGCGTAAGAAAATTTATTGAAAAAATTTAGAGGATTGGAAAACTTTAAAGAAGGCGATTTCGTTTTCTCGTTAATCTTTTTTGTCAATTCACTTCTAAGTTTCAAAGCAAAGTTTTCATCTAGTTTTACATTTGGTTCACTTTTCATAAACTGATCCAAAATTTTAAGCAGACTTTTTTCATGATCCTTTAAAGTAGGATCAATTTTATACAAGTCATTTAATATTTCATTAAGTTTAGTAGTTTTCATATTTAAAAGGTTAATTAAATAAAAGAAAAAAAGTTAGTAAATGCTCAAAATTATTTTTTATTTTTTCTAGAGATCTTTTAAACATCATTTTACAACTAGCCTCGCTTTTACCTGAAATTTCGGCGATTTGGCTAAAACTAAAATCATTCCAAACACGAAGCATAATAATTTCTCGTTGTTCAGGAGTTAGTTCTCGCATATAATCTTTTACATTTTCAATCAAAACATAATTGTCAACTTCATCTTTAAGATTAATTCCATTATCCAAATCCCATACATCGTCTATATTTTTCATTTCTTTATATTTTCGATAAAAGTCCGTTACATTATTTCTGGCAATAGTATAAATCCAATTTTTAAAAGAACCTTTTTTAATATTTATTTGATTTATATGTTCCAAAGCTTTTATGAAAGTCTGGCTCAAAAGATCTTCGGCGGTTTCTTTATGCTGTGTTTTAAAGTAAATAAAACGGTAAATCTTATCTTTATATTCATCAAACAGCAAAGAAAAATTTTTCAAATTACCGTTTTTACATTGAATAATTATTTCATTTTCATTCATAAATCATAATTAAGGTGGAGAAATTTGGGTGAAGGTTATATTAAGACGTCTTGTATCCCTCTAGAGGGTACCCCGTTTGCGGGGTTCTTCCACCCATAAATATATACGCAAAAAAAGAAAAAAAAGTAACAAAATCTAATAAAAATTTTAATATAAATCTATGACCAAGGCTCCGCTCCCTCCCATATCAATCTTCGCTGCGGCGACGGACTTAACCTCAGTCAATGTACTCAAAGTCTTCATCACAATCGGCCTCACTACCGGCCCATTCTCACTATGAAGCCCCTTGCCGGTAATAATCAAAACCTTCTTCATCCCATTTTCCGCGCAATTTTTAATAAATTGCTCAGTTTCAAAAACAATTTCCTCATTCATCAAAATCCCCAATTCATGGAAATCGAATTGCGCTTCAGGCATAGCCATTTTCTCATATTTATTCTTCTTGAAATTTTTACCCATGAAAAATTATTAATCTAAATAAACCTTTATTCTAATTATTTATTTATCAATAATATACATAATTTTCTTCGCTTCAATATCATAAATTTCAATAACCGCATCCACAGTTTCGATTTTATTTTCATTAATATAAGCTTCAACTTTCGGATAAACTTTAAAAATCCCCATCATCACGGATAATTGATTCTTATAAGGAAATTCTGCGACAGGTAAAGCCAAAGGACGTCTGATTAATTTTGTTTTATATCCTTTTTCGCGAAGCACAGTCATTTTTTTAACATCCGCGGTCTTCACAATATATCCCAAATCACTTCTCTGTTGTTCTTTTTCAACAAGTTTAGGATCATCATAATAAACACCAATCGCTTGATTCGTAGAAATACCGACATCCACCATCTCTTTATTCATTTTCGCGTAAACCGTACCCACTTTCGCATAATCACCCGTATTTTCTTTATAAATTATCGTATAAGGCCCAACAACTTTTTCCGCTATAGCAACTTTATAAAAAGCTCCATGATAAACCGCCACAAAAAAACCAATAACCAAAATTCCCACAACCACGCCCAAAATAATTTTTTTCATAAAAAAAATTAATAATATTAATTATTAAATAGCAAAAACAAGAAAAATAAACAAGGACTTCTTAAAAACATGGCGGAGAGAGAGGGATTCGAACCCTCGTTCCGATTTACATCGAAAACCGCTTTTCGAGAGCGGCGCCTTCAGCCACTCGGCCATCTCTCCATAACGGATACATTTTAGATTAAATTGAAAATAATTCAAATCATTTGAAGTGTTTATACCATTTACATCTCGACTCAATCCTCATATTATATAACTGTATTCATTCCTAACTACCATTCAGAATGAAACCAAAAATAGCTTTACTTTTTTGCGGCGGTACTATTGGTATGGTTTCTGATCAACATACAAATTATTTAAAACCTGCCAATGATGCGGGAACTATTTTATCATTTGTGCCTGAACTGAAAAACAAGATTCAACTCGATTTTTATCCGGTTTTTAATATAGATTCATCCAATATGACACCTCATCATTGGAATATTATAAGCACAACCATCAAAGAGCTTTATAATGATTATGATGGTTTTGTTGTCGCGCAGGGAACAGACACTATGGCTTATACTTCATCCGCGATTTCATTCACTTTGCAAAATTTAAGCAAACCGATTGTATTCACAGGATCAATGGTTCCGTTATCGGAATTGGGAGCGGATGGTCGCACAAATCTGATTTATTCATGCATGGTCGCCAGTATGGACATTGCAGAAGTATGCATAGTTTTTGGCTGGAAAATTATTCGTGCCAACCGATCAAAGAAAAATCATGAAAGTTTCGTGGATGTCTTTGGTTCCCCGAATTACCCGCTGCTTGGTGAAATAGAAAGACCTATCAGAATTTTTGACTGGGCAAAAAAAAGAAGAAAACGAACACTGAAATTTCAACCTGAATTTGAATCAAACATACGATTGGTAAAACTCTATCCGGGGTTTCAACCTGATAGTTTGGAAAGAATGGTGGAATCAGGTGCAAAAGGAATAATAATAGAGGGATTCGGCGCCGGAAATATCCCGTTTTTAGAAGGCAATTCCATTTTGCCGTATATTAAAAATGCCATAAAACATAACGTGCCTATAATTTTAACTACTCAACTGGAAAGAAGTAAAACGAATTTAAAAACTTATGAAGCCGGCTATAAAGCTTTGGAACTGGGTGTGATCCCCGCGGGAGACATGACGGTTGAAGCTATCATCGCAAAATTAATGTGGGCTTTAAAAAGCACCAATAACATATCTCAATTAAGAAAAATAATGCAGACAAATCTCGTTGGAGAATTAACTGAAGATAATGAAGAAAACCCTACCCATTTCTAAAATGAAATTAAAAATTTTAATTTTAATACTGACATTATCCGGATGCACCTCAAATAATATTTCATCGGAAATAATATCCATCAAACAATGTCGCCAAAATTCAATATTATCCGAATCACAAAAATGCATTACGGATTTGGCTCTCAAAAGCCGCATATTCGCGATTTGCGAATTTTCTAAAAAATTTGCTTCCGATTGCCAAAAAGAATATATAAAAAATTATCCCGAATACCAATGCTCAAGTGACGAATGTCATTTTTTGAAGGCAAACACGCTTTTTGATTGTCAAAAAATAGAAGTTGAAGCCCTGAGAGTTGAATGTCAAACACAATTTTATCAAAAACAAGAAGGAATGAAATTCTGCCAAAGTCTTGGACTTGAAAGAAATGAAAATCTTTGTTTAGCGGGATTAAGCGCGAATCTGAAAGATTATCAAATTTGTGAAAATATTGAAAAAAAAGATGAAAATATGATTTTTATTAAAAACTGTTATACGCGAGTAGCGAAAACATTGAAAAATTCTTCAATATGTCAAAAAATTGATAAAATGGAAGATCGAATTTTTTGTGAATATACGGTAGAAGTGGAGAAAGGCGATTATTCAATTTGCGATAAAACAGAACTTACAAATCCAATAGAGGAAAACTATAAAATTCAATGCAACCTGCAGTCAGCCATAAAAAAAGGTGATTTAGAAATATGCGACAACATTGACACTCAAAATTACAAATTTCAATGTCTATATCAAACAATGGTTCAAAATGATTTAATGCCGGAAAAATGCGAGTTAATAAACAAAAATCCGGACTTGCGAAACGAATGTTTATTAACGACCGCCAGAACAAAAAAAGATTGCGCCCAAATTGAAAACCAAGACTATCAAAAAACCTGTCTGGCAAACATAAAATTGCAGGAGTTGGACTTGGTGAATAAATAAAATCATTGATCACTTATAACTGATCATCAACAACTTCAGCATCCCCTCCGCGTCTTTTACATTTGAAAAGTGCGGGAAAACCGAAATATGACTTTTGGCGATGATTTCGCAATAAACCAGACTATGCATATCATTATCAACCACAATATTTATTTTATGTTTTTTAAAAAATTTAATAATATTCGGGAAATCATTTGAATCATAAGGAAAATTCACTACCTCCCACTTGGAAATTTTATTGTCGCGAATATTAGCCAATAAATAATTTTCTGTCTTATCAAAATTACGCGAAATTGAAGACTTTAAACCATTATTTTGCTCAATTGGTACCGCAACTCGGACAGTGCTTGGTTTTGGCACCAAAGTGTAAATAATTAAATTCTTAATATAAGGATCTAATCCTAAAATTTTTTTCTGCAATTTATCAAGTTCTACTCGCAAATCCTCCATTTTTGCGAAAGGAATAATTTCCAGATAAATTTCCCCAAAAATGAAAGTGCCGGCTCTCCTAAGCCTTATTTGTTTTATTGTTTTTACAATTAAAGAATCTTTTACAATTGTATTTCTGATCTTGTTAATCAATTTGGGATCATCCCAGTAATCTAAAAGGAAAAATAAAGAATCTTTTCCGTTTTTTAATCCGCTATGAAGAATCATCAGAGAAATAATCATACCGATCGCACCCTCAATATATTTAATACTATACATACTCGCCAAAATACCAAATACAATCACAACCGCGCGTAAAATATCGTTTTTTTTATCAATCGCGTTATTGCGTAAAGATAGAGAATTGGTCTTTTGCGCAGCTTTCTTTAAATCAACATATAGATAATAAGAAACAATTATATTAACTATAATCGCAAAAAAACCAATTGCGGGATTTGAAATTTGCGGAGATTCCAAAAATCTGTCCAAACTTATTAAAAATATATCAATACCAAGTACGCTCGTAATTATTGAAACAATTAGAGCCGCTAAAGTTTCAGCTTTGTAATAACCATATTTAAATGCTCCACCTTCTTTTTTTCTACTTAAACGAAGCCCCAAATAACTGGCAAAAATACTTAAAATATCAGCCACACTGGAAACCGCGTCAGCAAGTAAAATTACTATGCCTGTAAAATAACCTGCAAACGCTTTCAATAAAGACAAAACAGCTAAATAGACTATGGCCCGCTTTGCTTTTTTCTCTCCATAAAATAAAATATCCTCTTTAGGTAATTCAATTTTTTCTTCAGGCATTAATAATTATTAAAAATCTCTATATTTTATCATAAATACCTCGAAAAAACTATACTTTATTTGGTAATCCCTATGGCTGCGGCATGCGCGGTACTCCAAGCGCATTGCAAATTGTATCCACCTGTAAAACCATCTATGTTTAAAATTTCACCGGCAAAATGAAGACCTTTTACTAATTTAGATTCCATGGTAGCCGCGTCGACTTCATTTAAATCAACACCTCCGGCAGTCACGAATTCAGAACCGGAAATCCTGCCTGTAATAACAACTTGAAAATTTTTAATACTATCGATAATTCTATTTAAATCTTTAGCACTGACTTCAGAAGATTTTTTGTCATTGATTTTTAATTTTTTCAACATAATTTCTGCTAAAGATTTAGGTATAAAATTGGAAATTAAGTTGCTGATCTTCTTAGCCGGACTATTTAAGCGCGTTTGCTCTAAATTATGTTTCAAATTCTCAAAATTTTCCTCAGGCAATAAATCCAGCAGCAATAAAGCAGGATCACTCTCATCATAATTTTCAAAAGCGCTTAAAGAAGAAATTGCAAAAATTCCCGGACCGCTTAATCCTTTATGAGTAAAAACACATGAGCCATTAAAAACATGTTCATCTTTTTTTAAAAATCTTAATTTAATATTCGATAATGTAATCCCTTTAAGAGTATGAATATCGCAATCATTTGTTTCCAATGAAGTTAAGCCGGGTGCCAGTTTGGTTATTTTATGCCCGAATTTCTGGGCGAACGCATAGCCATAATTAATAATTCCGGAGTTTGTATTATACCCCCCTCCGGTAGCCATAATAACTTTATCAAATAGATGAATTTCATCATGAAGCCGGACTGCGAATCTATCCATTTCTTTCCACATATCAATAACAGGTGATTTTTTGATTTTAGTTTTTGGATTTTTATAAATATTCAAAAAAACATCAATAATATCAGAAGAGTTGTCGGTAACCGGAAAAACCCTTCTGTCTTCTTCAACTTTTAGCTTTACTCCATGACTTCTAAACCAGTCAAAAACATGCTTTGGTGAAAAATCATATATGGATTTTTTCAAAAAATTAGCTCCCCGCGGATAATTTTTTAAAACTTCAGCAATATCGAAATTTCCGGTAGTAACATTACATCGTCCTCCGCCTGTTAAAGCCAATTTTCTTCCCAAAACCGTATTACATTCAAATAAAACAATCTCACCAATACGGTTTTCATGATCCTTCTCGTATAATAATGCCGCACTCATCATTCCCGCGGCTCCTCCACCAATAATTCCTATTCGCATATTAATAATTTAATTCTAAACAATTAATATCCTAAAAATAATTATTTCTCAATCTTAAACGAAGGATTTTTTTTATCAGCGCAAGCAAGACTTACTATATGATTATCATCATCAGTTTTTCCGGTAATAACAATGCCTTTGATTCCGTAACACGGAGATTCTTCAGGTATAGAAACAAAATTGGCCGCTTCGTCAGCGCAAATTTCAGCTTGATCTTTAAATGAAACTCCTCCCTTGGCAGGTAGATGCGAATCAATATTTACACCGTGATTGCCGGCAGGGAATTCAACAAATAAGCCAACTTCCGGTTCTCTTTTAAAAACGTTTTTTTCATCAAATATTGGGCCTTGACCACAGGTATCTCCACAGCAAATTTTTAATTTATCCAATTGTTCACGACTTAATTCTATACTTGCGAACATTGTTTTTAATCTCCCCGTGTAACTCTTAACTATATTGTCTATTACTTTAGAATTTTCTCCAACCCCGAGAAGCAGGGGAATAGAAGAAACAGCAACCAGAGATTTTTCAAATAGAGATTTTATGATATTCATAAAAAAATTTAATAAATGATACGCAATAATAATGCAAATTAAAACTTTGTCAAATTACACCTGTTGACTTTCGAACTATCTTACTGTTTACTATATACTCAATGCGTACTATTTAATAAATCAAATGAATATTTACAATATAGCTATCGTTGCTCATGTTGATCATGGAAAGACAACTCTTGTGGATGCGCTTTTAAAAGCCAGTCAAAATTTTGATACTCGAAAAGGACTTCAGGAAAGAGCAATGGATTCAAACGATCAGGAGCGCGAACGTGGAATAACGATTTACGCCAAAAATGCTGCCATAAAATATAAAGATTGCAAAATTAATATAGTTGATACCCCTGGACACGCGGACTTCGGATCAGAAGTGGAACGAGTATTACGCACGGTTGATGCGGTTTTGTTAGTGGTTGATTCCTATGAAGGCCCAATGCCTCAAACCAAATTTGTATTAAGAAAATCATTGGAACTGGGTCATAAAGTATTGGTTGCCATTAATAAAATAGATCGTCCCATGGCTCGTCCTGATACGGTTGTGGATTTAACATTTGATTTATTCGCGCAACTTGGTGCCAGTGATGAACAATTGGATTTTCCTTATATTTATACAATTGCCAAACAAGGGGTTGCGATCAGTAATTTAGAAGACGAAAAAAAGGATATTACTCCGCTTCTTGATTTTATTTTGAAAAATGTTAAGCCTGCGGAACAAAATTTGAACGCTCCATTCAGAATGCAGCCGGCCACTTTGGCTTATGATAATTTTCTCGGGAGACTAGCCATCGGCCGCGTATATGAAGGAGAAATTTCCGCCAATAAAAATGTTGTAATCATCGGAAATAATGGAGAAAAGAGAACCGGAAAACTTTCAAAAGTATTTACATATGAAGGAATGGATCGAGTTGAAACAGACAACATTTCAGCCGGCGACATCGTTGCGATTGCCGGTATTCCGAATATTTATGTGGGAGAAACCATTGCTAGTGATGAAAACAGTGAACCTTTACCGGCGATAAAAGTGGATCCTCCTTCAATCGCAATTGAATTTCTTGTTAATGACTCGCCATTCGCAGGTCGTGAAGGAAAATATGTTACCGGCCGACATATAAAAGATCGGTTGGAAAAAGAATTGGAAACAAACGTGGGATTAAAATTGGAATATTTGAAAAATAGCGATGCGGTAAAAGTTTATGGACGTGGCGAAATGCATATAGCGGTATTGATTGAAACCATGCGCAGAGAAGGATTCGAATTGCAAATATCACAGCCGGAAGTTGTTTTTCAGGAAATTAACGGAGCCAAACATGAACCTGTGGAAATGGCGATAATCAATGTGCCCGATGATATGTCAGGCACAGTAATTCAGGCAATTTCACAAAGAAAAGGCATAATGCAAAAAATGGAATCGAAAAACGGAAACACAACTTTGGAATTTTCAGTGCCGACTCGCGGACTTTTAGGCTTCCGATCATTCTTTTTAATTATGACTAGAGGAGAGGGAACACTTTACCATGCGTTTGACCGTTTTGAACCATATTTGGGAGAAATCGAAAAACGCTCCGTAGGCTCAATGATTTCCGGAGAAACCGGTGAAACAATGGCTTATTCTCTATGGAAACTTCAGGAGCGCGGCTGCCTGTTTATAGGCCCGGCAATTCCTGTTTACGAAGGAATGATCATTGGAGAGCACAATCAGGGTCCGGATTTAACCGTAAATCCGACAAAAAATAAAAAACTCACCAATGTTCGCGCTTCAGGTAGCGATGAAGCGTTATATCTGACTCCAATCACAGAAATGACACTTGAAAAAGCCATTGAATACGTAGGAGTTGATGAGTATGTAGAAATCACTCCAACTCAAATAAGGTTACGTAAAAAATATCTGAATGAGATAGAAAGAAAAAGAAATTAAATTTTAAAACTATTATCTCTTTCTCTGTTCTTTTTTTGCGTACTCTATCGCCAAAGTCGTGGAGTTAGGAGTATAAAGGTCCCCGCCTAATTTTTGAATGATTTTTTGTTTTTCCAAAGCTTTTCGAACACTTGGATTTAAAGTGGCCAAATAAACTTTTCCATGATTTTTGTGAACGCGATCTATAATAATTTCCAAATTATGAATCGCGCTCGCGTCAATGTGATGAACATGTTTCATTCGTAAAATAAGAATCTCGGCATTTTGATGTTCAATTAAATTTTCTAATTCGCTGGCAATACCAAAAAATAAAGGTCCTGCGACTTCATATAAAGTTATTTTTTCCAAATTTCTAACGCTTTCATGTAATTTCTGACTTCCTTCTGTTGGTACATCACTATCTTCCAAAATTTTATTAACGGATAATTTGCTCACTGTTTTTATAAATAATACCGAGGCTAAAATCATTCCGATGGCCACGGCAAAGGTTAAATCAACCAAAATTGTCAGAAAAAATGTAGTTAATAAAACAGCGACATCATAACGAGGACTCTTTAACAAATGGGTAAAATGAGGAATTTCCGACATATAATATGCTACAGTCATCAAAATTGCGGAAAGAGCGGCTAAAGGGATAAATTTAGCATAAGGAGCCGCGACCAATAAAATAAATATAAGTACAATACCATGAATAATGGCTGCTCCTCGGGTTTTTGCCCCATTTTTAATATTTGCCGCGGTACGAGCGATCGCCCCCGTCGCGGGAATTGCGCCAAAAAATGGTAAAATTAAATTCCCCGCGCCCTGAGCAATAAGTTCTTTATTTGAATTATGTTTTGTCCCGGTCATTCCATCCGCGACTACAGCGGAAAGTAATGACTCTATAGCACCCAAAGCCGCGATTGTAAAAGCTGAAGGCAAAAGAAGTCGCATATTTTCAAAAGAAAAACTAAGCATTTTAAATTCCGGTAGACCAGCGGGTATTTCACCTAAAAGAGTTGGCGCGGAAATCAAATTACCTGAAAATCTATGAATAAAAAGACTTAAAATAGTTCCCGCGAGCAAAGCAACCGGAGGAGCAGGCACATGTTTCGCAAAATTCCTGCATAAAATAAATACAATTAAAGTAAAAAGAGCGACGAAAAACGAACCGACATTAATGCTCTCCGGAAAAGCCTGAAAAATTTCTTTAATATTTTCAATAAAATCATGCGGACGATGAGGAAATTGCAGACCAAAAAAATCTTTAATCTGACCTGTAAAAATAATAACACCAATTCCGGCTGTAAAACCTATAGTAACAGGATAAGGAATATATTTAATCACCGAACCAACCTGAAAGACACCCATTAAAATCAATATTACTCCAGCCATAAAACCCGCCATCATTAATCCTTCCAATCCGAATTTATTTACTATTCCCAATAAAATAACTATAAAAGCGCCTGTAGGTCCGGAAACCTGATAATTGGAACCCGAAAGCACGCCAATAACAATTCCCGCGATAATCGAAGTATAAACGCCTTGCTCGGGCCGCGCACCACTTGCCACGGCAAAAGCAATAGCCAGAGGTAAAGCGATCAAAGCCACAATTATACCGGCAATCAAATCAGACTTAAAATTTGAATTAAAATATGCCCCGATCTTTTTCTTAAAAAGATTTATCATTTCAACTTTAAAAAATTTTTTCCAAATAAAATCATAAAAATTTAATTTCATATACTCCACCGCTTTTAAAATAGCGTATAATACTGCATGACTTATTTTAAAATTTAGTGCATTTAATAGGCTGAAAAGCTACTTAAGTATATACTGCTTAATTTTAGAAAATGAGAGCGCAGCAGTATAAATTATCATCCTCAAAAAGAAAATAATAAATACAAAACTTTTGATAAACGCAGTTTTTTAATTGACATTTTTATGAAATTAAAGTTTAATAATCGCCTGGCTATCGAATCTAATCTTTAATTTATGCCAAATTTTAAAGTAGATAAATTTGAAGAGATAACTATCGCTCCTGAACTACAAAATGGTGTCCAAAGTATAAGATTTAAACTGGAAGGTATTATCAATGCTTCCGGAGTTTTACTTGATGACTGCTATCTAAATAAGGGTTTAACAAAAATCTATATAGATAAAATTGACGATCTTTTAAGAATTGGAGTTGGAAAAGGTAATTATGAAATTAATACAAAAAAAGAACCGGAAAAAACATTAACCTATGGCAGATTACCTATCTGTGATATCAAATTTCCCGATAATGCACTTGTCAGCCGCTCTCATGGGACTATTAGAGTGCAAGGCGATGAATTGATAATTGCCGAAAATCCAAAGGTGACAAATCCTTTATTGGGAGACTTTATAATCTCAAGAAAAGTGCCGGAATCAGAAGAAAATATAGAACCGGAAGTTAATAATTATTCTGCCGGAGATAAAGTTTATATTCCTAGAAATAGCGGTTTGATAACTCCGGCGGACATTCATGATATTTTACCGGATTCAAGAATTCGTGTTATTTGGAAAGAACCGGATCAGTACAAAAGAAAATATTCAAACCCTTCAGAACTGGATTTATATAACGATCCTTTGGATTCAAGATTTAAATATCCAAGTGAAAAAGAATTTATCAAACCGAACGAAGTTGATAGATCATGGCCAACTATGGATATAATAGGAGATTTACACGGCAACCTGATGGGATTTTGGCTCAACTTAAAAAGTTTGAATTTAATAAATGAAAAAAAAGAATGGATAGGAGGAAACAGAATTTTAATACTATTGGGAGATATTGATGCTGACAGATGCAATGGAGGGCTTGAGATACTGTTGGAAATTGATCGATTAAAAAGACAAGCACAAAAACAAGGAGGAAATATAGTCTGTATTGCCGGAAATCATGATGATTGGGGAAACTCATTTTTAATGAATAAAAAAATCATTGGGCATACAAAAACCCCTGCCAAGATTTGTAAGAAAAATAATTCAGGAATAGGATTACTCCAATACAAAAGATTCGGCTCTGAAAAATTACAGCAAATGCATAATGATGATCCGGAAATTTGGGATCAACTTACTCAAGAACAAGAGAATATCATTAAAAATATGCGCCAAATCGAAGAAGGCCTTCGAATTTTAAAAACAAAATGTAATTCTAAATTACTATTGCAAATTAATGATATCCTTTTTCACCATGCCCCTCTAAGTCACGAAATGTCAACTTTGATTTTGGAAAAAGGAGTTGATAAAATCAATCAAATTTATCAGAATGGCTTAAGGATGAGCTTGTATGAAGGAAAAAATAATCTACCCTATGAATTTCATTGTATTACTGATAGTTTCTTGGATACTAATATCAGTTATCATAGAAGAGGAATTCATGAAATGCTATTTCCTTCCGACGCCAAAAATCTGCAAAATAAAGGTATAAATTTCTCCATTCACGGACACGAAACAGACGAAGGGCCTAGAATGATCGGTACTTTATTAAGATATTCTATAGATAACAGAAGCTTCCAAAGTCCATCACAAGATCCTCTTAAAGAAGAGAATAGATCCATAGCCAGAATCGACAAGAATGGGATTGGAATCGGTCCTAGTCTATATCAGCGTATAAATTTTATAGACCAAAACAACCCTTCCTATTGGGAAAGATTTACAAGCAATGAAAAAACCGCGGATACAGCGGAACAACCTTAACAAAATGAAAATTCAAAATTTAGAAAATTTAGCTCCTGAAGAAATTATAATTCATCCTGAAGTAATAAGTAATCGATTAATTTTACGCATTGAATTAAAAAATTTGCTCGATGGCTCAGGAATTCTCATTAATGAAGACTCAGGCAAAGAAGAAATATTAAAAATCTCCACAGAAAATGGAAAATTAATATTGAAAATTCTCAATCAAACATTTAGTTTCTCTTTGAATAATCCCAGTTACAGCACTCTACACTATGGAAGTAGCCACTTGAATGATATCCATTTCCCTGAGAATCCCTATAAAAATGTAAACAATCCTTTCCAAGGAGGAATAACAATCACCCCACAAACAATACAAATATCTGAAAGTTTAAATGCGAAAATTAAACTTTTAGGAGATTTTAAATTAAGATATACAAAAACAAGACACTCGTAAAAAAATCCAAAAAATAATAAAAAGCAGACAAATGATTTAACCAAATAATTATGAAAGAAATTTTAGATAACAAAATAGAACAAACTGAGAGACCTGATCAAATTGATAGAAGAGAGTTTATAATTCAAGTAGGTGAAATAGGACTTACAACACTAGCCACATACTTTTCGTTATTATTAAAAGATGCTTATGCAGAAAGAACACCGGAATTTTTAATAAATTTTCAAAAAGCTTATGAAGATCATATATATAGAAAAGAAGGTAACTATTTAATATTAAGAAACGGTACAAGAATACAGATAAATGATAATATTAAAAAAACTCCGGAACAAAAATTAGAAAATGCGGACTTGGAAGATCAAATGTTGCTCCCTTATTATGGAGGAGATTATGTTCAAAAAAATTGGCAATCTCTAACTCCTGATTACGATCCCGGAAGAATAAGATGCCAAAAGTTTTTCAGTTCTATTTACGGAAGTAGTCCTTCCGAAGTGTCAAGCAAATTAGTAACCTTAACTTGGCCTTTTAAAACCGCAGAAAATAAACATTTAAAAATCACCACAGTAAACAATGTAGATAAACAATTAAAAGAAGTTTTAAGCGAACTACAACAACTAATCGCGCAAAAACCGCATTTTAGAAAATATCTAGAAAACATAGCAGGAAGTTTTAACTACAGAAAAATTAAAAATTCTAATCAGTTAAGCCCGCACAGTTGGGGTATCGCAATTGATATAAACGCTACACCATATGGCGATTATTGGTTATGGAATTCAGATAAAAACAGCCAATATGAAAACCAAATACCTATTGAAATAGTAAAAATATTTGAAAAATACGGCTTCATCTGGGGAGAAAACTGGATGCATTACGACACCATGCATTTCGAATTCCGCCCGGAACTGTTGCCTAATTATAAAAAAATAAAATAAAGTGCAAATTTTTGGTGCCGGGAGACAGAATTGAACTGTCGACACCACGATTTTCAGTCGTGTGCTCTACCACTGAGCTACCCCGGCAAAATTATATTAAAACAACACTCGAATTCTATATTATGAGATACCTATAATCAAGATAAAATTAAATGCAGCAGGCACAATATTTATTTTGTAACCCTGTTTATGTGGTGGAAAAATAAATATTGTGCCTGCTGCATTTAATTTTATCAATTTCAATTGACGAAAATTCCTAATCTGATACTATGTCCTGCGGAAGGAATTTATATTCCTAATTTTTTATTATGAAAAATTTGTTTAGAGCTTTAGTATGCTTGATAATTATGATTATGCTCAATGTTTTGATAAATCAAAAAAATATCATAAAATTTGATTGTGCGGATAAAGAAAATACTAAAACATGCGAAATTATAGAAGGCATCAAGGGAGTAGTTCCGATCACTCCACTTTGATTATTCCTTCTTAAAACTCTCCAAAATCGCGGTTACCACAATTATTGCCCCGCCAATAATTGTTCTTAAACTCGGTACTTCACTTAAAACAAAATAAGCGATTATAGTCGCGTAAACCGGTTGCAGACTTGCGCTGATACTCACGGTTTTTGCTTTAATGACACGAAATAAACGCGCGAAAATAGTATGCGGAATTGCCGTAAATACTAAAGCTAAAATAACTAAATACAAAAAATCCTTTGAAGTAGGTTGCAAATTTACGAAATCCACAAATGGAATCAAGATAATAAAACTGACTAGAACTTGATAAAACATTAAAAGCGAAGTCGGGTATTCATCGGAAATGTCTTTTAACATAATGTTGCGGAAACTATAAAAGAAAGCCGCGATTATGCCTAAAGTAAGACCCAAAGTAATATCGTTTTTCAATGAAAATTCAGGCACCATCAAAAGAATTCCGATAATTACCAATAAACCGCTGAAAACATCAATCATCTTGATTTTTTCTTTTCTAAAAATCGGTTCCAAAAAAACAGTTATAACAGGATGCGTTAAAAGAGCTAAAAATCCAATTGCCACTGTGGAAATTTTAATGGCGGAATAGTAAAGAACCCAATGAAAACCAAATAAAATACCCAGAAAAATAATAAGCTTCATCTGCTTTTTATCTTTTATTTTAAAATTGATTTTTTTGAATGAAATAAAAAAATACAAAATAAAAGCAGTAAATAAAGCTCGAAAAAATATTATCGCTTCAGCACTTAAAGTGATCAATTTAGCGAAAATCCCCACAAATCCGAAAATAAAATTTACGATTTGAAGTTCAATTAAATATTTAGTGCGCTTGTCCATTTTTGAAATGATTATTTTGTTTCGGGTACTGGCTCTTCTTTTTCAACCTCAGTTTTCCATTGCTCAATTGTCTTTGAAAATATATCATCCAAAATACCTTGAGTTTTATAAATTATATTTTCATTTTCAATACGAATATATTGATCGTCAAAATTTGGGTTCCCACTTCTTCCTACAAAAAAAGCGGCAATTTTTTTCTCATCATTAAACAAGATTATTTGTCTTCCCGTATTCTCATCAACTTCGAAATAACTCCACTGAGTTTTATCTTCCGAGATTACATTTTCACGTGTCATCGCTTCCAAATTAGAAAGCAGTTTATCAACTTCTTCAAAATTGGCTAAACTATTTCCCGCATTTTCAATCAACCATTTTTTCTCAGATTTTTTAAAAATTATTTCCGAATCCTTGTTCTTGATAATAAATTTATTTACCACATCAATATTGGAAATTATAGGTTTATTAAACTGCTGATTTTCTTTTTCCGCTGATTTTTCCGGGTTATCAAGAATAAGAACTAAAACAGAAAGAATAATCAAAATAAATAATAAAACATAAGTTTTGTAGAACTTTTTCATAGTTTTTTAATTAAATTCATTAATAAGTAGCCTTAACTTTTTTCTTCTGCTTTCTTCTCCAAAATCGGAAAATTCCAAATGCGGAAATTAGTATGGGCATGCCCAAAACCCCGATTGCTTTAATTAAATTTTTCTTATCATTCGAAATATTTTGAATTGCTCTGGTATCAACTCCTTTTGAGCGGATATCGATCAAAGCTGAGTCAATAGTAATAAAATCAACTAAATTTAAGAAAAAAGCCGCGTTCTGATTAAACTGCATTAAAAAGTAATCCATTAAAGCGTAAGAACTGCTTAGTACTGCGATATTAGCTTGCTTTTGGCCGGATTTGATAAATTCCAAATCTATTTTTTTATTTTCATTCAAAACAGGTAAGTTTGAACTATTTTCGCCGGTGCCGCTATCATCCTTTATTGTAGGAGGTTCAGTGAAAATACTATTATAATTAACCTTAAACAAAGCAGCGATAGGATGGCTTTTTGCGTCTTCCTTTTTAAGATTTTTAATTAAATTATTGGCAAAATTCGGATCTAAATTTATATCAGATTCAATAAATGTACTTGACGACGAACTCTCAACGAGTTTTTCCACTTTTACATTATCTTTTTTTGAAATTTCCAAAGAATTTACCCAAGGAAAAATAATTCCATCCAAGTTTGCCGTAACAGGATTTTCTTTACTCATAAAGGAATTCAAAGTTTGAACCCAATACGGATAGGGGATAAAAACTTGTCCTGAAGCTGTGGGAAAATTAGCATATGTATTGTTTTGATCAGCAATATATCCATTTTTTACCTTCACGCCGAAACTCTCATAAATACGATTCAAATCAGTAGAAACATCTATCGGCTGCAAATTTGCGTCTAAACCGAATTCATCAATAATAAAAATCGCGCTGCCACCTTTCACCAAAAATTGATCAATTTTAAACAATTCCTCATCCCCAAAATTTTCTTTCGGCCCGGCCACTATTAAAGTATCGATTTCTTTTAAATCCTGATCTTTTAAATCGATCAGTCTAACCTCATAATTCTGATTCAGAAGCTCCCCAAATTGAAAATATGCACCAGGTTGATTTGCGCTGTCTCGAATCTCTAAAATCCCATGACCTTTCACAAAACCAATAATTTTATTTCGCGTTTTTGTGGCATTTTTAATCGCTGAAGTTAAATCATATTCCAAATTGGACAAATTGATATTTGTAATAATCTCCTGTTTATCCCTATAAAATATACCCAATCCCAAAAATACATTTTGCAATGATCTTTCATTGGCCTTCACAATTCCAACTGAAGTTTCCTGAATGCCGATCTCTCGAGCTTCCTCCGCGTACTCGGATTTTTTTTCCGGATCCAAAAAACGATAATTCAATTTTCCTTTAGATTCTTTTTTATATTCATTTAATATATCTTCCGTAATTTTCGGATAATCTTTTAATTGTGGAGGCAAGGTTCCTGAGAAATAAGCCTTAATCATCACTTTGTCATCCAAATTTCCTAAAATATTTTTAGTCCCGTCACTAATCGAATACATATTATTTTGTGTAAAATCCAAACGAAAAAAATGACGCCCGCCAAAAATATTTATCAACAAAATTATCACCAAAACACTTATAATTATAACCAAAGAATTCGCCGCATAACTGAATTTTTTCCTAAAATCCATACAAAATAATTATTAAATGAAAAAATAAAACTTCCTGATCCCTGACCTCATCTATATCTCCTACTATCCAACTTAATCACATTAATCAATAAAAATAACGAAATTAAAGACAAATAATAAATAATATCCGAAGAATCAATAACGCCAATAATAAAAGATCTGTAATGAGACATAAAACCTAGATTTTCGAAAAAATTAATCAAAAATTCCGGAGTATAATTTAAGAAAAAAGGAAATCCAATAAGCAATAAAATAAAAAATACAGCAGTGCTTAAAATCCAAGCAATAATTTGATTCGATGTGAATATCGAGATTGTCATTCCAATGGCTATCAAAGAAATCGCCAATAGAAAACTTCCAAAATAAGAAGTAAAAATCACACCCCAATCAGGATTACCTAAAATACCTAAAATAAGAGGAATTGAAAAAGTTAAAACTAATGAAAGCAAAATAAATAAAGAAGTTGCCGCGTATTTTCCAATCACAACTTCAATATCTTTAATTGGCAAAGTAAGCAAAAGTTCGATGGTTCCTTGCTTTTTTTCCTCTGCCCAAAGCCTCATAGTAACTGCGGGAATAAATGGAATAAAAATTATTGGCAGCCATTCAAAAAAATAACGCATTTCCGCCCTTCCCAACAAAAAAAAGTCCATGAAAAACATCATTGATGAAATAAGCAAAAAAACAACCAAAAAGATATAGGCTATTGGAGAGTTAAAATAAATTTTCAATTCTTTTTTAATTATCGCGAAAATATTTCTCATAAATTAATTAGAGGTTAATTGACGGAAAACTTCTTCCAGCGAAGCCTTCTCCTTTCGCATTTCGAGAAGCTCCATTTCATTTTTTTGCAACGCGTGATTAATTTCTTTTCTCAAATCCAAATCATTTTCAGTTTCAATGCGCAACCGATGAACCTTTGGCAAATCACAATCCACTTTATATAAATTTTTCACGCCTTCAATTTGCCTTAAAATCTCTTCAGCTTCTCTTAATTTACCTTCAAATTCAATATAAACCACATTCGCGGCCTCGCTCCTCAGTTTTAACCCCTCGGGGGTATCCTGTCCCACAATTTTACCTCTATTAATAATAATTACTCGATCACACGTCGCTTCGACCTCTGAAAGAATATGAGTGGATAAAATAATTGTTTTATTTTTTCCGATTTCCTTAATTAAATCCCTAATTTCAGCGATTTGGTTTGGATCAAGGCCTGTCGTAGGCTCATCCAAAATCAAAATGTCAGGATTATGAATCAAAGCTTGAGCAAGCCCTAATCTTTGCTTATAACCTTTTGATAATTCAGAAACTTCATTTTTTAATTTTTCACCTAAACCGCAGGATTCAATAACCCGTTTAATGGCCTTATCTCTCTTCTCCGTATCAATATGATGAATTTGAGCAAAAAATTCCAAGCTCTCAATTACATTCAGATCTTCGTAAACAGGCGTATTTTCAGGTAAATACCCAATGTTCTTTCGCACATCCAAAGAATTTTCAAAAACATCAAGATTATTAAGCTTGATCTCTCCTTTATTGGGTGATAAATAACAAGTCAACATTTTCATTGTAGTGGTTTTTCCGGCCCCGTTCGGCCCCAAGAAGCCGACTATTTCCCCCTTATTCACAGTAAAAGAAATATTATCAACAGCAATAAAATCTCCGTATAATTTTGTTAAATTTTTAACTTCAATCATGTAAAAAACAAATATAAAACTATAAAAAAATTAACCACTCGGTTTTTTGATAATTGAGAAATATGAATTAAACCTTCTTTTCCCGGCGCAAATTCAGCGAAAGCTCCGAATTCCATAAGTTTCACGATTTTTGCTTTAAATTTTTCTCCGGCCTTTGGAATATAAGTAATACTTCTGACTATATCCGCGGCTTTTAATCCGCTTTCCTGATTCGGAGAAGTGATTACCACTAAACCGGAATCCTCAATATCGATTTCCACGCCTGTATCGGCGATAATTTTTTGAATAGTTTCTCCGCCCTTTCCAATAACATCCCTGATCTGATCAGGATCAATTTGAATAGACATGATTAAAGGCGCATATTTTGACAATTCGGATTTTGTATCAGGCAAACATTCAAGCATTTTTTGCAAAATAAAATCCCGTCCTTGTTTTGCTTGATTCAAAGCTTTGCGCATTATATCCAAAGAAAGACCTTTTACTTTAATATCCATCTGAAGAGCGGTAATTCCATCACTTGTTCCTGTAACCTTAAAATCCATATCTCCCGCAAAATCTTCCACACCCTGAATGTCCGATAAAATTTTAAAAGCTCCATTTTCACCAGTAACTAACCCCATCGCAATTCCGGAAACAGGTTTCTTAATCGGCACTCCCGCGTCCATTAAAGATAAAGTGGAACCGCAAACAGAAGCCATAGAACTGGATCCATTGCATGATAATATTTCTGAAACAAGACGAATTGTATATGGAAAAACATCTTTATCCGGAATTACAGGCACCAAAGCTCTTTCAGCCAAAGCACCATGCCCGATTTCTCTTCTGGAAGCTCCGCGGAGAGGTTTCGCCTCGCCTGTTGAAAAAGGAGGAAAATTATAGTGATGCATATATCTTTTCACAGAATCCTCATCCATTGTATCAATAATCTGAGCAGCTCCCGGTGAACCCAAAGTCGTAATCGTTAAAGCCTGAGTTTGGCCTCTTTGAAAAATCGCGGATCCATGAGTTCTTGGTAAAACTCCGGTCATGCATGAAACAGGTCTGATTTCATCCAACTTACGTCCGTCAACTCTGATTTCTTTTTCTAAAATATTATAACGCATTCTTTTTTCAAATTTTTCACTTAAAACTTCTTTAATTTTTTTCTCCGAAAACTTTTCCGCGTCAATTTCAGACTGAAGTTTTGAAATTACTTGATCTTCAATTTCGTGCAATTTTACTTTGATTTCAGCCTTTGTTTTACCTTTGACATTATCAAACGCTTCATCATTGACAGAATTGTTTACCGCATCATAAACATCTTTATTAATGTCAACACTTTCATAAGAAATAGTTTTGGGTGCGATTTTTGCTCTTAATTCTTCCTGCAAAGCGCATAGTTTTTTAATATGAGTATGAGCAATCTCCAATGCCTGAAGTAAAACATCTTCCGGAACTTCCTTGGCTCCGGCTTCTACCATAGTAATCGCGTCTTTAGTGCCGACAACGACCAAATCCAAAAAACCTTTTTCTATTTGCTCATAAGTTGGATTCACTATTAACTTTTTCTCATTATTGTCATCATTAATATATCCAATTCTGACCGCTCCAACTGGACCATCAAAAGGTATTCCCGAAACCACCAAAGCCGCTGAAGCCGCGTTAATGGCCGTAATTCCGGGCTCCACTTCCATGTCTGCTGAAAGTGCCATAGAAATAATCTGAACATCATTTCTCATATCTTTCGGAAATAATGGTCTCAGAGGACGATCAATCAAACGTGAAGTTAAAATCGCATTCTCTGAAGGCTGACCTTCTCTTTTTATGAATCTGCTCCCTTTAATCTTGCCTGTGGCATAAAATTTTTCTTCATAATCCACACTCAAAGGGAAAAAATCAATACCATCCCTTTTCTGATCACTCATTACACAAGTCGCGAGAACAACAGTATCTCCAAAACTGGCCAACACCGCACCTGTCGATTGTTCCGCGAACAAACCCTGTTCCAATTTAAGAGTTCTGCCTTCTATGTTTAATTCAACTTTATGTTTATTATCCATGCTTATTAATTAGGTTATTTATTTGAAATAGTATTATAAATTCCCGAAAACCATGACAGTTTTCGTTTTTTATTACTGATTATACAATAATCCGCTGTCATCCCGAATATAGAGAGGGATCTTCGAAATCAAAGCTAAATTCAATGTTTTTTTATTACCTGACTTTACAATTTTCTTTAAAGTTAACAAGTTATTTTCTTAAGTTCAAATTTTCAATTAAACTTTGATAGAGGTCCTTTTTAGTTGTTTTAAGATAATTGAGCAATTTTCTTCTTTTTCCAACCATCATCAACAAACCTCTTTTAGAATGAAAATCCTTTGGGTGCGTTTTTAAATGATCTGATAATTTGTTGATGCGAGTAGTGATAATTGCTGTTTGAACTTGTGCAGAACCGGTATCTTTCGCATGAACAGCGTGTTTTTTGATAAGTTGTTTTTTTTCTTCTCTTTTCATAAATATAAAAAATAAAAATTTTAAAATCCCATTAAAAAAAGACCAAAATTACTCTAACAAAAAACTAATTCAAAAGCAAGACATAGTTTTTTAGAGAGTGTTGAATTAATCCACATGACGATAAAAAATGATAATAAAAACCTCAAACTTGAAAACACTCTCAGAAAAAGAGTCCAAGAGATAAAACCGTTAGATTTTGTCTCTTGATATTATATCCACTTTTTATACTTAAAATATGCAAGCATACTAATAGCGATCATTAACATTATCCCAATTACAAATTCAAACGAATAAGTTTGTCCCGCGGCAGGCAGATCAGTCAAGTTCATTCCGTAAATACCCGAAACCAAAGTCAAAGGCAGCATAATAACTGAAAAAACAGTGAGAGTCGTGATGATCCTATTCGTATTATGAGAAATCATTGATTCATTGATATTTTGCAAATTGTTTACCATTTCCTGATAATTTTCAAGATTATTCCAAATTTTTTCCACTTTATCAACCACGTCATCAAAATAAACATTCAAATCCTCGGTCATGAATTTCTTGTTTTTATGTTCCAATTGAGCAATCACGGTTCTCTGTGGAAGGATGACTCTGTTGAAAGTTGTCAAATCTTTTTTCATCAATAAAATATCCTGAAGCATGTCTTTTTTTGCAAAATCATGAAGAAATAATTCCCTTTCCAAATCATTGATTTCACTCTCAAGTTCATCCAAAAGAGGAAAACACCCATCAAACAAATCACTGATCACATTATATAAAAGATACCCCGTGCCGAACCCCATATACTCCTCCATCTCTGCTTCGGATTCCTCGCATTTATCTATAATTTTATCTATGTTTTTGAGCGCCGGAGATCTCACGGTAATAAAATAATTTTGTCCAATAAACATATCCACCTGAACACTGATTATACGGTCCCTTGATTTTTGATAAACAGGTAAATGCAAAACAATAAAAAGATAATCCTCATAATCATCGATTTTTGATCTTTGAATTTTTCTTAATTCCAGATCTTCCAAATCCAGTTCATGAAAACCGAATTTTTTCTCCAAAAATTTAATATTCTCCTCGTTTGGAGAAGTAATGTCATACCAAGAAACGCCCTTATATGTCAGCTTTTTAATGTCTTTATCCATTGCTGACTAAAGATTAAGTGAACATGATTAAACTAAATATAAATTAAAAGAAAAATATAGGCAAGGAAGAATTATTATGCTAAAATCCTTGCGTTATCTTAATATATTCCATGGAACATAAAAAACTGATCGCCGAATCCTGGAAACTTACGCTCGAAAATAAAAAATTAATTTTATGGTATGCGTTTTTCCCCGCAATATTAACAACATTAATCGGAATAATTTATTTGACTTACCAAATAATCGCCACATGGAAATCACAATTATTCAGCGAACAGCATAACGAAAGCATATTATATAAAATATTCAAAACCATTTTTGACCTTTTCCAAGATAATCCCGGGACAGGCTTTGTTTTGATAATAATTTCGATAGTTATAATTTTGCTTTACTTATTTGTCCCGACTCTAACCCAAGGAGCATTGATATCTTTAACAGCCAGAATTTCCAATAATCAAAAAGTTCGCTTAATAGATGGTGTGTCGTATGGATTTTTAAGTTTTCTGCGACTTTTTGAATATCATTTATTGATAAAGAGTTTTGGAATATTGACAGTCTTCACGGAGCTTGCTTTTATCGGTCGAAATTTCGGATGGTTATGGGTAAAATTACTATCAATACCAATGATATTGTTCGGAATATTCAGTTTTGTAATACTCCTTATGTTTACTTATGCGGAATATTTTATAGTTATTGATGAAGAAGGAGTTTTTCCGGCAATCGGTAAAAGCACTAAATTGGTTATAAAACACTGGCCGGAAACTTTTTTAATTGGCATTTTAATGATCATTATCACCATCCGAGTACTTGTAAACGCACTTTTGGTACTGCTAATCCCCACTTTAATAATATTACCCACAGGATATTTCGCCAGCATCGCCCTCGGAAAATTAGGATTGATAATAGGAATAACGCTCGGCGTAATCGGCCTTCTCCTCGCCTCCTACTTCGCCGCTATAGTCGAAGTCTTTTCCAAATTTGTCTGGGTAAAAACCTTCCTCCACCTCACCACAAAACCGGAATTGACTGCGAGGGATGAGGGAGGGGTTGATTTGGAAATCAAAAAATAGTATAATTTTTAGACAAAAATAAAATAAAAAAATGACAGAAAAATTAGAGGAAACAAATACAACAAATGAGATCCTTCCTGAAAAAGGATTGTCGACTGGTTTTAGATTTGACGAAGTTAATCGAGTATATAGAATTTCAGGGTTAAAAATTAAAGAATCTGGAGCAGATTTTTATAAAATGTTTCCTTTAAACAAAAAACCAGTAGAAATTGACGTAAAAAAAGATGAAAATGAATTTGTGAGATATAAATGGGATGATATTACGCAAAATTATATTGGAGAAAAAGGGGTTTTGTATCTGAGGCACTCTAGAGATGGCTATCCAGTAAAATATGAAATTAGAATTCTTAAAGAACAAAATCTAAAAATAGGAGGAGAATCTCTTATAAAAGTGGAAGATAGAGATCATGACCAGAAACTTGCGGAAATATTAATTGAGGATATAGAAAATGTTGACAAACCATATAAAGATGAACCCTTTAATTTTGATGAAGAGACTGGCAAATATGTGATTGAGGGAGTAGCAATTGCAGAGTCTGGAGCTGAATTTTTTGAAATGTTTAAAGACGATAAGCCTTATGAAATAAAAGTCTGGGAAAATGGTAAACCTGTTGGAGAAGAAGCATCTTCCGATCAATTTATATTTACTTGGGATAATGCTCAAAAGATGTATAAATCAAAGGGGAAACCATTATTTTTTAGACATTCTAGAGATGGAAATCCAATTAAATATGAAATTGAGGTCGTAACTAGAGAAAAAGATGTTCCATTTCGTTTAAATACACAGACAAATCGTTATGAATTGACTGGTGTTAGAATTCCTCAAAGAGCGATCGATTTTTTTAATATGTTTAAAGGAGAAAAACCATTTAAAATTAGAATATGGAAAGATGGAGTCCCTTATAAAAAAGATGAAAGAGGAAAATCTATGGATATTGAATGGGAAGAAATAACAAGTAATTATTATGCTGATGATGAAAAGGTGGTTTTATTTGGATCTCAGACGAAAAAACCGGTAAAATATGAAATTGAAATAGTTGATACGAAAGGGGATTTTTATCCGGGATGGGATAAATTTTTAACTCCTTCACCCGTTAATGAAGTTAGAGATTTATTCTCACGAATAGTATACTTGAAGAGACAAAGAATACGTAGTCAAAGAGCCAAAGCAAATATAGCAGAACATATTCCTATTAACCAGCATAGTTTCGTAAAATCATATATAGAAAAATCAAAGGAAAAGTTATTTTTATCAAATAATCAATATATTTTATTTGTCGATAAAAATTTTTCAAAACAAAGATTGTATATTGTTTATTTTGACGCGAAAGCCAAATTTGAAGGAAGGGAAGAATTTATTGTTCTTGGTTCAGATGCAATTTCAACTGGAGATAAAAGTAGAGAGATTTATAGAACTGATGAAAAGGATGATCATTATTCTGATACTCCATCTGGATTTTTTAAATTGTTAAGAAAATTTCCTTATAAATATGCTAGAAAAGATAAATATGGAAATGATAGAAATATGTTTTTTTTTGGAAAACAAATCGCTGAACGAAAAGGAAAAGTTTATTCTAGAATCTCTTTTGCGATGCATCCGACAAAACCGGAATATGATAGAGAATTAGGATATGCGCGATCTCACGGATGTGTCAGACAAAGTTCAGAAATGTATAATTTTTTGAATGAAAATAATTTTTTTGGAACACAGGCTGCTCTTCTTATAGTAGCTGATTCAAGTAAAAGCTAATAAGGTAACTACTCACATTTTTAGGCTCAAACTAAAATTAGTCGGGGATATATTTTGTTTCTTCCAAGTTCCAATAACGGGCATATAATAATGAAAATAAGTTTATTTTATCTGTAAAAGCTGTTATAATTACCAGATTAGGATCATTTTGTCCTAAAAAAAAATTAAAACAAATAAACATGGAAAATTTATTAAAAAAAATGTATAGTCTTATGCTGTTTAAACCAGACAGATTGATTTTTTATGAAGATCAAGATGCTCATTATCCTGAAGTAAAAAGAATTGATAAAATGCTTGATAATGGAGAAGCTGGATTTAGGAGAATAAATTTTAATTTAGAACTGGACACTTTATATGATATAATTTCAAATTCGAATGAGGAAGGAAATGAAAAGAAAGTGGATATTATATATACTAAAGAGAGTATGATGAGTGGTGATTTGGCAAGAAAATTATTTGATTCAAGATTTGATAGCGATGAAGAGTGCTTTTCGAAGTTAAATAAATTTCAGCAGAGTGTTATTTTGAATTTGGTTTCAGCAATGGAGAGGGAAGGAATTAATACTTGGAAATTAAAGAATGGACAGATATATTCTTTAATTTTTTCTAAGAATCCACCAAAAGCTGAAATAAAAGTTTTTGATAAAAATGGTAAATTGGATAAAAAAATTGATTTGTTGAATGATGAGACTTTAAAAGAATTAGTTAATAGAGTTAGATTTGTTTTGGATGATCAGAAGAAAATGCTATTGGATTATGCTATTTCACAAGGAAGTATTATTAATATTATGGCGATTTTACAAGGTGATAATCCTGAGAATATGGCAACAATAAAAGGCCGACAGGAGTTTTTAAGGAAAAATAACGATGTGAGGGGTAAAGTAAATCGCCTTTTGAGTCAAAATGGACAACCTACCATAAAAGATGATGCATCTAATTATGATGGGAATCTCGATCAAAATATAGCATTCGTTGGCGCAATAGAAAGATTAAAAGGTAGACTTTTAGGACGAGAAATTGTTGGTCATCAGGTAGGAATGAATGGAGTAGGAGAGTTTGATGAAAAGTTAGAATCTACTGGGTTTGTTTTTAACAGGGAAAGTAAAAAATGGGAGATCGCGGGTACGAGAATTTGCCAGTCAGGAACTGATTTTTATTATATGTTTAAAGCACAATCTCCAACACAAATTAAAGTTAGCAATAATGGAGAACCCCCAATTCTATATAAATGGGACAGCGAAAAAAGAGGATATTTTGCTAAAGATAAACAATTATTTTTTAAATATTCAATTAATGGACACCCAGTTAAATATGAAATTGAAGTTATAGGAGAATCAGAGTTCACTCAAACTAAAGAGGACTTTTATTCTCCAGATAATGACAATACCAACTACAAGTCAGTAGAGGATATATTGTCTGAATTCAGAATAAAAGAGTCAGTTTCATCTGAAAGTGACCATATAATAGAATTATCTAATAAAGAAGCTGTTTTTACAGTAAAAAGCATAATAGAAAAAGATAAAAATTTTGAAAAATATAATTTGAAATTGAAAACAAATGCAGAAAAGGAAAAATTATTATTAGAGTTTGCCAATAAAATAGTAGACTCTATGCAGCATGCAGACATAAAAAAAACTGAGGAGAATATTTGTTTTTTGTTGACGTTGTCTCAAATGGAAACAGGATTTAGAGGTGATATTCGATCAGGCAAAGTTATATGGGAGCAGGCTAAAAAGAAATATGGAAATTTTTTTGATATTATAGCCAGATCTATATTGACAGGCGTTCTAGATGAAAAATGGAACTTGTATTCATTACAATTGCAGAAATGCCAGAATGAGAAAGAACTATATGAGTGGGCGCAAAAACTGGCAGACGATTTTGAGGATATAGAGAACCCTGTATCAATTGGTTATGCAGTAAAGAAGTCCACAATTAGTCAGTCGATAATAAAGCAAGGTTTAGACAAATATGGAAAAACTGTAAATACTGGGCAAGAAGCTTTAGAGGAAGTAGTTAAATTATTAAGGCAGAAACCTGGAACTTTAGGAATGTTTCAAATCAACGTGGATATTTCGATTCGTTATGCCGAACAAGATATTAAAAATATTGAAAACCATCCCCAATTTAAGAAATTTGTTAAAAATGGTAAAATTGATAGAGATTTATTAGTTCGTTCTGTATTTAAACATGATGATTCTGATGTAACTTTATTCCCACAGTCTGTCGCTGAAGGATTTTTGATGAAGTATTATCTAGGAAATATAATAGAAGCGAATGATTTTAATAAAGATAAAAATGTGGATTCTAATGAGTTTAAATATGCCATTGCTGATTATCATGCTGGGATCTATGCTTCTCGTAATGCAGCAGTTCAGGCTGCGTTAAATAAAAAATTAAGAAAAAATTTAGTTATTGATGGAGATCTGAGTTTTTATAATGAAAATGGAGAACCTGATATTTCCAGAGAATCTAATACAATGAAGGCTTTATTGGAATTTTCAGAAAAATTGACTGGAGAACAGAGAAGTGGAATGTCAGCGTTAGAATGTGTAAAAAGTTTTGTAACAGAAGGAAAAAATAAAAATTTAGAAAATCACCTTTTATGGAAGCATTTGATAGGAAGTGCTACTATCAGAACTATCCCACTGGGAGCGACAACTGATAATTCAGATGCTTATTTAAATAATTTTAAAATTTCAAATGCAAAAGATTATGTTGCAAGGGCGGAAAAATTTTTCAATCGATTTAACCGTCGATTGGAAAATAAAATTAATATTGGGGAAAAGTTAACAATTGAGGAAACTAAAAAATTAAATATGATTGCTCAAAACATCAGAAGTTATATGGATAAGAGAAGCAAGGAAGGAATTCCAGCATCGACGGTAAGGCTTGAAGATGTATTAACTCAATTAAAAGGACAAGATATTGCTTTAGTCGAAGCTATTTTAAGAGTTAATTATGCTAAGTTTGGTTGGTCTAAAGACTTGGAAGTAAAAATTAATGATAATATTATAATTAATGAAAAAATTTTTCCCAGAATGAGCTTTTCCCCAGAGGGTCGCTATTTGCCTGAACATGTTGAATTCGCATATGAACGTTTAATAAATGCTGCTCGAGAAGATGGGATTGATTTATCCGCAATCTCAGGATATAGATCAGAAGGTTATCAATTATTATTGTTATTGGAGCAAATTGTTAAAGAGAAAGGAAACATTAGAAAAGCTGTTACGGCAGTTGCTCCTGTAGGTTTTAGTGAGCATGCGGATCCATATTTTACAGCAGTGGATTTTGGTTTATCCTCAAATCAATCAATTAGAAATCAACAAATTGCTTGGCTACAAGCAAATGCGCAAAAATTTAATTTTAAACAAAGCTATTTAGGAGAAAAAGAATCACATGTTATAAATGAGCCATGGCATTGGAGATATATTGGTCCTGCTATAGGCGAAAATTTCGTTGCGTCAAGAAAGTGATAAAAATTAAAAAAAGACCCCATCTTAATAAATAGGGTCTTTTTATCATTTTTAAAAATTTATTATTCCGCCACCCTCAAAATCCCTTTCATCCCCATCTCTTCATGATTTCCCACGCTGCAATAAAATTTATAATCTCCGGCTTGCATTGGCGCTATAAAAGTAACTAAAGTGCCTGAAATAATCCCTTGTTCCAAGCCTATTTCGTCAATTACAATATTATGAGATCCACTAACTTCAGTAAATGTGATTTTTACGGTTTGTCCCGGTTTTGCTGTGATTAAATCGTCATCATAAAAATAATTACCTGCTTTCATATCAATTTCCAGATCGGTTAAATCCTGATTGTCATTATTGTCATTGTTCTGGCCGTTATTGTTTTGGTCATTATTATTCTGATCATTATTATTATTTCCGTTTTGATTTTCATCACCATTTGCTTCGTCATCGTCGCCTAAAAAAATATCTCGATTCGCTTCGGTATAAGTATCGGAATTAGTTTCTATGACCACTAAAGTTCGAAAAATTTCTTCCGCTATTTTTGCTCTGGTTGCTCCACTTGCGGGAAAATAATTTCCACTGGTTTCTTCAATCAAATTTTTCTCTTTGGCTAATGCTAAATAAGGAGCATACCATGAGGTATTGTTAGTGTCAGTAAATAGTTGCTCATTAACAGTATCCGGTAATTCATCAGATAAATCGAAAGATTCGATAATCATTTTTAAAGCCTCGGACTTTGATCCGGATTGATTCCTTGACTGGCTACTAAAATTTTGGCCATTTCTGCTCTGTTTATAATTTTGGTGGGTTTATAATCTCCATCGGGATAGCCCTGTAAAGTGCCTATACTTTCCAAATATTCAATGGATGTATAGTTTTTATGATTATTTTTAACATCATCAAAATGTGCGGCAATACTTATGCCAAAAAATAATACTGAAGATAAAAATATGCTTAGAATGAGTTTTCTCATATTAATTTGGTTAATATATCAAATGTTTCATTCTATTTAAAATTTATCTAAAGAGCAAGAATAAGTGAAAAAAAATCTAAAAAATCCGTCTTATTTATAAATATTAATAAATAAAAGCTATGATAGAAATTTATAGTATTCCAATGAATTTAAGTTTTGTCTTCTTTAAATGTTAAGATTAAAACTTTTGAATTTCAGATTCTTTTATCAAAGCCGCGGCTACAGCGTCGCTGACCCCCGAGTCAAAAACATTCGGAATGAATTTTTCTTCACTCGGATCTTTCACAAGACCGGCTAAAGCAATAGCAGCGGCAATTTTCATGTCATCATTGATTATTTTGATTCGAGCGTCCAATGCCCCGCGAAAAATACCAGGGAAAGCTAACACATTATTGACCTGATTGGGATAATCGGAGCGACCACTGGCGATAAATCGGACACCGGCTTTTTTGGCTTCTTCAGGCATGATTTCCGGTATCGGATTTGCCATTGCGAAAATTATCGGATCTGAATTCATATTAGTGATTAAATCCTCATTCAAAACTCCTGCGGCAGATACTCCGATAAAACAATCAGCATCCTGAATCGCTTCTTTAAGCCCGCCTTTTATTTTGTTCAAATTGGTAGATAGTGCGATTTCCTTTTTAGCATCATTCAAATTGTCTCTTCCTTCATAAATCGCGCCTTTTGTATCACACAAAACAATATCGCGAGCCCCATAATGAATTAATAACTTAGCAATCGCGATTCCGGAGGCTCCGGCTCCATTAATTACAATTTTTGCCCTACCTATTTCACGGTCCGCCAATTTGAAAGAATTGATAATACCCGCTAAAACAACTATCGCGGTACCATGCTGATCATCATGAAAAACAGGAATATCCAATTGTTTAATTAAAAGTTCTTCAATTAAAAAACATCTCGGAGCGGAAATGTCTTCCAAATTGATTCCCCCAAAACCCGGAGCAATATATTTGATTGTCGTAACGATTTCATTAACATTTTGCGTATCCAAACAAATCGGAAACGCGTCAATATTCGCGAATTTTTTAAATAATACACATTTGCCCTCCATCACAGGCAAACCCGCTGCCCCGCCCAAATTGCCCAAACCCAAAACAGCGCTTGAATCAGTAATAACAGCGACAGTATTTTTTTTCATTGTATATTTATATGCGTCTTGCGGATTCACAGCGATTTTTTTACATGGCGCAGCCACTCCCGGCGTATACGCGATACTCAAATCCTCTTTATTGTCCAAATCAATTTTAGATTTCACTTCCAATTTTCCTCCAAACTTTTCGTGCATAGCCAAAGATTTTTCAAAATAATCCATAAAATTAATTAAATAATAGACAAAAATTAAAAACCCGCGGGACTTTCTTTGGGACCTTCGCTGCTTGGAGGGTAAAAAGGCAGATCGGAAGGTTGAGATATAGGCTTAAATTCAGTAGGGGCGTTAGAAAAATTATCAACGTTCATATTATCTTCCTCACTATTTTTATTCTTCAAACTACATGAAGAGAATATAGACAAAGTTAAAAAAATGATAAAAAATTTTTTCATAATTAGGCTAATAAAATTAACAATTCAATAATAAACTCGAAGATAAAAAAAGCAAATTTAAAATTTAATAAATATTTAATAATTTTTTAATCTTTTTATGATATAGATAAAATTATCCTAGGTTTAAAAGGTTAGTACAGGGTTAAAGACTCGGGCAGGTTTCTATACAAGATTGCGGGAAACCAAAACTAAAGAAACCGGCAAAACAAAGGGAACAACTAACAAAAAATATATTTGGGCCCATCAATCGCCATGCCTGAATTTTTCTTAAAACGTACTGGTTTTTCCCTCCTTAATCCCCAAAACCATATCATTCGACCTCTGATATTTAATTGAAACATTCCCCAAACTCGAATAATAATAATCCACCGGCCCCGACCCCGTCCCAATCGAATCCGTCTCAATAATCAAAAGTTTCTCCGGAAAACTCTCCAAAACCTTTTTCCCGGCCCCCTCCACCCAAATTTTTTCCCTCGCGTCAGAAACGATTTTCTCTATCCCTCCGCCACTGGCCTGAAATTCAAAACTCGTCGCCATCAAATAGATTTTTTCCTTCAACTCTTCTTGTAAAAACCCATGTCCATAGCTTCCCATAAACGAAATCATCTTGTTATTAGGCAAGAAAAAATACACATCCAAAATACTATATTGCCCCACCGAACCATTAATTAAGAAACCCGAAATGCCATTTTTATTAATTTCCCTTAATTTAACATCAGAAAGAGTCTTCGCGTAATTATTTAAATTATCATAAAATTTATACTTATCATGTTCAAAATTATCTGAAATTTTAACTTGCAAATAAGCGCTATCAGGCAAAATCCTTTCAAAATTTGCTAGAGAATTGCTTGAAGCAAACACAGTTTCCATTAAACCGGTCTTAACAATTTTCATGTCATCCGCATATTTCATTTT
The DNA here is from genome assembly GCA_000989565.1 of Candidatus Peregrinibacteria bacterium GW2011_GWA2_33_10. Classification (GTDB taxonomy): domain Bacteria; phylum Patescibacteriota; class Gracilibacteria; order UBA1369; family GWC2-33-13; genus GWC2-33-13. The sequence continues at coordinate 12,814 of LBOO01000015.1, read as the reverse complement.
CAAAAACAAAGAAGCCTGATCATAAACATTCCAATTCAAACTCGGATCAAACATCGGCAATTTCTTTTCTTTAATATACAAATAACGATAAATAATTTCCGCTATTTGACCTCTGGTTAAAGCCCAATCAGCATGAAACCTCCCGTCCGATTCCAGAGAAACTAATTTCATATTTTTCGCCTGATTCACATATACAGAAAACCATAAATTAGCCGGAACATCAGCATAAATATTCGCGGATCTCGCGGCGATAGAACTCACAGGATGCCCGGAAGCGCTAAAAAACATCTTTAAAAATTCCGCTTTGTTTACAAAATTATTAGGCCGAAAACTCTTATCCTCATAACCATCAACAAACATTAATTTAACTCCTTGTTTCAAGTAAGGAACATACCACGCGTCAGCCGTAATATCATTAAAATTCAATTTTACGGCATTCACGTCCGCTTGTCTATTAACCACCCCTAAAATCATTTTAACCGCTTCACTTCGGGTAACTTTTTGATCAGGTTTAAACGATTTATCCTCATACCCCTGAATAATCTTTTTCTCACTCAAATAATTAATAGCTTCAAAATTTGTATGATTATCAAAAACATCTATATACTGGGCAAAAGAGACTCCAACAAAGGTAAAAGTTAGAACTAAAGCAATTAAAAAATTTCTAAACATAAAAAGAATAATTAAAATTTATTATTACAATTATACTTTAATTAATAATCTTTAAAAATTAAAAATCGCCCATTTAATAATAGTCACACAAAGTATATAAAATAAACTCCTAAATATACTCTATTTTAAGATGGAAGATGTGTTTAAAAAAATTTTAATCAAAATTGACTTATAAAATAAAAAGCCTATAATAAACCATTAAACATGGCTAGCTTAGATTAAAATAATGAAATTAGGATAAAAAAAATACGAAAGTAGAAATCCAATAGGACTTTTAAACTTCAAGAATATATTGATGAGTACATGGTATCTACAAAAGTAGAAATCCAATAGGACTTTTAAACTAACCCATTTATCAGCATGTTTTTTATCTACAAAAGTAGAAATCCAATAGGACTTTTAAACGCCTTGTTGTCCCTGCCCTTCCATAATAGGTATCTACAAAAGTAGAAATCCAATAGGACTTTTAAACATTCGACCGACCGATAGTGACGGAAATAATCTACAAAAGTAGAAATCCAATAGGACTTTTAAACTGAGTATTGGAGATAGCATCCGCTCTATCTACAAAAGTAGAAATCCAATAGGACTTTTAAACTCTTCCATTCGTGTCCCGATCGAATGATCTACAAAAGTAGAAATCCAATAGGACTTTTAAACAAAAGGAATAATCGTTACAGACACAAAATCTACAAAAGTAGAAATCCAATAGGACTTTTAAACCACTATAAGTATATTGAGGCGATATATCTACAAAAGTAGAAATCCAATAGGACTTTTAAACAACAGACAGCAACGGAGATTTCTGAACTATCTACAAAAGTAGAAATCCAATAGGACTTTTAAACATTTAAAAGTTAGGGATTTTTGGGATGTATCTACAAAAGTAGAAATCCAATAGGACTTTTAAACTATTCTAGCCAGTTTCTGGTCTTCGCTAATCTACAAAAGTAGAAATCCAATAGGACTTTTAAACACAAAATTTTTGATAAACGTGACGGAAATCTACAAAAGTAGAAATCCAATAGGACTTTTAAACAACTCTTGACATCGGTTTTCTTTAGTTCATCTACAAAAGTAGAAATCCAATAGGACTTTTAAACTGCGAAAAATTGATTTACAAGCCAAAAACATACAACTCCTTAAATTTTTAAGCGAGGAGCTTTTGGCTTGTAAAAGCCAGTCAGTTTTTATAAAGACTGAGGTTTGTATAGTTTTAAAAATTCCCATAAGGATTTACACTTTTAAAGGATTCATACTTTTAGAAAATTTTCAAAGAACATTAATCGAAAAAAATTATATCTTCTTCATCATAAACCGCGTTTCCATACCTCTTTATCTTTTTCTTGCAACCTTCACAAAGGTGCATAACCAAAATATTGTCCAAATTACTAAATTCCTTTTTATATCTCAATTCTACATCAGTTAAAATATTTTTCAATATTCTTTCACTATTTTTCAATTGAAAAATTGAATATTGAATTCTTTTTCCGAATTTTTTTAAAAATTTTGAAAATTTGGTTCTGCTCTTATTGGAAGCTATATCATAAGCAACTATTATCATAATTATTTAAGTTTAAAAAATGGAAAATCATTTTTGTCATTTAAAACGCAATAATAATAATCGCGAATATAACAATAAATACTTTCTTTATTAGCCATCACGCATTCAGAAAACAATTTCAAATATTTCTTTTTTTGAGAATAATCCAAATCCACTTTTCCGTTTTTCACTTTAAATTCTTTTTCATTAATTTGTTTAAGGTTGAATGCCTTTAAAATTTCTTTATCAATCAAGCAGCGAAACGGTTCCATAATGTCGCAAGCCAAAGATTTTCTTTGAAAAAACAATTTATGATACACACCTTTATAAGTATCAAATCCGAATAATCTCAAAATACAATCCACAAAATTAAACAAAAAAGTATATCCGATATCCATTAAAAAATTTGTCGAATCAACTTTTGCTCTTGGAAGCCTCCTGTACCAACCCATATCTTCAAAAAATTTCTGAAAAAATTTCCTCGTATAATTCCCTTCAATTCCCAACAAAGATTTTTCATCTTTGCATTTATCAATCTCCAAAGCCGCGATTTTATAATTGCTCACATATTTTTTTATTTTCTTGGATTTATATAAAAGAACAAATTGATTGAAAATTTTGTTTTTTACTAAATTTTTGGCAATCTCAAATTCATTTTTTAAATTATATTGCTTCATTCTCAACAAATAATTCCCCTCAGCAGCGCAACCAATCGAACCATAAACATCAAAATTGGTTTTTAATAAAAAAATTGAAACCCCAAATTCCATGCATTTTTTCACAAAAACCGTAGTCAAAGAAAAATCCCCAATCACAAAAATTGAAAGAAGTTTATAAACTGAAATTTGATTAACCGGCTTCCCATTGACTAAAAGTTGGACATTATCATTGGAAAATCTTAATTTGTTTTCCCCTCCTTTTTGCGGAATAATAAAAAGAATCTGTTTTTCTTTAAAATCAGGCAAAGTAATCATAATTAATGGCATAAAGTTTTATAAATACAATTCGCGCATTTATCTTTATTTGAAACTATAGCGCAATTTTCAACATCAATATTTTTAATGCAATCAATAATCTCATTAAATTTCTTTAGTTCCTTGGAAGAGGGGATTGGAATTTCATATCTTTTATTGTCAGAAATAGAATGCAAAAATAATTTTTTAATTTTAAAACCCATTTCCTCAAGACAAATCATTTGAGCATAAAGCTGATATTTATACCCGTCAAAAATTTTCTTGATTTTAAATTTACGCTCAATAAGTGCTTGCTTATCTTTGTCATAAACATCAATTTTACCGGCGATCCCCAGTTTATCACTGGCAACCTCAATACCTTGCAAATATTTTTTTGCAGTGGAATAACAACCTTCATCAATGGATTTATGACACAATTTTCCCCTAAATTGTTCAACCCGATGATAAAGTTTCTGATTAAACGGTTCATAAACCCCATGCAAATAAATCGACCGCGGACAGAAAATAAAATCATTGATTTTTGAGATTTGAATATAGCTTTCCAAATAATACTTTAAAAAACAAAGAAGGTTATTAAAGTATATTTTTTGCGAAAAGTCAAATGATTATTCGGTAACCACTCACTAAAGGTCAGAAGTCATCCCGAACGAAGAGAGGGATCTTTGGAATCAAAGTTGTATTCAATAATCTTTTTATTCCAATGATTTTTCCCGTATGCGGTTTTTACCTCCCAGACTATTTATGATATCTTCCCTCAGTAAGTGGTTACATTATTTAAAAAATCGGAATGCGAGCCAAGTCTTTCGAAATGAATCTTATTGTCCACAATTTTATAAATTAAAAGTAAATTCGGTCTTACATGACATTCTCTATGACTACTCCATTTTCCGCTTAATTTATGATCTTTGTATTTTTCTTCTAATTTTTCACTACATAATAGTTTTTTAAAAACAAGGTTCAAAGAATTAAGATTTATTCCGCTTTTTGTATTATTTTTATAATCTTTCTTGAATGACTTAGTAAAAACCGGCGTCTTCATGAATTCAGTTTTGTTAACATGTCATCTAAATTTTTACAAACAGTTAAGCCAACTCCATTATCACTATCTTCTAAAGCTTTTAAAGTTTCCGCATTAGGAATATGCGCTTTAGAAGGTTTAAAAGGCACGCTTTTTTTCTTGATTGTTTCAATATAAAACATTTTTATCGCAACTTTCGGTGTAATTCCTTGTTCACGAAAAATCATTTCCGCTTGTTTTTTGATATCATCTTCTATTGTGTATTGTAATCTAGCCATAATTTTTTGAATTAAAATGAGTAAAAACTACTCAAATTATAGCATGGGAAAACAAAACCACACAATAAAAAAAATTTAATTTTATAGTTTAGTCAAAAATAGATTCCGCTCTTTCAAAGTTTTCTAATTTTTCATTAATATAATCAAAATCAATATCTTCCGGATCAAATTTAGTAGGATTATCCAATATTTCCATAGTCGGGACCATTCTTCGCAGCCATTCAAAAATTTCAACCATTTCCGTATCTTCAGAATCATAATTTTCCATCATTTTCATTTTTTCCTGCCACCCCCAGATTCCACTGGAGTCTTCACAAGGAGCGCAACGTTTAGCCTTAACACATTGAGGGTAAGAAAACGAGTAATTCTCGACTACCTCTTCCAAAACAACCTCATGATCCCAGTTGTCACCAAAATCATAAGTATAAATCATTCTATTTCCGACTTCTTTAAAGTATTGATCGATTTTCTCCTCTCTACTATTAATTTCTCCCAAATCTTCATTTTCATCTATAGATAAATCAATAATGGTTTTAGAAGAGTCAACTCCATATCCGCTGCTTTTTCCGAATAAAGGGCTGTTGAAACAATAAAGATGATAATTCATCCATTCAAATGCAGATTGAATAGTTAAATGCAAATCATGAAAAGTAAAATCAGCCGGCACAATTACTCTACGCCAAATCGGCGGTTTGGAATTTTTGATTGATATTTTCAACTGGTAGGCGCGATTAAATTTGGACATATTTATTAGGTTAAAAATTATTAGTTACATACTCATCCCATTAGGCGTTTGAGATGAAGAGGTTGGGATATTCATTTTTTCCGTTTCGCCATTGCTTTTCGAGAAGAAAATATATTGAGTTGTTTTTTCCATTCGGTCTTGTTGTTTAAATGTAAATCCCATTCTTCATCGGAAACAAATAACGAAAGATCTTTCGAATCCGAATTAGCTAAAATATGCGCGTTCATGATTATTCCTTTTCGAGCAATATTAAATGCTCCATTTGCATCACCCGAACTTGGCATACTGATTTTTTCACCTTTTGTCTCTTTATCCCAATATTCTCGGGAATCAAAATGTTTTCCATTTTCATCTCGAACAGGCGATAGAATAAAGTCATTATCACGTTCGTTATTGCCGGTATTGCGAATCTGCTGAATTAGATTAATCGCAAAACGTAATGATTCCCCTGTGCCATGTTCATTATTTCTTGTTAATTCTACCCCTTCTTTAAGTTGTTTAAGCAAAGATATATTTTTATCAAAATTTACAAACAAATCATCGAGAATTTTTACAATATCAATTTTATCTATTTTCCATTCATATTTATCTTTTTCTCTTTCTCCTCTAAAACGATCAAGGCTTTTTCCGTTTTCTCCCGAATATAATCGCCATTTTTTTGGTTTTATTTCTCCTGTTTTTTCATCGACAAATTCTCCTTTGTCGTATTCAAAATAATAATCTTTGCCATCAAACCCAATATCGGTGAATGTTTCTATGATTTGGTCTTTAACGCTTTTATTTTTTATTTTTCCATCTTTTTTATATGTTGTTTCTTCGGGTCCGGCTTTTAAATAAATGGTTTTTCTCCATCCCGTGGCCGGATCTGTTTGCGAAGTGTAATTGGCTCTTGTATAAAGCATGATTCCGGCTTGTTTTTTGTTTTCAATGTCTCCGTAATTATTAACCGGAGGTGTTAGCTGCAGTGCTTTTGTTGGTGATCCGATTTCGTCACGCTTTGCGTTTTTATCCACAAGAAAATTTAATTTTTTAGCCAAAGCGAGCTCGAATTTTTGATAAACCGATTTATCTATTTTTTGTCTGCTCCTTTTGAATCCGGTGTTTAAATCTTCCAAAACAATAAACGCCGGACGTTCATTGTTCACGGCGAGATCGGCGATTTTACGAATCACTAGTGAAACGTAGCCGTTTTTAGCTTCTTTGATGGTTCCGATTCGCTGCCAGTTTTTTCGAGCCATGTCGCGGTTAGACGCCATGGCATCCAAAAGATCATTGTAATTCCAACAATCAACTTCTTTTGCTTCCCATTTGTCTTCTTGTTTATTGTAAAAATATTTTTCTTTTTTTATGCTTCTTTGATTTCCGTCTTTATCGGTAAAAGGCAAATTAAGCGTTCCTTGATCTACAATCTCTCCATTTTTATTCACCAACGAATAATAAGCCAAATGCTTTTCCCCGCGATCAATGCCGAGGAAGTGGAGATTGGAAAAGTTATAGAATTTAGTATTTACTATATCATTAACATATTCATTATTTGAACAAAAATTAAGAGTTATTGGAACGTGAAGAATAAATTTTTCTTTTGAAAATCGATAATTTTTTATTATTTCAGTTCCATTTTTTGTTTTTTTACCTTTTACAATTCCTAGTTTATCTTTTGAAATTGCTTTTCTGTAAAATATTTCTGCTTCTCCATTAAGCTTGGGTCTATTATCAAAGTTTTCAAAAATCGCATTCCAATAAATTGTATGTAAGTTGTTTTTATGTCCAATGCTTTTCCCATCGTTTGAATCCTGATTTTTTATTTCAAATAAATATAACTTTCCTTCTTCAACTAATCTATCCAGAATCGACTTGTTTATTGTCGTGTTTATATTTAATTTATATGAACAGATGTCAACGTCACGATAAAATTCATCTAAGGAATTATAATTTTCACTTTCTTTAAAACTATAGTTGAATAATGTAGTTTTAGGATATTTCGAAAGGAAATATTTACAAAAATTTATCCAATTAGTAAGAGCATCTTTATATTTTCTTTCCCAACTTAAAAGTTCGGAGTATTTTTTATTACAGAAATTAATCCATTCGTTAAATATCTCATTATTGGTCAATTTTGTATCTCTTTTTTCTTGTTTAAAAAGAAGTTCCCAATACTCTTTTTGAAATGCTTTTATATATTGTTTTTCTTGAGTACTTGAAAGATCATATCTCATAGCAGTAACCGAAAGTTCATTTTTATTAAAAACTTTATTATTCAATTCAAAATCTTGTTTGCTGATTTTGCATTCTTCTCTAAATTTTTCACCGGAAGTTACTTTATAACCTATAGGAAAAATAAACTCATTGTCTGATTGTTTAAAATGATTAACAACTGCTTTTAATTGAGTTGAACATTTTGGAATCATTTTTGAGACATCAGCCCAAAAATCATATTCCATTTTTGATAGAATTTCACAATTATTTATTTCAAAAAGAGGATTGGATTTTTTTGTTAAATTTTTTCCTCTTCCTTCTGTCCATTCTTTCTGAAACAATGTATTTTCTCCTTTCTTCATGATTGCTAAATATTTTTTTTCGTTTTTATCTTTTAGAATTACACAAAAATTTGAACATTCTTTATTAACATCCCATCCTCCTGCAAGGCTTGGGTTGTCGAAATTCAACTTCAATTTATTTTCCTTCGCTTCATCTTGAGGTTTTTGAGTTAAATAATTACGAAGCGCGTCGTACCATTTAAACCATTCCGCGTCATCCGAATATATAAGTGTTTTTAAGGCTTCCGAGATATTTGTATCTAAAGAATTGCCTTTAATTTTATTTTCTTTTACCAAAAAATATTTAAGCATGCGATTAATCGCCAAAGTATAATCAAACCATTGTTTTATTTTCTCCGTGCCTTCTTTATTCCCTTTGTATTTTTTTAAAGTAATAATATCATTTGTTTCTTTTAAAAATGATTCCATGTTTTTTTCAATGTCGTTAAAAATCATTTTTAATAAAGCTTCCGATGGGGTTTGGGAATCTGTTATAATTTTTAATTTATCCTCATTACTTAAAATGCTGCTTTTAAACAGTGTTGTTTGCCAATCTGCCAACGAATCAAGCACGCCAAATAATCCGCTAAGCTCAATGGCTTCCGGAATTTTTATGTCGTCTTCACTCTTTTTATCCGCTTTTTGAAAAACTTTCGCTTCTTTTAAACGATCTTGAAGATCATGATAATTCGCGAAATATTTATCGGAAATTGTGTTCATCGCGGCTTTTGACCAATACACTCCTTCATAATTTTCTTTGGTCAAAATATAATTGATAAAATCAGGCACGGTATTAATATTTTCGCAATCATTATTGCTCTTAAAATATTTATTGATTGCTTCCTGAGCTTTGTTTATAATTTCTTCAACGGAATGAGATTCTTTCCCCTCATTGCGTGATTTGTTCGCTTCTTCCTCGGTGTCGCATTTGATTGTATAAAAAAGATCTTTCTTTTTTCCGCAACCGATTTGTTTATAAAGTGTTTTAAATTTTGGTAAATCTTTATATTTTTTTTCGTTTGCTGATAAGTGTTTTCCTTCTGATCTTTTAGCCTGATTATAAAGATTGATAAGCAAATTGTAATGTCCAATGATTCGATTATATTCTTCTATTTGTTTTTGAGATAAACACGACGAGAAATAATAAACATCAAATATTTTCTCCGCGATGGGGGTGGATTCAATCATTTTTTCCGTTTCCGCGTCTTTGATTTGAGTTATTTTGTTGTTGTTTTTTAGATATTGGTAAGCGTTCAAATATTCGGTTTTTCTTTCTGTTTTTTCGACGGTTCCGTCTTTTTTTCTTTTGATAATGTGTTTGAACTGAATAACGTTGTCGCAAAATTTCGGTAAATTCTCATGAACGATGCGTGTCGCGACAGCGGTCGAGGCTTCCTTTTTGGTTTCATAATAATTGGCGCGATTTTGATTAAAGCCGCCGAAGTAAGTAAAAAATCCTTTTAAAGTGTCATCAATATAATTTTTAATTTTTTCATCTTCAGGATTTTTATATTTAATAAACTGAAGCATGTCTTGGCAAGAGAGAATATCGGCTCCATTGGCGATTTTTGAACCTTTTTTCCATTCATATTGCGGATATTTTTCTTTTTTCCATTTTTCGCCGGCTTTATTAAAAGTTTCACCGATTTTATTACGCAATTTTTTTTCACTATCATTCAATTCTTTTTTCTCTTGAAATAAATCCAAATATTCCGAAAAGTCAATTTCTTTCGCTTTCTTGGATTCAAGGCTGTCCGTGATAAATTCCTCATGTATTTCATCAAATTGCGGTTTTAATGCCTGATAAGCATCGTCAATATTTTGATCTTTGAGAAAAGTTTGCAATTTCTCATCATACTCTAAATGATCTTTCATATTAGTTAAAGTATCCCCAACCGGCTTTAACTCAAACCTCAACGTCTTACTCAACTCATACAAATTAGTAAAATTTTTAAAAAAATTACTCATACATATAAATTAAAAAATTAATATCATATTATTTTTCTTACACTTCTCCTTATACACCCCTCCCCCAAAATTCTTCAACCTGAAAAACCTCCCACTTGCGTCCCCACTAAAAACTTGTTTTAATTCTTCCGATTACCCATCCCCCCATGGTCTCTCAATTGAAATCCCCCGGAGAACCCCTCACCCCCGCGGTGAAAAAGAACAGGAAATTATGAAGTCAATATTGGATCAGATAAAATTTAATCTGAAAAAACAAATTATTACTATATAAAGAAAACATTAGATCTCTACTTATAAAAACCCTTCCCTCACCGTTCCTCATCCATCCCAAAAACCACATCCGAATCCGTTTTCCTCGGTATAAAAACTTCAAACCTTGCCATAAATTCCGCGGCATCAACCTTATTTTCTTCAGCAAGTTTTAACAAAGTATTTTTTATCGATTCAAAACAGTCATTACAAACAAGAAAGTGGATTTTTAAATAAAAAAACATTTGAAAATCATATTCATTCCACATAAATGGAGACTTAGACAATATATCAAACAAATGTTCAATATTTTCATCGATTGGATGAAGTTCATTTCTTACGGAATCAATTTGAGAAGCGATAAATTTTTCTTGTAAAACCCTTTCACCTACATTTCCATTAAGATGATCATGCAAAAATTCATTTTCTAACATAAGTTGAATTGCCAAAGGTGTTCTTTCTCTAACCTTGCTTATATCCACTATTTCTGAAACTGCGCTTTTATTATGAAGAAACTCTTTCCGACAATCAGCTACAGGAGCATCACCAACCATTTTTCCCTCCAAATTCTGTAAAGCGCGATTTACCAAATTTTCCTGCTCATCAAATAAAAATTCAGTATTTAATTCATAATATTTATTTATAAAAGTTTTGATTCTTTCTCTTAATTCTTCAGATATTATATAAACAGCCAATTCTGTAACTTTAAATAAAAAATCCGTGATTTTTTGTATTTCTGCTAATTCGGTAGAACTATCTTTTTCCTCTTCAAATAATGTAATCACATTGGAATCTGAATCGGAATTTTCGGGAGTTGCAGGCTCTATAATTTCCTCTACCTTAATCAAATCATTATATAAATATAATTCTTCAGGTCGAAAACCTTCTGTAGAGAACTCATTTCTAGAAATTTCCATAAAAAATTAAATAAAAAAATTTCAAGAATGAAATTATGAAACAAAAAAGAAGAATTGTCAATGTCAAAACTTATAATCATTCACTGTACTAATTGCCAATTACAAATTACTTCCGCAAAGCATCCCTCACCCCAACTCCCCCTCTGTGTACGTATCCAAATTTTCCTCTCCAACCAGTTTTTTAATCACGTCAACCGCGTCATCATAACTTATGACCTTCTGCTGGCCGACTTTCATGTCCCTTAAAATAATGATATTTTCACGGACTTCCGTCAAACCCATAATTATCATATAAGGCACTTTGAACTTTTCCGCTAACGTAATTTGCTCTCTGATGCTTCCTTTTCCCAAAACACCGATAGCTTTGATTCCGGCTTCTCGCAAGCTGATCATCAATTGAAGACATTTTTTCTTGGCTTCACGGCTTAGTTGCGCGATAAATACTTGTAAATTATCTTTTGAAGGTACTTTTATTTTTTCTTTTTTCATAGCTTTAATCGCTTTTTCCAATCGCATATTGAACCCTACGGCAGGTATTTTTTTGCCACTGATTTTTTCAATTACTTCATCAAAACTTCCGCCATGCAATAAAATATTCTCTTTTTTCTGATCCCTATCCCAATATTCAAAAACCAAACCTGTATAGAAATCATATTTTCCGACCAAACCAAGGTTTTCTCGATAAGAAATTTCCAAAGCTTCCAAATAAGAGCGCAGCCTATTATAAAATTTACTACAATCCTCGCACCAATAATTATTAACTTTTGGCGCCAATTCGCTCAAAATTTGGCAATCTTCTTCATGACATCGAAAAATATAATGCGGATTATTAGCCACTTTTTCCTGACAAGAAAAACACAATGACCTTTCCTTTCCCACAAAATAATTTTCCAAATCCATTAAATATTTTGGCCGGCAAACTTCACACCCCAAATGATTGATCTGTAATTGAAACAAACTCTCAATATTTAAATCCTGCAATATTTTATGCGCTAAATAAATCAATTGCGCGTCAAGTGCCGCTGCCTTTTCTCCAATACTGACAGCCCCAAATTCCATATAACTTCGATAAAACTGCTTTTTCTCCTGCGGAACAAATTCAAAATAAGGCTCAATATAATAAAGCTCGATAGGTTGCGGCCAATCCTTCATCTCATGTGCCAAATAAGCACGAATAATTCCTGAATATCCTTCCGGCCTCAACACCATATCATTCCCTTCAGGATCCTTAAATTTATATAAATTGTTTTTAACCAAATCAGAATTTTTTCCATGAATAGCCGTGATAAACTCTTCTCTTTCCATCATCGGAGTGGCGATTCTGCGAAAACCTCCTTGTCTTGATCTATGCCTGGCGACTTTTTTAATATACGTCAAATACTGATGATCTTCAGGCAAAATATCCCTTATTCCTTTTGGAACAGGAGATAAATTGGACAAATTATTGTTTTGATTTTCTTCCATTATAAAGTTGAAAAATTTAAAACAGATTTTATTATATCAAATAAATCTTTTTTTACAAGCCCTGCAAGATAAGAAGTAAAATAGCAGTTTTGCAAGTCAATCAATCATTCATATCCCATTAAAAACCAAGTAATTACTCACTGAGGTAAGATCATAAATTTTATTATTTAAAGCAATAATTATTTTGTAATCCGTAATTCGTAATCCGTAACCCGTAAATTGAAAAATTTTATTATTAATTTATTCCTTTTAAGGATTACGTATTACGAATTACGGATCACAAATTACATATAAAATTTGTTTATTCACAGAGAAAACTTAAATCCATCAGATAATATGTCAGTGAGTAATACATAGCAAAGTTCAGGAACCTCTTGTGCACTCTTGAAAAGAAAAAGGGTAGAATTGTTACGTACACTACTACTTAACAAAACTACCCCATGCGTCAA
>LBOO01000014.1 GCA_000989565.1 Candidatus Peregrinibacteria bacterium GW2011_GWA2_33_10 | reverse complement strand
TAATTGACGCATGGGGTAGTTTTGTTAAGTAGTAGTGTACGTAACAATTCTACCCTTTTTCTTTTCAAGAGTGCACAAGAGGTTCCTGAACTTTGCTATTATTTATGGTTTCATGATTTTTCTGTAAATATTCTAGAACAAAGTCGACCACTTTCGGCTGATTTTGGATTTTAATGATTTTTTAATAATTATTTTATGTTTTGTTTTTTTTTGTTATGATCCTATGTGATTGTAATTTGTTATTTATGAAGAAAAAAATTTGGTATTCTGCTTTGTTTTTGGGGTTGTTTTCTTTATTGAGCAGGCTTGTCGGTGTTTTTCGCGAGCATTTTTTAGCTGAGAAATTCGGAGCTTTGAATGGCGAAGGGATTTATAATCTTGATACGTATTTTACAGCTTTTAGAATTCCGGATATGCTGTTTAATTTGTTGATTTTGGGAACTATTTCAGCTGTTTTTGTTCCGTTTTTTCAAGAATATATCGCAAAAAATGATTTAAATGAGGGATGGAAATATACTAACGCGCTTTTGAATTTGATTATTGTTGTTATGATTTTTTCTTCTGTTTTGCTGTTTTTTCTTGTGCCTATGTTGATAAAGTTTTTAGCTCCAAGTTTTGATGGCATAAATTATGAAACCACTGTAAATTTGACTCGAATCATGCTTCTTTCTCCGATTATATTTTCTATAAGCTCTTTGGCTCAGAGTATTCAGAATGCTTTTTCAAAGTTCTTTTTTTACGCGTTGGCGCCTGTTTTATATAATTTGGGAATTATTTTTGGAATTCTGTTTTGGTCTGACAAATGGGGTGTTTATGGCGTGGCTTTTGGAGTGATTTTGGGAGCTTTATTGCATTTGTTGGTTCAAATTCCAATGATTTACAAATTGGGATACAGGTATAAATTATATTGGAAATGGAATAGAAATGATGTTCGTCAAAGCATTTCCATGATGGGGCCTCGAATTCTTGGCATGTCAGCGACGGAAATTATGCTTTTGACTGATACGATCATTGCTTCTTTGCTTTTTTCAGGGGCTATCACTGTCCTTAATTTCGCTTATAATTTGCAAAGTTTGCCTTTGGGAGTTTTGGGTATTTCTTTTTCCATAGCATCTTTCAGTGTTTTGTCGCAATTCGCGAATAATAAAAATTGGGAGAAATTTGCGGAAACTTTGAGAAGCACGTTATCTGATGTTTTATTTCTAATTATTCCGGCATCAATCGGTATGTTTTTATTAAGGGATGAAATTGTAACAATAATTTTAAGAGGAGGGAAGTTTGATGCTGAGGATGCTAAAATTACTGCTGATATTTTGGGTTTGTTTACTTTAGGTTTATTTGCCCAGAGTTTAATCCCGATATTATCCAAGGCTTTTTATTCTTTGAAAAATACTAAAATCCCGTTTTTATTAAGTCTTTTTGCGATGATATTAAATGTTATTTTGAGTATTATTCTGGTTTTTGTTTTTAATATGGGATTGCGCGGTTTGGTTTTCTCCAACGTATGTGCCAATATTTTTAATTTTATTTTTTTATTAGGGATTCTGCGTAAATATTTGAAAATAAATATTTTTAATGTTAAATATTTGATTCAAGTGCTTATATGCGGTTTTTTTATGGGAATTGGAGTTTATAGTTTAAAAGTTTTTCTTATAAATAATTTGAATTCTGAAAGTAATTTTTTTGTTTTAATTTTAAAAATTTTTATTTTAATTATAATTGGAGCTTTGATTTATTTTGGATGTTATTATTTAATATCAAAATTGGATAGGAAAAGGCTTGTCAAATGATAAAAGTTATAATAGACTATCATTTGCAAAATTAATTTTAAGAAATTTAACTAAAATTTTATGGCTCATAAGAAAGCGGCGGGTTCATCACGTAACGGACGAGATTCTCAATCTAAGCGTTTGGGAGTTAAAATATATGGCGGTCAGGTTGTGAAAACCGGTAATATAATTGTTCGTCAAAAAGGAACAAATTTTTTTGCGGGGGATAATGTTGGAATGGGAAAGGATTTTACATTATTTGCTTTAAAAGATGGAACCGTAAAATTTACTGAGAAGAAAAAGAGAAAATATGATGGAAGAATTTATGCGAATAAAATCGTTGTTGTTGATTAATAAAATATATAGTAAAATTATTTTTATTGATTAATTAATTTTCGTTAATGTCGGACTTTGAAGTATTTAGTGGATTTGATACTGCTGATCAGATGGATGAGCAGGCTTTTGAACGATTTAAAGAGCAGATGAAAAAAAATGCGGCTCATATTAAATCCGATCAAAAACAGGAGGCCAAGCAAAAGGAAAAAGAAGAGAAATTGGCAAAGATTCTTTTGGCTTTCATGAAGAGAAATAAGAAAATGCATTTAATTCTATTGATTTCACGTTGTTTGGAGGAAAATATTCCCGCGTATTTTATTTTAAATTTAGTTCTTTTGGGAAATGAGGATATTCAAGAAGAGGTTGGAGTTAGCTTGCTACTTCCGGAAATAGATATGCAAAAGTTAAAAAGAAAAGAAGAATTGAATTTTACTTTAAGAGGGCAGGATCCAAATTCGTTAATTAATTTTGATGACGGAATAAGAGTTTTGCCTTTGGAAATAAAGATTGCGATTGATTTATGGGGCAGAAATGTATTTGAAAGCGCGGCTGCCAATCCGCATCAGATTTTAAACAGATGTTTTTATAAGGATGAAAATAAAGAAGAGAAGTTGAAAAAAGTGATTATTAATTTAGGTGTAAAGGTTTTAGAGGATTATATGGATTCAAAAAATATTGAAGGTTCTTTAGATAAATATCGAGAATTTGTGCAGATTATGCTGCAAGGAATCATGAAAAAAATAAGGGAGCAGGTTGAGAATCAAAGATTATTAAAAGGGGAATAAATAAATCTCCACCTTGAATTTATTTTTTTTTACATTTAATATTCTTTTGCTTAATTATGACGAACGTAGCTCAGTTGGTTAGAGCGTCAGGTTGTGGCCCTGAAGGCCGTGGGTTCAAGCCCCATCGTTCGTCCCATTGTTCGTAATTCGTAAATGGAATTATTTATTCTATTAATATACTTATTACGAATTACGAATTACGAATTATGAATTACGATATAAATTAATTCCTTCTCATGCCTCAAATTGAACCAAAATTATTACAAGGATTTTTTGATTATACTCCCAAGCAAATGGCTATTCGCCAGTATGTGATTGAAAAATGGAGAAATATTTTTAGATCTTTTGGTTATGGGCAGCTGGAAACGCCTGTGCTTGAATATGCTGATGTTTTAATGGGGAAATATGGGGAAGAAGAGAAATTGATTTATCATTTTTATGATCATGGGGAGAGGCATATTGCCATGCGATATGATCAGACTGTGCCATTTGCTCGTTTTGTGGCTATAAATAAGGATAATTTAAAGTTTCCTTATAAAAGGTATGAAATTAACCGTGTTTGGCGCGCTGAAGCAGCCAGAAGAGGTCGTAAGCGTGAGTTTTATCAATGTGATATTGATATAGTTGGGACTGAAAGTTTAATGGCTGATGCTGAAATTTTGCAGGTTCTTCATTACGGATTTTTGGAATTTAATTTACCTAAACATGTTATTCATATAAGTCATAGGAAAATTTTGGAATCTTTTTTAGCTACTTTGGATTTGGAAAAAGACAAATTTATTGAAGTTAATCGTTCTATTGATAAGTTGGATAAAGTTGGAATTGATGGTGTTATTCAAGAAATGAAGGAGAGAGGGATTAAAGAACCTAATATTTCGAAAATAATTGAATTTATTTCTATTAAGGGTGAAATTTATGATGTTTTAAATTTTTTACGAGATAAATTGCAGGATTCTGAAATCGGTTTGAAAGCTGTTTTGGAGCTTGAAACTTTATTTAGGCTTTTAAAGAAATGAATATTTCAGATAATTATTTGTCATTTAATCCGAGTTTAGTCAGAGGGCTTGATTATTATACCGGAGCAGTATTTGAGCTGAAAATTGAGGAATTTGGCGCTAGTGCTTTGGCCGGAGGCGGAAGATATGATAATTTATGTGGTATTTTTTTGGATGATGTTCAGATTTCCGGAGTAGGCGTGGCAGTGGGATTTGAAAGATTATGTTTGTTAATTGAAGAGAATAATATTCCAATTAAGTCAAACGTAAATACACAAATTTTGGTGACGGTTTTTTCTGATAATTTAAGGCAAAACTCATTGGAGGCCGCAAGTGTGCTTCGAAAGCTGGGGATAAATACGGAAATTTATTTAGAGAATGACAAAATCGCCAAACAATTCAAGTACGCGGATAAAAATAATATTCCTTTTGTATTGATTATTGGTGAAGAAGAGGTTAAAAAAGAAGTGGTGATATTAAAAGATATGATTAATGGAGATCAGAGGGAAGTTAATTTAAAAGATGTTTTAAAAAGCCTCGAAACGAGCTGAGCGATCGAGGCTAAAGTTTTATAAAGTATCAGGAGTAGTAACGCTATAAGCCTTACTACCCTGTACTTTTAGGTTATGTTCGTTTTAATAAAACGAAACATATTGCAGTCAAGAAATTTTTATTGACTGGTATATATTTGTTTTAACATATCCTCATACTGTTCTTAAAATTGATATGAGTCAATGGGCTTAAGTGATTTGAATAATTCGTTATTCGATTTATAGCATCTTCTTTGATCGTTTTTTGCAAACGATCGTTATTCAATAGTTTCATGGTTTCATAGATATAAACTCTCGCGATTTGGATAAAATATCTGGCGCGTTCTTTGGATTGATTTTTTTCAATCATATCAATTATTTTTTTCAATTCATCCAAATTAGTCTCAATTTTTAATGTTATTTCTTCTGATGTCATAATTGGTTGTTTGAATTAAGTAATAGATTTAAATTGTATGTTAGAATTGTAGTGTCGTAAGTGCGAGTTTGGGCTTTGTAATAGCTGTAAGCGTCGAGTTCTTCGCCGTATTCTTTATTATTGAAGAAATATTTTTTTAATACAGCATATTTTTTTGCCAGTGCAACATTATTTTTTGCCAGAGTTCGAAATCTTGATCCTTGGCTTACGTAAGAATTATAGCTTTCTGCGAAGTCCTCAAAGGGATCTGTTTTACTATATCCGGAAATAAAATGCAAGCTGTTTTTGGTTTTTAGTGTTATATTATTTTTCCAACTTATTTGGTAAAACTTCAAACTTGAATCATTGTTGTAGATTGCTTTTCTACCGTCTAAGAACTCACTTTTCCCATAAACAAGCGATCCTTGTATTAATCCGGTGTCCACGATGTGTCCCATTTCATGTAAGAAAACTCCTACAAATTCTTCATCTGTTACTTCTATACAACGAATTTTAATTGTTGTTTGTCCGCCATAACCTCTGCGAGCTTCCGGGTCAAACATATATGTGATTTTTTTAAGTTGTTTCGCGTGATTTTTTGGCAAAATTTGAAGAGCTTGATAGGAAAGAGATTTACAATGCGTTAAATCTTCTTTGTAAATATTATCGTAGTTTTCAGTATCTGTTGTTATTTGCGCTTCAAGTAATTTCGCTAATTCAATTTCTTTGCTGTTTTTAATTTGATTTTTATTGCTAGCGGCAGTTTTTGTATTTTCAGCGTTTTCTATTTTGTGAAACGGAATTTCCAGATTTAAAAGAGCGAAATTTAAAGCTAAAGGCAATATGAAGATTCCTAAAAAGAAAAGTTTTAAACCATTTTTTTGGGAATGAAGATTTTGCATATTTAATTAGTTAAGAGAGTCTTTTTAGCATGTTTTTTAAAAGTTGTCAAGGGTCAATTTTGTAATTACTCATTGACATATTATCTGATGGATTTATCTTTTCTTTGTGAATAAATATATTTTTGCATGGCAGAACTTAGGCCTACTTGAAAGTGTTTGCTTTCTTTTGCCCTTTAGTTTATTGAGGCGAATTTTTGTTTTGGTTTTTGTTGTCTCAACCCTTTGTTATATATTGAGACAAGCCCACTTGAATACTTTCTTCCCGTTTTTTTTGCATGCGTCAAAAATATAGCATTAATTTGCTATTTAGCTTTAAATGTCGAATCTGTATTTATGCTTTTAAATTTTGATTTCGGCTTTAGGTCTGATTTGTTTTATTAGTATTTAATTTTGAATTATTAAAAAATCATTAAATTTTATAAAAGAAAAAAGACGCTTTCCAAGTTGAGTCCTGAAATCCGTAGCATTGCGCTAGGATAAAGGTACTTATCAGGTTTGGAAAACGTCTTTTAGGTGGGGGCTGCTTTTACATGAAGATATCGTGGAGGGCCCACGATACCATTATTAAATAGGTGTAAACTATAATTATTAAAGAAGTCGATTTCGACTTCCTTAATAATAAAATTTCACCTATTAGAATTAGATAAAGCAACCCCCCCCAACCCATTGCCTTCGGGGAGAGTAGGATACTCCCCAAAAGCAGGTTGGAAATAATTAATGTTAGCCCGAAGATGAAGATTAAAAAGGCCTCTCGCGAAGCCTCTTTCTTCCCCTCTCTCCATTTTGTCACCAATAGCATGATGACGAATGGAAGGGCTAACATTATGAACGTAGCGGGGACGTGGTACGTCCCCTCGATTATTTTTTTGGCCTTCAGCCTACTGGCTGAAGGCCGATAGTGAAATTCGAGTTTTTTTGCTGCCGATTCGTTTCCCGCTCCGTCCCACTGACTCGACGACACCGTCAACCCAGACGGAGGGGGATTTTTGAAATACTCATCGGCTTTGATTCCGATGACTATGCCAATCCCTAAAATCGTCAGCCAAAAAATAATTGTCGCTAAATTTTTCATGTTTTTCTCCTTTGTTGTATTCTGAAAAGCAGCCCGTAAATTGATTTTTAAGAGGGCTGTTTTCAGAAAAAAATTAATAAAAATTAACCTTTTTTCCGAGAAGACTCTCTTAAAAACCAAAATCAGAGCTTACGCACTATGAATTCGCGTATTTATCTCCGGATTGCGGAGGATTTATAGGAATTCATGGATGTCAAAGAACTCTGAATGTTTATCTTAAACATGTTTTTATAAAAAAGTCAAGACTTATGTTTAATGTTAGATTGTCCAATCTATTGTTTTAAAGGGCTTTTTCGGGTAAAATATATAGATAAATTTAGAAAACAAAAATAAAATTTATTAAATGGAAAGTTTAAATAAAAAATTCATTATATTTTTACAGAGTTGTGGATATACAGAGGGATTTGCTTTAAGTAGGCGTGTTTTTCAAAATGGGATTGAAAGATCAAGTGATGCTCCTCAGCAAATTGAAACTGAAAAAATTTCCGTTAATACCGCGGAAATAGCCGGTTATGTGAATGAACGACAGATTCATAGCAAGGAAGTATTTGATCAGCTTTATAATCCTATTGACGCGATGGAGGTTATTTTAAGGAAAAAAATGGAAGCAGCAGGGAAATCTCCGAGTGATGTGGATGATAGGCTTAAGTATTTGCAAAAGGAAGCTTTACAAATTTCGGATGAAAAAACTTTAAAAAGAAAAAAAGCTGATTTGGGGCTTTCTCTTGAGGAGATGGATTTGTTGGAATATTATTGGGACCAAGGCGTTGAGTCTAAAGTTTTAAATATTGAAGCGGTTTTGAAAAGAGACAACTTATCTGAAGAAAATATGCAAACTTTAAAAGCAAAAAAGGATATTTTGTATTCTAAAATAAAGGAAGAATTAAAGCCTGCCGGAGTTAATAATAAACATTTCCTTAAGATTGAAGAACTAATAAAGCAAATTACAGAAGGAGTCGATGAATCAGCGCAAATGAGTCAAAAAATTTATATTCCTCTAACCGAAGTTGAATATCAGGAGAAATATAGAGAAATTTATTCGGAAATTCAGGCGATTCAATTGGAAAATCCAGATAAGCCTCAACTTCCATCAATGATAAATAACTATTTTGATTTACAGGTTGCTTTAAAACCTGAATATCAGATACCGGAAGGGATGAAAACTTATTTAGGAATTGAACAGAATAAATTGGAAAATATGAGGGTTCAAACTTCTTTAAAGAAAACCGCATTAAAAAGCAAGACTTTGAAAATCGCAACTGTGGAAGAGCAGGTGCATCAGATGAAAGATCTTTCGATAGGGAAGAAATCAGTTGATTTATTTAATGATTCTATTAAAGGCGTGAAAGATTTTGTTGGTAATATTTACAATGCTGATATTCCTCCTGCGCTTAAATTGGGAATATTTGGTGTTGGTACTTACTTTTTGGTTAAATTTTTAGCAAATCACAAGAAAGCGGTGGGATATGGCGCTTTGGGAATTGTGATAGGTGAAGCTGCTTCTTTGGGTTTGAAAAACAAGGAACTGTTTACGCAAATGCTGCCTGAATTATTTACCGGTATTTCTTTGAAATCAGCTGAAAAGTTAAGAGGTATCGATGAATTTGAAAAAATTGTTGATAAAAGAGTGAAAAATAAAGATAAAAATCAGAGAATTAAAACTAATTTCGCGAATTTATTGGTTTTTTCCAGAGAATCGAAAATGAATGCTTTGGATTATTTGGATGCTTGGAAAAATAAGGATAAAACCGGAGGACTGGTTGATATAGACACTCCTTTGATGACAAAGAAGGATTTAACTGAAATTTTGGATTTTTTCTTTACGTATGTTTATCAACCTTCAGTTATTGAAAGGGATTGTCGTAATGAAGAATTAAATCTGAAGGAAATCGATTTTGAAATGTTATTCGCCAATTGGCTGACCAATGTTCCCGAGTATCAGAAAAAAATGAAAGAATTTGAGGGAAAAGGCTACTTGGAAAAACTTAAAGATAAAATATGCGGGACCATACATGACAGGTGGATAAATCTTTATCTTACGCCTCTTTCTATTGATGATAAGGGGAATGTGGAAAATTTAATAGAAAGAGAGAAAGAGGCTAATGGTACTTCTACGGGTTGGACTACTGACTGGTGGGATTCAATAAAATCTTGTTCTGCGGGATATTGGACACAATACATTGGTTCTCATACAATTGATTGCGTGCTGCCTGAAAAATGGCATCTTGGGACAAATGTTGAAAATGAACATAGGGTGATTGGTAATATTAAAACTGTTTATCGAGATGTTGAAAATGTGGGTGGTATAGATGTAAATAAGGGTTCAATTGACTTTATTAAAGCTAATATGCCTTTATTTGGGGAGGAATTTATAGAAAATTTTGGATCTTCAGGTAATGAAGAATTACGGGATTTTTATGAAGCTAAAGATGTTAATGGTTATACCACGTCTTATTATATTTCGCAGGATGTTCCCATTGCTGATCAGCATAGACTTTCAAATATTGCGGAATTAAGTAATTTTTTGAATCAAGCTTTGGCTAAGGCAAGGGAAGAAGCTGCAAGAAACGGTGTTCCTGCGGAGAATTTAAGTAAAATGAGATTAATAGATGCGGTTATTTTTACTTATCCTGAACCTTCAATGAGAATTTTTACCAGAATTCCAGCGGGAAGAGAATATATTGATATTATTCAGGGAAAGCAAAAAGCAGATGTTAATGAAATGAGAGAGCCTTTTTCTCAGGAGAAAAAAGAGGTTTTAAATAAAAATGAAGAAGTGCTTGCAATCCAATTTACGAAACCTGTAGATAAAGATAAACCTAATGATTTTGCTTTGGATTATCAAAGACTAGAGCTTTTTGCGATGTTTCCGGTGAAAATTGAAGATATGAACGATATATTAACCTATATTACAAAAAATTATTTAGATATTCCTTCTGCTCCACCTTTTGTTACACGCGAAAAATCCGAGGAAATGATATTAAATATTCCTGTTTCTGATATTTCTTCTATCGTGGAAGGTACAGAGAGAATGTCTGGTAGAAAATTGGATGTTTTATTTAAAGCCGGAGAATTAGAGACTTATAAACAAAATTTATATAAATTGAAACAAATTGAGGATTATGTTGTAAATGAAGACATTCGTGAATACCCACCATTTGCTAACTTTCCGGATGAGATGGAAGATAGTGTGGAGAATTTATTTAGAGAAAAGATGGTGCCTCCTTTGAGGGCTGAATATAAAATGGCGCTATTATTTTATAATAATATTGGATTATTAAATAATCCTGCAGATTCACCGATAAAACATTTATTGGACGGCAAAGCGTCTGCAGGCGCTTCTCTTCCTCCAATAAGCTCAAAAGTAGCAAGTGTAATTAATAAAATTAATTTTATTAATACAGGTCGCTTTGGTGGTAGAAGAGAAGTAACCGGTAATATTGTTACTGATGACATTTTGGACCTTTATAAGAAGGAATTGCGAAATAAGGTAAGGGAGTATAGGGACAATGTAGTTGGATAAGGTCACTGATTTTCCATTTCTTCCACCAATTTTTGTAATTCTTGGATAATTCGGCTCATTTTGACTTCTTTTTCCTGAATCAATTTTTGTTTGGAGTCTTCGGTGCGGAGTTCTTCGATTAACGGATCGTAGAATTCATTGATTTTTTCGATTTTGTCCTCGTATTCTTCTTTTAAATGTCTTAATTTGGTTATTTTTTCTTCCAGATTATCCAATATTTTTGCTTTTTTTGTTTCTTCTTCCGTGATAGAAACCGCGTCTTGAATTTGATTTGAGTCCATTTCATTGAGAACATTGTTCAGCTCTTTGTTTTCTTGTTCGAGTTCTTTATTCAATTCGATTTTCAGCTCATCCGTTAATTCATTATTTGAAATTTTATCGGCATAGAATGCTTTTCTTTCTGCGGAAAGAGATGTTTTGTATAGAGCATTTAATAAATTTTGTGGGTTTATTTCATTCATATTATATTTTCATGGCTTGTTGATGAGTCGGATCTTTGCGATATGCAAGATAATCGCGAACTGTTTTTATTTTATTTTGATTTTTTAAGTATAAATAATCTTTATTAAAGTCTAAAGCGCTTGATAATTGATTTCGATTATTAAGCAAATTGGCGTTTTGCATTTGTAATAGGATAATTATATCCTCCGGTCGGAATTGGTAAACAGAATTTTTTTGGTGATGTTTTAAAAATTTGAAAAACGGCTTAATGGTGTTTTTGTCAAAGTCTTCAGGAATTCTGATCGACAGTGAAAGTTTTTGCCATTTTTCTTTGTCGGCGGCAAATCTTTCTTTTGGATTTGGATAATATTTTGGATCAATTTCTGTAAGCACTTTTTCGAATTTTTGATAAATATTCTCCGTTCTTTTATCGATTTTCTCTGATGTGGATTTTTCTTTCTCTCTTATGTTTTTTATAGCTTCGTCTATACTTCCGCCTTTTAAATTTAAAGATATCAATTTTTGCATTTCTTTATTCGCGGCTTCTTTGTCGCGGATTAAACTTTTCAGTTCATTTCTGAATTGATCAACTTTGTTACTACTTCCTTTCTTGGTTGCTTTTAACATTCTGCGATGTAAGGTAATCGCTCTTCTTATGTCTTTTGAATTCCAAATGTCTTCTTCTTCCGCCAATTCCGGATATTTCGTTTTTAATTTTTCAATTTTTCGTTGATCGATTTCAACCGCGTTTTTATTTAATGCTTCAAGTTTATTCATGCAGTTTAAAGCTCCTTCTCGATGACCTTTGAAATATAATTCTATAAGACGTTTATATGGCGCTTTTATAATTTTGTTTATTTCATTCCAATATTTATATTCAGGGGCGAATCCGGTTTCCAGCATTTCGCTGATTTCGCGGTTTAAATTTTTAGAGAGGGCTTCTCTGTGATGAGCTTCAAAGCGCATATTCCAATATTTTTTTGGATTTACAGCCAATGAGAGTCTGCTTAATCTGAGTTTGTCCCAAACGGAATAATTTGAGAATCTTTCTGCTTCTCTTCCCTTTATGGATTCTTTTATTACTCCGGATTTAAAACCTATTTTTTCCGGATGTCCGGAGATTATGAAGTTTTGCATGTCAGCTTCTTTTTTCTCAAGTATTTCTTCAAGTCTGATTAAATATTGATATTTTATTTTGTATTCGTTTTGATTTTTTTCTTTTGTTTCATCATCTGTTGCTTTGTCCACGTTATCTTTCAGGATTGAAAGTTCATCTTTTGTTTTTGTTACTTCTTTTTTTAAATTTTCCAAATATGTATCCAATTTTTTGCCTTTTTGGGAAATTATGTTTCCGTTCGTGTCTATTTCAATTTGTCCATTTATGTCTCTTCTTTTTCTATTTATTTCTTTTTTTACATCGACAGCTTTTTTAGTCCCGAATACTTCATATTCCAATTTTCGCAAGTCATTTACCTGATTTTGAAGGTTTTGCATCAAACTTGGGATTTTATCACTTAGAACATCGGTATTTTTGGCATCCAATAACTCTTTTTTAGTTTTTTCCAATTCATTCACTTTATCCATTAATTTTTTCAGGTTTGTTTCAGGATTGTGTTCACTTTTTAAGATTTTTTCATATAAATTTATTAAACTCGGATTTATGTTTTCTTTTCCCAAGGTTTCGGTCAATTTTTGAAAAAAGCTTAATTTGTCCGCAATGCTTGCTTCTTTTTTGAGAATTTCTTTATCATAACTGAAATTATTCATATCCGCCAATGCACTAAATTCTTTTTGCGCTTTTTCCAAGTCATTTAAAAATTCCGGATTGGTATGAGCTTTATCAAATAAGTGTTTGCGATAAAAATGTTCGTGAAGCTCTGTATCCGTGAATAATTCATTGTTTTTGGATTCTTCATCAAATTTTTCCAATTGTGAGTTTAAGTTTAAGCTTATTTGATCAATTCGTTTTTTTTCATTTAATTGTTTTTTTACCGTTTTACTAATGTCATAACTGTCAATATCTCCAATTGTCGCTTTTGCGCCGAATAATTTGTTTTCTATTTCATGTGTTTTATTTACTAAGTTTTGAAAAATTTTGAATTTATCGAGAGATTTGAAAAGTGTTTTAGATGCCGGAATTATTTTAGTCAAATTTTCTGTATTTTTTGCAATTATAGTTTGAATATTTTCATTGGCCGTATTCTGAAACAATTTGTTAAATTCTGTCATTAAATCAGCTCTTTGAGTGTCATCCAGTGGTGTGAATTTTGTAATATCCAGAGAAAGAATATTTTCTATTTTTTGTAAGGATTCAGAAATCTCTGTTTGAACTTTTTTAAATACCGGTGGCAATGCACCGCTTTTATCTTTAAATACTTCTTCAATATTTTTTAATTCTTCTTCAGTTTTTTGTAATCTGCTTTGGGGAGCTATCAATTCGTTCTTCATTTCTTGAATATTTCCAAAAAAAGGTTTTCTGTCTTTGACGGGCGGTTTTAGCATTTGTGAACTTATGGATGAAATTTCAGCAAAATATGTTTTGTTATTATTTTTAATGTTTTCCAATGTGTTTTTTATTGAAGTCGTATCAAGAGTTTCAGTTTTTTCGCTTGTTTTTAATGTTTCAAAATCTTTTTTTAAAATTTCAATTTTTTTACTATATTCTTCTCTTTGATGACCTGACAGTTTATTTAATTGCTCCTCTATTTTTCCAAGAAGTAACGTATATTTATCTATATCCGCAGTTACAGGCACAAATTTGTCAGGTTCAATTTCTATTTCACTCAACAAATTATCTAAAATGTAATTAAGGCTAGACTTTAATTCCTCATCTTTAACATGTGCTTTAAAATTACTTATAAAAATTTTCAAATCATTTAAAGAAGGAGTATCGGTCAAATGAGAAATTTTAGCTTGTTCCGGAGCTGATAAATTTTTATGAATTATATCGCAAAAATTACCTAAAAATTCTGTTTTTATGGCTTGTTGAGATTCCAAATCATTTTCGTCAATTCCCATGTTTTCGAATAGCTTTGTTTTTAATGCTTCCGGAAAGAAATTTTCTTTTTCTTCGTTTTCAAGTATTTCTGAGATTTCCTCAATAAAGTGTTCGTCGTTTTGTGATCTTAAATATGCTTTTTCCGCTTCTTCTTGAAGAAGTTTTTCACTTTCAGGAGTTAAATCATCAGTGTCTGTAAATTGTATTTTATTTTCAGCCATTATTTTTTGTTTTGGAGAAAGTTTTTGAACTCAGGAAATTGTTTTGAAATCGAATCTAATGTTGATTCTTTTTTTAATGCTTCATGAGTGATTTTTGCCGCTAAAAGCGGATTCACTTGCACCATTTCAGATATGAATTCATGAATTGAATGTTCAAATTCGCTTTTCGTATCGTATTTTTCCGTATCCAACAGTTCTAAAAACGGAGGATATTCATCTTTAAAAAGCTCGATTAATAAATGGAGTTCTTCGGATGTATCAGCTTTTGAAAAAATCGTTAATATTAACAGCAAATCACGAGGTGTGATTTCATGTTTTTTAAGACTTTTCGCTAATTGTTTTTTGATTTTTGTTTGTAGATCCTCTTTTGTCTGCATTTTTATTTTTATTTCTTTAGTTAAAATCTTAATATTTTATCATAAATTGGGGTTTTAGTCGATTAAAAATACAGTGTTATTTATTCTATTACTCGATAAGCAATCGCGGCAAATTCCGCTCTGTTTATTGTGTCGTTCGGCTTGAAATTTCCATCCGGATGTCCTTCGACTATTCCCATTTCTTTTGCTTTTTCGATATAACCTCTTGCTTTGTGATCGGTAATATCAGGAAAGCTTGCTTTTTCTTTGAGAATCGGTTGTATTTCTAAAGCTTGTAAATAGGTCATTATCGCTTCTCCTCGATCTATTGGTCTGATAAGGTCTTCAAATGTTTTTACGTTATCCACTATCGTCAGATTGTGCTCTTTTGCCGCAACGAAATATGGAAGAATCCAATTATTTTCGCCTATATATCCATAGGTGTATGCATCTTCAGCTTTTCCCGGCGCGATTCTCGCGTTTCTTAAAGCCGCGGCAAGAACCTCACCCAAGATCATTGTATTCGCGGGTCGATATTCTCCCAATGGATTTTTGTTTTCATCCAAGTATCCTTGAATTACACCTTTTTCTTTCAAATAAGCGGTATAAGTTTTCCACCAATCACCATCATCTGCGTCTTTGAACGGAATCAATCCTTTTTCAAGTTTTTCCTCTTTGGCTTGTTGTATATATTCATCCACTGCGTTAAAGAAAATTTTTAATTTTATTTTAATTTTTTCTTCGGATAGATTTTCAATATTTTGATTTAAATTATCAAGTTCTTGAACCACCAGATCTCCTGTGTCACCAACAAAATGATAACTTAAAATTTTGTTTTCCAATTCAAAATAGTCTTTTTTTAAATTTTCATTGATTTTATTTGAAATGGATTTATTTAAACTTTCAGAAACATTAATTATCGCGATTTCGGTTTGTAAATATAATTGTTGCCAATCTTCATTTATTTGTTCCAAATTTTTGATCATTTTATTCATTGTTTCAATATATTTTTCCGCGCTTTTTTCCAGAACTTCATTTATTTTTTCAGCGATTTCTTCATTTTTTAAAGAAATTTCATCAATTTTTTTCTTTAAATTTTTAATGCTTTCTTCTTGTTTCTTTTCTATTTCAGTAACTTTGTCAGCGATTTTTTTGAAATTTTCATCTTTTTCTTTTTTATTTAAACCGCTTTCTCCTGAATTATTTATATTTGACGTTTCTTCGTCTTCCGGAATATCCGAATCGGTTTCGTCAGATTCCGGATTCAGGACGGTAGATCCGGAATTGTTATTGTTTTGATTAGATACGGAATTTTCCGTGTTAGGGTTGTTTTGGTTATTGTTGCCATTATTGTTAAGATTGGAAGCCCCGGAATTGTTGCCGTTTAAGCCGCTTGAACCTGTGTTTAATCCTGTAGATCCGGAGTTGTTACCGTTTAAACCGCTTGAACCTGTGTTTAATCCTGTAGATCCGGAGTTGTTACCGTTTAAGCCGCTTGAGCCCGTGTTTAATCCTGAAGAGCCGCTGTTGTTTTGTTGATTTGAATAGCTGAAATTCAATGTTGCCGTATTAAATGCGTTTTGGCCTAAAGTTTCCAGAGCCGCTGATTTTACTTTAAAATCAATTTTTTGGTTTGAAGCTAAGGTTGAAGAGCCTGTGCATGTGTAATTTATAATAACTTTTTGATTAGCTTTTAGAAGCATTTCGGGAATTTGGTCGGGATTTAATAAGCCGCAGGAATAATTTGGCGTATTATCAACCAATTCTATTGTAAAAGAATCTAATGCTGAGGCCAGATTGGTTATTTCAAGATTCACATTTGAAGATCCGTTCGGACTGATGGTCAAATTATTGCCATTTAAATTCAGAAGAGATCCGTATGTATTCGCTAAGACTGCTTGAGCCGTGTAAGGAAATGCTCCCATATCAACTGAATTTTCGCCTGTCGCGATACATGGAGAATCGCTGTTTAAATAATAATTTCCTTGGGTTGTGGAAATTAGATGAGGATTGCTTGATATTTCTCCTGTTCCGGGAGTAACAGCAATATTCACTTTTTGTCCATTATTATAAGTGATGTAATTTCCATCTTTATTGCCCCAAACATTATTGTAAGAAATATTGAATGTTATTGCGTTTAATACTGTAAAATAAACTCCATAATTATTATTATTGATTATAATATTGTTTTTAATATTTCTAATTCCCGCATTAACGCTGTCCAAATAGCCGGTTTCATTATGTACGATTGTGTTTTGCAGAATGCTTATTTCATTGCTGAAATCGTAGTTGTGAATTCCAATAAGAATATTATTGTAAATTAAATTGTTATTGATTACTGCTTTGCTATTGCCTCCATTATAGAGACGTATGCCGTAAAAATTATTAAATATATAATTGTTGCTGATTGTAAATGTTCCGTTATTAGCTGTTGTCGGTTTGATAAGAAGGCCTGTGTTTTGCGTTACCTCGCTTGACGTTATACTGCTATTTTTTATACTGAATCCATCTATTTTTGCATTGCTCGCGGATATCGTTACAACCGTACTTATGTTTTTACCGTCGACAATAGTGGTTTTTGCGTTTTCGCCTTGTAGAGTGATGTTTTTATTGACTGTGATGTTTTCTTCATAAGTACCTGCCGCCACATTTATTGTCATATCATTATTAGAAGCGTTAATAGCGGATTGGATGGTATTAAATTTAGTCGTATTAAACCCTTGAGTTTCCGCATTAAAGGTTTTATCAACAAATAAGCTGTTTATCGCGCAAGTGCCGTTTGTACATGTTTCACCTTCAGCGCAAGGTAATGTCTCCCATATAGTGTCTGATGTGTTTATATCGCATAATCCGGTACTTGGATTAAAATTTTTACCGGTTATTATTTGTTCTCTTTTTTTGACACTTGTAGAATCGCATGTCCATGAGCTGTAAGTGGTTTGATTATAATTGAAACAATTTGCCGCGTACGATGAAGAAGCTTTGGCTAAATGTTCCGGCACCATAGCTTGATCGGATGTTAAGTCAGGCCCGTTCGGCCAAGTACTATAATTATGGTCAGCACGTGAGTGATACGTAGATCCATCAGAAGCGACATATAATCTCATATTTGTTCCTACATTGTCCAATACAGGAGTGTAAACAATTAATGAGCCGGTATCACAAGTTACCGATATGGTTTGTTCGCCAATCGCGTCAGCTGCTCCAACCGCAAAAACCGCGGGTGTTTGAGAGGTATACCTTTGACCGAATTGATTATTATCATCCAAATGTCCCAATTCGTTTCCTGTGGGACCAAGATGGCTATACGGTGTTACTGATCCGACACCGTACCAAAAGGAAATTCCATAATTCAAATTTCCCGGGGAATTTCCTCCGGCATTTGATGAGCTTGCGCTTATTAATGTGCCGCAATTAAAAGGTGTTACTGAATCATTTGAAGTAAGGTCTGTAGAGAGATTTTTTGGAATTATTGTGTCTTTAAAATAGATAAAGGTAGTAATCAGTAAAATTGTAATAATTCCAAAATAGTATTTTTTTTGCATTTTTGTTTTTGTTTAGATGTCTTTTTATATTTTAAATTTTATTTTTTTAACATTTTTCTAACTACATATCTCGGCCCCGTGTAACCAACTCCTTTAATTAATCTGAAAGGGGCTTTGATTGTCCACCATGCAGCTTTGAATGGTGCTTTTGTTGTTCTCCAAGCCAAACTTCCGGTTTTTTTCCCAAGTTTGACTGTTGTTTCTTTTGTATATTTTGCGCTTGAAATTGTTTTATTTTTTATATGTGCACCGGTATCAATTGCTTTCTTTTTTAAATTATCCTTTTGCATATTTGCAATTCCTATTCCTATATCAACTAATTCTTTGATAAATAATCCTTTTTCTACTAATGTTCTGAAGTTTATATGCTCCGGTTTTAATCCGGTTAAGCTTTCCAAGAAAGTTTTATCAGGTTCAGTTAAAGTCTTAGTTTCTGTTTTTTTCTCAAGTGTTTTTATCCGTTTATTGAAATCGGGTCCATCAGTAAGAAATTTTCTAAAGTCTCCTACATATTCTCTGATTTTATCTATATTAGCGCGATAATCGTCATTTGCGGCTTTTTGTTCTTCTTCTTGTTTTTCAATTATATTTTGATATTTTTGAATATCATTTTTTGCTTCAGGGATTGTTTCGGGAGCAGCGCTTTCAGCCGGAGGGGGATTTTGGATACCGTTATTCCATTTATCAATAAAATCTTCTGTTTTTAAATCAATGTAAATTTTTTGTATATTGTCTACAAAATTTCTGACAGGTTGCCAAGATGAATCTGCAATTTCTATGCTTCCATCCACTCCTTTTATTTTTCGGTCAATAAATATGTCATAAAAAGTTTCCCAGATTATTCTTAAATCATTGTATTTTAAATTGTTATTTGTGATAGCTTCGCGCATTTCTTGTTCGCTTGAATCTATTTGAATATCTTTTAACGCTTTGTAATGCCTGCTTGAGTATCTTGTTAAGGCTGTAAATAATTCATCCGCCTCGTATTCCTGTGATGTTAAATTTCTGATTGTATTTAGAATTCTTCTCGGACCGGATCTTCTTCTATGCTGTTCACGGTTCAATACTTGTTGGCTGAATTCGCGATTCAGCGCTGATTGAAATTTCGCTTTTTCAGCTTGCATAAGTTGCATTTCAGTACTTTTAAAGGCAAGAACTCTTAAAGTTTCTTCATCGCGGATTCCTTTTTGATGGTTTGTAGCTCTTTCGTAAGCGAACAGGAAATCTTGAGGGCTGAAAGTTGTTGTGTTTTCAACCATTTTTTTTCTTTCAGATAAATTATTTTCTTGAGTTTCAATAAAAGAGGTAATTATCATCCAAGGGTTTGGAGTTAATGTCGGGTTTGCATTGTCAATGTTTATTGCGGCAATAAGAAGTTGTAAGTTGTTTCTTGTCAGTAGGTTTGACAAAGCGTTTATTTGAGCTTTTGTGGCTCCTGCCGCGCTTGCGGTGGTTAATGCCGTATGTAAAGCCGTTATTGACGCGGGAATCGCGCCAGCGGCAGTTAAAGGCGCATTAAAATTATTATAAAAAATATCTAAAAAGCTTTGTGTTTTTTTCATTAAGTCGGTTTGTTCTCTTTCCGCAGTTTTGCTTTGGGTTAATTCTTCCGTTAAATATCTTAATCTTGTTTGACGCGCAGTAATTTCATGTGTTGTTGTGAAAGGAGTAAATACACCTCCAACCGTTCTGCCGTTATCTCTGATTTCTTGATTTACCTGAGATTTTTCAGCCATAAGAAAATTGATTTGATCTTCAATATTATTAAATATGGTTCCCGGAGGTGGAGATAAATGGAATTGAGAAACAGAATAAGCTAAATTATCTATACTGTCACAATATGTTTTCATTTCTTCAAATTTACTTTTATTTATTTGAATTTGTTTTTCTTCTCTAATTATATCCGCTTTCGGTATATTGCGTCGGCCAAGATAATTGAATGCCATATTTTTTCTTTCGTCGATTTGGGCGGTTACAGTTGGATTGCCTGCTGATCTTTGAGATTCAGTAAACCATCTTACTATTAAGCTTTTTGTTTCCGGATTGCCAAAACCATTTAAATTGATAATATTTTCCAATTCTTGTCTCATACGGTAAGGATCATTCGGATCGTGCCATTTTAGACTTAAAAAATTTTGTTCGTATAAACTTTCTTGAACATTTTCCAGCATTGTACCGGAAATTATTTTTAAATGAAGAGTATCAAGAAGTCTTTTTTGAGTTTCGTACTCGCGAAATCCGGCTTGTGTGCTTAAATGGCCATATTGGCCGAGTTCTTGAAGTTGTCTTTGAATTTCCGGCAGGGGAGTGCGGAGAAAGTCTATTTCAATAAAATGTAAAGGGCCTCCTCCCGGAGGCGGGGGCATTTGAGGAATACCGCATGGAGAAACACCAAAATTTAAATTCGCCGTATGTGGTCCGGTTGTCAAAGGAACATCCGTTAAAAAAGTGATTCCGTTTATATTTATAATTCTTGTAAGTACATTAACAATTTTTTGGTTAATATCGCCTTCTCCTAAGATTTGTCTTTCAGCATAAGTGGAAGTACGGTGAGAGAATCTATTTCCTAAAATGTCTTCATAACGTCTGCGGATTGAGTTTATTGTTCGATCAATAAATCCATTCCCGCTGTTTTGAGTTTCAAATTCTCGATTAGCCAATTCTTGAATTTTATCGTAATATGCTTCTCCGGTTAAAAAGTTTTTTGGATTTCCGCCGATCAGTTGCCTTAATTGGTCTGAACTCTGAGTTGTTCCATCAACATATTCCAATATATTATTTGCTCTATTTGTATAATTATCTATAAATCCCTCTAAATTAACAGCGGGGTCTTGTCCGCTTGCTCCGGGTATGTTCAATTCTTTGTTTATAAGTTCAATATCTAAATTTTGATTGCTATTTCCAATAATTTGATCTGTACTGTTTGCCATATTTCCGTTATAAATTTTTTTAAATTATACTACAATTTTGACTTTTAGGCAAAATGGATTTGATATAATGTATTTTCGATTAAAATAAAAGGTTTTTATTGCTTATTTTTTGAGTCTTTGGTATAGGAATTACGCTTAATGTTTAAATTTTTTTATTTATGAATGTTAATATAACAAACTTGCCCAAATCGCAAGTGCAGATATCAATTACTTTGGACGCTGATGATTTTGAAAAATATTATCAAAGAGCTTTGCATAAACTTTCGCAGGAAATTAATATTAAAGGTTTCAGGAAAGGGAAAGTTCCGCTTGAGATAGTTAAAGAACATGTTGGTGCTGATTATGTTAGAAATTTGGCTATAGATGAAGCTTTGTCTCCAACTTACGCTCAAGCTGTAAAAGAAAATAATATTAAAGTCGTTTCTCATCCGGAAATAAAGATCATATCTCAAGAACCTTTGGTTTATGAAGCAATTGTGGCGGTTTTGCCGGAAGTTGAGCTTTCTGATTTGGATAAAATTAAAATTGAAAAAAAAGAAGTAAAAGTTACTGATAAAGATGTTGAAGATGTGATTGAAAACATTTTAAAGAGAAATGCCAAATTTAACGATGTGGAACGGGAAACTAAGAAAGGGGATAGAGTTGAAGTCAGTTTTGAAGGATTTGATGAAGAAGGTAAAGAAATAGCGGAAATAAAAAGTAAAAGACATCCGATTATTATTGGTGATAATATGATGATCCCGGGTTTTGAAGAAGAACTTATTGATTTAAAAAAAGATCAGGAAAAGGAGTTTGATATCATTTTTCCAAAGGATTATCACGAAAAAAAATTCGTGGATAAAAAAATAAAATTCAGAGTTAAAGTTTTGAGGATTGAAGAAAGAATTTTGCCGGAATTGGATGAAGCATTTATTGAAAATATATCCGGCAAAAAACAATCTTTGGATGAATGGAAAAAACTTTTATCCGGAGATTTAATGAAATATAGAGAGCAAGAAGCCGAAGAAGAACGAAAGAACGAGTTTATTGAAGAATTGGTTAAAAGGTCAAAAATGGAGATTCCTGATCAAATGATTGCGGAAGAAAAAGATTTTATTTTGGAAGAGATTAAAAATGATATTACAAATAAAGGTATTCCATGGGAGAAATTTGTAGAATTCACGGAAAAACAGAATAGAGATTTACGGAAAGAAAATGAAAAACAAGCTCTTAAAAGGGTGGAAATGAGACTCGCCATGAGCAAGGCGTTTGAAATGGCTGAAATAAAAGTGGAAGATGAAGAGTTGAAAAAAGAAATTGATCATGTTCTATCTCATTATCCCAAGGATCAAGAAAAAGCTGTTTTGGAATATTATGAAAAAGGCGGAGCAGGTTATGCGAAGCTTATAAACAAGCTTAAAATAGAGAAATTATTTGCTAAATATTTGTAAAATGAGGTATAATTAGGATAGTTTTTAATTAAATTTAAAAAATTATGAAGATTTTTTATTTAATAGGATCAATTATTTTTACTATCTTGATTTTAGTGATAGCTTTTGAAAATGTGCAATCCTATTGCTATAATCTCGGTATTTTCTTTTATCAGGTCAATAATCAGACTTCACCCACTTTTTTGATTTTCGGATCGACTCTTTTGGGAATAATTACGGGAATTTTTTATTTCGGTCTATTTCAATCGATTTTAAAAGGCGGAAACAATAGTGAAGAAGATGAGGATGATGGGTTCTAAATTTTAAATTTTTCGTGTAAAAAAATTGTTCTTGATTTTGGTTTGAGTTTAGGGTAAAAAGATATCCTATATTTTTGTGTACTTGATTTTTGAATAAAATTTTGATACAAGTTGATTTGGGAAAATAAAAATTTGTTCAAGAAACGGGAAAATACTGAATTTAATCACTAATTAATGCTCAAACATTTATTCACATCCAAGGCGCGGGTCAAACTTCTGTCTTTATTTCTTCTTCAGCCTGATGAAGAATATTATATTCGCGAATTAACGAGGAAATTGGATGAACAGATCAATTCGGTAAGAAGAGAATTGGATAATTTAAAAAAAATGGGATTGTTAAAAAGTAAATTTAAAAATAGACGTAAGTTCTATGTGGTGAATAAAAATTTTGTTCTATTTTATGATTTAAGGAACATTATTGTGAAAGCTGTTAATTCCAAAGATAATATTTCGGAAAAAATTAAGAAATTGGGAAATATAGATTTTCTTTTAATGGCCGGATTATTTTTGGATAAAGATGATGCAGTGGATTTGTTGATTGTCGGAGAAGTTAATAAATCGGATTTGGAGAAGTTTTTAAATGAACAGTTGGAAACAAAGAGGCCGGTTAAATTCAGCATCCTTTCAACTAAAGATTTTATGTATAGATTAAAATGTAATGACAGATTTGTGAATTTGTTGGTAAAAGATAAGAGAAATATTGTTGCCATAAATAAGCTGGGTGAAATTTGAATAGACCAGAGTGTTTCAAAAAGTATTATTATGTGACTTTTTTTTATTTTTCTCTTGCTTTTCGTGTGATTTTTTTCTATACTCTCACAAGAATGATTTTTATAAGTTGTCAAGTTTAATATGGGTATCTCAACAAGTTTATTACAGGAAATTCACAAAAATTACCTGCGTACGGGAGTTCCTGATTTAAAATCCGGAATGACTGTCAGAATTCACCAAAAAATCAAAGAAGGCGGAAAGGAAAGAGTTCAGATTTACGAAGGCCTTGTTATTAAGATCAGTAGCGGTACAGCCATTGAAAAAACTTTTACTGTACGTAAAATCGTTGATGGAGTCGGAGTTGAAAGGATTTTTCCTTTACATTCATCAAATATTAAAAAAATTGATATTGTAAAAGTTGGTAAAGTTCGTAGAGCAAAATTATATTATATGCGTGATAGATCAGGAAAATCAGCTAGACTTAAAGAAAAATTTTTGGATCTTAAGGGTGAGGATTTGGATCAAATAAAGAAAGACGCACTTGCGGCGGTTGAACGTGAAAAAGTCGAAGAACCGGTTATGGAGGTTAAGGAAGAATCTACACAAATCGCTAATGAACCTCATACATCGCCTACTGAAGAGACAGGTGAAGATGTGAAGAAGGATGATGCAAAAGATGAAGTTGCAAAAGAAGAAGAGAAAGATAAGGAATAAGGTTGGCCTGAAAATTTTTAGGTATTATAATTATTCTGATTTTATAAAATTCCTATGAAAAAAAAATTTTAATTATTGGTAATTACGGAGCCTCTAACCTTGGGGATGAAGCTATTTTAGAGGGTATTTTGCAGGAAATCAATAAAGCGGATTGGATTCGAAACGAATTTCAATCCGCTTTTGAAATTGAAATTTCCGTTTTGTCCAATGATCCCGCGAATACTTTGAAATTGCATAATGCGAGATCGTATTATTTGATGCCTTTTGGTGCGAGATCTTTACTGAGAGGAATTTTTAAAGGTGAGTTTTTTAGAACTTGGAATCAAATTAAAAAAGCGGATTTGGTGATTTTTGGAGGGGGAGGTCTTTTTACGGATGAATTGAAAGCGAATTTGTTGTGGTCTTGGCAGGCTTTATTTTGTTATTGGTTGGATAAAAAAGTTTGGCATTATGGGCAAAGTGTCGGACCTTTGAAAAAGAAAAGAAGTCAAAATATTGTAAAAAAAGTTATGGATAAAGCTTGGAAAATTTCCGTGAGGGATCAGGAATCTAAAGAGATTTTTTGTTTTTAAAAAATTATGATTTGGAACCAAATGAATTTATTGGGGTGAGTTTAAGGAAATGGTCGAATTTAACCGATGAAAAAAAGAAAAAAGTGGCTTTGTTTTTAGATGAGCAGATTGAAAAAGAAAATTTGAAAGTTTTAATGGTGCCATTTGCCCGCATTCCGGAAAATGATACGGAAATATTAAAAGAAGTTAAATCTTTAATGAGAAATCAGGAGCAAGTTATAATTAAAGATTATACTGATAATTTTTGGGAAATTTTATATTTGTGGAAAAAATCCGGATTTATTTTAGGAATG
Source organism: Candidatus Peregrinibacteria bacterium GW2011_GWA2_33_10 (assembly GCA_000989565.1). Classification (GTDB taxonomy): domain Bacteria; phylum Patescibacteriota; class Gracilibacteria; order UBA1369; family GWC2-33-13; genus GWC2-33-13. The sequence goes on along the minus strand of LBOO01000014.1, from coordinate 1,601 downwards.
CGGCTTCATAGTATTATTTTTGCGGAAATCGTGGGCAAACCTTTTTACGCGATTTCTTATTCGGATAAAGTTTTGAATTTTTTGAAATCTATAGACAAAATAGATAAGTTGTTTTTTTAAATAGGGATTTTACCCGTAAAGTTGTATTTTTAAAACTTAATCCGTAAATTGAATTTTAAAATTATAAAATTATTCCTCTTACGAATTACGAATTACGGATTACGAACTATAACATAATCCGTCTCATAAAGCTAAATTTTATATTCCATCTCCGTACTCTTCTTTATCATCAAACTCTGCGACTTATTACCTTTAACAGTAATAATTATAGTCTGATCATCATAAAATTTATGCGAAAAAACCAAGCTGACACTTTGATATTGCCCGTCAGTAGGAATACTTATCGTGTACATGCCTTTTGAATTAAAAGTCGCGTACGCCTCTCCGCTTGAAATATTATTAGTATAAACAGCTTTTAAAGTTATGCTATTCTGAGTTATCTGATCACGATTAAAACTCGAACATGAATCCATTTCATAAAAATAACCGGTAATTAAAACTGTAGGTTGAGTTGATACCGGAGGTAATGTTGGAGTTGGCACATTAGGAACAGCATACTGCACAAAAATGTTTAATGAAGTGGTAGTCTGCTCTAAACTGATTTGTTTTGAAAAATCATTAAAAAAATCACTATTAAGATAAACATAAGCCTTCTTTGCATCGTTGTTGTAAATTTTTAAAGTTAATTTATATTTGCCGTCCGAAAGAACAAAAGCAGGAGAAGAAGATTTATCGGAGGTAATCGAGACTTTATATTTCGCAAAATCACTCTGCGACATCTTATTCATACTACCTTTAGAATCCTTAAAATACACATAACCTTCAACATAATAAGATTTATAGCTCGCAGCAGCCACATTCTCACTATTCCCAATCCCCTCCTGCCTATGCCCAATCTCTCGTTGCTCACTGCTAACAAGACCATTCTGAAAACCGGCTCCCGGGGAGACCCGGTAAGAGAATTACAAAAATTCCTTAACTTAGTTCTCGGCTCTAGTCTGGCCCAAGACGGCATCTTGGGTCCAAAGACCTCTGCCACCGTCAAACTATTTCAAAAAGAAAACGGTCTAGTCCCAGATGGCTTGGTGGGACTTTTGACTAAAGAGAAAATGGGGGGCTACTGGAAACAAGATAAGTCAGAAGCACAAAATTAACTGTTTCTATGATATAATTCCAATAATTTTACTAATTAATTTAGATTATAGATATATTCAATTTTCATGCTTAAATCCAAAGATTTTTTATACGATTTGCTGGCGGTGCTGGCTCTGGCCACTACTTTAGCTCTGGCGCTAACCGCCTCCGAGCTCCGCCAGTCCCAACTAGGAGAAGCGGAAGCCACGGTCGTCTCCGAGCGGGCGACGCACGCCGGTCCCAACCAACCGGCCGGATATTTGCCCGTGTTCGTCTTGGGCGGCTCAACTACTAATCCGGATGTGGAAAATCCAAATTTTTTGGTGGCTGGCCGTGCATCAGCCGGCGGCGCCTGGGATATTAACGGCGGGCCGGTCAGTCAAGATGGCAAATAAATATAAAATACT
>LBOO01000013.1 GCA_000989565.1 Candidatus Peregrinibacteria bacterium GW2011_GWA2_33_10 | reverse complement strand
TGGTTTCCCGCTTAGATGCTTTCAGCGGTTATCCATTCCGAACATAGCTACTCTGCCATGCCTTTGATAAGACAACAGATTCACTAGAGGTTCGTCCATCCCGGTCCTCTCGTACTAGGGACAGGTCTTCTCAAATTTCCTACAACTGCGACAGATAGAGGCCGAACTGTCTCACGACGTTCTGAACCCAGCTCGCGTACCGCTTTAAATGGCGAACAGCCATACCCTTGGGACCTTCTCCAGCCCCAGGATGCGACGAGCCGACATCGAGGTGCCAAACAGCGTCGTCTATGTGAACTATTGGACGCTATAAGCCTGTTATCCCCGGCGTAACTTTTATCCGTTGAGCGATACCCCACCCACGTGGAGATACCGGATCACTTTCGCCCTCTTTCGAGCCTGCTCGACTTGTAGGTCTTGCAGTCAAGCTCCCTTATGCGAATACACTATCGACCTGATTTCCATCCAGGCCTAGGGAACCTTCGCGCGCCTCCGTTACTCTTTAGGAGGCAACCGCCCCAGTTAAACTACCCACCAAACAATGTCCCCCGCAATGCGGGGTTAGAGTCAAAATATATTAAGGGTGGTATCTCAAGGATGGCTCCACCCCGACTTGCGTCAGAGCTTCAACGCCTCCCACCTATCCTGCACATAATATATCCTAACCCAATGTCAAGCTGTAGTGAAGCTGCACGGGGTCTTTTCGTCTTGCCGCAGTTAATCGGCATTTTTACCGATATTGTAATTTCACCGAGTCTATGCTTGAGACAGTACTCACACCATTACACCATTCGTGCGGGTCAGAACTTACCTGACAAGGAATTTCGCTACCTTAGGACCGTTATAGTTACGGCCGCCGTTCACCAGGGCTTAGATTCAAAGCGTGAACTTCTCCTCGTGACCTTCTGGCACTGGGCAGGTGTCAGCCCCTATACATAACCTTTCGGTTTTGCAGAGACCTGTGTTTTTGGTAAACAGTTGCGCGAGTTCTTTCGCTGCGCCCAACATTAATAAATCAATGCTGGGAGTCCTTATTCCGAAGTTACGGACGCTGTTTTGCCGAGTTCCTTAAGCATAGTTGTCTCGATCACCTTAGTATACTCAACCTACCCACCGGTGTTGGTTTGCGGTACGGAAACATATATTTCTCGCTACGAGGATTTTCTTGGCAACAGAAGCCACAAGAATCACCCCGCAATTGCGGGGCATTTTGCATTTAAGCTCGCGAATCCTAACTGATTTACATTATTAGGATATAAACTTACTTATTGCACGTGAAATCAATAACACGCTCTCACTATCCCGTTGCGTCCCCCCTTAGCTACCCGTGAAGAGCTCCAATCAATTATCCTATCATGAAATGAGAAACTCACTTCAATCAATTCAAAAAAATTTTTACTGATCACAGATTGGTCGAAATATATATTGTTCAGGAATATTAACCTGATATCCATCGGCTGCCCCCGCTTAGCGGGGTTGACCTTAGGCCCGACTAACCCCAAGTCGATTGACGTTGCTTGGGAAACCTTGGGCTTTCGGTGGTCCGAGTTTTCATCGGACTAACGTTACTTATGCCAACATTCTCTCTTCCTGCCACTCCATCCCGACTTACATCGAAACTTCAACGCTGACAGGAATGCTCTTCTACCACGCTCCGCAAAGCGGAACATTTGCACCTTCGGTTTAAGCTTTAGCCCCGTTGGATTTTCGGCGCAGGATCACAATCGACCAGTGAGCTGTTACGCACTCTTTAAAGGAATGGCTGCCTCTAAGCCAACCTCCTGGTTGTCTATGTAATCCCACCTCCTTTACCACTAAAACTTAATTTGGGACCTTAGATAACAATCTGGGCTGTTTCCCTTTTGACTATGGCACTTAGCTGTCACAGTCTAACTCCTGTTTAAATTTTACGAGTATTGGAAGTTTAATAAGGTTTGGTACCTTGTTGAAGGCCCTAGCCTTTTCAGAGCGGTGCGTTCGGTCCTCCCCCGTCTTTTACGACAGGTTCAACCTGCCCATGGATAGCTCACTCGGTTTCGGGTCTAGTGCATGAGATTTTTTTCCCGCTAGGCGGGAAAAACGGATTATTCATCCTCGCTTTCACTTTGGCTCCGGGTGTTACTCCCTTAACCAAACCCCATACAGCTAACTTGTTGGCCCGTTCTACAAAAAGTACGCCGTCATCCCGCAATGCGGGACTCCGACACCTTTTAAGCATACAGTTTCAGATACTATTTCATCCCCCTAACAGGGGTACTTTTCACCTTTCCCTCGCGGTACTAGTTCACTATCGATCCTAAAATCTATTTAGTCTTGGCAGGTGGTCCTGCCGGATTCAAGCCGGATTTCTCGTGTCCGACCCTACTTAAGATAAAATACATTTGAGATTAATTATTTTTATCTACGGGGCTATTACCCTGTATCGCTATTCTTTCCAGAATTATTCGACTAATAAATAATCCAAAATGAGCATTCATGCAGGAATGCAACAATAATATCTTGCAACCCCATAAAGACTAAGGCTGCAGCCAATTGCATCTTTATGGTTTAGACTGTTCCCCGTTCGCTCGCCACTACTAAGGGAATCGCTTTTGCTTTCTTTTCACTGGTTACTGAGATGTTTCAGTTCACCAACTTTTCCCCTCCCGCTAGGCGGGAAGTCTCCAAAGTTTATTTGGAGGGGTTACCCCATTCGGAAATTCCCGGGTCAAAGCTTGCTTAGCAGCTCACCGAGACTTATCGCAGCTAGCCACGTCCTTCGTCGAGATTTTAGGTCAAGGCATCCACTATATGCTTTTATAAGTAACTTATTTAATACAATATCTAACTTCATTTAACTAGCAATTTCAAAATCAAATACTAATTATTCTTTGTTCATTCTCTTAAATTTAAGACAATATATAAACCTGATTTTCAACGAGCAATTTTACATAACAAATGAAAAAGGCACATTATTGTACATGCCCTTAAACCTGAATCTATATATAACGGATGGTTATCCAGACTCCGGGGCAAATACAATTTCAAATTCAATTGTCATAAGCAGTAAAGAGAATACTCAATCCTAATTCACAAGTCAAGGCTTTTTATACTTTTTATTTAAATCTCTTACTGGTGGGCAATGGTGGACTTGAACCACCGACCTCGTCGTTATCAGCGACGCGCTCTAACCACCTGAGCTAATTGCCCATTTAAGTATAAATTTCAATCTTAGTTGCCCCTCTTCTCCCGCAATACGGGATACGAATGGCATTCTCCGCTGCGCAAAGAATGGTGGAGCTGAAGGGAGTCGAACCCTTGGCCTCCGCGGTGCAAACGCGGCGCTCTAGCCAACTGAGCTACAGCCCCAAACTTCAAATTACACACAAAGCAAAGTTTATTAAAATTCATTTCCGGTGTCAATAAGAAATTACTCCCCTTGCATTCCCTCCAAATCTCTTTATAAAATTAAAATACATCAATAACAAATTAATATGCTAAATAGAATTATTATTGGATTAATCGGAATTCCAACCGGCTTTCTTATTCTATATTATAGAGCGCGTTTAAAAGATTGGATTGGCAATATATATTTTGCTGAAAAATATCTTGGCCGCGGAGGTACATGGGAGATCTTACCATTAATAGGTTTGGGCATCTCAATATTATCTTTTTTATATATGATTGGAAGCTTGCAAAAAATATTTTTCTCTTTATTTGGAAAATTTTTTTAAAGTATTGACTTTTTTATAAAAAATTTTTATTATAACAATCCAAATTAATAAATTTTGTTCGAAAATTTGTATAAGAGACTTGACTTTTGTTAAACAAATTAATATCTTCTTATAAGAATATTGTCCAAATAATTAATAAAAAATATATTTTAAAATTAAAAAAATAAATGTACCAAAATTCACCAATTTACAATAGCGCGAATCCTCAAAGTACAACCCAAACTCAAGACATAAATCTTACACATATTGTTGAAGATCTTTTTCTTGTTTTAACCAACAAAGAAAAAGATGTTATTATAAAAAGATTCAGCTTGAACAATCAGCCAAAACAAACTTTGGAAAAAATAGGAAAACAATTCAATGTTACTCGCGAAAGAGTTAGACAGATTGAAAAAATAGCCTTAAACAAACTAAGAAGAACCATTGATAATACACAACTGAAGAATATTAATATTTTAGCCAGAGAAACATTAAAAAATCATGGTGGATTAATAATCGAAAACGAACTTGTAAGTCTGATAACCAAACAAATCAATCAAAGCTCCATAGTGGATAAAAACATCATTCTCCTTGCGCTACATATTGATCCTGAAATTGAGAAAAATTCAAAATCAAACGATCTATATGATTTTTGGTTTATGGAGAAAGAAAGAAAAAATCAATTAAAAAATGTCTTATCTCAAGCGCACAAATTGCTGGAACAAAATAAGGACGTGATTAATGAGGAAAAAATAATTAAAGATATTGAACTTGCATTAAAAGAAAAAGGATATATTTATGACATGGAATATATACGGTCCGCATTAAAAGCGGATAAAAATCTAAAGTATACCAAAGCCGGCATTGGTTTAAGCAGATGGAGACATATAAATCCAAAAAGCATTCGCGATAAAGCTCACATCATCTTGAAAGAGGCACAAAGACCGTTACATTTTATTGAAATCGCGGACAAAATCTCCTCGGTTGGATTTGATAAAAAGCAAGTAACCAACCAAGCGGTTCATAACGAATTAATACGCTGCAAAAACTTCGTACTTGTAGGACGCGGACTTTACGCGCTTAAAGAATGGGGTTATAAAGAAGGAACTGTTGCTGACGTTATTGAAATGTTATTAAAAAAGAAAAGCCCGTTAACTAAAAAGCAAATAATGAAAGGCGTATTAAAACAAAGAAAGGTAAAGAAAGGCACTATCTCTCTAAATCTACAAAAGAATCCAAAATTTGTCAGAGTTGGAAGAGCTGTATATACATTGAAAGAAGAGGCATAAATTAACTATAAAAAACATACACCGGAAAGACGTTAAAACTGAAGTTCTAACGTCTTTTTTTAATTCAACGCATGTGAATTTGCAATTTCGAATTTTCTCAATTAATTTAAGTATAATAAAATTTTTAATCCTTATCTAATGCCTAATTGCCTATTTTGCAAAATCATTAACAAAGAAATCCCTGCAAATATCGAATATGAAGATGATAATTATATGGTTATACATGATATTAACCCAAAAGCAAAGCATCATCTTTTGATACTACCAAAAAAACATATTTCCATGGTTTCTGAAATAACAGAAAAAAACAAAAATATTATTGCTGATTCAGTTCTTCTTGCTAATCAAACAGCAAAAAAGCTGAACTCTAAAGGATATAAACTATTATACAATGTAGGTGCGGATGGTGGACAGGAAATTTTCCACATCCATTTACATTTAATGGGATATTAAAAAAGATTGAATTAATCAACGCGACAATAAAAACTGCGAATGTTTAAAAAGTGACATATTTGGTTTTTCTTATAGTGCTTTTTCAAACACCGTCAGTAAACAAAAAAGCTCACTTTTATAAAAGTGAGCTTTTTACTCTAACACTCAGAATGCAATAGGGAATTTGCCTTGTAAATTTAATTTAAGATTGTCTTCCAAAATTAATCGGAAAACCGACCTAAATTGGTCATCACCCTATTCAAATAAATGAATAGAGCGATCGAACATAGGAGCCGATATCTTACGATACTGGAGCTTGACGGGCGGTGAGTACAAGACCCAGGAACATATTCACCGCGCCATGGCTGATACGCGGTTACTAGCGATTCCAGCTTCATGAGGGCGAGTTGCAGCCCTCAATCCGAACTTGGACCGGTTTTGGGGATTGGCTACACTTTACAGCTTAGCTACCCTTTGTACCGGCCATTGTAGCACGTGTGTCGCCCAAGGCATAAGGGCCATGCTGATTTGACGTCATCCCTACCTTCCTCCGACTTGAAGCCGGCAGTCTCCTGTGAAAGATTCAACACAGGACAAGGGTTGCGCTCGTTTACGGACTTAACCGAACACCTCACGGCACGAGCTGACGACAACCATGCAGCACCTGTCTTCCCGTTCCTAACGGCACCCCCAATTTTCATCGGGGTTCGGGAGATGTCAAGCCTTGGTAAGGTTCCTCGCTTATTGTCGAATTAAACCACATGCTCCACCGCTTGTGTGGGTCCCCGTCTATTCCTTTGAGTTTTAATCTTGCGACCGTACTCCCCAGGCGGGATACTTAATGCGTTAGCTTTGACACTGGTTCGTTCGATTAAACCAACATCTAGTATCCAACGTTTACGGCGTGGACTACCGGGGTATCTAATCCCGTTTGCTCCCCACGCTTTCGTTCCTCAGCGTCAGAATTTGCCCAGTACGCTGCCTTCGCTTTTGGTGTTCCTCTGTGTATCAACGGATTTTACCCCTACACACAGAATTCCACGTACCTCTGCAAATCTCTAGCCTTACAGTTTTGGATACAAGCTTGAAGTTGAGCTTCAAGATTTAACATCCAACTTAAAAGGCCGCCTACGAACTCTTTACGCCCAATGATTCCGGATAACGCTTGCACCCTCCGTATTACCGCGGCTGCTGGCACGGAGTTAGCCGGTGCTTATTCCTGGGGTACCTTCAGAATTATTCCCCCAGAAAAGATCTTTACACCCTTTCGGGCTTCATCGATCACGCGGCGTTGCTTCGTCAGGCTTTCGCCCATTGCGAAAGATTCCTTACTGCTGCCTCCCGTAGGAGTATGGGCCTTGTCTCAGTCCCATTGTGGCTGATCATCCTCTCAGACCAGCTACCCGTCATAGCCTTGGTGAGCCATTACCTCACCAACTAGCTGATAGGCCGCAGGACCCTCCTGAAGCGCATTGCTGCTTTAACCCCGTTTTGCGGGGCCATATGCGGTATTAGGCCGCCTTTCGGCGGATTATCCCTCACTTCAGGGCAGGTTCCAACGTGTTACTCACCCGTCTGCCGCTCCTCGACTTACGTCGAAGCGCTCGACTTGCATGTATTAGACACGCCGCCAGCGTTAATCCTGAGCCAGGATCAAACTCTTCGTTAAAAATAACGAGGAAGTTTTAAATAAATTAAAACATTCCACATTAGAAAATGTTAGTATCTATAAAAGATAAAAACAAATAATTAGGTTTTCCCTATTGCATCCTAAATGTTAAAGAACATTTTATTTCATCGCATCGACATAAAAGTGTCTGAAATATTTTTCATAGCAAAAAAAATTTTATCAGTAATTAATTTAAAGTCAATACTTTTTTATCATAATTATTTTTTAGCTATAACTTTATCGATTAATCCATATTTTAAAGCTTCTTCCGCAGACATAAAATAATCTCTGTCAGTATCTTTTTCCACTTTCGAAAACTTCTGTCCCGTATGCTTAACAATAATCTCATTAAGTGTCTGTTTTGTGCGTATTATATGATTCGCATGAATATGAATATCACTCGCTTGCCCTTCAACCCCACCTAAAGGCTGATGAATCAAAACTTCCGAATTCGGTAAAGCAAATCTTTTACCTTTAGCTCCACCGGTTAACAATATTGCCCCCATCGAAGCCGCGATACCCACACAAATCGTAGCCACATCACATTTTACATGCTGCATAGTGTCATAAATGGCCAACCCTGCTGTTACATGCCCACCGGGACTCTGAATATACATGGTTATATCTTTATTTGGGTTTTCATTATCCAAAAATAAAAGTTGAGCCACAATACTGTTGGCTACCTGATCATTAATCCCTGAACCTAAAAAAATGATTCTATCTTTTAAAAGTCTCGAATAAATATCATAAGCTCTCTCTCCCTCATGCGTTTTTTCAATAACAGTAGGAACTAAAATAGTATCTTTGATCGGCTTAAAATTACCACCCGTGGTTTGATTTTTGGAAGACGCCGAATCTCCAAATGGATTAAAATTATTCATTCTGATTTGTTAATAATAATTCTGGGTAAAAGTATACATAAATATAAATTTTGTATCAATAATTTACTGCCGGCGGCCATTCGCAAATTTCTAAATCTACACATACCTCTCCACAGTAAATCTCTGTATTTTATAATCCCCTTTTGAAAAATCAATCCCCGCCTTCTCGCAAGCGATTTGTAGCTGCTGCGAAACAGTATCCACCCCTTCCAAATCAGGCAATAACACCCCCCTTGATCCATAATCATCATTTACAATAACACCATATTTTTTAGGATCTAAATCCTTAACTTCACAATTTTCAGGCTGATTCAAAACATCCACTGAAAAATAAATATCTTTTAATTGATAAGGTGAAATAATTGGCGAAAAACGAGAATCTTCCGTTGCCGCAGCAACAGCATTATTCACAATTTCATCACCCAAACTTTCATACCACGGAGAAACAGTTCCTATGCACCCTCTTAAACTGTGATCAATTTTATTATGAATTGAAACAAAACAAGCTTTTTTAACAGCTTTCAATTGTGGAAAAACAGACCCCGCGACTTCAACTATTCTATTGTCTTCTAAAAACTTCTTTACAGCATAGCGAGCCAACTTACAAAAAGTGTGCATATAAAAAATTAAAAAATAACAGATAAAAAATATCATAAAATTATTAAAAAAATATTAAAAAATCATTAAATATGGCAATTTGCTTTTTTGATAAAGTGCTGCTTATATGATTATATAAATTTCACCTTTAAATATGCCTTTAAAATATGCCTTTATCTCACCTCATCCGCCTATAATAATTCCGGAAATCGGACAAGACCAAATACAATATTGTCAAAAAACAGTCAATGCAATGTTAAATGTAAGCTTGGAAGCTTCAGAAAAAAATCCTGATTTAATAATAATTATTTCTCCTCACGGAATTATCTATCCGCATGCCATTTCTTTACGTATTCCAAGTGATGGAACTCTGATAGGCAGCTTTGCTGATTTTGGCTTATTTGAACCGGTTTTTCAATTTATAAATGATAACGATTTTGGATTAACATTAATAAATAATTGTATCAATGCTAATTTAAAAATCCAAGGCATTGCTGACAATTCTTTAGACCACGGGGCATTGGTTCCGCTATATTATCTTGAAAGAGCTTTAAACAAAAAAACTTCCATCCTTACCATAAATATCTCTTTGGAAAGCAATAAAAAGCATTATGAATTTGGAAAAATTTTAAGTGAAACAATAGAAAAAGATCCTCGAAACATTGTATTCATTGCTTCCGGCGATTTATCTCATAGATTAACTCCTAACGCACCCGCCGGATATAGCTCTTTAGGTAAAAAATTCGATAATCTGCTGATTGAGATGCTGGAACAAAATGAAACAGAAAGAATCTTAAACCTTGATCCCTTTTTCTGCGATGAAGCCGGTGAATGCGGATTAAGATCAATCTGTACATTTTTGGGCATAATAGAAAACATGCCTTTCAAAAAAAACAAAATAAGTTACGAAGGACCATTCGGAGTTGGATATCTTGTAATGAGTGCATCGTAAAAAATTACTCAAATTTGACAATCATTTCCATTTCTTTATCATAGAGCTGACTCTTAAAATGCAATTTACCCTAATTCTATGCTTACCCAAAACGAATATGGATTTTCCGTGGAAAATGATAATCCTTTTTTGATTTTTCCTTATCTACAAAAAATTTCCAAAGAAGCTGTCGGAGAAGCTAATGTAATTGATTTATCCCGAGGAGATCCGGGTTATAATTTCACACCAAGCATTAAGGGCAGACAATTTTTTAGTTATTTAATCTTTTTGGATTCTTATTTCAATGCTCATGACGATCGTTTTATTTACTTAAAACGTGATCAAATAAACGAAATTTTTAATCAAATTGAAAAAATCACAAAAGAAAATTATTCTTCAAATAAAACCAAAGAAAATATTGAAAACCTAAATTTTTTTATTGACAAAATCATCGAAATTACGAATAAACAAGATTTAAACTATGATAAATACGATGTTCTCTACAATATTTTTAAATATTGCACGGTTAGTGGAGGCAATTATACCGATCCGTTCGGGGAACCGTTTACCCGCGCAGTGGTAGCGGACTGGCATCAACAAATTTTAAGCACAAAAATCGATTATAAAGATATCATATTTACCAACGGCGCATCTCAAGCTATCGGCTCAATTTTTAAATTATTGGGTAAAATTGGCATTAATTATCTGCGTGAGCACGATAAAGTCATGGTAATTTCACCTGTTTATTCACCATACAATAAAACCTGTGAAAATTTAGGCTTAAAAACAATTTCCATAAGCGTTGATCCTATTACCGGAGAAATTAATCCCCGTTCAATAGAAATGATGAAAACTTATCAAGGTGAAGTACGCGCCATCGTGCTTGTAGACCCAAGCAATCCGACCGGCTTCCCATTAAGCGAAGATATATTAAAAAAAATCTCAAATTTTGCTAAAGAAAAAAATTCAATTGTCATAACAGATGAGGTCTATAGTGCGTTTTTCCCAAAGAAAAAGACAATTTTGGATTATTGTCCCGAACGAACAATAAGAATCAATTCCAGATCCAAAATCGAAAAAAGCACAGGTTTAAGATTTGGAGACATTACAGTCGCTAAAGAAGGCCAAAAATATATTACAGAAAATATTTTAAAAGATTACCTCTGGAAAAATATAGATATAATGCGAGCTTTAATAATGGCAAAAGGTCCCGGTGGCAGCCAAGGTGAATTCCAGCATACCACTTTTGTTCCGGCGCCAATGCAAATTCTTGGCATAAGCCATATAATTCTAGGCAAAGAAGAACGTGAAATATACCGCGATAGCGTCGCGAATAATCGTGACGGTTTCTATAAAATTCTTGACTTGCCTCACAAAGGAAACAATTATTACGTTTTATTTGATCTGAATAAAATTCAAGGATGCAAAAAAAAGCATATACCCATTGAACAAAAGTTAATTGATCTCGCAAAAAAAGGTGTGGTTTATATTCCATCTTTAAATTTTTTCTCAGAACAGGACAAAGCAGAAGAAGATTACCGCCATACTGTTCGTGCTTCTGTAGTAAACGCGCCATTGATAAAAATAAAAGAAGCCGCACAAATCACAAAAGCATATCTATGTTCATAAGCCTGATCTGATAATTATTTTTTAAAAAAATAATTACTTTCTGGCTTACAGGTAACAAATAACAATCATACCATATTTTATTGATGAGGTGGATTGTTTTTTTTGTTATTTGCTTCTATGGTACAGATAAGTTATGATATTTAATCTTTAACCACCTTATATATGGCTTATAGTTATAAAAATTCTAAAGGTCAAACATACTATCTATACAATAAAGATGTGACGCTTAAAGGCGGTCGCATTCAAAGAATCTACTTCTTTTCCAAAGAAGAAAACAATGAAGGATCACTCGAAGAAGTTCCTCAAGGATTTAAAGTGATAGAAAACAAAAAAACCGGCCTACCTCTATTAAAAAAAGAAGAAAAAAAATAAATGACTTTTAAAACCCCCGGCAATCAAGCCGAGGGTTTTTTGTTTAATTTGATATTATTCACTTAACCATTTCGCGCCTTATATCTCTTGGCATAATTCACTGCGTGCTGAATTATTTTTTCAGCAACATCAATTCCGGTCGCGTTTTCCAAAGCTTTAAAACCCGGATTTGAATTTACTTCAATAACCATAGGGCCTTTTTTTGATATAATTATATCCACGCCCGCAACTTGCAAACCTAAAACTTTTGTTGCTTTGATAGCCATTTTTTTGACTTGATGATCTATTTTTACCAAGCCTCTTCCCTTCCCCCCCAATTCTATATTTGACCTGAATTCTCCCTCCTGAGCCTGTCTTTCCATCGCAGCCACAACTTTGCCACCAATTACGAACACTCTAAGATCACAGCCGTTAGCGTCTTTTATATACTCTTGCAAAAGCACCATCCCCGCGGCAGTATTATTTTTAATAAAACTCCATGCAGATTTGATCGACATGGTAGTTTCAGCCAAAACAACACCGGCCCCATAAGATCCAAAAGGAGTCTTGATTACAACCGGAGGCCCTCCGACTCTTTTTACCGCATCTTCAAGATATTTATCATCTTTTAAAACAATGGTTGTAGGCACCGCGATTCCTTCATGATTTAAAATTTGCATGGTTCGAAGCTTGTTTTTTGCTCTCATTACAGGCATATAACCATTCACAACCGGAATTTTCATTAATTGGAATTGTTTGATTATCGACACATGCAAATCCACATTCATTAAAATCATAGGTCTTGGAATGATTATGTCAAATTTAGGAAACTTTTTTCCCTGATATAAAACTTTCGGATTTTTTCCATCATACAATAACTGACAATCATAAACTCGTATAACCCTTGCTTTATGCCCCATCTTTTTAGCGACTCTAACTAAGCGAACTTCTTCCTTCGCCACTTTTTTGCCATGCCAGCTAAAAGATAAAATCCCGATTTTCATAGAAAATATTTTTACTTATTAAAAGTGAAGGCGCGATCCTAACATGTATCAAAACATAAATCAATAAAAATTCTCCCCCAAAATATATTAAAATCTTGCCCTAATATGCTTGAAAAGTTTTAAAAATGCAATGTTAAATTATGAATACGGGTTTAACTGAAAAATAAGCATTGAAATACATACAAATTTTTGATACAATTATATGAACATAAAAATTATTCATGATAAGTTCTTGACATCGACCTGTTGGCACTCTAACGCAATGAGTGCCAAAAAGAAGATATAATAAAAATCGATATATAAAGACGAAAATTTGACTTTCAATAAAAAAAAGAAATAATTGGAAAGTAATATTAAAAATTTCCAATGAAAAAATTATCTGTTTTACTAATCGTGATTTCCATTATTTCATCCGGTTGTATGGGAGGATCAAATGACGCACAACCTGTAAACTCCGGAAAATTATTTGAAAATGAAGAACTGCAAATTCGCTATGCCACTTCATGGACAAAAATAACTGATTTACCTGAAGGAACACCCGCAAGTACAATCGCAGCTTTTCAAAATCCTACACCGACGAATAATTTTTATTCCAATTTAAACATCAGCAAAGAGTCTTCATCCGACACAAAAAACAGTTTGGATTATGCAAAAACATTAATACAGGCTCATCAAAAAAATCTCCCCTTCTTCCAAAAAATCAAAGAAGAAGAAATAACTCTAAAAATAAACGGTAAAGACGAAAAAACAATGCTCTACACTTTTGATGCCAAAGCCGACACCGTTAAAACCCCAATATTGCGCTATCAACAAACTTACTTGATAAAAGGGCAAGATGCATATATTGCCACAGGCACATATGCAAAAGAAGAACCACAAGAAAACATTGCCAAAATAACGTTAATGCTGAAAACATTTGAGGTAAAATAGAATTAGTGCTACGTTTATTATTCAAAAGCTAAGGAGTACAAAAACTCGCAAATAGCACTTTCTCAACACCCTCCAAAATACAAAAAATCGCATTCTAAAGTGGTAGATATGGCTTTTCTTTCAAAAAAATTAACCGGAGTGCAGTTTGTCTGCATGAGGATTAATTTTTTTGAAAAAAAGTCATAGATGCCACTTTAGAATGCGATTTTTGGAGGCGACGGTGGGATTCGAACCCACGAATAGCGGTTTTGCAAACCGCGGCCTTGGACCACTTGGCAACGTCGCCGATTTTTTTAGAAGTGGTGCCGAGGGCGGGACTTGAACCCGCACGAGGTTTTAGCCCCACTGGATTTTAAGTCCAGCGCGTCTACCATTTCGCCACCTCGGCATAAATTTTATACAAACCAAAAAGATTATATCAAAAAAATTTTCAGTGTAAATGATAAAAATCAAATTCTTTTTTCTACAATATCTATTAATTCAAAAATCTCCTTATCTATCACATCATTAAATTCCTTAATTTTCTTATTGAATCTCTCGTTCGACTTCTTATTTTCAATCCATTTCATATTAATTTTAATATTTAAAATAGCACCCTTAAGCGCAACGATCATTAATTCTAAAGCAATTCCAATATCCGATATTGCATTTAAATTCCCGTTTTTTGCCAAAAAAGAAATTGGTTTTAGAAGCTCAATTATCTTATCTGCCATTTGCAAAGGAATTTCCGCTGCATAAACCGAAGCTTTTACCATTTCTTTTTTCCTTTTTGGATTAGTTTTATCCATTTTTAAAGCAATGCTGAACTTTTCATAAGCAAAACTGTCTTTATCCATAAATTCGCGCATGTTCCCCATTATTTCCTCTATTTTATTTTGATTAAACGCAATTTTTTTGTGAATCAATGAATATTTTTTATTATTCAAAGTCAAATTCGAAACCATCGAAGAAAGCGCTGAAGCTAATGCCCCGCACAAAGCGCTAACACTTCCTCCACCGGGAACCGGTTCTTTACTTGCCAATCTTTGTAAATAATTATTAATTGAATCTTCTTCCTTCCAATTTTCAATTCTGCGTTCTAAAATATTTTCATTATTAAAATTTGGAAGTTTTAAAAACTTCTTAACTAAATCATTAACCCCATCCTGCGGTATTAAACCGACTAATTCACTCTCTAAAATTTCCACATTATGTTTATCCGCTTCTTTTTTTACAAATTTAAAAACTTCATAAACTGAATTCTTATGAAAATTTACCAAATTCATCGAAACCTGAGCAATATCGCGATCCTTTAGATACAATCCTAAAGCTTTTACACCCTTTAATCCTCCGCTCGACTGCCTAATTTTTCCGGCAATCTCCTGCGCCAAAATCAAATCATTTGATTTTAAATTAATATTATAAGCAATCAAAAATTCCCGCACTCCCACACAAATCGCTCCAGCATTACCCATTTTTCTCGGCCCAAAATCAGGTTTGAAGAAATCATTCTTGGCAATTTCTTTTTTAATTTTCTCATATTGATGATTACGGATATTTGCCAAATTTTCTCTATCTTTAATTTTCGCTGCTTTTTCATACAAATAAACAGGAATTTTCAATTCTTCACCAATTTTTTCTCCCAATTCCAAAGCCAACTTCACACACTCACTCATAGAAACGTTTTTAATGGGAATAAACGGCACAACATCCGTGGCTCCAATCCTCGGATGCATGCCTTTATGATCATTTAAATTAATTAATTTTGAAGCTGTTTTTACCGCCTCAAAAGCCGCATTAAAAACATCCTCCACTTCACCGACAAAAGTAACAACACTCCGATTATGGTCATCATCTTTGTGAACATTCAAAACTGAAACATTTTTCACGCTTTTAATTGCAGTCAAAATTTGCTCCAAAACCTTCACATCTCTAGCACAACTGAAATTAGGGACACATTCTATAATTTTTTGCATAAAAGAAAATTTAAGTACAAGTCCATTTTAACCTAAAAATTAAAAAAAATTAATAAATATTTTAACCCCGCATTGCAAGGTCCTAAAATAATTTAGATAGTTGGAGAAAAAAATAAAATTGATAAATGACGAGAAGATGGGCAAGAATGACACTATACCTCAGTTAATGGTTACTATTTGTAAATTTTAATCCTTCAATATAAAATAAAAAAAACAATATTCTTTATGAAATCAAAACTACACACCCCCGCCAATTACATTACCATCTTCCGCCTTTTACTCACAATCTTCGCTTTCTATCTTGTTCTCTCCGAACAAAAATTTTATACAGGAATAGCCATTTTAATTATTGCCCCACTGGATATGCTTGACGGCTACATCGCGCGAAAATTAAAACATTCTTCCGATTTCGGCGCTCGATTGGACTCTATCGGAGATTATATCGGAGGCATTTTAATTCTTTATTCCCTTTACATTTTTGAACCTGAAATTTTTACAGATTATATATTTATCACACTTACTCCGATTTTTATTTTTTTAATCTATGTTTTCATTTGCCTTTTAAAACATAAAAATTTTTATCCAATTCATAATTATTCAGGTAAATTCGCATCAGCATTTTTTGTTATTTTTACAATTTATACTTTACTTTTTAGCTTCTCATTTTATTTCTTTTTAACAAGCGCTCTTCTTTATACTCTAAACTGTTTTGACAAAATTTTAATAATTTTATTAGATAAAAACAAACCCGATTTAGATACAAAATCTTTTCTTTCTATCTTAAAATGACCATATTTAAAATCCTATATTTCTATCTGCCTGCCGCCTTAGCGAATATGGCTCCAATTTTATTTAAATGGATTCCTTTTTTGACATTCCCTCTCGATTTCAATAAAAAATTTAGAGACAAGCCAATTTTAGGAAAAAATAAAACGTTTCGTGGAATTCTTTGCGGCATTTTAATAGCCATTTTAGTTACAATTTTACAATATCAATTCTATCCACGCTTAAAAGAAATTTCTTATATAAATTATCAAAGTATTAATCCCATTATTTTAGGATTTTTATTCGGTTTTGGAACTCTCTTCGGCGACGCAGTTAAAAGTTTTTTTAAGCGACAATTCGAAATTGCTCCGGGAAAAAGTTGGATTCCCTTTGATCAATTGGACTGGATTATAAGTGTAAATATATTTTTATATTTTTATATCCCTCTGCCGGTTTATTTTATTTTTCTATCAATAATAATATTCGGCATTTTGCATCCATGTGCTAATTTGCTCGGTTATTATTTGAAAATCAAAAAAAATAAATTATAAAGCTTGATTTTTTCCGCAAAATCAATAGAATCAATAACCATTTATTAATTACTATCAAGCTTTATGCGAAAAATAGCCCTTTTGTCTGTAATAATTTCTCTCACACTTTCATCTTGCAGTGAAAAGCCTATAGACATAGTAAAAACTGAAATTAATGATCTGGAAAGTTCATTAATAAGCGTAAACGAATTTCTACCCCAAACAGAAACTCAATATTTAGGCACAGTGCAATCAAATTCAGAAGTAGAAATAAAATCTGAAACTTCAGGGAAAATTATTTCTTTAGATGTAAAAAAAGGTCAGCAGGTTATCAAAGATCAATTAATAGCAGAAATCGAACACCAAGCTCTAAGCGCACAAGCATTACAAGCAGAAAGTTCTTTGCAATCCGCTCAAATAACTTTGCAAAAAATGCAAAACGGGGCACGCATCGAAGAAATACAAATACTGGAATCCAAATTGAATGCAGCCGGACAACGATATTCAGAATTGAAAAAAGGCGCGAGAGAAGAGCAAGTTGAAATTTTAAAATCACAAATTTCAGCAGCTGAAGAAAATTATCAAAAATTAAAAAATGGCATTAGAAAAGAAGAACTTGATTTGTTGGAAACCCGCTTAAAAAACACCCGAATTTTAATGGAAGATTCTCAAAAAAGTCTAGAGAATACCGGCAAACAAAATAAAGAAGGTTTGGACACTTTATTGGAAGACGCAGATGATAGTCTGGATATAGCGATTAATAGTGTAGGAATTGTATTAAATCAATATTTACAGGATATTATCTACCCAATTGAATATCCAAGTAATCAAACTTGCCAACTTAGCATTCAATCAATTAACCAACAGGAGATCACATTAGAATGCCAACAATCTGTAACCAGTTACAAACTTTTATTAGATCTGTCAAAAAGAATCAAAACACTAAAAAGTGCGGAGCAGGTTTTGGAAACTTTAAATAAAGCGTTGGAAGAAATTTATAAAATAGAAAATTTTGTCGACAAATTAGGAGAGATCGTCAATGCGGCCGTCTCCACTTTAAACGGAATAGAATTAACTGATGCTCAAAAACAAATTTACAAAACATCTATTTCTAATTCTCAAAATACCATTGATACCGCCATAGTTAGCATCATTAATTATGTTCAACAATTAGGCGCAAAAATTATTGCCAACAATTCCGCTTTAATAGCTTCTGAATCAATGGTTCATCAAAATCAAGCCGCTACCGACGCATTAGAAAAAGAAATAACTTTAAAAAAAGCCGGAGCAACAAAAGAAGACCTTGCTATTGCTCAAAGTCAAATTGATCAACTGAAACAACAACTGAAAATTGCCCAAAATGGTGCCACACAAGAGCAATTGGCAATTGCCGCCAATGATATTGACCAGCTTAAACTACAAATAAAAATGAGCAAAGAAGGTGCAAGAGCCGAAGACATCGAAATGCAGCAAGCTCTAATTACACAAGCGCAAGCCAATTTAAACACTGCAGAGTCAAATTTAAATAAAGCGTTTATCAAATCCCCTTTCGCAGGAACAATCAGTGCTCTTCCCGTAACAGTCGGCCAATTGGTAAGTCCCGGATTGCCTATAGCATCAATTGTTCAAAAAAATAAATTGGAAATAAAAACTTATATTTCTGAAAAAGAAAAACCATTATTTTCTGATCAAAAAATAATTACTATTAAAGACAAAAATGCTCGCGGAGAAATTATTTATATATCTCCGGTTATTGATAAAACAACAAAAAAAATTGAAGTAATAATTCAAGTAAATGAAGGAACATCAAATTTAATCATTGGAGAAACTGTTTATTTGCTTTTGAAAAATGAAAAAATAAATATTATTCAAATTCCGATTACAGCGCTTCTGATAAAAGAAGACAAATCTTATGTCTGCACCTTGGATGAAAATAATAATAAAAAAACAATTGAAATTAAAACTGGCAAGATTTATGGTCAATATATCGAAATTTTAGAAGGACTAAAAAAAGAAGATAAAATATTACCAACCTGTAACGAACAGGAAATTTAATGTAGTATCTCATGGAAAAAATTTGGAATTTTTTTATAGATAATTTTCGCTTCACATATTTGCTTTTATTGGCAATTTTAGGGTTCGGCTTAGGATCAGCCGCTCTAATACCTAAAGAAGCCAATCCTGAAGTTATTATTCCGGTAGGCATTGTTTCCACGGTTTATCCCGGAGCAAGCCCTAAAGACGTGGAAGAATTGATTACCGATAAAATCGAAGAAAAAATCGCTAATTTGGATGATTTGGACATCTATACTTCCACATCAGGTGAAAGCATTTCAATTATTAGCGTACAATTCAAGGCTGACAAAAACATCGACGACCACATAAGAGAGTTAAAAGATGTCGTAGATGAAGCTATCCCGGAACTACCGGACGATGTGGAAAAACCAATAGTCAACGAAGTAAATTTTTCCGATATACCGATATTGGTAGTCTCGATTTCCTCAAATGCTCCACATGAGAAGTTAAAAGAATTCGCGGAAAAATTGGAAAAAAGATTTGAAACCGCCAAAGATGTTTCAGATGTAAAAATGATTGGAGCGTACAATCGAGAAATTCAAATAATAGCCAATCAAGAAAAGTTGGAACAATTTAATATCTCCCTAGCTCAAATAACCCAAGCAATTCAAGCCAATAATGCAAAAATACCATTGGGCAATATCGAGCAGGAAAATAAAAAATATACGATTCGCTTTGATGGATCAATAAACAATGCGGAAGAAATCAAAAACATCCCGATCACAGTAAAAAATAACACACCTGTGCTATTACAAGATATTGCATTAATTTCTGACAGTTTAGAAGAACCTAAAAACTATTCCAGAATAAGTATTAACGGTAAAAAATCTCAAGATTCAATTTCCTTGGAAATTTATAAAAAAAGCGGAGGTAATGTAATTCGCATTGCCGAAAACCTTAAGAAAGAAATTCAGAATATAAACAAAGAAACGAAAAATAAATATAATGTTTATATCGTTACTGACAACGCGAAATACATTAAAGAACAATTGGGAACATTATCTACAAATGGAATACAAACAATCATAATAGTAATAATTTTACTCCTCCTGTTTTTAGGCTGGAGAGAATCCATAATAGCCGGTTTAAGTGTGCCTTTAACATTTTTAATGTCTTTTGCCGGCTTACTTATGCTAGGTTATACTCTTAATTTTTTAACATTATTTTCACTCATCTTAGCCCTAGGTATATTGGTTGATAGTGCGATAGTAGTAACGGAAAGTATCCATAAAAATATTTTATCCGGCATGTCCTCCCTACATGCCGCGAAAAAAACTCTCAAAGATTACCAATGGCCAATCATTTCCGGCACTTTAACAACTGTAGCGGCTTTTATTCCAATGATGTTCGCTTCAGGAATCATGGGACAATTTATCCGAAATATACCGGTAACGGTTACAATAGTTTTAGCAAGCTCACTATTTGTATCATTGGGATTAAATCCTATGATTGCTTCACACTTTTTATCTAGAAAAAAGGATAAAGAAACAAAACTTCAAAAATATATTGATAAAACATCCGTATGGTACGAAACAAAGGTTTGCTCTTTTTTGGAAAGCCGTAAAAAACAAAAACTTTTAACCATAATTCTAGCTCTTTCATTTGTTTTTAGTATATTTCTACCTGCCTCGGGATTATTAAAAGTCATAATGTTTCCGCAAATTGATATTGATTATTTCTGGCTTAATCTCGAAATGCCTTCAGGAACAACATTAAAAGAGACTAATAAAGTTGCTCAAGAAGTCGAACAAATTCTTTATACTAAAAAACCAATAGAATCCTATGTAACGGCTGTTGGAGTAGCCGGAGGAAGCGCAGGAGGAGGATCCCAAAATAGTCATTTAGCAAGTTTTACCATTAATCTTCGGGAAAATAGAGAACAAACCAGTACAGAAATTATTGAAGAATTAAGAAGTGATGTGCAAAAAATAAAAAAAGGAAAAATCACACTTTCGCAAGAATCTTCAGGTCCACCACAAGGATCACCTGTAAATATTACATTTATCGGAGAAGATCTAAATGAATTGGAAAGATTGGCCAAAAGCGGACAAAAATTATTATCTCAAATATCCGGCGCTACAAACATTCAAACTTCAATTAAAGAAGCTCCGGTGGAATTTAGCTTAAAAATAGACCGCCAACAAGCAGCACAAGTTGGATTAACCCCAATTCAAATTGCCGGAGCGTTAAGAAGCTCAATCAATGGTTTAGATGCTTCAAAACTAAAAATAAACAGCGACGAAATAAACATATTTGTGCGACTGAATCTAAATCCGCAAAGCGCAAATCCTTATGAGGCGGACGAAACAAATATAAATGTGATTCAAAATCTCTCAATTCAAACACCTCAAGGTTCAGTTCCTCTTTCAGCAATCACCAAAACAGAATTAAAAAGCGGGGTAACATCAATTTCTCACGAAGACGGCAAAAAAATCTCCAAAGTTACTGCTGATGTGGCTAAAGGAAGTACCGTAACGCAAATTGTAAAAGAATTTCAAAAAAACACCGCGAAATTAAATCTTCCGGAAAACTATACAATCAATTATGGAGGAGAAGCCGAAGATATTCAGGAATCTTTTGGAGACATGTTCAAAGCCTTATTTATAGGAATATTTTTAATTGCTGCGATTCTAATTTTAGAATTCAATTCCTATCGCCAACCGTTATTTATTCTAATGACAATTCCTCTAGCCTTAATCGCCATTTTTCCGGGTCTCGCCCTAATTGGCTTACCATTAAGCTTCCCCGCGTTTATCGGAATTGTGGCTTTAGCAGGAATAGTAGTAAATAATGCAATCATTCTAATTGATCAAATTAACTCAAACCGACTTAAAGGCCAAGAAATGATAGAAGCTATTAAAAACGCCGCTCTTTCAAGGTTACAACCAATATTATTAACAACAATAACCACAGTCGCCGGAATATTTCCACTAGCGATTTCCGATGTAACATGGGGACCATTAGGCTTCAGTATGATAT
Organism: Candidatus Peregrinibacteria bacterium GW2011_GWA2_33_10; assembly: GCA_000989565.1. GTDB lineage: Bacteria > Patescibacteriota > Gracilibacteria > UBA1369 > GWC2-33-13 > GWC2-33-13. Next base: position 29,825 of record LBOO01000013.1, on the reverse strand, counting down.
TCGGACTTCTTTTTTCAACCGTGCTTACATTGTTTGTGGTACCAATGTTGTATAAGCGGTTTGCGGAAAAAAAATTATAAATTCTCTTTCTCTTCCAAAAGTTTAATTAAATTATCAAAAAATGATCTCTGTTTACTGATTTTTAGGTACCATTCCGCAGAATTCTTTAAAGATTGGATTTCTTTTTTTAAAAAAGTAAAAAATAAATTATTCACTACGAATTCAGTATCCGCAGAATAATCCGCGCAAATTGTTAATACCCTAAATCTGGCAGGATAAGTCAACTCATGATCTTCTTCGGTCATTAAGGCGATTGCCTCAGCAATACTGCTAAGAAAAATTCTTCTCATTTCCGCCCTGTTATGGCTAACTTCATCCGCCCATAATTTTTTATTTTTAATCATGTTCATAAAAGCGGACAAATGCTCTTGCATGGTAATTCCCTTATAAAGCACTCGTTCATCATTTTCATTTAATGTTGAAAACATCTGAAATCCCCATGGCACGGCATTTTGTAAATCAGAGATTAACTCTAAAATTTCAATAATTCTTTGATCCTTAATTAATTTAGGATTTTTGATCAAAACAGCGAGTTCAGCGTACTTAAGTCCTGCTTTCGCAGAATTATATTGTTCACAATGCCCAACTTTTAAATTTTTATATTCCAAACTCAACCGATAAATCTCTTTATAAAAATCATCGGAAATTTCTCCGAAAGAATCTAAATAATCTTGTAAACTTTTTTCTAAATCACACAATAAAGCGCTCATATTAACCATATCAGCATTCCTCCTCCCATCATACCTCATATATTTTTCCTCAACATCTTTCACTGAAAAACCTAAAAAATCCTTCTGACTTTTTTCATCAACACCCTCTTCTTGAGAAACATCCTCAATATGGGCAACTTTTAACAATTTAACTCTAATACCCTCATAAATATTTTTTAAAATTCCCAAAACAGCGTCAAAACCATGCGGTTTTCTTTTTAAATTGTCATCATTTCCTTTATCTCTTTTTTCTAAATCAACCATATTTTATTTATATACGTTTAATAAAAGTATTATTTTTTATACTAGAATGGGAAAAAAGTCAAATTAATACTTTATTAACCAAAAGCACTTAACTTAGAAAAAGAATGGTGGGCTCGCCGGGATTCGAACCCGGGACCATTCGCTTAAGAGGCGACCGCTCTACCAACTGAGCTACGAACCCATAAAAAAAACCGAAAAAAACATACCATTTTTTCCCCTAATTGTTCAAGAGAAGTTTGTCCTCGAACTTATACTTGTTTTTAAAATGACTATGAATTATATCTTAATATATAATTCCTAATTTATTCTATGTCTGTTACACGTAAACACATGAAAAAAGGTTTTGCTTTGATTGAAATTATCTTAATTTTGACTGCCCAAGCCATTCTGACAGTAGCTGTGGTTGTACCGAATACAACAAATGCGCCTAATTTAGCTCGAGATACAGCAAGAAAAGCTAATATCAACAACCTAACCGTCGCAATTGAAATGTACTTGAACGATAACGGTGTTTATCCGGGAACAACAAAAAATAATAAAGGTTTACCAGAATGTTTAAATAACGATAGTATAACAGGAAAAATTATCAAAGATTATTTAAGCGGCACAATACCTAGCGATCCTGTAAAAGCCGGAAAAATTCAATATACTCAAGATTTTGATTGTGGTATCACGAACACAATTGACGAAAGCTCATATTTTTTTACGACTTTAGGTAATAAAGATGAGAAAGATAATAAAGTAAAAGGATTTATGCTAGGAGCTCTCATGGAAAGCAACAAAGGCAATAATTTATCTTGCTTCGGCCAAGACTCTTTATTGGAAAATTGCAATGAAACTTCTGACACAGGCTTAGACACAAAATCAACAAATGGCAATGCCTTTATAAGTTATTCAACACTATAATTTATGCTTGATTTAGAAAAAATTCAAAAAATATGTTTCCAAATCGCATCGGAAAACGGAAAAATCCTTATTGAAAAATGGAGTCATGTTTCAATTTCCTCAATAAAAGAATCCAATGAAATTTGTACGAATTTAGATCTGGAAATAGAAAATAACATTCTTGATACCCTTCAAAAAAAATTCAAAAAACATAACTTCAACTTAGAAGAAAAAGGCATAATAAACAAAAATTCACCATACACTTGGTATATTGATCCTATTGATGGCACAAGAAATTATTTCCGCCATCTACCAATTTTCAGCATTTCAATTGCCTTAGCTTACAGAAACGAAGTAATATTTGGACTTGTTTATAACCCCGTAACTCACGAATTGTTTTATGCTTCAAAAGACAAAGGCGCGTTTTTACGATTTGGAAACCAAGAGCATTTTTTTCAATTTGAAGAAATTAAAAAATTGCATGTATCTGATTCAAACAAATTAAAACATAGCTTTTTATGCATTGGAATGCCTAAAGAAAAAGATTTAAAAACAGAAAAAAATCTCAAAATATTAAAAAACTTTCTAACCGCTAGCGAAAGAATTCGCGCTATAGGCTCAATCGCCTTATCTCTTTGCTATATCGCTGCCGGAACTTTCGACGGCTATTTGAATTTCACAGAAGTTATTCGCCCCTGTGATATCGCAGCGGCAACACTGATTCTGAAAGAAGCCGGAGGCAAAATTTCAAATAAAGAAGGAGATTTATTCACCTTGGATTCCAAAAACATTGTAGCTTCTAATGGATTAATACATGAAGAAATTTTATCAAATATAAATTATAAAATTTAATAAATTTTTTAGTCCCGTTTGCGGGATAATAATTCTTTGATATGTAAGATCAACATCGTTATAACGAAAAAAGCATACATAATCATCAAAAATGAAACTTAAAACCATATACCTCTGCCAAAACTGCGGGCAAGAATCCACAAAATGGCTTGGCCGCTGCCCGTCCTGCGACGCATGGAACAGTTTCGTCGAAGAAGTGATCAACACGAAAACGGAAAAAACGCCATCTTTAAGCAGCGGCAAAGCATCCCCCATCTCCTCTCTTTCACACGCCCACGAAGAATTTGTACGCACAAAAACCGGCATTTCCGAACTGGATCAGGTTCTTGGTGGCGGCATCGTTGCAGGCAGCCTTATTTTGCTCGGCGGAGAACCCGGAATCGGCAAATCAACATTAACTCTTCAAATCTGCGACAAAATATCTGAAAATTTAAATAAAATTATCTACATCTCCGGAGAAGAATCCGCATCCCAAATCTCCTCAAGAGCAAAAAGACTGAACATAAAAAGCGACAAAATTTATCTGGTAAATGAGGTGAATTTGGAGAATATTTTCAAAACAATTGAACAAAACGAGCCAAGTTTAATAATAATAGATTCCATTCAGGTTATTTATTCTGAAAATCTGAATTCAAATGCAGGATCCATAAGCCAAGTAAGATTTTGCACCGAACAATTAATGAATTTTGCCAAAAAAAATAAAATCCCAATCATTTTAATCGGGCATGTTACTAAAGAAGGCCAATTGGCAGGCCCGAGAGTTTTAGAGCATTTGGTTGATACTGTTTTAAACTTTGAAGGTGACCGATATCAACATTTCAGAATTTTACGGGCAATAAAAAACCGCTTCGGTTCAACCCAAGAAGCCGGCGTATTTGAAATGACTGAACAAGGATTACAAGAAATCAACAATCCCTCCGGACTTTTTTTAGAGGAAAAAATTGAAAATTCTTTCGGCACCTGTTTAACTTGCGCAATTGAAGGAAATCGCGCTTTTTTACTTGAAGTTCAAGCTTTAACAAACACCACTCCTTTCGGCTATCCCAAACGTGCGTCAAGCGGTTTTGATGTAAACAGACTCCAGCTACTAATCGCTGTTTTACAAAAACACGCCAATCTTAACTTAAGCAATCAAGATGTTTACATAAATGTTGTCAGTGGATTTAAATTAAAAGAACCTGCAGCTGATTTAGCTGTTTGTTTGGCAATCATCTCCTCATTTAAAAAAACCATTTTACCTCCAAATACTCTGGCCATAGGTGAAATCGGTTTAACCGGCGAAATCCGCACCCCAAATTTTATAGAAAAACGAATACAAGAAGCCCAAAAATTCAAAATCCCCAAAATCTTCGGCCCGGTAGTTAAAGGAAAAAAGTTTAAAAATTATATTGAGGTAAAATCGATTAAAGAGATAAGTGGGTATTTATAATACGTAATACGTAATCCGTAATTCGTAATACGTAAATGAATAAAATTCAAATGATTCAATTTACGGATTACGAATTACGGATTACGAATTACGCCCTCTACATCTCCTCTACCTTCTCAATCCCCAAAATATCCAAACAAACCCCTAATAACCTCTTAAAAACAAAAACAATAAAAAGTAAAATTTCTTTCTTTTCCGGAATTTCCTCTTTTAGAACATTCACGTCATTATAAAAACTGCTGAAAGATCTCGCCAAATTATAAATCAAATCCGCAATTTTCGTTTGATCCATAACCTCCGCGGACTCTTTTATAACATCCGCAAATTGAAGTAGAGAAATAAGCAAATTATGAATATGTTTTTTATCTTCCTGCTCAAATAAATCAATTTTATCAATCTGCAAATTCTCATATAAATTTAAAAATACGGCTTTTTCCAAAATTTTCCCTGCTCTTACGTATTGATATAAAACATAAGGACCGGTCTTCCCTTCAAAAGCCAAAGAATTTTCAATATCAAATGTAATTTTTGAACCCGGCCTATGAGATAAAATAAAATATTTTAAAGCAGCTTTCCCGATATTATCTGCTGTTTCTTCAATATTACCACTAATTTCCATTTCCCTCTCTTTAATTATTTCCAAAACTCTTTCTTTTAAAGCATCCAACAAATCATCCAAATCAATAACAGTCCCCTCTCTCGATTTCATCCTACCGGTCGGCAAATCAACCATTTCATAAGAATAATGAAAACAATTTTTCGCAAATTCATACCCTAAAAGTTCCAAAACTTTAAAAAGTACTTGAAAATGATATTTTTGCTCTGAAGCCACAACCCAAATTAATTTATCCGCCTTCGAATCTTCATATTTCAATTTAGTCGTTCCCAAATCCTGAGTCATATAAACACTTGTTCCATCCGCCCTCAAAAGCACTTTTTTGCCAAAACCGAATTCTTCCAAATCACAGTAAACCGCGAAATCCTCCCGCCTTTTTAAAATTCCTCTTTCCAACCCCTTTTCAATCATATCTTTTCCCAACCTGTAAGTCTCGGATTCATAATAATATTTATCAAATTTTGATCCAAAACGATCATAAGTTTTATTAATACCTTCTACCACCCAACTATTCATTTTCTCCCATAAACCAATAGTTTCAGGTTCTCCGTTTTCCCATTTTTTCAGCAAATTCCTGGCATTTTGCATAATCAAAGTTTCCTCTTTAGCTTCTTCAACTTTTTCTTTCCAATCATCCTCTTTAAAATTTTCTTTTTTCAATTCTTTCCCCTCCAAAATCGCCTGCGCCTGCCTTAAACATTCTTTCTCAAACATTACATAATAATCGCCCACAAAATGATCACCTTTAATTTTCTCTGTTTCCGGAGTTCTTCCATCACCAAAAAGCATATAAGCCATCATTGATTTACAAATATGAATTCCACGATCATTTACCAAATTTACTTTACTGACCTTATTTCCGACAAATTCATATAAATTCGCGAGACTCATGCCAAGAACACTATTTCTGGCATGACCTAAATGAAGAGGTTTATTTGTATTTGGAGCGCTATATTCAATTAAATAACTTTTTGGAATATCCTCTCTAACTGCTTCATTCGGATATTTGCCAACATTTAAAATCATTTCTAAAAGGAAATCTTCCTTAAATTTCAGATTAATATAATTGCCGATAATCTCAACCGAAGCAATATTTCTTAACTTTTCTTCAATATGATCAGCTTTGGACTTTACCTCATCAAAACTTCCCTGAATTCTCAAACTCAAATCCCCCATTTCAGATTTTGGCGGCTTGCGGATATCTGTCTTATTTAAATCCAATTCATTGGATAAAAACTTAATCAAACTAAAATATTGCATAATAAAAAAATTACATTCTTTGATTGAATTATATAGAAATTAACGAACCATGACCAGCAACCGCTGATTTTATTTATTCCCATTCAACCAATTCAATACCTCCTTGCCATAAATCCTAACAGGAAACTTCGCCATCATTAAACTTACAAGAATATCCGGAGGCGGATAAAAATTCCTTTCTATTTTGTATTTAAGATCACTTTCTTTTTTAAGCAATCGATTTATATATGCTGTCTTGCCTTCAGAAGGTAAATACACTGTAATTTCTTCATATATATAATGTTTTTTAAAAACAGAATGTCGATCAGTTGTAGCTTCCGCGCCTTCAATCTCATATGCTATATAAAATTTAGATAAATTACTTCGTGTTTCACAACCCGGAATAATCATATTAATACTGTCATTTTCAGGAGAAGGTTGGAAATTAAATATTTTTACTTTATCCCCTCCTCTTTCCTGAATCTTAGCCATTAAATCCAACACCTCCACATAATCATTAATTTCACCCTTTACCTGAACCGATTCTCCGTTTTCATCCCATACATAATTGTCTACATCTGCGGAAACTCTCTCTGATTTATTTGCCAAACAAATTTCCCTATATATCACATCTCGTATTCCATCGGGAGAACATCCTTTTATCATCATTTTAGACATAATTTCCGAAATACTTTTTATCGATCTATAGTGTTCAATAAAATGAACTCTATCCTCACGTTGAAGACCATTAAAAATATTATCTTCAATTAAATTATGAGGTTCTTGTCTGACCTTCTCACGATATGACGCGGCATCATAAGCTAATTTAATATTGGAGATACAATCAGCCGCTTCAAATTTAGTTTTTTCATCCTCATTAGAAAATATCAAATCCAATAAAACTTTAAACGTTTTAGAGGAAGTAACTTTTTCTTGTTGTCTGAAATCCTGTTTTTTCCCAGTACTATCTTCAACAATAGATTTCTGCAAAATTTCATTTCTGAATTTATCCGCTTCATTCTTATATTTTATAAACTGATTTTTCGGAATACCCCAACATTCTTCAATAATTTTTTCTAATTCATTATTAACTACTAAATTATCCGGCAATTTTTGTAAATTCTCCAAAATTTCCGGAATTGGTAAATCCGGATCCAGATCTAGTTGTCTTTGAACATACAAAGCAATATTCGAAAAACCGCGAATCATCTGAGTCAAGTATGGATTTTTAATCAATTGAAAAATCTCATGTCTGGTATAATTTTTATAACCTTCTAAAACTGTCGCCATTCGATTCCATGTTTGCGTTTCAGAAAATTTATCATAAGAATCTTTCAAAGATTCCATCTCCAAATGCATATTCACCAAATTCAAAGCCTTCTGCAACATATTTCCATCAACATGAAAATAACGCACAACCATCCCATAAAGATTATCAACGCCTTTTAATGTTCTTTCCTCATTTATATCCAAAATCAAATTTTCTATATCGAAACTTTCATGATTACCCAAATCAATTTTTGATTTTCCATCAAAAATTAAATCAACCAAAACATATAATATCCTTTTTTTAGCTAAAATTTCTCTTTTATCAAAAACTTCAGTAATCCCTTGTACAATTTTTTCCACCTCCGCCTGATCAGCTTCCACAAAATTCAACTCCCGCGCTTCTTGATCAAGATTTAAAGCATCCAAAATAGTTATGGTAAATTCAGTCCCGTCTTTTCTTCGTAACGTAAGAGCTTTTTTCAGAACCAATTCTTTCCATTCCTGATTATTCAAACCTAAAATTTTCATTTTATCCTCTTCAAGATTAAGCACTACAGGATGAATGGAAGGCAATATATCTGAATAACTGTAATCGGATGCGTTCTTAATTATAAAATTTTTAGGTTTATGAAAAAAAGTATATTTCTGTCGACCAATTGTACTGTCATGGCAATTACATGGCATACAAGAAACAGCTCCTGTTTCCTCAATACTTTCACGCCTTCTTGTCTGACAACAATTTTCTCCATTTTCCACCTTTCCACCAATTGGCGTCACCTGCCCTTCGTTTTGAGCTCCTATCTTGCGACCTAAAATAAACTCAACAAAATTAATCTTATCTAAAGAAGTATCTTCAGGAATTCGTAAAATATTCTTAAACAAACAAATTCGTATCACATGCTGCTCTTTTGTTTTATAACTTTCTCGATTCGACAACTCCATTACGAAAATATTAAAACTTTAAATAAACTTCACCAAACATAAAAATAAAAGCTATTATTGTCAAACAAAAAACAGATTAAAACAAACAATAATCCTGAAATTCAACCAAAAACGTTGACAAATTTTAGATTATATATATAATCGCCTTAAGATAAAAACAATTATTATGAAACAATTTCTCTCAAATTTAAAGAACCGCTTAATAAATCACGTAAATATGACCATACATACTTACATGTTTTGGCAGTTTCAAACTTCGAGAGTGAATTGCGGATAAAATATAATCAAAACCCCTTATCATATAACTCTCGAAGAAAACACCTTCGGGTAATTATTTATGGAAAAAACTACAAACAACAATATCGCTCACTCAGCCGTGGGAGAAGCATATATAACCCATATGGGAAATCGGGAAGAACGGGAAACGGTTGAAAAAGAAATGGTTTTGGCTAAAATAAGCGCTTTTCTACAAGAATTAATGTTAGAACCTATTAGGCAAACACAAAGAGCAGTATGTGAAAACTTTAAAATAATAAGCAATAACACAAATAATCCATACGAATCCGCTTGTGAATATTTTAAAAATCTAATTGAAGATTTGGCAAATATTAAACTTTCTGATCTTATTTCTGAAAGTTACAAAAAATCAAAAAGAAAAGTCGAAAAGAAACATAATAAGAAACAAGAAAAACAGTTTTTTGACCAAATCTTTAAGCACTTTGAAGGATATTCCTGGTTTAAAAACATAGATACAATATGGTGTCCGGCTAACGGAAAATTACTAGAGACAATGGATGATCTCAAAAATGGAATAGAAATTTCAACGGAAGAAAAAGAAAGACTAAAAAAATATCAGGAAAGAAGCAAAGAGTATCTATCAGAATTAAGCCTTGAAACGAATGAATTAATAGACCACATTTTTCCCGAATTCCTAAATAATAACGAAATAAGAGCCGAATATTCTCCGGAAAATTTACGACAAATATTAATTAAAAAATTACCCGCGAATGAAGAGGAAATATCTTTTTATTACCAATCCTACGCGAAACTTCAATTAATGAATATTTATAATGAAGTTAAACTGAATTATGATTACCCTCAGGCATTGGCGAGCACAACTCATATAAAAAATGAATTGCAAAGTTTTGCCGAGCATCCGAAAAATAATAAATTCTGCGAAAAAATATCTTTTGTTTTTCACGAAGGCCCCACAATAAACATCAAAAATCCGGAAACTGATAAAATTTATAATGTACAGAATGGAGATATGATGTATTTGCCTTCAGAAGAGATGAAAAATGAGTACATATCTTTAATTGAAAAACCTCCGACGTTTTCCGAGGGTATAATTTTAAAAAGTGATACGGATATATTTGAATGCCCTATTTTCGCTATTGGCACAACAAAACAACTTCCTTCCGTTGTGCTTAAATATATAAACAAAAGATACATACAAGACGAAATCAATAATATACATGGCATAACCGATCTGATACGCGGCACATTATATTTTCCCTGCACATCAAAATTCGAAAAATTATCCACTTCAGAAAAAACGCAAGCCGCTGTTGAACTTTTCGGTATTGTGGAAGAATTATGGGGATCAAACAATATACCCGATAATTATAAAAACACTTACAAAGAATCAAAAAATCCATTCAGCACAAATGAATATCATAGAATTAAAACAACTCTCAAATTAAGATGTGGATTTAATGAAAAGGATATTTTAAAAATCAGTGGAGAATTAAAAGAACTCATAGAACAAAATCCTGAAATTTTTGATTTATTTGAACAAGAAATACATTTAAACGAAAGAAATTCATTTTATAAAAAAAATCTAAATCATTACATCAATATGCTGAAAAGGAGAAAAGAGCAAGAACGCGAAAAAAGAACGCCTAAAAATCATGAAATTAGTGAAATTGAAAAAAGAATGGAAGCAGCCATAAAAATAAAAGATCTATTTTCGCAACTCATAATAATGTGCAAACAAATAGATCCAATTCCCTTTTTTCAAAAAACAGAAGAAAAGAAAATAAAATTCACAATTAACGGTGAAATAAATGAAAAAACTACTGATTTAAAACCAATGGAAATACAAATAAAACAATATAATAAACAACATGAAACAGGGGATCATGATAAATATGTGGGCAGAAAAAATAAAATAATAGGGAGAAAATTGGGCATAATTCAACAAAAAAACAAGGATAAATCAACACATAGAGTTGTTAATCTCGCGGAACATCTGGATGGTTTACTTGAAACTTATTTCAACCTCCACAAAATATGTCTTTATAACAAAAAAAACATTACTGATGAACATGGAAATCAAATTTTACATTTAAATTCCGAAGAAACGCACTACAATAAATATTCGGTTATATTGGAAAATATCATTGAAATTCTTTCACAACAACAAAATAGAGATAAATTGTATGAGCAAATATTGGAATACCCTGATTTGGAAAAAAATCTTCGAAAATTTTGTAAATCTTTAAAACCCAGAGAAACAGATGAACAACTGGCCTATTCAAAAGAAATCCAAGAAAAAACCAATGAATTCAGAAATTCATTCATGGCGACCTTGCACAACATAAAACTGGCAAATCTATACTCATGAAGTGAGATTAAAAAATCTGATTGAATTTCTTTCTAAAAACTTTTCCAAATCTAAAACATTTAAATTCCTGATTTTACTGATTTCAAAGGCATTTTCAACAACATAAGCCGGCATATTGGTTTTTCCTCGAAATTTTTGAGGCGCTAAAAAAGGACAATCAGTTTCAATCATAATCTTATCCAAAGGCGCATTTCTAACCACTTCCCTTAAATCCCCGGCATTAGGATAAGTGACAATCCCTGTAAAAGAAGTAAAATAACCTTTATCCCACACCTTGAAAGCGAAATTCAGAGTTGAAGCGAAGCAATGAAAAACAACCATATATTTATAAAATAATGAAGGAGGCTATATTGGATATGGACCCATTTGAATATTTTCAAGAATTGAAACCAGAAATAAAGAGGGATGAAGCATTTATGGATAGTCTTAGAACTTATGCATTTACAGATAGATTAAGATTATTTGGAAATGATAAAGTTACCCCCTTAGGTGCAGGTAGACATAACATCCATTTTCGCATTGGAAAAGTTGGTGATGTTTGGTTAGCAACAAAAGAATATTTGGAAGCAAGTTCCAAAGTTTTTTTACTGCTTCCAATATTACAACCCACATTCACAATCTTCTCTACACGCGCGTCTTTTGCATCAGCTAAAACCTGCTCCAAATTTGAAGCCAATTGAGGAAAATCCAAATGTGCGTGAGTGTCTATAAACATAAAATTAATTATTTGCAAATTTAAAATAACAGATTTAATAAATTTTTTAAAATTATTTAATAAATTTATAATATTATAATTCGCGAAACTATAGTTTTAAAACCAGGCAACGATAATAGGTAGAAGAAAAAGGCGTAGTTCCTAAAAAACGGTAAATGGCGGAACTTAATAATAAAAACAAGTAAACGAAAGAATAAGAGAAAATATTAAAAAAAGACCAATAGGCCTAAAAATTGTTATGCGAAAATTTTCTTGTACTTTTTTATTAGATATGAAATACTTAAACCGTCAAGTAAAACTCCCCAAATGAAATTAAATATTTCAAAAACCGGTTCTCAGTTAAAAACACCAAATAATTCTTGGGGATTCGAATTTTATTTTTACTTCTATTAAAAAGCAGAGGTTTCTTTAAAATTTTAAGATTATCTCCTCTGCGAAACAGTAGAGGAGTTTTTACGATTACTTGACTTCTTAATCTTAAAATATGAAATTAAACAACAGTAGCTTGAAAAATAAAACTTTAAATAACATTAACCCAAATAACATGATTATAGTAATGAAAAGACATGCACCCCGCGCTCAAGCCGAGCATGTCATGGAAAAAATAACTCAATCAGGACTACAACCCATTCCCTTACACGGAACTGAACGCACAGTTATAGCCGTGATAGGAGACGAACGCTCTTTTAACATCCAAAAAGTGCGAGCTATGCCCGGAGTTTCCGATGTCATGGCGGTCTTAAAACCCTACAAATTAGCGGCCCGCGAGACAAAACACGATGACACGATAATAAATATCAAAGGAATTAAAATAGGAGGAAAGGAACTTATCGTAATGGCCGGCCCTTGCTCAGTGGAATCTGAAAAACAAATTAATGAAACCGCCAAAGCAGTAAAAAAAGCCGGAGCCAAAATATTGCGTGGAGGAGCGTATAAACCCAGAACAGATCCTTATTCATTCGAAGGTTTGGGAGTGGAAGGATTAAAAATGTTAAAAGATGCCGCTGATGAAAATAAAATGATCGTAGTAACGGAAGCAATGGACTTTGCCTCTTTGGATAATGTTGTTAAATATGCGGACATCGTACAAATCGGAGCCAGAAATATGCAAAACTTCAATTTGCTTCGAGAAGTGGGAAAATCAAAACTGCCTGTACTTTTAAAAAGAGGTATGTCCGCGACAATTCGAGAATGGTTACTGGCTGCCGAATACATTCTATCAACAGGAAATCCCAATGTTATACTTTGCGAAAGAGGAATCAGAACTTTTGAAGATGAAGTACGAAACACTTTTGCCGTTAATTCAATCCCTGTAGTAAAACATTTAAGTCACCTCCCCGTCATTGCCGATCCCAGCCACGCAGCCGGAAAAAGAATGTATGTTTCTCCCTTGGCTAAAGCCGGAATCGCAGCCGGAGCTGACGGAATAATCGTAGAAGTTCACCCAAATCCCGAAGAAGCCCTTTCAGACGGGGACCAATCGCTTTTACCTGAAGATTTTGCCAAAATGATGAAAGAATTAAAACTGATCGCTCAAGCTGTAGGTCGGACACTCTAAATCCTCATATTTTTCTTGCCTCATTTTTTTATCCTGATATATTTTAAATTAACACAATCAATTAACTTTGAATTTACATGAGCAAAATCAAACTCAAATTTAAAAAACGAACAAATGAGTCATATATAATTTATTGCGAACCGAATATAGTAAATTCAATTCCGAAATATCTTCATAAACACAAATTTGGCAAACGTTATTGTGTTATCACTGACAATAAAATCCAAAAAATTCACGGAAATAATTTGCAAAAACTACTGAAACAAAACAACATTTCAGCGGAAATAATCAGTGTCGCGCCCGGAGAAGACGCAAAATCATTGGAAAATATCAAAAAAATATGTGAGAAACTCATAAAATTGGGATTCAACAGAAACGATTGTATTATCGCTCTCGGCGGAGGAGTAATCGGTGATTTGGCGGGATTCGTAGCGGCAATTTTCATGAGAGGTTTAGCATACATTCAAATACCAACCAGCTTACTGGCCATGGTTGACTCTTCAGTAGGCGGCAAAACAGGAATCAACTTGGAAGAATTAAAAAATATACTTGGCGCGTTTAAACAGCCAAAAGCAGTTTTCATCGATAGCTTATTTTTAGACACCATGCCAAAAGCGGAAATCCAAAACGGTTTGGCGGAATGCATTAAATACGGAGCATCATTGGATAAAAGATTCTTTAAATATTTGGAAAAAAATATCCCCCTAATTTATAAACCTGAAAAAGATAGCGAATATAATTACAATCAAAAAGTTCTAAATAAAATTATAGAAATAAGCATAAGATTAAAATCACGAGTTGTACAAATTGATAACAAAGAAACAGGATTACGCCGAGTTTTAAACTACGGACACACCTTCGGCCACGCGATAGAAGCTGCCTCAAAACACAAAATTCCTCACGGCCACGCGATTTCCATTGGTATGTGTTTGATCAATGAAAAATTGGTTCGTGATAAAATTTTAAAAAATAAAGATGCTCAAAGAATTAAACAATTACTTGATAATACCGGCCTTCCCACATCATTACCGGATAATATTAAAAAAAGTGATTTACTCACGCTTATGAAAAGCGATAAAAAAAATAAAAATAGAGGCCAAATCAATTTTGTTAAAATCAAAAAAATCGGAGATTTTATACTTGAATAATGAAAAAATATTCAATAACACCACTTACAAATTCTATAAATAAAAAAATAGAAATTCCCGGATCTAAATCAATAACCAATAGAGCTTTATTATTAGCGGCCCTCGCAGATGGTAATTCTGAAATATCCAATGCGTTATTAAGCGACGACACAAAATATATGTTGGAAGGTTTAAAAAAATGCGGAATAAAAATTCGCAAAAAAGGAAAAAACAAATATTTAATCACAGGGAACAAAGGCAAATTCAATATTTTAAAATCTAAAACATTATTTCTGGGCAATGCCGGCACAGCAACAAGATTTCTAACCGCCACATTAAGCTTTTGCGCAAATAAAAAAATCCGCGTTACCGGCGATAAACGCATGCAAGAAAGACCAATTCAGGATTTAATAGATGGTCTCAATCAACTGGGTGCTAAAGTTTATAGCGAAAAAAATAATCAATGCCCTCCCATAATTATCGAAAAACAAGCCGTTGGCGGTAAATGTGTAATACCCGGAGATAAAAGCAGCCAATACTTCTCCGCGCTTTTATTCGCGGCTCCTTTGGCAAAAAAAGATATTATTATCGAAGTTAAAGGCGATTTAGTTTCCAAATCTTATATTGATCTTAGTTTAGACATAATCAAAACTTTTGGCGTAAAAATCCAAAATAAGAATTATAAACAATTTATCATTAAAGCAGGACAAAAATATAAAACAAAAAACTATAAAGTCGAAGCAGACGCCTCTTCCGCGACTTATTTTGCTGCAATCGCTGCCGCCACAAAGAGTAAGATTCACATTACAAATCTAAATCCCTCATCAAAACAAGGAGATATGGAATTTTTAGAAATATTAAAAAAAATGGGAGTTAGTATAAAAAAATATAAAAATAAAGGAGTCGAAATAAGCGGAAAAAGTAAGCTCAAACCTTTAGGAAAAATAAACCTGAACAATATGCCTGACGGAGCCATGACAGTAGCGATTCTCTGCGCTTTAACAAAAGGAAAATCACAACTTACAGGCCTTCAAAACTTACGCCTGAAAGAAACAGACAGATTGCGAGCTTTAAGCTACGAATTGCAAAAAACAGGATGCGATTGCCAAGAAACAAAAGACGGATTAATAATAAACGGAAATCCTGAAAAACTTCACGGCGCGGAAATAAAAACATATGATGATCACAGAATGGCCATGTGTTTTGCGGTTCTTGGGACAGCTATAGCAGGAATCACAATAATAAATCCCGATTGCGTAAAAAAAACCTATCCGGATTTTTGGAAAGATCTCAAAAAATTATTAAAAATTCATTAAATCATGAATATTATCTTGACCGGCATGCGCGGAAGCGGCAAAACCACACTCGGCCAACGCCTCGCAGAAAAATTAGGAAAGCACTTTATAGACCTCGATCATGAAATAGAAAAACACGAAAAAATGCCAATTTCAGAAATAATAAAGACCCGCGACTGGCCGTATTTTCGCAAAATTGAACAAAAAATTTGCGCAAATATCAGCAAAATGGATAATTTAGTTATAGCAACAGGAGGAGGTATAATTTTGAATAAAAAAAATATTCAAAATCTCAAAAAAAATGGCATAATCTTTTTTATTCAATGCGATATTGAAATTTTAAAAAAAAGATTAGAAAAATCAAACAAGCGTCCATCTCTAAAAAAAGGTAAAAACTTTCTCGAGGAATTAAATGAAATTTGGGAAGAAAGAGAAAATTTTTATCTCTCTTCAGCGGATTTTATAATAGAAAATAATGATAATATCAATAAAAACATAAAAAAAATAATTTCAAAATTAAACTCTTTTTAATTTTCAACTACCATATCATTTATGATCTTTTTAACAAAATCTTTGGACGGAAATTTCTCCAAATCAACTATTTCAACTCTCTCTGGAATTTCTTTATCAATTTTTATCCCTTGAATTTCATAAAAATTTGGAGGAGTAGAAGTAGCAATATAAACTTGAGGAACACCTTCCTCACTTGCCAACCTGGCAATCTCAATCCCCGCAAAAATCTGTTGCCCTTCTAACTTTCTATCACCATCATGATCAAAAACAAGCCCTGTCACAACTAAATTATACATTTTTGCTTTTAATAATTCCCTCGCTTCAGATAAAATCCCGGTTAAATCTACTTCAAAACCTTCCTTCGTTAATCCATCTACTAATACCCTTGAAGCAGTCGGGAATTGTCTTATCAATAAAGCCGATTTAATTTTTCCTTCTTTATCCTTTAATTCTAAGTGATTCATTATTTTGATTTTAAAAGTTGAGAATTTATTAAACCCGACTCCAATTAATTTTGCAAGATTAATTGATATTATCAAAATATTATGTTAAATTATTTCTGCTTTAAAATTAAATAATAAATTTTAAATATGCCTGACGATAATACAAACGAAAATCCGGAAGAACAAAACGAAAATCAAGATACTAACGATGACAAAGATACTGAAATAATCGATTCTTCCGATTCTTTATTTGGAGAAAAAGACCGTGAAATTACCACGGAAATGCAAGAATCGTATTTGGATTACGCAATGAGCGTTATCGTCCAAAGAGCGCTTCCCGATGTTAGAGACGGGATGAAACCGGTTCATCGCAGAATTCTATTTTCAATGCATGAATTAGGCCTGCGAGCCAACGCGAAATATAGAAAATCCGCGCTGGTTGTCGGAGATGTATTGGGTAAATATCATCCACATGGTGATAGCGCGGTTTATGATTCCATGGTACGTATGGCTCAAGATTTTGCCATGCGTCATATTTTAGTGGAGGGACAAGGCAATTTCGGTTCTCTCGACGGAGACAGCCCCGCGGCCATGCGTTACACGGAAGCCAAAATGACGAAAATTTCCGAAGAAATGCTATCGGATATTGAGAAAGAAACCATTACCTGGGCTGACAACTATGATGGATCACGCAAAGAACCTACAGTCTTGCCAACAAAAGTTCCCCAACTATTATTAAATGGCACAATGGGAATTGCCGTTGGTATGGCCACAAACATTCCTCCTCATAATTTAGGTGAAATAATTGATGCTTTGCAAGCAATGATAAATAATCCGGAAATTGCCATTGACGAATTAATGCAATACATAAAAGGACCCGACTTTCCAACGGGTGGTGTTATTTACGACAAAGAAGCCATAAAAGCAATGTACGTAAATGGCCGTGGAGGTATAGTCGTACGTGGCCGAGCCAAAATTATTGATGGAAAAAAAGGGAAACTGAATATTATTATCAGCGAAATTCCTTATCAGGTTAACAAATCCGCTCTAGTTACGAAAATCGCTGACTTGGTTCGCGACAAAAAAATCATTGGAATAAGCGATATACGCGATGAATCAAATAAAGAGGGAATACGTATTTCAATAGAATTAAAAAAAGAAGCCTTCCCTAAAAAAATTCTTAATCAAATTTATAAACTCACACCTCTTCAAACAAGCTTCAACATGAACATGATCGCGCTTGTGGATGGCATTCAACCGCAACTTTTAAATTTAAAACAAGTTCTATATCACTTCATTAATCATCGAGTGATTGTAATAACCAATAGAACAAAATACGAATTAAAAGTCGCCAAAGCCCGCGCTCATATATTGGAAGGTTTAAAAATCGCATTGGATAACATTGATGAAGTTATTGACACAATCAGAAAATCAGACACAAAAGAAATCGCTGCGAAAGCATTAATGGAAAAATTTAATTTGTCTGAAATTCAAGCAACTGAAATTTTGGCCATGAGACTACAAACTCTAGCCGGATTGGAACGTAAAAAAATTGAAGATGAATATAAAGAAAAAATGGCTTTAATCGAGGAATTGGAAAGTATTCTCGCGGATCCTGAAAAAATCAAACAAATTATTCGAGACGAATTAAACGAAATAAAAACTAAATACGCGAATGATAGACGAACAGAGATCAATCCGAATCAATTGGGCAAATTTTCTCAAAAAGATACCATTCCGAATGAACCCATGATTATTATGCTAAGTGAACAAAATTATATAAAAAGAATTCCGCAAGCTATTTTCCGTTCCCAAAATCGCGGAGGAAAAGGAGTAATAGGAGTAACGACAAAAGATGAGGATGAAATCAAATCAAACCGATTGTTAACTTGCTGAAATTGCAAAAAGATGAAAAAGTAACCGCCATGTTCAAAATACAAGAAGATTCATATAAAAAATATTTGGTAATGGCAACTATTGGAGGCACAGTGAAAAAAACCGAAATTGAAGCATTCAAGAATATTCGCCAAAATGGACTTTTGGCAATTAAACTCAAAGACGGAGACTATTTGAATTGGGTAAAAGAATCCGGAGATAAAGATGAAGTGATTTTGGTTACAAAAAATGGAAAATGTATACGCTTCCCGGAAAACAACATTCGTTCAATGGGCAGAATTTCCATGGGAGTCAGAGGAATTAAATTGAAAAATGATGATCAAGTTGTGGAAATGGAAGTAAGCGAAAATCCGGAAGAATCAAAATTGGTTGTGGTTACGGAAAACGGCTTAGGCAAAAGCACGGAACTTGTTAATTACAGAAATCAGAGAAGAGGAGGGTCCGGCATAAAAACCGCCAATGTAACGGCAAAAACCGGTCCGATTATGAAAGCGGAAATTATACACAAAGATCAGGAAGGCGATATTATTATTATTTCCAGACAAGGCCAAACAATTCGATTGAATTTAAAAGACATTCCTGATCGTGGACGCTCAACTCAAGGAGTTTATCTGATGCGAATGAAAAATAATGACAAAATTGCCTCAATTTCTATAATTAATAAAGAGGATGAAGGAGAGGAAACTCCACCCGAAGTAAATGAAAAACAACAAGATTTATTTGCTTTATCAAAAAAATAATGTTAAATAACTTCAGTAATTAAAAATTTAGAATTAATAATTAAAATTAATATGAAAAAAGATATTCACCCGCAGTACTATCGTGTAAAAGTAATTTGCTCATGCGGCAACGTTATGGAAGATGTTGGTTCAACTTCAAAAATAGATCTAAAAACAGAATTATGTTCCGCCTGTCATCCGTTTTATACAGGAAAACAAAAATTTGTTGACTCAAGAGGTCAAATTGAAAAATTTGAGAAAAAAAGACAACAAGCAAAAGACATTGCTGAAGCAAAAAACGCCCCGAAAGAGGAAAAACAACCGGTAGAAAAAGCGGAGAAGAAAACAAAAAAGAAATCTGAAACAACAAAAACAGCCGCTAAAAACAAGAAATAATAAAGAGAATGTTAAATTAATTAACTTGATGTATGAAAATGCCTATAAAAACTCCGAACTTGAAAAACAAGAAAGTGTTCAAAAAGTGCCAGATGTGGCTTTTCTTTGGAAAAAAATAATGTGAGCGTAGTAATCTACGTAATCATTATTTTTTTCCAAAAAAAGCCATAGATGGTACTTTTTCAACACTCTCATAATGTTTAAGTTTGAAATTTCTTCAAAATGCTCTAAAACGCTTGCCAGAACAGGTTCTTTTACTACACCACACGGAGTAATAAAAACACCGACATTTATGCCCGTGGGTACAAAAGCAACAGTAAAAACTTTGGATTCAAAGGATTTAAACGATTTAAACGCGGAAATAATTCTTGCCAACACGTATCATCTGGCCATGCGTCCCGGAGAAGATTTAATTAAAAAGATGGGGGGCTTGCACAAATGGATGAATTTTAACAAACCGATTTTAACAGACTCCGGAGGTTTTCAAGTTTTTTCTTTAAAAGATAAACTGAAAATTACAGATGACGGTGTAGAATTTCAATCTCATCTTGACGGAAACAAGCATTTTTTTACGCCGGAAAAAGCCATGGAAATTCAAAATAAACTCGGCGCTGATATTATCATGGCATTTGACGAATGCGCTCCTGCGGATTCAGATCAATCTTATGCCAAAAAAGCTATGGAAAGAACACACGATTGGGTTTTACGATGCAAAAAATTCCATAAAAATGAATCCCAAGCACTTTTTCCGATTATCCAAGGAGTAATTTATAAAGATTTACGCGTAGAATCAACAAAATTCATGACCGAGCTTGACCTCCCGGGAATCGCGATCGGCGGTTTAAGCGTAGGAGAAGGCAAAAAAACAATGTATGAAATTTTGGAAACCATCGCTCCACTATTACCCGAAAACAAACCTCATTATCTAATGGGCGTTGGCACTCCTGAAGATCTTTTTGAATGTATTTCCCGCGGAATGGACATGTTTGACTGTGTTTTACCCACAAGACTTGCCCGCCACGGCTCATTTTACGGAGATAATCAAGTAGAACATTTAAAAAATCTAAAAAATCGAGATAATGAGAATCCATTAAGAAAAGATTGCACATGCGAAACATGCCAAAACTTTACCCGTAGCTATTTAAGACATTTAATTATAGAAAACGAAATAACAGGACTCAGGCTTTTAACAATACACAATATATATTTCCTTTTTGAACTCATAAAAAAAATACGGAAATCAATTAAAGAAAATCAATTTCCTCATTTTAAAAAAGAATTCTTAAATAATTGGATCGGAATGGAAAAATAATTTGCTCTATAAAAAAATAAAATATAAATTTAAAATACAAAAAATATAAATTTTTCCATGATCTCATATTTAAAAGGCAATCTTATCTATAAAGACCAAAAAAAAATTACTATCAATGTGAATAATATCGGATATCTCGTCTCCGTACCGACCCAAACCTTAGCCCAATATCAAATCTCGGATGAAATAGAACTTTTCATTCACACTCACGTACGCGAAGATCAAATCAGTCTGTTCGGATTTCAATCAATCGAAGAACTTGAATTTTTTAAAACATTAACCACAGTATCCGGAATTGGTCCGAAAGTAGCTTTGGAAATCTTGTCAGTTCCGATCAACATCGTCAAAAACGCGATTATTTCAGAAGACAGCAAATCATTAAGTAAAATTCCGGGCTTAGGCAAAAAAATCGCAGAGAGAATGATTCTGGAATTAAAAAATAAAATCGATCTAATCACTTTCCCGGAAGCAGGATTAAATTCCAACCAAAACTTAAACGAAGACGTAATCCAAGCCCTCGTAAATTTAGGATATTCCCAATTCGAAGTAAAAAAGGTCCTCCAAAATATAAAAGAGGATATCAAAGATCCAGAAGAAGTGATAAGGTATTTTTTGAAGAATGTATAGATAGAGTCGTAATCCGTAATACGTAATCCGTAATTCGTAAAATGAATTTAAAAGAGATTACGTATTACGGATTACGTATTACCACTCTCCCCCATGCCACTCTCCCACTACATCACATCCCCGGGAAACATCTTCTACCTAACCGGATTCCAAGGCTCAAACGCCTTTATCATTTTAGCTGACCGCAAAATTCACCTATTTACAGATCAAAGATATTTAAGTGAAGCTAAAGTTTTAATTCCAAAAAAGAAAAACAACTTTTCTATTCAAATTCATGATTTAAAAGATAAATTAGAAAACAAATTAGCAAAAATATTTAAAAAAGAAAAAATTTCTGAAATTAATTTTGAATCCAATCATCTTACATTTAACGAATATAAAAAATTATCTAAATTTATAAAAAAAACACAAAAAGACTTTAAACTTACAAATATAAAATTAAAACCGAATCCGGATTTTATTGAAAAAATGCGTTTGATTAAAAAACCTGATGAAATCGAAAAAATTAAAAAAGCGCAAAATATAGCGAAAAAAGTACTAACTGAAATAAAAAAAGAATTAAAACCCGGTATCTCGGAAATGGAAATTGCCTTTAAAATCGAATTTATGGGAAGAAAGCTTGGAGCGGAAAACATTTCCTTTCCACCAATCGTCGCTTTCGGCAAGAACACAAGCATCCCTCACCATTTATGCGATAATACAAAACTAAAAAATAATGATATCGTTCTCCTTGATTTTGGTTTCAAATATCAGGGTTATTGCTCAGATATGACTAGAACTCTATTCACAAAAACTCCTTCAGAAAAACAAAAAAAAGTTTATGAAACAGTGTTGAAAGCCCAAAATGAAGCCATCAAAAATATAAAACCCGGAATAACCGGCCAAAAAGCCGATTCAATTGCTCGAAAAATTATTGAAAAAGCCGGATTCAAAGATAATTTCACGCACTCAACCGGCCACGGAGTTGGCATCGACATCCACGAACTCCCGAATCTATCCCCAAATTTCAAAAAGAAAAAAAACATCAAATTACAGGAAAATATGGTAGTAACAGTCGAACCGGGAATTTATATCGAAAACGAATTCGGGGTTAGAATTGAGGATATGATACTAATCACTAAAAACGGTAATTTGAATTTGACGAAAGCTAAAAAATTTACATTCAATTAATTAAATATAATCTTTAAAAATTTTTAGCATATCATCCACTTTTTTCTATAAATTAATATCAGCCTGACTTTTTCTAAAATCAAATACAGCTATTAATCTTTCGCTCAAAATATCATCTTTATGCTTTGACAACTCATCATAAATTTTTTTATTTAAAAAAATAATTATTTCGTATTTCCACCACCCTATCGCTTATGCTATAGTCAGCCTCGTATAAAGAGAACATTTAACCTTTTCCTCATGTGCGGAATATTTGCCTATAAAGGGCCTCAAAAAAACGCAGCTCACATTGTTATCAACGGTTTAAAGAAACTTGAATACCGCGGTTACGATTCATGGGGAATTGCATTTAAAAATAGAAATAATGAAATTGAAATTCATAAAGAAATAGGAAAAATCAGCGAAATAGATTTGGATAGTTTAAAAGATACGGAAAATCATTTAGCTATAGGACATACAAGATGGGCGACGCACGGAGGAGTAACAAGAGCCAATGCTCACCCGCATTCAAGCGAAGATAAAAGCATTGCTGTAATTCATAATGGAATAATCGAAAATTATTTGGAGATAAAAAAAGATTTACAAAAAAAAGGTCATAAATTCGCGTCAGAAACAGATACTGAAATTATCGTTCACTTGATTGAAGAAAACATGAGTCTTGGATTTGAAAAGGCATTTCATAAAACCTTGGAAAAAATAAACGGAAGATTTGCAATAATCGCCATATACGACAAAGAAGACAAAATTATCGCGGCCAGAAAAGGCTCTCCTCTGATTGTCGGACTGAACGATGAAAAAAAAGAATATTTTATCGCCTCGGATATTCCGGCATTTTTAAAGTATACAAACAAAGTAATGTACTTGGATGACAATCAAATGGTAATTGTAAATGATGAATTAAAATTTTACGATATTCAAAATTTTAAATCTATCGAAAAACGTGTAATAGAAATAGATTGGCATGAAGAAATGGCTGAAAAAGGCGATCATCCGCACTTCATGATTAAAGAAATTTTTGAACAAAAAGATACATTAAGCAGAGCGATAAATCAGGATGAAGAAAAAATAAAAGAAGTCGCTCAAGCAATAAAATCCGCTTATGGAACTTTTTTGGTTGGCTGCGGAACAGCGGGAAAAGTATGCCACGCTGCATCTTATATTTTCTCTCAAGTTGCCAAAAAACATGTAAATTTCACATTCGGCTCGGAATTTCCAAGTTATCATCATTTTTTAACTGATCGCACGTTAATGATCGCTGTTTCTCAAAGTGGCGAAACAGCGGATACTTTGGAAGCTATGGAAATAGCTAAAGAAAAAGGAGTGAAACTTGTTTCAATAGTAAACGTTGAAACCTCCACAATGGCGCGAATGTCCGACATCGTTCTACCTGTAAAAGCCGGACCTGAAAAAGCCGTAGCATCAACAAAAGCAACCACTTCTCAACTCGCGATCCTCACACTTTTAGCTTATGCCTGCGCTGACAAATTACAAGAAGGAAAACAACTTTTAATAAATACCGCCGCCCAAATCAATGACATGATCAACCCGCGCTACGAAGAGCATATTGAAACATTGGCAAACAAAATAAAAGACGTGGAAAGCATGTATGTAATTGGAAAATCCTTAAATTATCCAATGGCATTGGAAGCTGCGATCAAACTTCAGGAAGTCTCTTACATTCATGCCGAAGGTTTTGCCGGAGGAGAATTAAAACACGGCCCCATAGCTTTAATTTCAGAAGGAACACCTTGCATTGCCATTATAGCCAACGATGAAACAAAAAATGAAATTCTCTCAAACGCAATGGAAATAAAAGCTCGCGGTGGATATATAATCGGAGTCTCTCCCGACAATAACGAAATATTTGATTATTGGCTAAAAACACCTGATGCCGGCGATGCGTCCCCTATCGTAAACATAATTCCAATCCAAATACTCGCTTACAAACTTGCGGTATTGCGTAAAAACAACCCTGACATGCCCAGGAATCTGGCCAAAAGCGTAACCGTAAAATAATGAATCCTTTTTATTTCTATCTTATCCTAATTCTAATATTTGATATCGCAGCTATAATAAGCGCGAAATATTATAGTTTAACGCAATATTTCCCATACATGCTGGGAGCTGTTTTAGGTTTCGGCTTAACAGGATTATTTTTCTGCAAATCATTGCTCTATCACGGTGTAGCGATTGCGAATATAATTTGGATCTCATTTTCCGCGATTCTCGTAACATTTATAGGTTATTATTTTTTCAAAGAAACCATCTCTCTACTTCAGTTTATTGGGATAATCTTTCTTGTATGCGGTTTAGTATTAATAAATTTTGAATAAAAAAAGCCCCGCATCGCAGGGCTGATTTCTAAAATTTAAACTAATCACATAGGAGTATTAGGCATAACTCCATTAATTTCCTCAAACGCTTCTTTTACAATAATTAAATCATTTAGCATTACATTATATTCCTCAGCCTTAAACACATCCAAAACATCTCTTTTAATTCCACCTTGTGAATCTTTCAAAACAATCAAATTATTAAAAACATCAACTAAATTTCTAATATCTTTAGGAGTATTTACACCTAAAGCACCTGCTTTTTTCAAAATGAATTCAATACCGGCAGCTATTTTATCATTAAAAATAGCTTCACCTTGATAATTACCTGTTTGTAAAGCATTAAATGCCGCGTTAACAGAATCAATGGAATTTACGATTTCAACATTGGCAACTATATCCAACACTCTTTTTGCCTCAACTATAGGCAATCTCTCATCTCTCTGTGTATTCCAAACCAAAAGTTCATTATAAACTTTTTTCCTTAAAACATTAAAATTGTTTAAACGGCTTTTCATATCTTCAAAATTAAATCTATTAATTTCTTTATTCAAACTTTCCATTCTAAAAGCCAAATTGTCCTGCTGAATTTTATTTAAAATTTCTCCTTTCGATTTCACTTCAAGAAGACGAGATTCTGAGATGGCTATATAAGGTAGCAAATCAATATCTTTTGCAATAGCTTCAACTTTTTCCAATCTTTGCAAAGCTTGAAAAATACGATCTAGCGCATCCGCAACAACATCACGAGTTTCACCTATACCCTGCGGCTTCAAAGACGCAGATCCGGGATTTCTATTTGAATTATCGCCCACGTATAAAACCGAGCTGAATAATCCGACAACAATGATAGTGGTAATAATACCAACCAAAACTTTATTATGTTTTTTTGCCATAAAAATAAATTAAGATTAAATCTTAATATTATGACATAAAATTCAATTTATAACAAATTGAAAATTCAAAATTGTTGAATTAATCAACTTAAATCTTGATCATTATCGCTGCATCTTCTTTTCTTCCCAACTTTTTGCAGCAAAATATTCTTGAAAATTTTCAATGTTTTCAATCTATCTTGGCGTTTGCTAATTTTTCTTTTTATCAGTAATAAATCTTCCATATTTTTCATGTTTTTTATAAACTAAAAACCTTTATTTTTTAAACCTTGATCGAAATTTTTATAATATTCATCTTCTTTTCCCAAAATATTTTTATATGCCTCCAAATGTAATCTCACGTCTTTATAATTCCCTTCTCCATCCAATAAAATCGCATAATTATAATGCGCCTTCGCATAATTGGGATTAATCCGTAAAGCCGCTTCATAATGCAACTTCGCCCCGGCTTTATCTCCCTCTTCATTCAATAAATTCGCGTAATTATTATGCGCCTTCGCATAATTGGGATTAATCCGTAAAGCCGCTTCATAATGCAACTTCACCCCGGCTTTATCTCCTTCTTCATCCAATAAATTCGCGTAATTATAATGAGCCTCTGCATTGTTGGGATTAATCCGTAAAGCCGCTTCATAATGCAACTTCGCCCCGGCTTTATCTCCTTCTTCAGTCAATAAACTCGCGTAATTACTATGCACATCCGCATCATTGGGATTAATTTCCAAGATAAGTTTAAATAAATCTTTATCTTTTCTATTATCAGCCAGTTCTATCAATAATCCTGAAATATTTTCATTCTTCATAACCAGATAAGGATGCTCTTTAACCTGACGATAGTCGATTATTTTCTTCGGATAATCATCTCCTTCTTCATATTCCGCCAGATAATGATTGTCTCTATCCCTCCAATAATAACTGCCATGATATTCTTTAGGATATCCTTCTTTTTTCGCAAACTCCGTAATGGATCGAATTTTCATATCATAAGTATCCAAGACCAACGGAAGGGAATCCAGTTTTAAAGATACATGTCCTAATCTATTTATATAATCTCCGATTTGCAGTCCACCTTCTGTCTCCAATTTCTGGAGCATTAAAGTTTCTTCATCACAATCAAACCGATCTTCTTTCGGCAAAGTATAATTATAATAAAATTCGTCAATTTTCCTGCCCACCACAATATTCTGAAAAGCAATCTCAATCGCTCGTTCGTAAATTTTTTTCGGGTTTAACTTCCGTAAATATTTTTTTGCTTCCGGAAAGATATTTTCATTATCCAAAACCACTTTTTCCTTATCTTTAAACGGCTTTTTTTTTTCCTCTTTTAATTCCGCAAAAGTCTTTTTCACAAACTTTTCATGCTCGATTAATTTTTGATTTTGTTTTTCTTTATTACCGGCATAATGAATAACAATCGTATAATAATCGATAAATCCCTCTTCTTTCAATGCAATAATATTTGCTTTATACTCCTCTCTCCTCTGATCTCCTTCCGGCAGTTTTTTTATTGCCAAGATATCATTATTTATCAAATATTCCCTCACCTCAGCGGAAACTTTTTCTTTCCATTCCGGAGATAAATATTGCAAAACTTTCACTTTAGCCGCCAAAATCGGTTCAAAGTCCTCTTTTTGCGACTCCATCTTTTTATCCTGCGTTTTCTCCAACTGTCCCAATTTAAAATTCATTTTTGCCTTTTTCAATTGCTCTTCCGCTGACGTAATGATTTCTTGTCTTTTCTGTTCTTTATTCAATTCGCTTCCCTTAAAAACATCTCCGCAGCTTTCCCCGAATCCAAACACCAATCGCTGCTCCGCCAATATATATTTCCCTTTTTTTCGCATAAATAAAAATAAATATATCATAATATTATACAATATTTTATTTCCTCTCACCAGCTTCACCTTAGAAAAAATCACAAAACTATATTATCATCCCATAATCTTCCCAACCACCTTGCACATCTCTCCCCTCCTCATCTCCTTCCCCGCTCCAAACACATCCTCTGAAACCGGCTTAATCAAAGCATTGTTCAAAGCATAAGCCGCATAATTATAATACCATTTGTCTTTCGTCAGATCTTTATATCCACTTACTTCATTCCCCGCAACATTCACTCCTCCCGTATTCAAAGCCATTTTTAAACATTCCACCCGATTCACCACACTCCATGGTTTAAAAGTATTATCCGGATAACCTTGAACAATTCCTTTATTATAAGCCGTCAAAACATATTTAAAAAACCAATCCTCTTTTTTTACATCAGAAAAAGGTAATTCCCCAATTTCTTCAATTGGAACCTCAAAAGCCTCCAAAATAATTTTCAAAACCTCAGCTCTGTTAATTGAATTTTCCGGCTTAAAAGTACCATCAGAATACCCTTCCACAACGCCTTTTTCATACAATTTCATAATATACTCATAAAATTCGCTTTCCACCGGCACATCTTTAAAAACCGCTTCCAAATTTAAAACCCTTTTAGCTCCAAAATAACAATTATTCCAATAAGAACTATAATAAGTTTCTTCATGCACATCGGAATAATAACTATTCGCGTTTATCATCTTATTATTACCAATCACAACACCCACATGATTAGGTCTATTTTCCGAAACACCGGTATCAAAAAAAATTAAATCCCCTGCCTGCAAATCATTTTTATCAACTGCTACACCAACAAAAAATTGATCAGTGGAAACCCTTGGCAGATTAATATTACACGTCTCTTTAAACGCACTCTGCGTCAACCCCGAACAATCAAAACTATCCGGCCCCTCATCCCCAAGAACATAAGGCTTTCCAACCTGCGTTTTTAAACAATTTAATAAGTTTTGTAGATCAGACATTTTTAAAAAAATTAAAAAATAGAGTTTCTTATCCCTAAGATAAGCTCTATCATATTTCGCTAATAACATCAAAGCCATACAAAGATCCAATACTACTCAATCCAAATACTGATTTTTAACTTTTTTTGTAAAATAATATACAAATCTAACTATGCGAGTCTTTCGATAATTATTTCACATTGCCAAAATTATTTCCATTTTTCCATATCCCCTTTTCCCTTTTCATCCCAATATTTAAACTTAACATCTTCTTCTTTTTCTTGACTCTTTGAAGGTTTTTCTTCTCTTAAAAAAGGAAACAACGCATAAGCGCTTGAACACCAATTTGTTTGAACATTTTTTTGATTTAAATCTATTCTCAAATCTTTCCTTCCCAAACTTCGAAATTTTTCAATCTGATTATAATAAGTTGTATAAGCTAGCCAAATATTTGATTGTGGATTTTCTTTTTTCAAAAAAAATTTTCTTTCTCTATCAGTTAACTTTTTTCCAGTGGCCAAATTCCATCCCTCCTCCGGACCTGACAACAATATTAAATCCTTATTAGAATCTTTAGGTCCTAAAGGGTTTGAAATACTCACGTCCCAATCCGTCCTGAATTTATTTAATAATTCAGTTGCTTTCTTTATATCCAAATTTGAAATCGGTTGATCTAAAAAAGTAAAGAAATCGCGCACCTCTTTAATATGATTTTCGGGAATTTCAAATTTATGATCCCAGTTTTCCTTAGCTTCGTCGGCAAACAAATCTTCCAAAAAACCCCTAACAAGCCCGAACCCATTAGTCAATTCTCCTGCAAGCAAAGTACTGCCTATCAATCCTCTTTTTATAAATTCCCTCCTGCCTAAATTATCAAATTTTTCACTCATTATAGTAAGTTTAATTAAAATTTTTATATCTTTTTATAAAATACTTTTTTTAAAAAGTCAAATTTAAGTAACGACTCACTGAGGTAATATGTCATCCAGAACTTCATTTATGTCATCCAGAACGAAGAGAGGGATCTTTGGAATCAAAATTTATTCCTTATCCTGTATCAAAAGCCAAATCAGCCCACTCACTATTCAAATTATCAATCAATTGAATT
>LBOO01000012.1 GCA_000989565.1 Candidatus Peregrinibacteria bacterium GW2011_GWA2_33_10 | reverse complement strand
GGAGGAATCTTTGGAATAAAAAGAATATTGAATATAACTTTTATTCCAAAGATCCCTCTCTTCGTTCGGGATGACATATTATCTCAGTGAGTCGTTACTTATAGAATAATTTACAAGAGTACGAAAATGGTATAAAAGAATAATAGACGAAAAAATACAAATACCTTCTTTGATTTGTATTGTAACTGAATATCAAATTAAAGAGATAGATTATTTCAAGGTTAATGATTTTCCGAATATTTTTTCCTTCTGTTATTAATACGTAATCCTTCTTTTATGAAAGAGAAAAAATTACCTCCAAAAAGAGAAGAATTCAGTAGCTCTGTTGAGAATTTTATTGGAGGTAACTTAGGTAATGAGGGGGAGGATATGAAAAAGAATCTTGAAACAGAATTAGATGAGAGGTTTAACCCGTTGAAAGATAAAATCAGTTATTTTATTGATAAATTTACTGCTCTTAATAATGAAGTTAAAGAAATTAATAGAAGGACACTAGAAAATGCTGAAAAATCATTAAAAATGATGGAAGAACGAATTCGTCAACTAAAAACTAATAAATAATATCTAATAAAGAGGAAGAAAATGGATAGAAAAAGTAAAAAAATTTTTGAAATTGTCACTAAAAAAGCTTAATTTTCCCCTTGATTTAATTAAGTATTTTCTTTTATTATAATTTATAGTTTCTAGATTATTTTTAACAATTTTTATGAAAAAATTTCAGGTTTTATTTTTAATTGTGACATGTTTTTTGGGGAATTTGTTGATTGTAAATGCTGAAGATGATCAAATTATTATGGGAGAGATAAAATTTTATGCTTCTTTTAATACAAATATACAGCCTGGAGATAAAGTTACTCTTGCTGTTGGAGTTGAAAATAAAGCTATTTTGAGTAATCCAAATGCTAAGCAGATATTATCTTCCAGGGATGGTATCCTGTGGCGTATGGGTGTTATAGTCCCAAATGGAGGCAGTTTAATATTAACGGAAACAGGACCTTTTGAAATTACAGAGTCTTTTAATGTAGATTATTTTATTTATGAAGCTTCAAATGTAGTTGGAACTTACGAAGTTAAACTTATAGCGGAATATGAAGGGGAAATTAGAGAAAAAATTATAGTATTTACTGTAGGAGATGCTCAAAAACAGAAGGAAGAAAATTCATCAAATAAAAATGAAATAACTTTAGCAGAAGAAGATTCAAAAATATGTAAAGTTAAAAATGTTTTAATCGATGTTTCTAATCATAAAACTGATATTTCATGGGACCTTTATGATGGAGATATGGATTTTGATTTTTATGCTGTTTTAATAAAAGAAAATAAAAAGATAAATCAAAATGAAAATTTAAATAACTATGTTCAGCCTCATTTTATCCATCCTCAACAATGGGCGAGAGATACGGGCAATAGAAAATTGTGGGATTTTAGAGAATTAAAAAGAAATCAATTATATTATACAAGTGTAGCGTTATACGATTCAAAAAAACAAATTATTTTTTGCCAATCTGATCAGATTAAGTTTAAAACAGGCGAAATATCATATAATAAATGGGTGCCAAAAAATTTAAGTGCTTTTATGTATTCTGACAATGCTATTGCTATAAAATGGGATCAGTATAAAGGAGAAAGAGATTTTGATTATTATGAACTTTATATTACTAAAAATAGACCGAATGCGGGAGATTCTAATTCTGATGATTTAAATATAATAAAGATTAATAAAAATTATCAGAAAAATTGTTCAAAAAAGTTAACGACTTGTTTATATATTTTTGAAGATATTGAGAAAGATATAGAATATTTTTTTGGTATAGGAATAGCTACTGCTGATGGCAGCCGGACAGACTATGAAAAATCGGTCAGGGTTGATAATAATTTATTTAATCCCACATATAAAGCATATATTTTAGATTTGAGTAAAGGCTTTGCCGATGTATCTTTTAATTATAAATATTATCGTGCCATTCAATTTTTAAAAGAACATGAAATTATGAACGGATATTCAGGCAATATATTTAAACCGGATAATTTTGTTAATAGAGCGGAATTTTTAAAAGTAGTTTTTACTGCTTTAGGGAATAAAAAATTAGTGAATGCTTCGGGTATCAATAAATCTTTTTCGGATATTTCTGAAAATGATTGGTTTGCACCTTATATTTATCAAGCTTATAAGCAAAGTATAATTTTAGGTTATGAATATAAAACTTTCAAACCTGCACGAAATATTAATTTAGCAGAAGCATTAAAAGCTATAATTATTAGTTTTGACACTTTTGGATTTGATTATTATAAACAAATTGATATTTCTGATAAACCTTATCAGGATGTAGAAGTTGCTTCATGGTATGCTCCGTATTTTTTATATGCAAAGGATAAAAATTTAATTGATGCCGATATTAACAATTCAGTAAATCCATCCATGGAATTAACAAGAGGTAAGTTCGCGGAAATTGTTTATAGATTTTTAATGATTAAATATTATGGTTTAGAAAAGTATGAAAAGTAAAAGTTTTTACTTGCATTAATTTGTAAAAATCTTTTATTTTAATTTATAGTTAGATAATTTTTTAACAATTTTTTTATGCTATTTTTAGAAGATATTTTTAAAATCGCTCTTGAGAGTTCAATTAATGAAGATCCGAGAGGGAAGAAGCAGGTGAAAGAGCTTTTGGAAGATGTGAAAGAGGATTATAAAAATTTATCGGAAAAAGAGAAAAAATTTTTTGATAAGGAAAAATTGGTGAATCCATATACTGACAGTAGAATTTTATTTAATTCTGATAAAAAAACTAAGATTAAAAGAATTTTGGCGGGAATCGATATTGGTACTGAGGAGCTTCTTTTGGCTAAAGAATTAACCAAATCAGGCAATAAAATCGATGCTGTTGTCGCGCATCATCCTTTGGGTGTGGCAAGAGCGCAGGGTTTGGGGGAAATGATGAGAATTCAGGAAGAGATTGCTATTAAATGGGGAGTACCTATTAATGTTGTGGAAAAATTAATGGAACCAAGAATTCAGGAAGTTGTCAGAGCTTTGGCGCCGGGAAATAATGAAAGATGCGTGGATGCGGCAAAATTATTAAATATTCCTTTAATGTGTTTGCATACTGTTGCGGATAATCATGTACATAGTTATATTGAAAAATTTTTACAAAAGAAAAAAGTGCGAAAATTGGGTGATATTTTAGATAGTTTGTTGGAAATTGAAGAATATAAAATTGCTGCTTCTCTTGGTATGGGGCCGGATATTTATTCCGGTGGCAAAAATTCAAGAGTTGGAAAAATTGCTGTTACCGGAATGACGGGCGGGACTGAAGGTTCTGAAGATATTTATGAAAGATATGCTCATGCCGGAGTTGGTACTGTGATTGAAATGCATATTTCTGACAGCCGAAAGGAAAAAGCTAAAAAATTTCATTTAAATGTAATTATGGCGGGACATATGGCGAGTGATAGTTTGGGGCTTAATTTGATGTTTGATAAGATCGCTAAAAAGGGAGTGGAGATTGTGCCGTGTTCGGGATTTATCAGGGTGGGGAGGTAATAATGAGAGAGTTAGTTGCCTGGTCTCCCGCAATACGGGGCAATTCCGGGTCACGGGTCACAGGGCTCCTATCTACAACCCTCTGATTTCTCCTCCTATTTTTTGTAAATTGGCAAATACTTCTTTTTGCGCTTTTTGCATGTCTTCGTCTGTAAGGGTTTTTTCTAGGTTTTGAAGTAAGATGCGGAAAGCTAAGTTTTTCTTGTTGGATGAGATTTTATCGCCGGTATAGATGTCAAAAAGTTCGATTTGTTTGATTAATTCTGAAGATTTTTCTATTTGCGCGTAAATATCTTTATAGAGTTTTTCTTTGTCTATTGTGACAGAAACATCGAAGCTGATTCCCGGGAATTTAGGCAATGGTTTGTATTTGATTTCTTTTTGGCCTAATGATGCTATGAAATTCGGTCTTTGTTCTTTATCTAATATTTCGAGCCCTAGTTCGTTTCGCACTAAAGCGAAGTTGAGTTCGAAAATTCCGATTTGAGCTTGGATATCGAAATTTTTTAAAACTTGAGGATGCGGAATATAAATTTTTCCAATGTTTTTTCCTTCGATTAAAATGTTTACGTATTTACCGGGATGGACAAAATTTTCAGGATTTTTTGGTTTTTCCAATTTATAACGGCCGCTGAATTTAAATCTTTCTAAAAAAGTTTCAAGAATACCTTTTATATCCAAAAATACTTCTTGTTGATAATTTTCCGGTCTTACCATGCACGCTAAAATCATTTTTTTTTCAAGAGGCCAAAATGATTTTTCAGTTTTTTCATAAATTCGGCCAAATTCGAAAATATTAAATTCATTATTATTTTTTAAATTTGTTTGTATTGCTTTCAATATATTTGGAAGCAGACTTAAACGCATGTGGGTTTGATCCATTGAAAGATAATTTTTTACTTTTATGTGTTTTTCTTTTGGGAGTAGGCAGTTTACTAAATCTTTTTCTGAATAAAAAGAATAGTTATAGGTTTCAGTGAAATTTAAACCATGGGAAAGGATATTTCTGGCTTCGTGTTTTAATAATCTTTCAGTATTTTTTATCGGTAATTTAATCGGAAGGGGAGGTAAGGTTGGTTCCAGATTGTCATAGCCATACATTCTCGCTATTTCTTCAATTAAATCATCTTCAATTTTTACATCTCCTTGAGCGCGAAATTCGGGAACGCTCACTTTAAAGTTTTTTTCTTCTTTTTTTACTTTGAATTCCAATCCTGTTAGTATTTTTTCAATTTGTTTTTCTGAAATATTTTTTCCGATTTTAGAATTGCATCTTTCGAGATTTAAACTGATTTCAATGTCTTTAGGTTCATAATTTTTAATATCTTCAATAGAATTTACTATTTCGGATTCAGGGCAAACTTCCAAAATCAGTTCAATTGCTCTTAATGCTGCGGTCTTTGTCAAATCCGGATCTATTCCTTTTTCATATCTTTGAAGAGATTCGGTTCTTAAATTCAAGCGGGAGGAGGTTTTTCTTACGTTTATAGCGTTAAAATTGGCGGATTCTAAGATTATTTCTTTGGTTTCATTTTTAATTTCACTATTTTCCGCACCCATAATTCCGGCAATGGCAATGGGCTTTTTATGATCGGCAATTACTAACATTTCTTCGGTTAATATTCTATTTTCGCCATCAAGAGTGGTTATTTTTTCTTCGTTTTTTGCTGTTCGCACAATTATGCCTTCTTCAATTAGATTTTTGTCAAAAGCATGCATTGGTTGGCCAAGTTCAGCCATGACATAGTTTGTTATGTCAACAATATTGTTAATTGAACGGATATTAATTGATTCTAATCTTTTTTTAAGCCATACAGGAGATTTTTTGATTTCAATATTCGTGATTAAGGTGCCAATATAGCGAGGGCACAATTTAAAATCTTTGATTTCTATTTTTAATTTTTTTCCTTTTTTCGTGGGTAGAGTTTTTTCATCAATGAGGGAAAGTTTTTTTAAAGGTAGATTTAAAATAACCGATAGTTCGCGGGCTATACCATAATGTCCCCAAAGATCAGGCCGATTTGTTAATGACTTATTATCAATTTCAAAAATTACATCATTGAAGTTCAAGGCTTCTGCCAGGGGAGTTCCGGGTTTTACTTTCAGATGGGATAAATCAGTAATTCCGTTTGCGGGAGCTTTTTCTATTCCAATTTCTTCTCCGGCGCAGATCATGCCGTTTGATTCTTCGCCTCGAAGTTTAACTTTTTCCAATTTTATCAAATCTCCTTCACCATGCCATCTTATGTAAGCGCCGGGAAGAGCTACCGGAACCAGCATTTTTTCGCGTAGGTTAATTCCGCCGCAAACTATTTGATTGATTTCTTTGCCAATATTTACTTTGCACACGAAAAGTTTGTCAGCGTTGGGATGTTTTTTTAATTCTACTACTTCTCCTATTACCATATTTTGAAATTTTTCAGCTTCAATTATTATTTTTTCGACTTCAGCTGTGTGGAGGGTGAGGAGTGAGCCGAGTTCTTGAGGGGAAATTGTGGAGGGGATTGAGATAAAGTTTTTTAGCCAGTTGAGGGAGAGATACATGGAGGAGAATTAGTAATAAGGACGTAATTCGTAATCCGTAATTCGTAATCCGTAATTAAAGTTTATACTTTTTACGAATTACAGATTACGAATTACGGATTACGTGAATTTAATTTAAAATTGTTTTAGGAATTGTAAATTTGGGGTCATTAGGTGGCGGATGTCGTCGATTTCGTAGCGCATGAGGGCGAGGCGGGTTAGGCCGAAGCCGAATGCCCAGCCTTGGTATTTTTTTGGATCGATTTTTCCTGCTTTTAATACGTTTTCGTGAACCATTCCGGCGCCCATAAATTCTAGCCAGCCTATGTTTTTGCATACTTTACAGCCTTTCCCGGCGCAGAGCAGGCAAGAAAAATCCAGTTCCAATCCGGGTTCCACAAAAGGGAAAAACCCCGGGCGGAATCGTACTTTTACTTCTTTTTCAAATAAACGTGTTAAGAATTCCTGCATTACTCCTTTTAGATGAGATAACGAGATGTTTTCATCAACACATAAACCTTCAACTTGATCAAAAGTGTGCTCGTGACGGGCGTCCGTTGCTTCGTTGCGGAAAACCCGGCCCGGAACTATTACTCTTAAAGGAGCGCCATATTTTAACATTGTGCGGACTTGCACCGGTGAAGTATGGGTTCGTAAAACAAGATTTCCATGTTTGTCATCAGCTTCTTGATCTATAAAAAACGTGTCTTGCATGTCACGGGCCGGATGTGTTGAAGGTATATTCAAGCCTTCAAAATTGTACCATTCGCTTTCGATTTCAGGTCCGTCCATAACGGAAAAGCCCATTTGGCTGAAGATTGTTTCCACTCGTTGTTGAAGAATTGTGATTGGATGTAAGTGTCCAAATTCGTATTTTTTTCCCGGAAGAGTGTAGTCAATGCTTTCTTTTAAATCTTGGTCTAGTTTTTTGTTTTTTAATTCATTTAGTTTTTCTTCAAATTTTTGTTCTAAATATTGTTTTGTTTCATTTGAAAGCGCGCCAATTATTTTTTTCTCTTCTTCAGATAAGTTTTTTAATTCTCTTAATATTGTAGTTAATTCGCCTTTGCGGCCAAGATATTTGATTTCCAATTCTCTTAAATCATTTTCATTGCTGATTTTTGATAATTTTTCAATTACTTCATTTTTTAATTTTAATAATTGTTCTTTCATGGAAGAGTTTAGAAGATTTTTTTGCCGGACAGGGATAATTTAATGGTTTTTTGGGGAAACGGCAAGAGGTGGTGGCTGATCGGCCACCACCTCTGTATAGGGTTATTGTTATTTATTCACTTATCGTGATTTCGTTGCTTTGGCTTCGGCCGTTTATTTCGGGCATGTACATCATTTCAATTTTTGCGGGGTTTACTTTGAATGTGCCGGGTGTTACGGCGCGGGCGAGGTAGAAATATGCTTGTTCTTTGTTGTAAAGATTATTTATAAATATTGCGGTGTGATCGTCGCGGAATTCGCGGTTTGAGGGGCTGTAATAGTAATAATCGTTATCAGAAATTAATTTTTCTTGTCTAGACCATTGATTTTCCTGATCGTAGTACATTGAGTTTGATGACAAAGCGGGATTGATCGGTTCAAATCCTGAAGGTAGATTATCTTTTATGAAGATATATTCTGCTTTGTTTGTACTTGTTATGTTTAATTTTACTCTGACTATAGAGCCGGCTTTGATTGGTCCTGTAATTTCATTCCCTTTTTCATCAAGATATATTCTTTCAATTTTGAATCCATTGTTTTCGGCTGTGATGGTTTCTTGCGGGACTAAATCATTAATTGTTATGTTGTAATATAATTTACTTCCTGATGTTTTTACAATTTTCAATACATTGTTTTCAGGTAGAAGCGTACTTAGATTTACTTTAATTTCTTTGTTTTTCGTAATGTTTCCTGCTCCGACTTCCTGATCATTCAATAAAATTTGATAACCGGCCGCGCTTGCATTTTCACCGGTTTCACTTATGTATTTGGCTATTGCTATTACTGCGTGTGAAGTGGCGTGGGTTTCATGATAGACACCGTTTTTGTTGTTTTGGTTTATGTAACGGATAATTTTGGCAACTATTGGGTCAGAAATATTAATTTCCGTGAAGGCTTCGAGAGCTATTGCTGTTGTCAGTTCTTTTGATTGCATTGATTCATAATCTTCTGTTTTCTCGTCCCAATATGCTAAATTTTTGCTTTGGACCGCTTTTTCTTTGAGAATGTTCAAATGGTTTTGCGCTTCCGCAGAATTGCCCAATAGATTATAGCTTAACGCCAGATAAGCATGATCAATTAAATTTAAATTTTCAGTAATAGAATCAAATGATGAATGGCCGGTACCTGTAGCTAAAATATAAACATAGTTCAAATACGTTTTTAAGTGAGAACTTAATTTTTGATCATTTGTTAAATAATTCTCAATTTTGGTTATTCCTAATTGTAGCGTGTCTTCTTGTACTTTAAATCCTGCTTTTTTGGCTAGTGTTAGTCCGTAAATTACATAAGCGGTATTTTTTGGATTTGTCTCATCGTTCTCCCACCAACCCCAACCTCCATCGTGATGTTGAAAGTTGTAGAGGCGTTTTAGGCCGGCTTCAACTTGTTCAGGCAATTCTTTAAATATATCGTCATTTTCTAAATTTAAAGCGTTTTTATGTTGATAAACTATTACGTTCGGCAGGAATTTGCTCATGGTTTGTTCCACGCAGCCATAAGGGAATCCAACAAGATATTTGATTGATTCAGTTATTTTATCAGTGATGGTTGGTGTTAGGCTGATAATTATTGAATTGATATTCTTTAAATCGCCGCTATCTGAAGAGATATTTATTTCTGCATTATTTTCACCTGAATGGACTTTTGTATTTTCTATTCCAAATATTTTTACCGGAATTTTTTGTTCTATGATGTCGTATTTTTCTGTATCTTTTTGCTGCATTATAAATTTTATATTCATTTCTTTTGTATCAGTAATTTGGATCGGCCATTTTAATGTTGCTTCTCCTTTGTTTTCAATGTTTATATCCTGAGTGCTTGGATCCATGTTAAATCCGGATCCGGTTAAAGTTACATTGAAGGCGGTTTCTGATTCTAAGTTGTTATGCAATGTTGTTCTTAATATTAATTGATCGCTGGACATCGCAAATCTTGGTATGTGGGTTGAAATGAAGAAATCTTTGGCGACTTTAATTTTGGCTGTATTTTCTCCCAGTTTTGTATCTTTAGTATTGAAAATTCCTGTGGCAACCCAGCCTGTGATGTTGTCGGGCAATGGGATTTCAATGTTTGCTTGTCCACTACTATCGGTTTGGATGTTTAAATTAAAATACGCTGTATCCAAGAAGTTTGATCTTGAATCAGGCAATAATGGTGCGGGAGTAGGAGTTTGTGCTTCTTTGGGTGCAATGCTGGTATCTTCGGCTTCCGAGTCATCGATTGCAAAATTTGCCGCCATCTCAGGTCTGTCTAAAGTCGCTCTTTCACCAAATCCTCCATCCATCATTACCGGTGGATAAAAACCTTTTCCATAACTTTGTCCGGATCCTGTTTGAGTACCATAATTAGCAATATAGTTTTTATAATTATGTTCAGGATAGAATTGTTCAAAAACGTCTTCAGAATTAGTATTTTTTTGTAAGTGGTAAATTGCTTCATCAACTAAACCCAATGAAAAATCCGCTTCAACCGGATTGCCAACATTGTCTTTTACTGAGATTTGGAATGTTGCTTTATCCTTTGGCTCGTAAGTTTTTGAACCCGGAGTGATTTCAATATTCAGTTTTTTGGTATTTGAACTTACTTTTAAATTGGTTTCCGCGTTAAAGAATTTATATAAGTGTAAAATATCAACAGATACGTTAATTCCTCCTAAATGTTTTTCGGTAATCGGAAGTTCCACAGTGCTCGTATTTTCATTTATTTTTTTGATTTCGTAATTTAAGATGTCGTTTTTATTTAGAGAAAATAGGAAGTCTTTTTCGGGAATTTGAGAATAAATTGTCAAAACAGCGGTATCGCCAATATTGTATTCTTCTTTGTCAGCTTTTATTTGAATGACTTTTTTGTTGGCATATAAATATTTACTATCCGGGCTATCTTCATTGATATAAGTGTAAAAATTGTTTTTGACTTCATTATTGTTTTCATCAGCGCCTTTAATCAAAATTATATATTGGCCGGCTTTATCAGGAGTGAAATTTAAGGTGTAAATTCCGTTTTCGTCGGTTGTTCCTGTAAATTCCGTTACTTTTTCGTCTTCTTGCGGAAGAGAAATTTTTCTTTCATACTCGTCCACCCAATGATTATATAAAATTGGTCCTATAACTTCCGGACGGCGGGTGATTTCAATTTGAAGGTTAGCGTTTTTGTAAATTTTCCCGTCGTGTTTCAATGTTTTAATTTCCAGTTCATAAGGATTGTTGGCGATTGGAAATATTGTTTTTTCGTCTAATTCAAAGTCAAAAGCAGATGGGTAAATAATTAAGTTTTTGGTTTCGGATACAGGAATGTTACTTGAATCTACAGCTTCGACTTTTATTGTAAAACTTAGGCTTTCTGTATATGAATTTTCCTTTTCTTTATTTTTTTCCGCGTTAAACTCAATGTTCGCGATGCCGTTCGCGTCCAAAGTTATTGGCACATTTTCTAAAACCGGAGTGTTATAGTTGCCGTAATATGGCGGCATGAATGATCTTTCCATATCAGCATCAATGAAAGGCATGTCAAACATTACCGGATAATGATATTCTTGGCGGTAAACCGAATATGTGGCTTGTTTATTTTTTAACGGATCTCCGTAAAAGTATTCTCCTTTAATTTCAGCTTTAACTTTATCTCCAATTTTATAAGTGTCTTTGTCCAAAGTGATGGCAAACGCGTATTCGTCTTTTTTATATGCTTCAACCGAGAAACTGCCATAGCCGACAGTTTGGTTGTCTATAACAACATTGATGTTATAACTTCCTGTCGCATCGTTTTCGTTTAAAGTGAAGCTGTCGCCAATTGTGCTAAATTCCGATAGAGGATATTTTTTTTCAAAAATTATATTTTCACCCTGATTGCCATAATTTGAAATTTTGATATTTACATCCTTATTTCTGACCAATTCGTAGTTATTGTTTATATAATCACGAATAATAGCTTTAAAATTGACTGTGTCGCCAGGGCGGTAGACTGAACGGTCTGTGTAAATATAGCTTTGAATTTTTGATGGGGCGACTTCATTTTCGGCAATCGTGTAAAAATATGACTGCAATATCGTGAAGTCATTATTATCATGCGCCACTATATAATTTCCTGTCACATCTTTATCCATTAAAATTAGTCCATCTTTTTGCGTTTCTATTGTTTTTGTTTCTTTGATTGTGGTTTTGCTATAAGTACCACCTTCATTGTTATAACTTTTTTCAACTTGATAAAATTTGATTTTTGCATTTTCTATTCCTTTTGATGTTTCTCTTTCTGTGAGCCAGATTAAGGCTTTTTCGTTTCCTGTTTTTGCAAGCATCATATTTTTACTTACATTTAGGAAATGATGTTGGGGTATAATATAATCGTTTTCTACAATGAAAAAATATAATCCGGGGTCGGAAACTTCCAAGTTAATTATTCCTTGTTTTAGACCATCGGAATTCGCATCAGTGGTTTTTTGAGTTATTTCTTCAATTTTGACTTCGTAAGTGTCAATGAATTCAATTTTTGTGATAAAGCTTAAATCAATCAGTCCCGCTTGTTTATCTGAGTTTATTCCTTGAAGAAAAGTTTCTATCTCAGGAACTTTGAATAGAGAAATTGTGGTTTTGTCGTCAATATTTTGATAAGAAACAGGAATTTTGAACTGTTCTTTTGGAGGCAGAAATATGAAACCATTCATTTCCGGAAAAATAATTTGCGGTTCTATAAAAGGAGTGGTTGGGAATTCTTTTTGAATTAATGTTTTATAAAGCAAGGTAAAAGAATTTTCTCTGTTTACTTCCATTTCAGGTGCGAAATACCAATAATGGGTTGGAAGTATATTTTGAGTAGCAGTTTTTTCCAAGCTTTCGGAATACCATGTTTCCGGTTCGTTTTTCGCTTGATTAACTATGCTATTTTTTGCGGATCCTTTTTTTATTTCAAAAGTGTTGGCAATGATTTTAATTGCTTCGGCATAATTTATTGTGTTTTCAGGTTTAAATGTGCCGTCCGGATAACCGTGGATAATATTCAATTTTTTTGCTGTGGAAATGTATTTCGCATACCAAGCATCTTTTTTAATATCGGGAAAAGTGAAATTCGGATCGAAAGAGATTTCAACATCTTCTTTGGCTTCTAAAATTATTTTCGTAAATTCAGCGCGATTAATTTTATTTTCTAATTTCACGCTGCCATCATCATATCCTTTGACGATTCCTTTTTTTTGCAAATAATGAATCATTTGTGTGCCTTCAAGATTGTTTACATTTAAATCATTAAATATTTTTATTTGATCGCTGGCCGCGAAAGATTGAGTTTGACTATTGGATGGTGAAATTTGCCATATTAAAATTATGCAAATTAAAATTAATAGGCGGAGAGAGGTTTGGAAGAGTTTTTTCATTGGATTTTATTAATAATTTTAGTTTTTATATATGAAAGTTTATCAATTGTTAAATTATCAAATTGTATCAGGTTTGGAAATAAAGAAATAGCATTTAAATTTTAATACGTTTTCAGAAGAAAAAAGTAACATTATCCGTAATTCGTAATACGTAAATTGAAAATTTTCAATATTAATTTATTCCTCTTACGTATTACGAGTTACTATTTACGCATCACGGCTTACGTTTAAAATTTATAGATTTATTGATTACTCACAAAAAAAGCTCCCTGTTTTGGGGAGCTTTTTTCTAAAATCAAACAACTTTTCAATTATCTGATAGCATCTTTTAATGATTTGCCGGCTTTGAAAGCAGGTAATTTCATGGCCGGGATTTTGATTTTTTCGCCCGGATTTCTTGGGTTTACACCTGTGCGAGCAGCTCTTTTGGATACTCGGAATGTTCCGAATCCTGTAATTGTGATGTTTTCACCTTTTTTTAAAGATGAAGTGATGGAATCAATGATCGCATCTAAAACTTCAGAAGCTGTTTTTTTTGTAACTCCTGCTGAAGATGCAGCTGCATTGACAAGATCCTGCTTTGTCATGTTGGATAGTGTTAAAAAATAAATTCTTTG
The DNA here is from genome assembly GCA_000989565.1 of Candidatus Peregrinibacteria bacterium GW2011_GWA2_33_10. Lineage (GTDB taxonomy): Bacteria > Patescibacteriota > Gracilibacteria > UBA1369 > GWC2-33-13 > GWC2-33-13. The sequence goes on along the minus strand of LBOO01000012.1, from coordinate 17,568 downwards.
TTAAAACGATAAGAATTATATTAACTTAAGAGGTTTTTACAAGGGTAAAAATTAAATAGTGCTTTTGATATAAATAAAACTTGATTCCGGAGAGGTTAAGAATGCTAAAAATTGGCTTGTTTGAGCTGGAAAAGTGTTTTTTGTCATTTTGATGGTTTTCTCTCAAGAGGGTTTTTCCCGCAGTATGTTTTGAAATATTGAGTTAATATTTTCAAGCTCAAATTTAATAGATAAAAGACGTTTTGAGTGCTTTTTAAGTATTTTTTTATTTGCTTTTTGAATAATTTTAAGTAAAAAATGGGGGAGTGGATGTTTTCATTTATTATTACTTGAATTTTAAAATTTTAAAAAAAATTAAAAAATTTTTATGTCAAAAAATTTAGTTATAGTGGAGTCTCCGGCAAAAGCGCAGACGATTATGAAGTTTTTGGGAAAAGATTATAAGGTGCTGGCCTCGATGGGGCATGTACGTGATTTGCCGAAATCAAAAATGGGGATTGAAATTGAAAATAATTTTCAGCCTGTTTATATGATTTCGCAGGAGAAAAAAGATGTTATTAAAAAGTTAAAAGATAGTATAAAAAAAGATACTGTTCTTTGGCTGGCGACTGATGAGGACCGCGAAGGGGAAGCTATTGCTTGGCATTTATTAAAAGCTTTGGGTTATAAGGACGAAAGTAAAGTGAAAAGAATTGTTTTTCATGAAATTACCAAGCAGGCGATTTTGAATTCAATTAAAAATCCGCGAGATATTGATCAAAATTTGGTTGATGCGCAGCAGGCGAGGAGGGTTCTTGATCGTTTGGTAGGTTATGAGTTATCACCTTTATTATGGAAAAAAATCAGGTTTGGTTTGTCCGCGGGAAGAGTTCAAAGCGTTGCCGTGCGATTGATTGTGGATCGGGAAAGAGAAATTCAGGCTTTTAAGATTGAAGAGTATTGGAGTGTTACAGGGCTTTTTTCCGGTTTGAAGAAGCCAAAAAAAGAAGATATTTTTTCGGCGATTTTGACTAAAAAGGGAAATGAAAAAATTGATATAAAAAACGAAGCTCAATCTAAAGAAATTTTACAAAATTTAAAAAATGAAACTTATAAAGTAAGTAATATAGATAAAAAGGAAATTAAACGCATGCCTGCGCCTCCTTTTATTACTTCCACATTGCAGCAGGAAGCATCGAGAAAGCTTGGTTTTTCGGTTAAAAGAACGATGATTGTGGCGCAGCAGCTTTATGAAGGTGTGGAAATCGGGGATAAACGAATGGGTTTGATTACTTATATGCGTACGGATTCCGTGAATATCGCGGAGCAAGCTATAAATGAAGCAAAAGATGTAATTGGCAATAAGTTTGGAAAACAATATACGCTGCCAAAAGGTAGGAGATTTAAAAGTAAAAAAGGGGCGCAGGAAGCGCATGAAGCTATTAGGCCGGTTTCTTTTGAAATTTTTCCCGAGGAAGCGAATAAATATTTAAAAAAAGAACAAGCTTCTTTGTATGAACTGATTTGGAAAAGAGCTCTTGCTTCTCAAATGGCTGAAGCAATATTGGATCAAACCGTAATTGATATTGAATCGGAAAAAAATAAATATCAATTTAGAGCTAAGGGGCAGATAGTTAAATTTAATGGATTTATCGCTTTGTATAAAGAAAATTTTGATAATGCCGAGGACGAGGATGAAGATAAGGAAAGTCTTTTGCCGGATTTGAATGTTAATGATTTTGTGTATGAACAGGACATTTTACCGAAACAACATTTTACGAAACCGCCGGCCAGATATACTGAAGCCAGTTTGGTGAAAAAGCTGGAAGCTGAAGGTGTTGGCAGGCCGAGTACTTATGCGCCCACGATTTCTACGGTTGTTTCGCGTGGTTATGTGGAAAAGGAAGGTAGAAATTTGAAACCTACCGATACCGCGATGGTGGTAACTGATTTGCTTGTGGCTAATTTTCCAAATATCGTTGATCTTAAATTTACGGCGAATATGGAGGAGGATTTAGATAAAATCGCTGAAGGGTTGCAAAAGTGGGTGCCGGTAATTAAACAATTTTATGATCCTTTTCATAAGGAGATTGAGATTAAAGATAAAACCATTAAAAAATCCGATGTTGTTAATGAAAAAAGCGATGAAATTTGCGATCTTTGCGGCAGTCCAATGCTTATTAAATTGGGAAGATTCGGGAAATTTTTATCTTGTTCCAATTATCCGGAATGCAAGAACGCCAAACCTTTAAAAGGCGATGAGTCTCAGGAAAAAAGCAAAGAAATGAAAGATTTGGAGAGGAAATTCAGTGATAAAAAATGTGATAAGTGCGGTAATCCAATGGAAATAAAAACCGGCAAGTATGGTGAGTTTTTGGCTTGCAGCGGATATCCGAAGTGTAAAAACATTCAAGCGATCATTAAATTTACAGGCGTAAAATGTTCAAAATGCGGTTCAGGGCAATTAATTGAAAGAAGAACGAGAAAAGGTGGAAGAATATTTTATGGATGTAATAAATTTCCAAAATGCAAATTTGCGGTTTGGAATAAACCTGTAGAAGCTAAATGTAAAAAATGCGGGGGATTGCAGGTTGAGAAGGTGAGCAAGAAAGACGGAAAGGAAAGTGTGAAAGTGGAATGCGTGGAGTGTGGGGGGAAGTAGTAGTTAGAAACTAGTTTGAAAAGTTCCATCTATTGTTTTATGAGGGGTTTTTTGATAAAATATTAAGATAAATTTTAAATATCTTTTTTAAATAAATTAAAACAAAAATAAAATGCGTAATAATAAATTTTGGAAGAAAAGTTTTATTAGTCTTTTTTTGAGTCTGGCAATGGCGGTTTTGTTTGTGGGGAATGTGTTTTTGAGTACGGTGTATGCTGTTGATTTTGGATTTCAAGAAATTAGAGGGATCACTGATCAATGGCCGACGGATATTACAGGGAGAGAAAATGATTTTTCAAATACTTTGAGCATGAATTTTGAAGCTACAAAAGTAAATAGTAATTATATGAAAGCCGGGGTTTGGTTTAATTATGAAAAATTGGAGAATTATCGTAAGAGAATTGAGAATTTCCCAAATGATAGATATAAAGATATGGGATATTTTCTTGAGGGGTGGATATGGAATACTAATATTGGATGGATTAGTACAAGCTGTGAAGATTGGGAAAAGTATGATAAAGCTTTCGCGGATTGGTGTAAAAATTTCAGTTATTATAAAGTCTATATGACTACACCAAAAAATGGCGAAGCTTATTTGAGAGGTTACGCGTGGAGTCCTAAAGTTGGTTGGTTATTATTTCATTATGCTGATGAGCAAGAAAAAAAACCGGTTGTTTATAAAGGAACTGATGAATGGGTGAAAAATGTGCCAAAAATTAAAATTACAGATGGTAATAAAAAAGGAACTCTTTCAGGATACGCTTGGAATGATAAAATCGGATATTTCAGTTTGAATGGAGCTACTATAGATTTTACAGGGATGAATAGTTGCGTTGATCCGTATTTAGAATTTTCCGAGGGGTATGATTACGCGGTTTGTCCGAAGCAGGGGGATCCTTATGAGTATAAACATTCCGCGACTTTAAAATGTAAGTTGGGAAATCCAATGTTGCCTTATGATTATTCACGCGTTGATACTGATAATGATCCTCCAAATTTTAATATTTTTAATAATGGAAAAATTGAATGGACATTAACCGATAAGACTTTTTCGGGTTGCGGTATAGCAAAAACAGAAACAGTCGCGCAAATAAAAGTAAGTAATAAAGATGTGTTTGGCGATGTCGGACAGGAGCTGATTGAAGATATAAAAATTAAATTATTGGATAAATGTAAGGTTAAGTTTGATGAAAGTGTATTCAAGTTTTATGATATAAATGGAAGTACTGTAGAAGAAGTAGTTTATAAAAACGCTTATGTAAACAGTGAATATTATTATAAAATTGAAATTCCGGAGAGTGATTGGACAGCGCCGATTGATTATAGTTTGGTTAAAGCTCCGGAGGGAATGACTATAGTAAAAGCTTCTGATAATAGTGCGATTTTGAAATGGGATCCGTCATCAGAAGATTTGGGAAAGAGTTATGATGTTTCGATTAAAGCTAAAAATTGTAATCCGACCGGATTTACTCGCAGTTATAAAATTACGGTTCAAGGTAAAGCGCCAAGCACTTTGACTTCGTGTCCAAAGTATTGGTTTGTTGAGGAACCGTATAAATGTGAGTCTATTGTGGATTTGAATGAGGCGGATAAGGCTAGTACTCCTTTAACGTGGTCTATTACTGAATCTAGCTCGGCAATGCCTGAATGGACAGCTAATAATTTAGAAGTGGTTTTTGATGATAATAGTCTTAAATATGAAAGCAGCGATAGAAAAGCCGGAATGAAAGTAGTTAATGGTGATAATAGTTCCTTTGTAGCAATTGAAAATATGATGAATAAGACATTTAGTTTTAAATATGAAGTTACAAATGATTATGTTAAAGATGAAAGTCAGAAAAAATTTCAAGATATTTTAGTTACAGTTGTAAGTAAAGAAATGGCTATACCACCTGAAATTGCTCAAAATGATGAAAATTTTTATCATACAACTATCAAACCAATTACTAGAGAATATACATTAAAAAATGGCGCGCCTGTTGACAAAATGAGTTGGACGGCGAGTAAGACTGGTGGAAATGGGAGCGTTGTAGTTTCTCCAGTTATAGGCGACAAAGTTATAGTAACTTATAATCCAACTGATAATGATGAAGGGAAAAAAATAAATATTGAAACTAAAGTCAATAATGATGCTGAGCAGTTATTTAAAAATAATTATAAAACTTGGTGTACAACCTGTTTACCGCCTATTGAATGGTATGATACGGTTTTATTAAATAACTTAGAGTTAGGATATATGCCGAGCATAAATGTTGATAATGTATCTAGAGATTTAAAATTTAAATTTATTAAAGGTGAAGAGAGTACTTTTGATTTAAATGAATTAACAAGGCAAGGAGATATATACAGGAGTAAGAAAAATGATGATTCGGTTTTGCCTATTTCCGGTACACCGAAAAATTTCGCTAATAATGTTTCTTTAGCAGGGTTTAAAAATTGGGTTGTGAGTTATAATGGTAAAAATGTTGGTACAATTGGTAGTAATGGCATTTGGAAATGGAAGCCGGATGTAAGCGGGAAAATTGAATTAAGTATGGGAGTTTGGAATGATTTTGGCAGCAGGTTTGGTTTTGTTGAAGTTGAAGTCGGTGAAGCTCCAAAATTTGCAGAGAGTTCTTTGGATTTGAAGTGTAATGAGGGAGTTACCATTAATAAAGATATTATTATAACTAACGCTTATCCTGAATTGATAAAAGAGTGGGGGATAGAGAGTTTAGATACAAATCTCGACGGAGGTGTTGTTAATAATGATAATAATGGAACTATAACGGTTTTCAATGATCAAGATTATAAATTGACATTGAGTTATGTAAAAAATCCGGAATTGCCGAAAGATACGTGGGAAGCCAGGTTGCAGTGGAAGTGCGCTGTGGGGGCAGAGGTAAAGCCTTTAGAATTTGATATTAAAGCTGTAAATGATGCCGGTATTGCTATATTGCCTGTGAATATTGATGTGACGCCGATAGATGAAGTTGTACCTGTAAATGATATTTTGGTAGAAAATCTTACTACGGTGAAAGTTGGGGATACGGCTATGATAAAATTAGAAGCTGTTAATGGAATAGCAGAGTTTATCTGGAGTGATTTAAATTTGATTAATCATAACCTTAATGGTACGGCATGGAATATTTATAGTAATCCAAGTAACTTTGGAGTAATTCAAACCGGTATCAATGTAGCATATGTATATTTTACTCCTACCCAACAAGAATATGATTTTCAGAAAGACTCTATATTAGAACAAATATTCAGATTTGATATAAGTGTTACTGATAAAAATAATAATGTCTATAATTTATTATCTGATAAATTTGAAAATAATTATTCTAAACTTCCAAAAATTAAGATTTTGCCTGCAATCTCGGACGCTCCTGAACTTTGGTCGGAGAAGCTGGCGCAGAATTTTGGAGGGACTGTGAGTATGAGGACGGAATTGTTCGGGGGGACGAGTACCAGTATCGGCAGTCCGCAAACGGATATTAGCAGGGATGTGATTTTCGGGAATGTGTTGGCGTTGAAGAGAGGGGTGAAGGAAAATACAAATACTTCCGCTGGAACAATTTATTCAAATAATAATAAGTTGGATAAAAGTGATACGGTTGGAGTTTCCATTGATAGTGGCAATATTCTTTTTTATGAAAATGTTGATGTTAATATAGATAATTTTAGTAACGATCCTTTGGACTGGAAAGGTCATCAAACAATTGTAGTTTATGGAGGTAATTTGTTTATAAAAGATAATTTGTGGCCGTCGGATTCCAATAAAGGCACTTTGGATATTGTGGTTTTGCGAAAGCCCGGAGGCACGAGAGGTAAATCAGGTAATATTTTGGTGGATAATGATGTGACTAATATTAAAGCGAATATTTACGCGGATGGGGCTTTGTTCAGTTATGACGCGGATGATTTTGATAAAAATTATTTGATTACTAATGGTTATCCTGATTATATGAGCAAAAATTGTACGCCTCAATCAGGTAAATATAGTGAATATATGAATTGTATGGATGGCGACGCAAGCGATACTATGCTAAAAAATCAATTTAAATTGTTGGGGTCTTTGAATTCGAGGAATACGTTGGGGAAGGTTAAACAAAGCGGAACAGATTTTGATACTTCCCTTTTAGTCAATGGTTATGGTCAAAAAATCACTGATTTAGCTGAAGCTTTGGCTTATGATTTGGCTTATTTTAGATTCTATCATTTGAATTATGGTAAAAATGCTTTATGTGGTGATGGTAAAGCTGAAAAATTTAGTGGTACATGTACAGAGCTAACAGCTTTAGATGTTACTGATCAAAAGGTTTGTAGAGGAATTGGAGAAAAATCTGCCTATGTCGACAACAGTAATCAATGTAAGAATAAATCATCAATTACGTCTAATGAAAATGACGCGGTGATTATTGAATATTTGCCTTATTCGCCTGAAAGTAAGGTGTTTAAGATGAGCGGGGGGTATTAGTAAATGATTTTTTAAAAGGGGCTTCCTATTTGGAGGCCTCTTTTTTTATTCCATAATTTAGATATTGGCTTTGTATTGCCTTTCATTGCTGACTCCCAACCTTCTTTAAATGATTCTTTCGCACTTTTTGATAACTTTATATCATTTTTTTTATGTACTTTTTTTATTCAGCTTAATTTTTATTGTATCAAGAAAAATACGGAAATTGTGATTACAATCAATATAAGGGACATGATTATAAAAAGAGTGCTCATTAATTTTGTTTTTCTGCTTAAGTAAGCGTATTTTTTGGCGTTTATCAAAGCGTACGTCGAAGCGATTAAGTAGATTAAGAGGAGAATGATTAGGATGAGTAGAAAGGTGAGTTTGAACATGGAAATGGAAGTGATTGCTGATTCCTGATCACTAAATTAATATTTATACCAATCCGTACTGATTTCCGGATAGGAACGGAGATGATTATAAACTGTTTTTTGGATTTCCGCCAGTTTTTCCGGGGATTCGGCTTCAAAGCGCATTGTGAAGCATGGGGTTGTGTTTGAGCAGCGGATTAGGCCCCAATTGTTTTCGTCAAAATCTATTCGGACACCATCTAAATTGTTGCATTTGTATTTATTTTCAAAGAATGTTTTGATTTTTTCCATTAGTTGAAATTTCAGATTGTCGTCGCAGGCTGCTTTTATTTCCGGAGTTGTGTAAGTTATTGGTAGAGAGGTAAAATGTTCGGATATTTTTTTATCTGAGTTGGAAATTATTTCCAGAATTTTTGCAGCCGCGTAAATTCCATCGTCGAAGCCGTAATATTTGCCTCCAAGAAATATATGGCCGCTTACTTCACCGGCAAGTGGGGCAGCCACTTCTTTCATTTTTGTTTCAATGTATGAATGTCCGGTGCGGGAAATTACCGGAGTTCCACCAAGTTTTTTTATTTCTTTTAATACAGTATTAGAACATTTTATATCCACAACTATTGGTGAATTTGGATAATTTTTTAAAGTGTCGGAGGATAAAAGTATAATTAATTTGTCGGCGTCGATGTAGTTTCCGTTTTCATCAATTATTCCTACGCGGTCGCCGTCGCCGTCAAATCCTATTCCCAAATCCAGTTTTTTTTCTTTTACTAATTTTGATAAATCCAAGAGGTTTTCAGCATATTCGGGATTGGCTTCGTGGTTTGGGAAATTTCCATCCGGTTCGCAATAAAGAGGATGTACTTCGAATCCTAATTCTTGAAAAATTTTTGGAGCGAATGGTCCGGCGATACCATTTCCGGCATCTATTCCTATTTTTAATTTTTTTCCGGGTTTTATGATTTCTTTAATTTTATTTAAATAATCATTAAAAATATCGTATTTTTGATAAGCGCCATTATGAACCGGAAATTCATTTTTTTTGGCAATTTTTAAAATTGTTTGTAATTCTTGATCGCAAATTGAATGAGCGTGCGCCCCAACTAATTTTATCCCATTATATTCTTTTGGATTGTGACTGGCTGTGATTGCGACTCCTCCATCAAAATTTTTATGGCAGACTGCAAAATACATCATTGGAGAAGTGCAAAGTTCAAGATCTGTCACATTGCAGCCAACACTTGTTAATCCTTTTATAAATGCTTCAGTAATTTGAGGGCTGGATATCCGGCAATCTTGGCCTACAACAATGTTTGAGCCATGGTGTTCAATAAAATATACTCCTGCTGCTTTTCCGATTAATTCGGCTTCTTTTTGTTGAAGGTCCGTTTCAGCGATGCCGCGAATGTCGTAAGCGCGGAAGATGTTGGGATTGAGGGGCATTTTTAGTGGTAATTGGTAAGTGTTTTTAATTTATATTTTTTTATGGTGGAGGGGCAAGTGGAAATTGGTTGGGATCATACGATTTTTTTTGAGAAAAAATTTAAAAGTTATAATTGTAAAATGTAATTTGTAAAACGTAATTTGTAATACGTAATTCGTAATCCGTAATCCGTAATTCGTAATTCGTAAATTGAATTTTAATATTATAAAATTATTCCTTTTACGGATTACGAATTACGTTTTACAAATTACAATTATTTTCTCAAATAAATAATAGTATGATCCATGGGTTGTATGTTTAAATTTTTAGTAGTATTAATTTTTTGCTTGATAAATTCATATTAATTTAGTAGGGTTAAGTAATCATTGTTTTTTTGATTACTAATAATGAAAGTATAAAAAAAATTTAAATATTGAAAATATATTTTAACAAACAAAGTATGCAAGTAAATCAATTTCTTGAATTGCCGTATTCGTATGATGCTTTAGAGCCTTATATTGATGCGAAAACTATGGAAATTCATCACTCGAAACATCATCGTAAATATTATGATACTTTTATTGATTTGATTAAAGGAACTGACTTGGAAAGTGAAAGAATTGAAGATGTTTTGGCTTATCCAAATGAAATTCCTGAAAATATACGGCAAAAAGTTATAAATAATGGAGGTGGGTATTTTAATCACAATATTTTTTGGGAAATTATGGGTCCGAATGCCGGAGGTGAGCCGGAAGGAAAATTAATGCAATCTATTAATGAGAATTTTGGTAGTTTTGAAGATTTTAAAATGAAATTCAACGAGGTCGCGACTACTCATTTTGGCAGCGGGTGGGCATGGTTAGTTTTGAATAGTGATGATAAATTACAAATTATGCCAACTTTGAATCAGGATAATCCCATTTCCAAAAGTAATTTTCCTTTAATGGGAATTGATTTGTGGGAGCATGCTTATTATTTGAAATATCAGAATAAACGACCGGAATATATTGAAAATTGGTGGAATGTTGTAAATTGGGAAAATGTTTTATCCAGATATAACCAAATTTAAATAAACTAAAAGTATTTATTTTTTAATTGTTTTAATATGCATAATGAATCTTGTACTGAAAATCTTGCTTTTCCGATTATTGGCAAGGAGTTACCTTTTACTGAATTGGATATTTTTCATGAGAATGAAATAAAAAAGATCCATTTGAATGATTATCTGGGTCAATGGGTGATTTTATTTTTTTATCCTGCGGATTTTACTTTTATTTGTCCAACTGAATTAAAAGAATTGGCTGAAAACTATAAGGAATTTCAAAATCTTAATACGGAAATTATAAGTGTCAGTACTGATACGGTTTTTACGCATAAAGCATGGCATGATACTTCGCCGATCATTAATAAAATAAAATTTCCAATGGCTGCGGATCCAAGCGCAAAATTGTCTAAACAGTTAGGAGCTTATGTAAATTTCGATGGGTTTAATTTAAGAGTTACCGTGCTGGTTGATCCTGAAGGAATTATAAGAGTTTATGAAATGAACGATAGTAGTATTGGCAGGAATGTTAAAGAGTTGTTGCGAAAATTGAGAGCCGCGCAATTTGTAAGAGAAAACGGAGGAGAGGTTTGTCCGGCGAGTTGGGAACCGGGGATGGCCAGCTTGAAGCCGTCTTTGGCGTTGGTGGGAAAGATATGAAGTTGTTTATTTTTTAACCAAAATTTTATGATCAAAAGTATTAAAAAAAGAAGTGGAGAAGTGGTGGAATTTGATGGAGAGAAGTTGGCGATTGCCATACAGAAAGCTTTTCATGCGACAATTCCTAATATAAAAGATCATCAGATTTTTATTCGAATTACGGAAGGTTCTATTTTTGAAATCAAACAGAAATTTTCAAATCAGATTCCTTCCGTGGAAGATATTCAGGATATTGTAGAGAAAAAAATCGCGGAGTTTGGTTATTATGAAGTGGCTAAAGCTTATATTTTATATCGTTATGAGCATGGTTTAGACCGAGATTTAAATTTAGAAAATCAAAATAAACCCTTAAATAATGAATTTTGGGTGATAAAAAGAAATGGTGTACGGGAAAAGTTTGATCCTAATAAAATTCGTAATATTTTAAAATTATTCAGTAATGATTTAAAAAATATTGATATTGAAAAAATTGTTTCGGATTCCGGAAATAATTTATTTGATTATGTTGAAACCAAGCAGATTTTAAATGCGCTGGTTTTAAGCACGCGGTCTTTTATTGAAAAAGATCCGGATTATTCCAGGTTAGCCGCGCGCTTGCTTCTTAATTTGATTTATCAGGAGGTATTTAATGGTGAAGAAAAATTAAATTACGATTCTTTGGAAAAGCAATATAGAGATGCTTTTGTTAGAGGAATATCAAGAGGAGTGGCTACCGGAAAACTGGATAAAAGGATGCAGGAATTTGATTTGTCGGATTTGGCCGCGCATTTAAATATTGAAAGGGATAATTTGCTTCTTTATTTAGGTTTGCAGGTTTTATATGATCGATATTTTATAAGATTAAATCCTGATAATAAGTTGATTGAAGCTCCGCAGATTTTTTGGATGCGGGTGGCGATGGGTATTGCTTTGAATGAAAAGAAAAATAAGCAGGAATTTGCAAAAAAATTCTATGATACAATTTCCGGTTTGGATTTTGTGCCTTCAACTCCAACTTTATTTCACGCCGGTACTTCAAAACCTCAGCTAAGCTCATGTTATTTGACTACTATTGAAGATAGTTTGGAGGGTATTTTTAAGGGTATTACCGATAACGCGAGATTGTCGAAATGGTCGGGGGGGTTGGGAAATGATTGGTCCGGAGTAAGAGGTACGGGGGCTTTTATTAAAGGTACGGGAGTAACCAGTCAGGGGGTGATTCCTTTTTTGAAAATCGCCAATGATGTTACTGTAGCCATTAATAGGAGCGGAAGAAGAAGAGGAGCGACATGCGCTTATTTGGAAACTTGGCATTTGGATATTGAGGAATTTTTGGAATTAAGAAAAAACACAGGGGATGAAAGACGTAGAACTCATGATATGAATACAGCAAATTGGGTGCCGGATTTGTTTATGAAACGCGTTAAAGAAAATAAAGATTGGACTCTTTTTTCTCCGGATGAGACACCGGATTTGCATGATTTATATGGGAAAAATTTTGAAGATAAATATGTTTATTATGAGTCTTTGGCGGAGGAAGGAAAAATCAAACTTTTTAAAAAAGTAAAAGCGGAAAATTTATGGAAAAAAATGATTACTATGCTTTTTGAAACGGGTCATCCATGGATTACTTTTAAGGACGTGAGTAATATTCGTTCTCCTCAAGATCATACAGGCGTAATTCATAGCAGTAATTTATGCACGGAAATTACTTTGAATACATCGGAGAAAGAAACTGCGGTTTGTAATTTAGGTTCAATCAATTTGAGCAAACATATAAAGGAAAAGAGTTTGGATCTCGGCAAATTGAAAGAAACAATCAATAATGCCATGCGAATGCTTGATAATGTGATTGATATTAATTTTTATCCCACAAAAGAAGCTGAAAATTCCAATAAAAAACATAGGCCGGTAGGTCTTGGGATTATGGGATTCGCGGATGCTTTATATATGCAAAATATTAATTTTGATTCCAAGGAGGCATTGGATTTTTCCGATAAAAGCATGGAAATTATTTCTTATTATGCGATTTATTCGTCCATGGAATTAGCTAAGGAAAAAGGTGCGTATAAAAGTTTTTCCGGTTCAAAATGGGATAGAGGAATTTTTCCTTTGGATACGTTGGATTTGTTGGCGCGAGAAAGAGGGGAGCAGATTAAAGTTGATAGAAAGTTTCGTTTGGATTGGGATAAATTAAAAGAGTCAGTGAAGGAAAATGGAATTCGTAATTCGAATTGTTTAGCTATTGCTCCGACCGCGACAATTTCCAATATTGCCGGTTGTATTCCTTCAATTGAACCGATTTATAAAAATATGTATGTAAAATCAAATATGAGTGGAGAATTTATAATCGTTAATCATTATTTGATTGAAGATTTGAAGATATTTAATTTGTGGAATGAAGATATTTTAGAAGAAATAAAAAGCAATGACGGGGATATTTCAAAAATTTCCAAAATTCCGGAAAAAATAAGGGATAAATATAAAGAAGCTTTTGATATTGATCCGAAGGTTTTGATTGATTTGGCTGCGCATAGGGGTAAATGGCTGGATCAAAGTCAATCTTTGAATCTGTTTTTTAGAGGCACTTCCGGAAGGCAGATTTCCGATATTTATTTTTACGCATGGGAAACAGGTTTGAAAACTACGTATTATTTGCGAAGCTTGGCGGCATCGAGCGTTGAAAAAAGTACTTTGGATATTAAGAAGCAGGAGAGAGTATTAAGCAGCAAGGATATTTGTAAGGTTGGTGATCCGGATTGTGAGGCGTGCCAGTGAGAGTAAATAGTAACTAGTAATTAGGAAATAGGGGATGAATTTTATATTTTTAAATAATTTTATGAACTCTTTAAATTATCATCAGAAAAGGATTCTTAATTGTTCGGTTACGGATCCGAATAAGATTTTGCCGATTAAATATAAATGGGCGAGAGAGCATTATAAAAAAGGGGTGGCGAATAATTGGGTGCCGGACGAGGTGGCTATGCAGCAGGATATTGAACTTTGGAAAAGTAAAGATAAACTTTCGGATGATGAGAGGAGGATGATACTTTATAATTTGGGATTTTTTTCTACCGCGGAAAGTTTGACGGCTAATAATATTGTGCTTTCGATTTATCACCATATTACAAATCCTGAATCCCGTCAGTATTTACTTCGGCAAGCTTATGAGGAAGCCGTGCATACGGAAACTTTTATTTATTGTTGTGATAGTTTGGGATTAGATCCTGATGAGATTTATACGATGTATCAAAATATTCCGAGTATTAAGAAAAAAGATGATTTCGTGATTGAAATCACTAAATCCATTTTTGATCCGAATTTTAAAACCGATACAAAAGAAAATATTCAGAAATTCGTTTATGATTTGGTGGGGTTTTATGTGATTATGGAAGGTATTTTCTTTTATGCCGGTTTTGCCATGATGTTGTCGCTTTTGAGGCAAAATAAAATGGTGGGGATTGGGGAGCAGTTTCAATATATTTTACGTGATGAAACTGTGCATTTGGCGTTTGGTTCTGATTTAATCAATACTATTGTCGAAGAAAATCCGGAAATTTGGACTAAAGAATTTCAGGAGGATATTAGTAAATTAATCAAACAAGCTGTGGAATTGGAATATGAATATACTTTGGATGCTTTGCCAAGAGGAATTTTGGGTTTGCGACCGGATATTATTTATGAATATTTAAAATATATCGCTGATCGAAGGCTTGAGAGGATCGGTCTTTCGAAGTTTTATTCAAGTTCAAATCCGTTTCCGTGGATGAGTGAAATTATTGATATGAAGAAAGAGAAGAATTTTTTTGAGACGAGGGTGACGGAGTATCAGACGGGTGGGTTACGGTGGTGAAGGGGGTTGTAGTGATCAGGAATTTTTTGTAATCCGTAATTCGTAATCCGTAATCCGTAAATTGTAAAATTTATTAAATTCCTTTTACGGATTACGAATTACGCTTTTTTGGGAATTGTATAAAATTACCTTGTTATTTTTTTTTGAAAGGATTAAGAATATAATCACTTCTAATCCGTAATCTTAAAATATGATTAAAAAGGCAATTTTGGTGATTATGTTTTTGTCATTTTTTGTGCCGAATTTTGTGGTGGCGCAAAATTCAAATCAGGAAGGTAAGATTTATAAGAATATTTCTGATTTTTCGAATTTAATTCCTACTGTAAAAATAGTTTCTTATGATTATGGTTATAGTGGAGGGGTTTATCCTTCGCAATTTGGGTCAGGATCAATTATAAGCGCGGATGGTTTTATTTTGACGAATTATCATGTAGTGTTTGATGCTGAAGATGAAGATAAGGCTTTGGATGCTTTTGAAATATGTTTTTCATTTAATTCAGGTAGCGAGCCGATATGTGAATATACAGCCAGTTTGGTGGCTTCATATAAGGAAAAAGATTTGGCGCTTTTGAAATTGGATGAGGCTGATATTAGAGGTAATAGTTTTAAGAATGTGCCTTTTTATACTTATCAGAAAGATAAAGAGTTAAAGGTGGGGGATACAATTAAAATTATTGGCTATCCGGGTACAGGTGGGGACACTTTGACAACGACTCAGGGTGTGATAAGCGGTTTTTCTGAGGCGGAAGATTCGCAAGAGCCTTTAACTTATATTAAGTCTGACGCGGATATAAGCGAAGGGAGTTCAGGAGGCACGACTGTTGATGAACAAGGCAATATTACGGCTTCTGGCTCCGCAACGTTTGCAAAACTCAATATCTCCGGCATGGACGATGCAACAGCAACTGTATCTGCAACATCATCGGCAACTATTGGAGAAGCAACTATGTCTGCTGGGGTAAAAACAATATCCATCGAAACAACGGCAGTGACAGACCAATCACTGATCTATGTGACGCCACAATCATCCACCAATAACCAGGTACTGTATGTCAAAACAAAGACTCCTGGAATTGGCTTTACGGTAAATATCGATACAGCAATATCAAAAGACGTGAAGTTCAACTGGTGGATAGTGAATTAATCCTCACACACACAATATGTGTAAATTCCTGAACAATTGGTATACGTGGCACTTGGACAGCGCTTCTGGCTTTCCCCGATATCTTTGTCTCCAGAATTTTCAAGAGTCACAAAAAGGACAAATTTATTTCCGGAGCCAAGCTGATAATAATTCCAACCGTTGTACTCAGTATCTTTGCCGTTGAAATCAGGCAGCCTCTTCATATACACGATCGCATCGGTGCATGATGCTGATTTGACGGCAAACTCGCAACCATCGGCCAAAGGACAATTAGCCGTTCCATTTATGCCGCATCCACTCATAACACGGTGTTCATTTTCAGTTGGAGTTGCTGGATATATCTGATAATCATTGTAATATATCCGCAATGCATTTTTCATCTCATTCAATTCTTGCTTTTTTTTTGCATCCCGGGCACGTTCACGCGCACTTAGTAAATTAGGAAGTACAACTGCAATAAGTACTGCTGTAATTGCAATTACAACAAGAAGTTCGATAAGTGAAAATGCTTTTTTCATGTTATGGTAATTGTACGACATCCGGTGCAGAAATATTTGAACTAGTGATGACGTAATTACAGTTTATTGCAGCTCCGCTAGATGCGCAATCTTTAGCGTAGTATTTCTTCCTTTTGGAAGTTTGATCATATACACAATTGACCCGGTACTAAATGCGCTTCCCCATTCAATTCCACCAATCTTACCGTTTGTGTCAATGGGAAAAGCACTATTATCATTATTATACATATCAAGTGCCACGGTAATATTTGCAAGATCTGCTTTCCGCCGCGAATCCCGAGATTTTTTTTGCGAAGATTGAAATGCAAACACCCCAATTGAAGTGAGAATTCCTATAATAACAATGACAATCATCAGTTCAACTAATGTAAAACCCTGATGAATTTTTTTGGCTATCATAGTATATCCTTATTATAGTTAAGGAATAAAACATTGCAATGACGTCGTTTCTTGACATTTATAGGCTGCATAATTGTTCTGACAATACGTATTACATATCTGTCCATCATTAAAACTAATACAACCGAGCGCTTGGAGCGCTTCGCTACATGATTGTCCATCTCCTGCCACGAGTCCTGCTTTCGTGTTACACGCATGCTCTGGATTTGGATCTCCAAGACAAAAGATCTCCCCTGGAGGAGTTGGTGGAGTTGGAGTGGGAGTTGGAGGAGGATTGTCAAAATCAAACTCTGGATTGGCAACTTCTCCGCCCATGGCTATACCATAATTAAATGAATACGGCGCATATCCGCAGCCTTTATTCGGATCAGGATCGCAACCTGCA
Source organism: Candidatus Peregrinibacteria bacterium GW2011_GWA2_33_10 (assembly GCA_000989565.1). Classification (GTDB taxonomy): domain Bacteria; phylum Patescibacteriota; class Gracilibacteria; order UBA1369; family GWC2-33-13; genus GWC2-33-13. The sequence goes on along the minus strand of LBOO01000012.1, from coordinate 712 downwards.
TCTTTAATGTTTCCATCGCTTGTATCTCTTAACTGGGAAAATGCACGATATCCACCGCACGGCTGCTCGGTTTTATCGTTAATCGTCATATATAAATACCGCGTATTGGTCACCGGATCGCACGGAATATCTTTTCCTCCAAGATAGGGTTTCAAAAAATCTCCGTTTGCTTTTGTTATGCAATCATACAAATCCCACTGTCCTTTAGTCGGATAACAAGTATGGTCGTTGTAATAATCTTCAAACAAGACTTTCAATGTCGCAAGATCAGCTTTTCTTTTACTGTCATATCCGCGGATAGTCTGTTTTTGAAAACTAAGAAGAGCAAACACAGCTAAAATTGCAATCACCGTCACCACAATCATAATTTCTGCCAGCGAAAATCCGCGCTTCATATTTTTAGTATGACAAACCTTTGGGAAAAAAGCAAAGTATCCGTATTTTCATATCGGAAGTTTTTCAGCTCCACAAGCGAGGAATCTTCATCATACATATTGATACTTGAATTATCAATCGGTATACGATATACTATCACTCATGATCAAACGAACAGTAACTCCAAAAATTAAAAAGCTTTCTGCTTTATATCCAGTAATCGCAATAACCGGACCGAGACAGTCAGGTAAAACGACATTGGCAAGAGAGATATTTTCAGATTATTTGTACCTCAATTTGGAAAATTTAGATTTACTTTTGGCGGCACGTACTGATC
>LBOO01000011.1 GCA_000989565.1 Candidatus Peregrinibacteria bacterium GW2011_GWA2_33_10 | reverse complement strand
TTGACGCATGGGGTAGTTTTGTTAAGTAGTAGTGTACGTAACAATTCTACCCTTTTTCTTTTCAAGAGTGCACAAGAGGTTCCTGAACTTTGCTATGTAACCATTCACTAAGGATATCATTCCAATCCCGCATTGCGGGGGAGGAATGATATCCATTATTTCTGTTTGCTGATTCATTTAGGCATATAAAATATTTTTTCTGAGTTTTTTCCGGTTATGCGCAGGTCTATGTATTGCAAAGGTGTCTCGTAAATATTTAATTCTTTTAGTCCTTTTTTTAATTTTTTTAGCTGTTTTTCTATGTTTCCTTCCAAGTCGATCCACACAGAAAAGTTTTTTTCCGTATTTAAGTGAACTTCTCGTTCTCTAGGCAAATATTTGGCATCATAAACTTTCATATTAAAAAAATCTTCATATAATTTCATGCTATCTAAAATTTTTTGTAATCTATCTTGAGAAATCAATTTGACTTTGACTTCGAAAGGTTTTTCGGAATTAACTATGATATATGGGATATTCGGATTTTCTAAATCTTTTGATACCAGATAGCCGCCTTTATTGATTAAAAATTTAGTTTCAATATTATCTTGCCGATTTATGATGTTCGCGAAAATGGGATATGTTTCAATTTTTATTCCTATTGTTTGAGGAAAAATTTTTTTTATTTCAATTTTTTCTATTTGAGGAAAATTTGAAATAATTTTTTCTTTGTACTTGATTGGTTTCAATGAAATTAAACCGGAGCCTAAAATGTCTTTTAAATATGGATTAATGTCAGCTTCTTCAATTTCACTGTTTTCCAAATTATATTTTATACTTTTTATGTTGAAAAATTGAGAAAAAAAGAAAACATAAATTCCGTACGCGCAAATACTTAAAATTAAAATAACTATTAGAAACTTTTTTAGAAAATTTCCTTTTTTTTGTTTTTTTAAGCTATACCTTGGGGTAAATACTCTTGTTTTTTTAGCGGAACGGAAAAACGAAAGCTTTTTTTTTGGTTTAGCTCTAAACGTATTTCTATAGGTTCGAGAGGGGTTTTTTGTTTTGGCGCGCTTTTTAAATAACATTGTAGTGGCAAGATTAGTTTATTGAGCCCTGATTAAATTACCATTTATGTCCAATTCAACAAAGTGGTGAGCTTTTTTTGATCTATAAGCGTCGCATTGATTTTCTTCTTTGTTATCAATGTCCTGTCTGGGATTGTGAGCAATATCCAAAACCCAATCTGTGATTATTTCGTTGGATAAGCAAGGTCCATTTAAAAAGCTTACACCTTCTTCTTTTTTTATTGTATAAAGCGCTTTTGATTTAAATATGGCTTCTTCTCTTTTTGATTTAAAATTTTGATTTATTTCAGCTTCTGACTGCTTTTTATCATTTTCCGGAGCGGTTATGTTTTGTGTTTGGTCTTTGCGATATTGGCAGCTACTTAGAAAAAAAGAAAAAATCAGAGAAAAAAATAAAAATTTTTTCACAGTGGTTTAATTAAAAAGTGGAGAGTCTTTGCGTCTTTCTTCGCGTCTGATTCTAGCTTTTTCTTTGTTTCGGCGTTTATGCATTGGACTTTTCTTTTGTCGGCTTTTTATGCCAACTAATCCATGTTTTTTGCTTGATGCGGCGTTTGTCATAAAATTTGTTAAATTAATATTTAGTTGGTGTGATAGTAGCCTATTTATTTTTTATTTTCAAGAGAGTGTTGAAAAAGCAGCATCTATGCCTTTTTTTGGGAAAAAATAATGGTCACCCCGCAAACGGGGCTCCGGTTAATTTTTTTGAAAGAAAAGCCATGTCTGCTACTTTTTGAACACTCTCCGGGTTTTCAAGGTTGAGGCTTTTTATTGTCATTTTTTTATTATCAAATTCATTAATGCAACACTTTTTTCAATATGGTTTTTTAAATGTTTTGCCGAATAATAAAATATAAACAAGAGCGCGGAGATTGCAGCGTATTATGAAAAACCAAGCTTGGAAGCAGAAAAATATAGTCTGTAAGCGGTTTAAATGAATTGTTGATTTTTTTAATTCAATTGCTTTTTGAAACAGAAGAAAATCATGGTTTTTAAGTATTCCCTTAGTGTAATTCAGTTTTATTTTGAGAACTTTTTCCAATTTTTGAGTAAACTCTTCAAGCAATATTTTTTGGCTTTGAGCTATTTTTTTTTGTTGACTGATTTTTTTATAATCCGAGATCGCGGTTAGCAAGCCGTCTATTTGATAAAGGAGAGCTTTTACAGCATAATTTTGCGCTTTTTGCGGAGTTATAAATGATAGTATGAAACTTAAAAAACTCAATAATTGAGGAGCGCCGCCCAATCTTAGTCGGTCAAACAGCGTTAATTTGATTTGTATTTCTTGTCGAATATCACGGCCGTATAAGATTTTTCCTTCCAGCTTAAATTTTAAAAATACTGATCTTTGAGGTACTAAAAGATGTTTTCCAATGTTAACGAGGGCATTTTTTGTATTTATTTCCCCTTTTTCCCAGTTTATTTCTCCTTTAGTGAAAATAAAAATCGGGACATATAAAAATGCTGATTTTTCCACTTTTTTTAAAACTTTATCGAGAGGAGATTTTTTCTGTTTTTTACTTATTGATAATGATTTGTCGAATTTTAATTCCGGATATTTTTGAGCTGTTTCCCAAAAAAATTTTGTGGCATCTTTTTCTATTTTTTCTTTTTTATCTTTGTTAAAGATTTGAATTATCATATCAATATCGCTTTTTCCCGGAACAAATTCTTTTCTTACCGCTGAGCCATATATTATGATGAAATCTATTTGTGAACCATGTTTTTTTATTATTTGATCACGAAAATTATAAATAAATTCCCAAACTGTTTTTTGGATTTGCTTTGAAGAGAGGTTATTCATGCAAGAAAGAATTACATTTTTTTTATACTGTTCCGCTTTAAAAACTAAAATTTAAGCAGTATATGCTCCGAAGTTTTATCCTTAAGCTATGCATAAATTTAAGGATAGCTTCGCAGCATTGCTTGTCTTTCGGAGCTTTAGCGAAGATTGGATACAGGAAATTAAAAGCGAAGAAGTATACTTATTCAATATATTGAAAAGAGGATTTTTTTTAAAGGTTAAATTTATTTATAATACATAAAAAGTTTGGAAGTGTTTCTTTTTTTTAAATTACGAATTATTATTTTCTTGTTTTATTCTGAAAGTTTTTTTATTTTTTTTAATATTTAAATAAAAGATTTATGAAAAAGTTATTGTTAGTTCTGTTTTTATGTATTTTTATTTTTTCTTCTTGCAGTTTGTTTTCCAAAGAATCTCGAGTGGCGGTGAAAAAAGATATGAATAAGGAGGAGAAAACCGTAACCATGGTATTTTCCATGAATAAATTGGATCCGGAAAAGATTGAAATCAATTTAAACGATAGTGTGATTTTTTTTAATGAAGATGATCAAATTCATCAAGTTGTGATTGGTGATCAGGGCGGTATTCCTTTACAAAGAGGCCAGAGTTGGACATATAAATTTGAATCAAGCGGAGAATTTGATGTGTATGATGTGTTGGATAAGAAGGTGAGAGGGAAAGTGGTTGTGCGGTAAGTAAACATTATCTTACCTGCTATTTTTGTCTTCGCTCCATTGGTAATCTCGTTCTATTGTTTGGGCGATGTTTTTTAGGTGGCTGACGATTTTGTTGAATGCAAATAGAAGATCAAAGAGCGCGGCCAGTTCTTTGTTTTCGTTTTTGGACAGATTGTTGTTGATTAAATTGTCGCGAAATTCGTTTTCAATAATTTTGAAGTTGGCAATTGTCGAGTATGAAGATTTTATATTGATTTTTTTGCTGTTATATAAGGATTCTATGATGTTTTTAAATAATGAATTGATTTTTTTATAGATTTTTTTCAATTGTTGATATGTTTGAGGCCGGTAATTTATTTTTGTGTTTTTTATGTTAATATTTACTATATCTTCTATATAATCACTTATTTTTTCCAAATCATTTATGGAATGGATATAGCATGGGATTTGCTGAGCTTCTTCTTTAAGGAGAGCGCGTTCTTGGATTTCTATAAGATATTGGACTGTTTCACTCTGCAGTTTATCAATTTTGTTTTCTCTGCTAAAAACATTGTTTGGATTGTATTTTTTTTTGTTAATGCTTAAGTATTTGTTCGCCTCTTGAAAAGATTTTTGGCATATTCGCGCCATTCGGATCAATTCTTTTTTCACTTGTTCCAAAGCCAAGGTTGGCGTGGATAATAATTTTGTGTTTAAAAATAAAGCTTCTTTTGTTTGTTTTTCATTTCTGTCTTTAATTATAAGATTACATAATTTGGTAATGATATTAATTAAAGGTATAAAAATTATTGTATTAATAACATTAAACAGGGTATGAGCCGCGGCAATGTGGATCATTATATTCTCTTTGTTTAAATCGCCCGGAACGAGCATTTCTGCGGCTTTTTGGAAATATCCGTTGTATAAAAAAATGATAAAATATGATGTACCCAATACTTTAATTATTGTGTTTGCCAGAGCGGTTTTTTTGGCTGCGTTATTGGTTCCGATGCTTCCAATTTGACCGGTTATCGTTGTGCCGATATTGGCTCCGAGAATAAAAGCTAAAGAAAATTCAAAATTAATGATTCCGTTCCAAGCCATTGTTTGAATTATCGCGATTGAAGCGCTGGAACTTTGAACTATTATGGTAATTATAATTCCCGCCAGAATTCCCAATAAAGGATAATTTGAAATCGTGCTTAAGAATGTTTTTATTGTTTCACTTTGCTTGATCGGTTCTCCGGCTTCTTTCATAAAATCCAATCCTAAAAATAATATTCCAAATCCTAACATAACTTCACCAATCAGCTTGAATTTTTTGTTTTTGATGAAAAAGCGCAGTATGTAGCCGATTCCAATTAGAGGAAGCAAAAAATCCAAGAGATTGAATTTCGCGATGGAAGCAACTATCCAAGCCGTGACCGTAGTGCCGATATTCGATCCGATAATGATGGTGATCGCTTGTTTTAATGTGAATAAACCGGCATTTACAAAACTGATCGTCATTACTGAAACCGCACTTGAGGACTGAATCAATACTGTTAATAAAAATCCCAAAAAGATGCCGGCAATGGAGTTTTTGGTGATAGTTTCCAATATTTTTCGAAAGCTGTTTCCGGAAGCTTTTTGCAGGCCGTTTGAGAGAAGATTGATTCCGTAAAGAAATAATCCTAATCCTCCGACAACAAGAAATATTGATTCTTTGAACATATTTGATTAATTTATTCAAGGAATTATATCATTTTTTTCAATTTTTCTAAAGTCTTTAAAATGTTCAATTTTTTACTAAAAAAACTACCTTACATCGGAGCGCTGTTTTTTGCTGTTATTATTTCTTATGTGGTTTTCTATCACCAAGCTTTTGATTTTAAAGACAATAATGGACATCAGGTTTATTCTTCAAAACTTTCACAACACATTAATGATTCTTTAAATTCAGATATGGAAAAGGTAAAATCAGATAATAATTCATCATTTATTTATATTATAAAATTTACGAATTATATTTTAAATTCAGGAAATAATTATTCAGCGATAATAATCCTTACATTCGCTTTTTTATTTTTAGCTTGCAGTATTTATTTTATATTTAAAAAGTCATTAAAAGACAAGTATAGTAATTATTTTTATTTGGCTTTAACTTTTATAATGCTTTTATTGTCGAGTATTTATGCGCCTTTTTTTATAAAAAATAATTTTATTGATAAAACAGGGGTTAATGTTTGGGATAACCCGATTTTGATTATAATAAAACCGTTCGCTTTATTAGGAATCTATTATTTTGTAAATGCTTTTAATGAAAAAAATAAAGAAAAGCAAAAAAAATATTCTTACGCAGCGGCAATTTTGTTGTTTTTATCCGTTTGGATAATGCCAAATTTCATTCTTGCTTTTATTCCGGCAATTTTTGTTTATTTATTGGTAAAATATAAGAAAAATTTATTTAATTCTTTTTTAAGAGCTTTTTTAATTCTTTTTCCATCTTTATATTTATTGAATGAAAAATCTATTATTATTGATAAATTCAGTTTTTGGGGATGGGCTTCCGATGGTTTTCTTTTAAGTTTATTTTTGGCTGTTTTATTCCCTTTGGTTTTGACTCTGATTTATACTGAATTTGCAAAAAACGGTTATTTGTTCATTTCATGGTTGATTTTAATTTCAGGGGCAGTTTTGTTCTGTTTATTCAGGAATTCAGTAATTGTTGATGATTGGGCTTTAGGTTTTCAAATCGGAGTGCAGAATTTGTTTATTTATTCTACTATTTTATTTTTAAAAATATTGGCTGCAAACAGGGAAAAAATTAAATTTTTTACGTTTAATGCGATTTTTCTCGGTTTAGTGTTTTTTATGCATTTTTTAGCCGGAAGCTATTATTTTTTAAAGATTTTTTATGGCGGATATGCGTTATAGATTATTTGTCTCATATATTTTATTTTCTTTGTCTTCGTATACCAATTTTAAAAATTTAAATTCAGTAAAATCTCGATTATTAATTTTCGCTGTATTTTGATCAATGTAGAAGTAATTAATTTTATATTTGTTTATGGCTTTTTCCAAATCTTGAGTTAAGTAGTAATTATATTTATCAATCACTTTTTGAAAAATTTTTGGAGTCATTTTTCTATCTTCACCGTTTATGTGGCCGGGATAATATTGATCATTAAAAAAGAATCTTTGTGTTTTTCTGGTATTTAATAATTCTATGATTTTTTCTTTCTCTATTTTTATTAAAGCGAAATATATGGCCGCGCGATCTATTATTTCTTCTTCAGAACTGAAACTGTAACCGGAGGCCAAGTAGGAATAAGAGTCAGTATATAAAGGTATTAACATGCTTGTATATGGGGAAGATAAAATTACATCGTTTTTTTGAGAGTTGTTGGAAAGCCATTCCAATGAAGAATAATAAGTATTGTTGAATGTTGTAATTTTGTTTTTATAATATTGAGCGGCGGTTATCTGAATAAATGAAGCGTTGATGATTATAATTAGAAAGAATATCAGGCTTAAACTTAGTGAAATCGCTGGTTTTGAAATTAATTTCAATAATTTTTTAATTCCGTTCAGAGGGATTTTAATAAATTGAAATCGATGAAAAAGAATAAAAGCGCATATAATCGCAAAAGGGCGAGTTACGCGCATGTGCCAATGGTCAATTTGAATGTTTTGTCCAATTATTACTTGTAAATTCATTCCTAAAATTGTGGCTAAAAAAATACTTAAGAGAAAATAGAAATTTTTATCTTTGCGTATGTATGTTATTATAAAAATCAATAAAAAGGACACAATTAAAAAGTCCAGATTTGGCTTGTGATTAAAAATTACTCCTCCGCGTACAGCTATTTCATTGGATTGAATTAATAAAATATTAAATATTAGAGGAATTGAAGCCAGAATCGCAATTATAGCCTGAATAATAATGTTTTTTACATGTGTATATTTTTTTGTCCAGATGAAATATAAAGAAAAAAGAGGATAGAAAAGGAAAAAAAACAGCCAGTAAAAAAATTGCAAATATCCCATTATTCCCCATGCCAATCCAATAATTAAATTATTAATCCAATTGATTTTTTTGTCTGAGAAAAAAATTTCAGCACTATAAGTTAGCTGTAAGAGTAAAAGAGATAATGGCAGCAGAGGGACCGGAAACGTGGATAGTTCCAGCATATCCAAAGGTTTATTTCCGGTTAGAAAATAAATAATGATTTTTGGAATCAATGTAGTTCGATCCCATAGCATTTCCAAACCGAAACAAAGAGAAAGAGTTCCAAGAAAAGCGATTAACTTGGATTTCGTGAAATATTCAATAAATAAAAAACTGCTTAAACTTAATAGAATGGAAAATATAATTTTTGTTACCACATAAGTGCCAAATAAATCCAAATGCAGCAAACTTCCAATTTTTCCAATAAAAAATGCTTGAAATAAAGGGAAATATATGAATTTGTCTTTATTTTCAAAAACATAAGGGTCAGAGGGGAAGGATTTGCCTTCAAGAGCTTCTTTTGTTGTTATGGAATTATAAGATTGATAGTATGAGTTATTTGGAACGTCATCAATCAGAAAAGGGTGGTAATTATCTTGTAATGTCGCGAGTAAATAAATATCAAAAAGAAAAAAGATAAAAGTAACGGAAAATATCGTAAGGATAAAGAGCCAATTCTTTTTAAATAAATTGTTTAAGCGCATTTTTTGACGATTTTCAAAAGTTGGGAAATAACATATTCTTGTTGATTTTTGCCTAATTTCGGATAGAGCGGTAATGTTAAAATTTCTGATCCGAATTTTTCCGCTTTTTTAAAGTCACCTTCTTTATAACTGTATTTTTGGCGATAGTATTTCATTAGATGGATCGGCAGATAATTTACCGCGCAACCGATATTATGGCTTTGCAAGTAATCTATTATCTGATCTCTATTTGATGATGGAACTTTTACTACATATAAATGGCGCGCAGAAACACATTCCGGAAGAATTTTTATTGGCGTTATTTTTGATTCGTTTTTGAATGCTTCATCATAGATTGAAGCTATTTTTTCTCTAACAGGTAAAACTCTATCAATGTTTTTAAGTTGATTTTTTAATAGTGCGGCTTGAATGTTGTTCATATTTGCCTTCATTCCAAGGAAATCCATTTGTTGATGTTGATATTTTTTTAAGATATATCTTTTTGCGGCATCTTTGCCCATGCCATGAATGCGAGCACTTTTTAGCCAATTATAGAGGTTTTCATCATTTAATGTTATTGCTCCTCCCTCTCCGCAGGTTATATTTTTTGTGGCATAAAAGCTGTAGCATGCCATATCAGCGTATTCGCCAACTTGATAATTTTCTCTTTTTCCTTCGATGCAATGAGCGGCGTCTTCAATCACTTTTAATTTATACTTATCAGCGATTTTTTTGATTTTTTTCATGTCGCACATTTGGCCGTATAAATGCACCGGAATTATGGCTTTTGTTTTTTTTGTGATTGTTTTTTCTATCTGATTTGCGTCGATATTTCCGGTATCTTCTTCAATATCCACAAAAACAGGTTTTGCGCCAACATACTCTGCGGCGTTTGCGGTAGCTATAAATGACATGGCCGTGGTAATAACTTCATCTCCTTGGCCAATATTGTATGCGCGGAGAGCCAATTCCAGACCGTGAGTGCAGCTCATAAGGCCTAATCCATATTTTGCTCCAACATAATGGGCAAGATTATTTTCAAATTCTTCCACCCATTTTCCGGTGGTAATAAAAATGCTTTTTAAAGCTTTCTCAGCATTTTTAATATCTTCCGGGTTTATATTATGAAGGCAGAATTCGACTTTCATAATTTTTAAGGTTAAAAATTAATACATTACGATCTGCCCGTCCCTAAGTTTAATTGGAACTTCTTTCATCCATTCCAATTTTTTCCACCAAGGATTATTGATTTTGTACCAATCTATGGTTTTTTGAATTCCTTCTGAAAAATTAGTTTTTGCTTTAAAATTTAATATTTTTTCAGCTTTTTCAGTACTGCTTATATGTCTTCTTACTTCTCCGGGCCTTTCAGGAATTTTTATGATTAGAGTTTCGGGTTTTTCAATATTTTTCAAAATTATTTTTGCCACATCTTCAACTGAGATATCTCTACCGGTACCGATATTGAAAATTTGACCTTTTACATCTTCTATATCAGCTTGAATCGCAGTGTCGATCGCTTCGCATGTATCTTCAACAAAAATCCAATCGCGGCTATTTAATCCATCTCCGTAAATACGTAAATTTTTATCTTGAAGAGCATTTGTGATAAGTCTGGGGATTAATTTTTCCAAATGCTGGTTTGGCCCGTAGTTATTAAAAGGGCGAATTATCAATGCCGGAATATATTTGTATGTTTGCATGTAAGAATAAACAAGCCGGTCAGCGCCGCATTTGGCTGCGGCATAAGGAGAGGTTGGGTCTAGTGGATGGGTTTCATTCATTGGATCGGTTACGGCTGTTCCGTAAACTTCGGAGGTGGAAATGTGAATGAATCTTTCCAATTTTTGATGTTCCTCAGCGGCATTCATCATTATTTGGGTGCCGATTACATCTGTTTCAAAGAACTTGCTGTTGTCATAAATTGAACGGGCAACATGAGTTTCAGCCGCGAAATGGACGATTATATCGCTTCTAGGCACAAGTTTATTGACTATCGCAGGTTGAGTGACTGATCCATACCAAAATTCAAACCTTGAACTTTCTCGTATTTCAAGTGGTATATTTTCGGGATTTCCGGCGTAAGTTAAAGCATCCAGTACTAAAATATGCCAATCAGGATATTTGTTGTAAATATATTTTACAAAATTGCTGCCGATAAATCCGGCGCCGCCGGTGATTAAAATGGTTTTTTTTGTATTTTGTTTTGAGGATATTGTTTTATGTATTCTTTCGTCTGATTGCATTATAAAATTTTAAGAAGTGAAGAGCCACTGAAGGGATTTTAACATAAAAGTATAGAAAGAAAAGCTTTTTATGCGGATAGAATTTTTAATGATTCCGGTCCGTGGTTGAAGATTAGATCTATTATGCTTAAATGTGAAAGAAAATTATTTCCCTGTTGTTTGTATTCAGGATGTTTGTAGCCGTGAAACAAGAGATTTATATTGGTTTTTTTGAATTGTTCATGGTCCAGATAACTTTGGGCGCTGTCGCCGGTTAAATATGCTGAGGCATTAAGGTTTTGACATATTTTAATCAGATGTTCCGTCGGATCCTTATAAGGACTGATGTTGAGGTTTGAGCTTAAATGAAATTTTACATGTTTTATGCCCAAATAATCTGAGATTGTTTTAATCATTTCTATATTCAATTCACTTAAATATGTAAATTTTTGGGAGAAAAATTTTTGCAGAATAGGGTAAAATTCTTGAAAATATGGAGTTTTTCGGTAATTGTCAGAAATTATTCCCAAATGAGATGCAATCCAGTTATCTTGATAATTAATCTGAATATCTTTGATTAACGCAAAAAAATTGCCTTTGTTATTGACGGGTATGGTTAAGTATTTTTCTTGATCATCGAGTGTTTTAATCTTATTTCTGTTGCGCCAATCTCTGCGTGTGTATTGTACGTCATTAAAAAATACAAAATTGTCGGATTTGTTTATTTGATCGAAATATCCAAGCCAGGGAATGTAAGAAGGTTGTAAAATTACTACTGTATTCAATGTTTTTTTGATTAATTTTTTTTGATAATAACAGTGTATTCATATAAAGGATAGCTGTGAATTATGTCTACGTAGCGGTATTTTGTCATTAATTCTTGAAATAATTTTTCCGGAGAACAGTAGAACAAATGATCAACTTCAAAATCCACATATTTGGTCATTAAATTGAAGGCAATGCCTTTTTTGCTAACTTTATAAAGTTTATCGATTTCATCCATTAGATATTTTTGCCAATCTTTTTGGTTAAAATTTAATTTGACTGTAAAAGTGCCAATAGCAACGATAAAATCAAATTTTTTGTTATTTGGAATTTTTGTGGATAAATAATAGTTTTTTTCTTTGTCTAATTTTTTTCGCGAAAAATTAAGCATATTTTCAGAAATGTCTACGCCGCAATATGAATAAAAATTTGGGAATTTATTTTTTAAGTAAAAGTAAAAGTCTGATTTTCCGCAGCCGTAATCCAAAACTGAGAATTTTTTTGAATAATTTAAAAATAGGGGATCAAAACTCTGAAATCTGATGATTTGTGTTTTTTTATTTTTCCAATCAACCGCTTTCGGGCTATCGCCGTATTTTTTGATTTTTTCCGAATAATATTGGTTGATGGGGGTGAGGTTGAGGGGCATGGGGAGGGGAGTAATTAGTAATCCGTAATCCGTAATTCGTAATCCGTAATTAGTAATAAGTATCTTAATAGAATAAATATTCCATTTACGGATTACGAATTACGAATTACGGATTACGACTTACGGGTTACTCAATTTTGCTAATCCGCAGCCGGTTTGGCCGTAGCGGTTGCCGTTATAGAGCATATAGTAATTATTTTTATGTTTAAAAACGCATGGATAGCAAATCATTTCGCTGTCCCAGCCTGTTTTTCCTACATCAAGGTTTACTATGTTGTCTTTTCTAGTCCATTTTAAGCCGTCTTTAGATTCAGCGTAGCCGGCGCGGTACGTATTTGATCCACCGCGATAGCAGTACCACATTTTATAGAGGTTATTTTCTTTTAAAACTATTGGTCGGGCTATTGCGTATTCGTCATTTTTTTTAATAAAATCAATACAGATATTTTTGGAAGTTTCCCAATTGATTCCGTCTTTTGATGAGGCGTGTTTTATAAAATAATAATGCCTTGGAGCTACAGAATTTTGAGGGTTTTTTTCTTCCCAGCCAATGCTGGAGACATACCACATGCGCCATAATTTATTTTCTTTGATGATGTATGGTGATGCGGTTAAATAAGGATCATAAAAATTTCTGCCAAGTATAGGTGATAGCGAATATCTTTTATATTTTTCATTGTTTTTGCTTATTGCTAACCCGATAAAGAAGGAAAAAGGAGTTTTTACCTGCTGAGTCCAGCCTGTGTAGTACATGTATTTTTGGCCATTGTGTTCAACAATACATGAAGGCATGGCTCCACAGTCATCGAAACAACCGAGTGTTCCAACTTCCAGTGTTGGTTTTTGGCTCCATTCGAGAATTTTATCAGGTTTTGTGATGTCAATTATAGCGTAACCGCCGCGGGAGTAATTACTTTCATCACGACCTGCAAAATGAATTTTGTAAATATCTCCTTTTAAGTGTTCCGGAAATGGATTTTGGATATTGGTTTTGATCCATTTTTGTTTGCCGGGTTTTATGATTAATCCTAATTTTTGCCAATTTTGCATAAAAATTATTAAAGATTTGCAAATTTAACAAATTTTTCGCTGTCCATTGGGTATGGTTTTGTGGGTGTTTCGATATAGACTGATTTATCTTTTGTGTTATTTAAAATTAAAGCTCCGGCACCGATAATGCATTCGTTTCCGATAGTGATATGATCGCGGAATGTGGCATTTACACCTATAAAACAGGATTCACCGATTTTGACGTTTCCGCTAACAACAATGTGCGAGGAAAGCCATGTGTGATCGCCAATTTCAACATCGTGTCCGAAGTGGTTTCCGCTCCAGAGCACAACATTATTGCCAATTTTTACATTTGACTGAAAAACCTGATTTTCCAAGATAAAACAATTATCACCAATTTTTAAATCTCCGTAATGGGAAGCTTTTGAGTTTAGGTAGCTTACCAATTCATAACCTTTTGATTTTGCTTCTTCATATTTTTGTTTGCGGGAGCTGTTTAGTTTTCCGTATCCAACGGCGATGAACATGTAATAATCTTTTGGAGGGTATAATTTTTCGACTTCTTCAAAAGGTACTACGGGTAAAGATAAAAAATTATCTTCTTTAATATATTCTTTGTCGCATATAAAAGCTTCAATTTTGTAATCACTGTCATGAGTAAAATAAAAATGTGCCATTTCCGCCATTTTTTGATTTCCGAATATGATGAGTTTTTTCATGTTTTTATATTGTCATTTATAAATCAGAGCATGAGCTATAGCCATATTTCCGGCATGGCTAAGGCTTAATTTTATATTTAATTTTTTAGGTAAATTTTTAATGTTTACGTAAGGTTGTCCGGTTTTTTCTTGATTTAAAATTTCGATTTGGTTTAAAGGCAGTATTATGTTTAAAGGATAAAGCGCTTTTAAAATAGCTTCTTTTGCGGCAAAACGAACTGCAAAATGTTGTTTTGAGGGTTTTCTTTTTAAACAATACTCCATTTCTTTTTCAGTAAAAATTTTTTTTAATAAATTTTTGTTTTTTTCAATATTTTTAAACCGTGAAATAGGTATGCAATCTACGCCGATTTCCATAAAAATTTAAATTACCAAACCTCCGTCCAGAGGTAAAATTTTTCCGTGAAAAAAATCATTTTTAATTATAAATAAAATTCCGTCAGCTATTTCAGAAGGTTCAGCCATTCTTTTAAGCGGTGTTTTTTTCTTGATGTCTGCCTGAAGTTTTTCGTTCATGTTTGATTTAACTATATTTGTTTCCGTGAATCCCGGAGCGATTGCCGCCACTCTGATTCCCAAGTAATTCAATTCATTCGCCCATGTATAAGTTAGAGCGTTAATTCCGGCTTTTGCTGCGGAATAAGCGGATTGTCCGGGATTTCCGTGGCTGGCTACAGAGCTTACGTTTACAATTACGCCTTTGATTCTTTTTTCAAACATATGCGCGGCGATTTCTCTGGTCATGAGAAAAACCGAAAAAAGGTTGATTTTTATTATTCTTTCAAATAAGTCTATGTCATGTTTTTCAATTTGGCCGAATATTTTGATTAAAGGTGAGTCTTTAACTGCGCCGGCATTGTTAATCAATACATCGATTTGATTATGAGCTTGAATGATTTTTTTTAATGTTTTCGAAATGTCCTCAGGATCAGTAATGTCGCATTTGTAACAAGAAAACTCGGAATTTTCATTTTTCAATTTTTCTAAAGATTGTTCGTCAATATCTAAAATTATCACATTGGCTTGTTGTAATCTCAGAGCTTTGGCTGTTTCCAACCCAATTCCGTTAGCTCCACCGGTGATGATGATGTTTTTGTTCGAGATTTCCATAATTTTTAGAAAAAATCGGTATAACGGTAACATTATTTATTTTTTTGGGCAAATTTAAGATAACTATTTTTTTTATTATAAATTTGCTTTAGAATTATTTTTGATTTATAAATACTCCTAATCAATTTTATGATTAAGTATCTAAAGTTTTTTATTATTATCGCGGTGATTTTTTTTTCCGCGTGTTTACAAGATTCTACGGCTTTGTTGAAGCAGGATTTTAAGGTGAAAAAAGATGTGAAAGTTTCTTTTAAACCGGGATTTTTGATTTTGGCTGACGGGAATTTTGATCAGAATGTTTTTGAGGACTATTTAAAAAGAAAACAGGAGAAATATGTAATTATGATTAAATCTTTCGAGGATGTTAAGAGATGGTGTTATCCGAATTATCCGGATAAAAGCATTGTTAATGAAAATTGTGATGTAAAAGCTGTTCCTGTTTTAGCCGGGAATGTTAAAGACGCAGCTTTAATCAGGAAAGAGGATTTAAAAAATTATTGTAATTCAAATGATTTGGTTAATGGTGAAGATTATTGTTTTTCAGCTGATCCATCTATTTTTCGTTCTTATTTTTACAATTTGAATTTTGAGTTTTTCAACAATAATTTAAAAAATGTGATGGTTGTTGCTGAACATGAAAAAGTTTTGCCGGTGGTTTTTGGGGATTGGGGCAGAACTTATTTATATTATTCTGATATTTCCGAAGATCCTTATTCTAAAGGCAAAATCCATGATTGGGATAGAAATGAAAATGGAATTTTAGGTGAGTTATATGTTGAATCTATGAAAGCTCCGATTAAGTCGGATATCTATGAAAAGGCTTATAATACATTGTTGGGGGCTTATGAAGATGCTTTTTATGAAAAATGTGATTCTTTAACCGATAATGCTTGTGATGATATAGATGCTTCATTATATTTACCGGAAATTAATTTTGGAATACTTCCGTTTAATTTGAATATAAAAGATACCCGCAATTATTTAAAAGATTTTTTGAATAATTCCAGTAATGTTGATGTGTCTATGGATGGTTCACAGAAAAAAGCTCTTTTTGCGGCTGTTTCTACTTTTATTCCTCATGATACATGGATTCCGGCTGACAAGTCTTCAAGTATTTGGGAGAATTCGAATAATTTTAAAAGTTGGGAATTGTATGGAGATGGATTTTTAAATAAAGAAAATTATGCAGGGATACCACCTAAACCGAATTGCGGTTATTTGCCGTTTGATAAAAATAAGTGTTGGTTAGATATGAATTTTGATCTTGCGATGCTAAACACGCATGGTACTCAACTCCTTTTATATGATATTTTGAATATTGGTGAGATTAAAGCTGAGGTAAATAATATACCTTTAAAAACAATTTATTCTTCTTTGGCATGTTTAAATTTATCAATCGCCAAAGTTCCCATTAGTCCGAATTATAGTTTGGAAGTTTTCGAGAAGAATAATAAATTGGATCAAATTTTGTTGATAAATTCATCAAGTTGGGGTTCTGAAATCGATAAATTTTCAGTTAGAAATGAAGAAATCGTTTATAACACCATGATTGATACTGCCGCCCTACCAAAAATATATTCTAAATCTGACTTTGATAAGGACGGGTTTGAAGATTTAATTATGTTAGATGAAAATTATTTTAGTTTTTTGAGTTTTAAAAATGATTTAAAGCAAAATTCATATTTAAAGAGTTTGACAGGTGAATTGTGGTGGGCTCGTTCTAATTTGTTTGATGTTGATTTTGATGAATTTCCGGAGGTTTTAGAGTTGGGAGATGATAATGAAAAAGATCAAGGTTTTTTAATGTTACGTTCATATGATAAAAATAATTTTACTTGGAATTCTGAAAAATTGATTTTACCGACAAGAAAACCTTTTTATTTGTATTCATTAGGCTCTGATTCCAATAATAAATATTTTTTAATCTCCAGTAATTTAGGCGGTGGAAAAGTATATGATCCTTTCTCACTATTAATAAGCAGGCAAGATGGAAGTTTTGTTATTAAAGAAGTTTTGAATCCGGATAAATTAAATTCTATTCGTTCATATGATAATTTTAAACTTCTAGACAATGGTTATTTTGTGATTGGTGATTTTAAATCTTATTATTTGATGAGATTAACGGAAAAAGAGGAAATAGAATTTATTAAAGAAATGGAAATTAAAGGTAGAAACGCGGTTGCTTTTAATTTGAACAATGATGAGTTTATAGATTTTGTGACAATTACCGGAGATGGGGATAGTTTAAATATATATTCGGGTTCTGACAATGATTGGAATTTAGATTCCAATTTTGTTTTATCATATAAATTCTTTTCATTAGAATCAGCTGATATAAACGGGGATGGTTTTTCTGATATTATAGGTTTAGGCTTTAATGAAAATAATTTTTATCCCACTATTTATTATTCTATAAATGAATTTGGAAAATTTAATGATTGGAAGAATGTGGATTCCGGATCATTTTTTCGTCCGGAAAATAAATTATATGATAATTTGGGCTATAGATTATTAAGGTTAAATAAAGGCAGGGCATTTGTGGGCGCTGTTAATTATACTATTCCCTCTGAAAGATCAGCTTTGCTTGTTGCGACTGAATTTACGAAGAGTTTGAAGTCAGGCTTGAGTGTAGGAGAGTCATACGTAAAAATTCTGGAAACTTTTCAAGATGTTTGCGCGTCGGACAATATGCAATGCGGGTTCAGGAATTATCGCGAACAATTATGGAATATGTTTTCTTTTTTGATTTATGGTGATCCGACGGGAGTGATCAGGAATTAGTTGTCAGTGATCAGGAATCAGCAATCAGGAATCAGCGATCAGCGATCAGGAATGAAATGCATAATTCCTGATCGCTCCCGTCGGATCACTGATCGCTTTCTATCCCTTTTTTTTCAATATTTCTAAAATATTTTCGACGGTGGTCATTTGGAGGACTTCTTCGGTGTCGATCTGGATATTGAAATTTTCTTCGATGCCGGCGATTAGTTGTAAATGGCTTAGTGAGTCCCAGTTGTCGATGGTACTCATTGAAGCTTCAACCGTGATTTCGGCTTCCGGTAAATCGAAGATTTCGGACATTAGGTTGATAAGTTTTTGTTGCATGGATTAGGATAATTAAAAATTTATTTGCGATTCGTGACTAGGAATTAAAAATTCATTCCGGGTCATAAGTAATGATTTTTTTCAAATAATACTCCTTCAACTTTCTATACAATACCTTTTTTGTCGGGCCTTTAGGAATATCGTCCAAATCCGGTAATTCGTCAATGATAAATATTTTTTTTGCTTGTTTGAATGCGCTGATTTTGCCTTTGCAGAAATCTTTAAGTTCTTTTTCAGTTGTTTTTGCTCCTTCGTGAAGTTTTACAAACGCACAAATTTCTTCTCCTAATAATTTATCAGGAATGCCAAGGACAGCAACTTCACTGATTGCGGGATGTTTAAAAATTATATTCTCCAATTCTGCCGGATAAATATTTTCTCCGCCTTTGATGATGAGAAAATCTTTGCGGGTTTTAAAATAAAAATAATTTTCATCGTCTTTATAGCCAAAATCACCGGAATGGAACCAGCCGTTTCTAAAGCTCGAGGCATTTTTTTCCGGTAATTTTAAATATTCTTTGGCTACATTTAAGCCTCGAATGCAGATTTCTCCTTCTTCGTATGGAGGAAGTTCGTTGTCAAGTTCATCCACTATGGTCATTTCGTTTACAGGTAAAGGTTTTCCTATAGATCCGATTTTTCTTTTTTCTTTAGGATAATAATTAAAACAGGCAAAAGATGTTGTTTCCGTTAAACCAAAACCTTCAAAGATGGGAACGCGAAATCTTTTTTCGAATTCTTCCTGAACATTTTGCGTTAATATTTGTCCTCCACAGAAGATACCTTGCATTGTATTATCGGTTCGTTCTTTTTTTAGGCTTAATAAAATCGATAAAATCGAGGGCATTACACTGGTCCAATTTATTTTATATTTATCAACCAATCCCCAAAAAGACATTAAACTTGCTTTTCCTTTGATTATGACTGTTGAGCCTCCGCTGTATAAAGGATTTAATAATGTCATTATTTGGCCATTATTGTGGAATAAGGGCAGTATGCATAATGTTCGTGTTTCAGGCGTGAATTGGAACCATGAGGAAACGGCTTTTGCGTCCGCGAGGAGATTTAAATGGGTTAGGACTACTCCTTTTGGGTTGCCGGTGGTGCCGGAGGTGTAAATGATGACGGCGTCATGATCGTAATCCGTAATTTGTAATTCGTAATTCGTAATATGGTTTATGTTTTTTAAATAATTTTTAAATTCTGAGAGGGGGTGTTTTTGTACTTTTGGGGTGATTAGGGGGCTGAGGTCGGTTATTTTGTGATTGTAAGTGTCGTCATAAATTATGGCTTTACTCTCGCTGTCATTGACGATGTAGGAGATTTCCGGAGGGGAAATGTCTTCGTTGACTGTTACAATTGTTATTCCGGAAAAAAGTCCGGCAAAATAGAAAAACAAGAATTCAGAGGAGTTGGGAATTACCAAATTGATTCGATCTCCTTGTTTTAGGCCTTTAGAATAAAGAAAATCAATGGTTTTACAGACAATATTTAAAAAATTTTCGTAGGTATAGGTCTCATCTTCGTTCCCCGGACAAATAATAAAATCCTTTTTAGGATATTTTTTTGCTTGAGAAATGAGAAGATCGGCGATGTTGCGGTATTTGATGGTGGGCGGGTTTTGGATGGTTTGATGGGGGAGCAAGGGGAGTAGTTAGTAATTGGTAATCCGTAATTGGTAATTCGTAATCCGTAATTCGTAATCCGTAATCCGTAAATGGAATAGTTATTCTATTTACGGATTACGATATTTTTGACTTAATTAATTCTTCAATCTCCTTTACTGATGTCATCTTTAATGAATCTCGGAAGTCGATTTCGATATTAAAAGTTTTTTCTATTTCTGTTAAGAGTTGAAGGTGTTTTAATGAGTCCCATTCAGGTGTGTTTTGCATGCTTAAATCAGGGGGCAGATTTTTTATTTCCAATAATTCAAAGAATATTTTTTGCAGTTTTTCCGATATTTGTTTGTTAGTCATGATTTTAGTTCTTTTTTATTGTATTTAAGGCTAAAGAAAGTTTTTTTATTCCTTCTTCAATTTTTTCCAAATCGTGAACGAGCGGGCCAAAACATATTCTTACGGATTCGATTAAAGAGCGTCCAAATCCCCATCCCGGCACTGTTAATATTCCTTGTTCTTTGATTGCGTGTTCTGTAAATAAAGCGCCGTCAACATCTACTTTTATGGTTGTGTATAGGCCTCCTGCGGGTTTTAAATATGGTGTTTTCAGATGTTTTTCAATAGCATTCATGGTGGTTTGAGCTGCTTTTTCATAATCTTGGACCGCTTTTTTAATATATGGTTTAAGGCTATTACTTTTTAAAGCTTTTTCAATATATTTTGTAAAAGCCATTCCATGGAGCATGTCAGGACAAAGCATTGTTGATCCTTGGCTTGATAAAATCCCTTTGATAACATTTTCAGGTGCTTCAATCCAGCCCATTCTGCGTCCCAAACCTCGGCACCATTTGGAATTTGAGTGAATTGTAATAAAGTTTTCGGTGGGGGAATAAGAAAAATATTTTGGATATTTTTGCTCAAAAACCAAAGCTTTGTAAGCTAAATCAAGAACAACAAAACTATCGATTTCTTTACTTGCTTTAAGCGCGGCATTGACAAAATCGTCCGATAAAACCTGAGAAGTTGGATTGTCAGGAGATATTAAAAAAATCACTTTCGGCTTTTCTTTTAAAATAAAATTGTAGAATTCATTGATTTTTTCATCAGCATTATATTTATATGTTTCCTTATCAAGTACATTAAAACGGATTATTCGGGCATCCAACGCATAAGCGATTTGGGCCGGAATGTTGCAGTAAGATGGATCTAAAAGCAATATTTTGTCCTCGGGGTTTAGAAGAATTGAGAAAAGATCAAAAGTAATTTGAGTTGAGTTGCTGCCAATCGCGATGTTTTCAGGAAGGAGATTTTTTAATCCATATAGGTACTCTTCAAAGTTAGTTATTGCTTGTTTAACTTCCAATGTTCCGATTGTTGGCGGATAGCCGCCGCTACGGTGAAATAATTTTTTGTCATTTATTATTTCATTATATGATTCTTTTAATTCTTCAGGGGATTCGTGATTAACCCATCCGCCGGCAAAGGAGATAATTTGGTCTTCGGAGTAGCCATATTTTTGAAATGTTGCGGGGCTTGCATAGCTCATTATTTCACGAACCGGTGAGGGGTTTTTTAGAAATGTTTGGGTTTTGTGGGAGAGTGATGGCATTTGGTAAAAATTAGGAATGAGAGATCAATTGTCAGTGGTCAGGAGTTCCGCAATTCTCGGGCATTTAATTCCTGATAGCTGATATATACACAAACTCCAACAACTCTTTATTTTTACTTAATGCCCATAAAGAGGTTTTTGTCGGGTCATTGAATAGTGGGGAGGGGGAGCTTAAGGGGATTATTTTTTTTTGATTTATTAGAGTTTGCAGTTTTGAATAATCGTTTATTTCAAAACAAATGTGGTGGAGACCGCCTTTTGTTTTTTGCAGGAAGGCATAAACAGGGGATTTTTCACTTGTCGGCTGGATTATTTCGAGATTATCAATATAACAAATTTTGATATGTTGATTAGGATCTTCTAAAATCGGACTTTTTTTTTCAATAAATGAATTTTGAAGATATTTTTCAATATTATCAGTCACAATGCCAATATGAGAAATTTTAAGATTATTCAATTTTATTTCTGATTATGTATAAGGGGCGATTTAGAGATTGTTGATAAATTTTTCCGACATACAGACCGACAATACCGAGAGAGAAAATTGTAATTCCTCCTAAAAACATGATAGTAACGATTAATGATGTCCAGCCTGACACGCCGGCGTAGTTAAACAGTTTCGCGAAGATGAAATAAATAGCCAGTACAATTGAAAATATGGAAATTATAATTCCCAGATATGAAATGTAAATCAGAGGCGTATTGGAAAAGTTAATGATTGTTTCCATTGCAAATTTGATTGATTTTCGTAAGTTGTATTTACTTTTGCCATATTTTCTTTGTTCATGATTTATGGATAAATAAGCTTTTTTAAAACCGATCCAGGCCATGAACGCACCGTTGTTTTGATGCAATTCATTCATTTCTTGCAAGACCATTAATACTTTTTTGTTGAACAAGCGAAGCATTGCTTGATTCTCCAACATTTGAATATGAGAAAGTTTATTCATGGTTTTAAAGAATATCCGAGAAAAAATTTTTTTTAAAAATCTGTCCTGACGGTTATTTCTTGCTGCCATTACAACATCATAACCTTTTTGAATTTTTTCATAAAATAAACGCAAATCATGAGGATTATCCTGCAAATCAGCATCCATGATAGAAATAAAATCTCCGGTAGCATGATCGAGGCCGGCTTTTATGGCTATATGCTGGCCAAAGTTACGAGAAAGTTCGATGATCTTAATGTGAGGATGTTTATTTTTCAGTTCAGTTAGAGATTTGCAAGAATTATCAGCGCTTCCATCATCAATGAAAATTATTTCATGCGCCAGAGAAGAAAAGTCTTTTTGTAAAACTTCATTTACTCGCGCAAAAGTATGGAAAACGTTTTCTTGTTCATTATAGATTGGAATTATAATTGAAATTTTTGATGGCATGCAAAGTAAGTTAATTAACTTCGAGAAATAAGGAATACTCCAAAGCAAACAGTTAATACTCCGATCCAGCGGACTAATGATACTTGTTCAGAAAATAAGATACTTGACAATAAAACAATTAAAATAAAACTTAAACTCATAAACGGGTAAGCGAAACTAAGTTCAAATTTATTTAATGCTATTGTCCAGAGAAAAGAGCCGATCATGGCAAAAAAAATTGCGGAAATGAAATAAGGATTAATTAATAATTTGAATATATAAGGGATAAATTCCTGAATATTTTGGGGCGATTTTTTAAATGTATGAGCTCCGAATTTCAAAATAATTTGGCCCAGAACAGTAAGAAAAATAGTTCCAAAGATATACAAATAAGCTGTCATGCAACTTTATGATAATTATAAAACAGCTAGAGGATAGCAGATGAGGACTGGGGAATCAATACAATCGCCACTGATTCTTATTATCTAAACAAAACATTATTTTTCCCGATTGAATTTGAAGAAGCGGGATCGCTTTGGGATGAGTTTGTTTTTAATTGATTTTGAAATTTTGGGTGTAAATTTGCTAAAAGAATAAATAAAGAGCTAAATATAACAAGTGATATAAAAATAATAAATGTAGAGGTTCTGTAATTTATTGCAGTGTTTTTTGAAGCCATAGAAGTTTAAACTTTTAAAACTATAATATTATACAATATTCTTTGTGTTCTGGCAAAAACAAATTGGTAACCGCTTTCCTTCTGATTATCATTATACTTCAGTAAGTGATTCCGCAAATTAAGGTTTTAATGTAAGGTTGACTCCTCTTTTTTCGTATTTAGATATATAATATAATATGGATAGGGTTTGAAATTTTTGAATATTTTTGTTATAATTATCAAATAAAAAAGCATTTTAAAAAGAATTTTATGGATAATCAATTTTTTTTGACACATTTATATGAGGGAAAAAAGAGAAAGACCGGCGAAAGCGCCACAAGTCATTTGTATGCCGTAAAAAAGATTTTGGAAGAAGCCGGTGTGAATGAAAATACCATTCTAACGGCAGCACTTTTTCATGATATTTTTGAAGATACTTTAATCAGCAAGGATTATATCGCTCATAAATTAGGTGATGAAGTTACTGAAATAATTGAGTTATGTTCAAAGGATGAATACTGGAATACCGCTTATTGCAGAATGAAAAGTAATTTGGATGAAATGGAATCATGCTGGAGGGCTCATCCGGAACCGGTATTAATTAAAATGGCTGATAGGCTTCATAATCTTTTAACTATCAGAGGATTTATCAAAGAGAAACAATTGTCCTATGTTAAAGAAACGGAACAATTATTAATTCCTTTGTTTGAAAAGGTCATTAATACAACTTCCATTAATAGTTGCCAAAAACCAATGAAGTATTTGTTGAAAAAAATAAAAGCTGAGATTATTAATATAGAAAATAATTTTTAAATTATGGCTATTGATCTGAAAGAAATATCTGAAATTTTAAATATATCCAAGTATGCTTCGGAAGTATATGTGGAGCTTTTGAGCTATGGAGAGTTGACTAAAGAGAAGATAATCGCTTTTACAGGTCTTTCTGAAGCTATTGTATTTAAAGAATTAAATAATTTATTGAAACGCGGTTATATTCAAAAGATGAAGAATATAAAGGGGGAAGATATTTACTATTCCTTGTCTTTGCTACATTTGGAAGAGAAGCTGAATAGAGAGCAGGAAGCGATTAAACATCTTCGTAATTTTGTATTACCGAAAATTCATGGAAGAGAGGAAAAAATTGGAATTTTAAAATATCAAAGCTGGGAAGGAATCCGTAAAATTTATGTGGAAATTTTGGAAGAGGCGATTAAAACAGGTGAAGACATATATGCGTTTGAGAATAATATTGTTCGATCAGGAATCGGTAAAATATTTTTGGAAGCTTATATTAACAGAAGAATTAAAGATAAGGTAAAAGCCTATGTTTTTTGTCCAAAGAATATTGATGATATTGATTATAAAAAAACTTTTGAAGGACAGTATACAAAAGTAAAATTAGTGGATGATTTTTTAATTGATGCGAATATAAATATGGTTGGCAATTTGGTTATGTCTTTTACTATTGATCCCCCTCAAGGGACAGTGAGAAGAGATCGATCTGAAGCCAATACATGGAAATCGTTTTTTAAAGCGCTTTGGGATAAAATTTGATTTATCTTTTGTCTTTGCCCCATATATAGGTTTTTTTGAATTTTCTATCATGTTCTTCCGGATATACATATATCTGATTTATGATCATTTCCAATTGTCTTAATAGAGAAGGAATTTTTTCGTAATTTTTAAAAAATTCGATTATTTTTTTGCCAACGTAATCAGGATTACTTTTGTCATGATTATAGCTTCCAAATAATTGACGATACTCTTTTTGGCAGTCGGATATTATTTTTTCAGGATATAATGTTATATCGCTTTTTTGTTCGTATAAACCATATTTTTCCATTTGTTCTCTATGGATGCCGTTGAATGCCAAATGTCTTATGTGGTAAGGATAATTTGTTGGTGTTTCTTTTTCATATTCAGAAGCAGCGTTCAAAATGACTTGATCGCGAAGGTCAGGTAATAAATTTTTTTCTCTTAAAATATGATATGATTTTGCCAATAGCGTATAATAATATGATGGTGCTTCGTTAGCATAAGGATAATCTTCAATAAATCTACCTTTTTGAGTCAATAGCATTTTTATTTTTGTATAAAAATGTTTTTGTAATTCTTTCATGGCTTGTTTAGAACTGAAATCGCAAATTTCGCAACTTACATACCAGAAAGCTTCAATGATATCGAACATATCTTTTTTATTCGCGAATTTAATTGTGTTGAAATCTCCGGGCTTGAATTTTAAGTTTATATCATGAATATTTTCCTCCCTGGTATTATAAATTTCAGCAATCATTTCTCGAACATAATCAATATTTTTATTGGAGAGGTCGTTAATGACAATTTCACCAATTGCTTTTCCATGTGATGAAGTACGGTTTAATATATTTGCAGTTTCTATTGTAGGTATAACTTCCCTGCCGGGACCGCATCCTATTATTAAACATGCTTGTGAACGTTTTGATCCGGGTGCTTGTTGTTGAATACCGGAAATAGCGGAATGTAAACAATCAACTATTTCATAAATATCTTTGATTAAATGTATTTCTCCATATTTTTCAAGATTAATAGTATATTTTTTTTCTAAGATGGCATTCTTGTAAGTCTTATTGTCTAATGTGGGACTCTTTTTAAAGATGTCGTCACAGGCTATTTCCAAATTTTTATACCTCAAATCCGTGCTGCTTTCAGGATTTTCTCCGAGAGTAAGCGCTCTTTGTAATTCGTCTTCGTCTTTAAATGGTAGTTCCGGTTTGGTCATGTATTTTAACTTTTAATTATTTATTATTTAGACTATTTTTTTGATGTATTATTTATTTTTTTTGATGCTCAATAAGTTATTACAATCTGTTTCAATAATTTTCTTTTTTACTGCGTTTTTTTTAGAAATTTATTTAATCCGTTTTTCTTTTTTATTTGTTTTAACAAATCTTCAAGAGTTGATATTGTTTATTGGAAACTTATTTTTGCTAATTTTTATTATTAAATCAAGCAAATTTAACTTTTTTTTTAAGAAAATTTTAAATAATAGATATATTATAATAATACTTTTTTTGATATTTGTAAGTATTTTTAAATTATTTTTAAATAATGGAGTAAATTATGTTGATTTTATTAGGCATTTAAGATTTTTGACAGGAGGATTAATGTTTTATGGTTTGTGGTCATTTATGGCTGATAATATTAAAAAAAGTTGGTTGGCAATGGATATAATGGGTTATGGAGCGATTTTTTTCGGTATATTTTCTTTTTTTTATAATTTTTTGGGTTTTAATATGAGTTTTGATAATCGTTTGACCGGTCCTTTAGATTCTGCGGTTTATTTGGCTTTTTATTTGACTCCTTTTTTGATTTATTTCGGGTTAAAATTTTGGGATAAAAAAAGATATTTGGATTTAGTTAATGCTATTATTCTTTTAGTTTTGATTTTGCTCACGAAATCAATGGCTGCGATATTTTTTGCTTTTTTGGTTTTTTTTGTTTCTGGAATTTTAAGATTAAGAAGGGAAGTTTTTTCAAAATTGAATTTAATTGTAATTTCAACAATTACTGTTTTGTTGATGATAAGCGGATTTTTCTTTTTTAAAGAAAGAATCAGTAATTCATTTAACGCGGAAAGTTCGAGTTTATTAGAGAGGATTGAAATTTGGAGAACTTCAAAATATTTGATTTCTGATCCTCTAAATTTAATTTTTGGAGTAGGGTTAGGCCAGTTTCAATATCAATACGAAAATAATGTGGAAACAGCTTTATATGGCAAGCAGCCTTTGGATTTCGTTGTTTTACAGCCGCATAATATTTTTTATTTGTTTTGGTTTCAGTTTGGGATTTTTGGTTTAATTTTTGCGATTTATATTTTTATTAAATTAATAAGAGATTTGTTTTATTTTTCAGGAGAAAAGTTAAATTTGTATTATTTTTTTACGTTTATCTTATTTTATTTCTTTTTGCATGGAATGGTTGACGCGCCGATTTTTAAGAATGATTTATTAATTTTATTTTTGGGAATTTTGTGGATGAAAGAGAGTTTGAACGAGGGAAGCGTCGCAAGATTCCTCGACTTCGCTCGGGATGACAAAAAGGGGGATCGGGATGATAAAACGAGGAAACGTTTTTTACTTTTATTTACAGGAATATATTTTTTTACGAATGCTTTGATCATGTTTTTCCCCAGGGAAAGTTTTGCTTTTGCGATAACGAAATTTATGGGGAAAGAAATGGTTTATTATGATGTTTATGAAGGAAGTAAATATTTTGAAGAGATTAAAAAAGTTAAGGAACAAGGTTTTATGCCTCCATTTAAAGATTTTACTTTTCGAGCTGAGCAAACAATGAATAGGGCGGAATTTTTACAAATAATGATAAATTATAAAAAAATACAAATTGAAAATAATTTTGATGAGAAATGTTTTTCTGATATTGAAATCAGTAGTGAATATCATAATTTGTTTTGCACTGGAAAAAAGTACGGATTTATTGAAGGGGATGTGGATTTAAAAGCCAGACCAGATTGGAGAATAAGTAAATCGGAGGCATTTAAGATTTTTGCTAAAGTTCTAAATTGGCCGATTAATCAAACGCAATTTGATAAAAATAATATTGATGAATGGTATAGGCCTTATGTAGAGTTTGTTATCAATAATAATTTAATTGATTATGATTGGGAAAAATTTGAAATGTGGGATCCGATTACGAGAGGGGAAGTGGTGGAGGTAGTGATCAGGAATCAGCGATCAGCAATCAGGAATGAAATGCATCATTCCTGATCGCTGATCGCTGATTCCTGATCACTGATAACTACCTCCATGAACCCCATCTTCTATCCCATTCTTATCAACTCTTGCTTTCGTTTTTTTTCACAGATTTTAGTGTTTTTTTTGCCGATTTTTTTGACTCAGAATGGTTTGTCGGGATTGCAGATTGGAATTTTGCTTTTTATTTATACAATTACGGGGATTTTGAGTACTCTGCCGATTGGATATTTGAATGATCGTATTCATTCGAGGAAATTAATCATTTTTGGGATTTGTTTTTATATTTTATATTTACTGGCTTTAAGTTTTTTTAATAATTTTTTAATTTTTATTCCTTTTTTTATTTTTGGAGGAATGGGATCAAATTGGGTTTTTATTTCGCTTGATTCAATGTTTTTTAGATTAACTAATAACATTGATCCTATTTCGAAAATTAAGAATCTAAACAGTTTCATTTTTTTATTCGCGGGTTTGGGAGCGATAACCGGAAGTCAAATTATCGGTTTGTTAAATTTTCAGATAACTTTCAGGTTAATGGCTGTTTTTATGATTTTTTTGGTTTTAATAGCTTTGAAAGCACCGAATACGCCTACTTTTAGATTTGAATTGTCTCATTACGGCAAAGAAGTTTGGAAGAAAAAAGTGATACTGTTTTTATTGATTTTTTTTATTATTGCCATGCATTTTGGAGCGGAAAGCACTTCTTACGCATTATTTTTAAAAAATAATTTGGGTTTATCAATTCAAGGAATCGGTGTTTATATTGGTTTGGCTGTAATTTTGATGTTTTTTTGGGTGAGACTGGGTACGTCGATGTTGAAAAAAGGTTTAAATATAATCTCTCTTTTGCAAATAGGATTGCTGCTTTCCGGTACTTTTCATATTTTAATGACGGATTCAAATCTTTATTTTTCTTTTTTTTCAAGAGTTATTCATGAAGCAGGCGATGCTTTTTTGTCGATTTGTTTGTATTTGGGAATAAGCAGAATTTTTTCTTTGGAAAGGATTGGCGGTCTTTCGAGTTTGATCACGTTTACAAATACTTTAGCCATGAGTTTAGGTGCGTTGATTTATGGTCATGTTGGTGAAAAATATGGCTATGAATGGCCGTTAATTTTGTCAGGAATAGGGACTCTTTTGGCTTTGATTTTGGTGAGGGTGTGGAAAAAGGAAAATAAAATTTTTTAATGTTGTCAATTATTCGAAAAAAAATTTTTCCTATTAAAATAAATTAAATTTGTTATATTGGTAATTAGTTTAATAATTCTTTTTTATGAAAGATAAAATTTTGGTTTTGCCGAAATTTGAAGCGAAAGAGATTTTGATTTTCGGGTTTTTAGTTAGTGTTTTAATGTTTTTCCCTTTTTTCGTGCATAATCAATGGATTACAGGTCCGACCATAAACGCGGCTTTAATTTTGATGTGGAGAAGATATTCATTATCTCAAGGGATTTTTTGGGGAATGGTGCCGAGTATAATTGCTTTATCGAGAGGACTTTTGCCTTTGTTTTTAGCCCCGATTGTGCCTTTTATTATGGTTTCGAATGCAATTTTATTAATTGCTTTAAATTGGGGAAGAAAAGTTAATTATTTTGGCTCTCTTTTTGTCGCGGCAATGTTGAAATTCGCATTTTTATTTGTGATTTCCAGATTGATTTTTGCTAGCCTTCTAGAACCTAAAATTTTAGATAAAGCCTTGATTATGATGTCATGGCCGCAGTTTATTACTGCCTTTTTGGGCGGATTGTTGGCGTATGGTTGCATAAAACTAATTAAGGAATGATGTCCAATATTTTAAAAAAAATTAAAAAGGCGAATTTAGTTGGAAGGGGAGGGGCGGCTTATCCGACTTATTTAAAGTGGCAGGCAGTTAAAAAAGAAAAAAATTTTCCAAAATACGTTATTTGTAACGCCAGCGAGGGGGAATTGGGGCTTTGTAAGGACATTTATATTTTGGAAAATTTTCCGGAAATGGTTTTAAAGGGCATGAAAATCGCCATGGATTTTTTGGGAACCAAATATGCTTATTTTAATTTTAATGCCAAATATTATGAATTGGTGAGGAAAAGGCTTGATCCAATGATTAAGAAACATGGTGACAAGGGTTATGTGTTGAGGGTTTTTAAGGAAAAACCAAGTTATATCGGGGGCGAGGAAACAGCGCTTTTGAATGCTATTGAAGGGCAGAGAGTTGAGCCGAGATTGAAGCCTCCTTATCCTTCGGAAAAGGGTTTGTTTTGTCAGCCGACTTTGATTCATAATGTGGAAACTTTGTTTAATATCGCGAAAGTTGAAGAAGGAACTTATGATGTAAAAAGATTTATGAGCGTTTGCGGGAAAGTTAAAAACCCGGGTGTTTTTTATTTCCATGAAAATTACACTATTGAAAAAGTTTTGCATGAATCGAAAAATTATCCTGATTTTGATTTTTTTGTGCAAGTGGGAGGAAGCGCGAGTGGACCTGTTTTTAATATGGAGCAGATAAAAGAAAAAATTGTTACAGGAGCGGGTTCAATTGAAATTTATGATAAAAAGATGGATGTAAAAAAGCTGCTTTCTAAATGGTTTGATTTTTATGCCAATGAAAGCTGCGGGAAATGTACACCGTGCAGGGAAGGAACTTTTCAGCTTGCGAAATTAGTGAAAGATAATAAAAAAGTGCCATGGAAAGAGATTATGGAAATTTTGGATACGCTTGATAAAACGGCTTTTTGTGCATTGGGAGGGGGAGTGAGTGTGGGGGTGAGGAGTTATTTGGAGAATGTGGTTTGTAATTCGTAATCCGTAATCCGTAATTCGTAATCCGTAATTCGTAATAGGTATCTTAATAGAATAATAAAAATTCCTTTTACGGATTACGGATTACGGATTACAAAAAATTAAATTATTACTATGAAAATCACCATTAACAATAAAAAATATCGATGCAAGGAAAACGAATCTGTTCTTGAGATCGCGATTCGTAATAATATTTTTATTCCTCATTTTTGTTTTCATGAAGATTTAAAAGTGGATGCTAATTGCCGGACTTGTTTGGTGGAGAATTGTTTGGATAAGAAAATTGTGACTTCTTGTACTTTAAAAGCGCGAAAAGGATTGAAAGTTGGGACGGATAGTGAAGAGGTGAAGAAATTACGGAAAATCAATTTGGAATTGTTGCTTTCAAAACATAAAAAGTTTTGTTCTAGGTGTAAGAAAGGTGATTATTGCAAGGTTTTTGAGATTATGAAAAAGTATAAAATTTTAGGAGATAAATATGAACCAAAGAAAATTGTGGATAAGATTCATAAGATGGGTAGTGCTGCGGAATTTGATCCTAAGGCTTGTATTGCGTGTAATAAATGCGTGGAAATGTGTGAGAAAATTGGGATTTGTTATTTGAAATTAAAAGGAAAAGGTGCGGAAACAAGAATCAGTTATAATGAAGATCCGAATATAGATTGTATTTATTGCGGGCAATGTACGGTTCATTGTCCTGTTGGCGCGATTCGGGAGCAGAGCCATTTAGAAGAGGTGGAAAAAGCTTTGAAAGATAAAAATAAAATTGTGATTGCACAAATGGCGCCTTCTGTAAGAGCGAGTATCGGGGAAGAATTCGGGTTGGAGCCTGGAATTAATTTAGAGAAAAAGCTATATACAGCATTTAGGAAATTAGGTTTTGATAAAATTTTTGATGTAAATATGGGCGCTGATATTACTACTATGGTGGAAGCTCGTGAATTGGTTGAAAGAATTAAAAATGGCGGTGTTTTGCCCATGTTTACTTCATGTTGTCCGGGTTGGGTGAAATTTGTGGAGTTTTATTATCCGGAAATGATCGATTATTTAACCACTTCGAGGTCTCCTCAAATTCATTCAGGAGGAGCTTATAAAACTTGGTGGGCTGAAAAGGAAAAAGTGGATCCGAAAAAAATCGTGGTGATTTCATTTATGCCTTGTACTTCAAAAAAATATGAAGCTAAAAATCCGGACTTGAAAGTAAATGGAATGAATCCGGTGGATTTTGTTTTAACTACAAGAGAATTGGCTGTTTTATTGAAAAGACATAATATTGATTTGCCTAAATTGAAAGATGGTGAAGTTGATAAATTCGGTGAGTATTCGGGAGCTGCCGCGATTTATGGAGCTTCAGGAGGAGTAATGGAATCAGCACTTAGGACTGCTTGTTATTTGATAACCGGAAAAAATTTGAAGAAGCTTGATTTTAATGAGGTCAGAGGAATGAAGGGTGTTAAAATCGCGGATATCAAAATTGGTAAAAAAATTTTAAAAGTTGCGGTTGTAGGCCAGCCGATTCCAAGCACGGAAAAAATTATCGCGAAAAGAATAGAGGCTTTATATAAGATAGATAAAAAAATGAAGATGAGGGAGGCGCATAAGAATGAGGTTGTACGGGAATTTTTGGAATACACAGAAAAATTAACTGAGAAGAAAAAGGCGGAAATTTTGGAGAGAGGGTATTGTAGGAGGGGGAAGGGGGAGTGAG
This sequence comes from Candidatus Peregrinibacteria bacterium GW2011_GWA2_33_10, assembly GCA_000989565.1. Lineage (GTDB taxonomy): Bacteria > Patescibacteriota > Gracilibacteria > UBA1369 > GWC2-33-13 > GWC2-33-13. The sequence continues at coordinate 1,781 of LBOO01000011.1, read as the reverse complement.
GGGGGAAGTTCTATCCAATAGTATTTTGTACGTCTTGCAAAATACTTATCCCATTAGTTTTGTCGCCATAAACTTTAAATCCTTGAGGGATTTTATTTTTTGCATTTTCGTTGTATAAAACATTTTCTTCTACATATACTCCAATAATTCCAGGATTATTCCAAAGTTTAAAGTCTGTTAAGACAATGGCGCTAATTTTTGAATAATCTTTGCTTAGTTTGTTTTTTATAGCAATTGGTATCTGTCTCATAATTTTCCTTGAGAGCTCGGGTAGCATGAGTGGGATGTTAATATCAAGATAAACTATGTTGGGTTTATTATCTTCCAGTTGTCTATATGCTTGTCCTAATGTGCCGATGATGCTTTCAACTTTTTCTTTTATTAAATCATCGGGTGCATAGCCTGTTATTTTCATAGGTTCTTTGATTTTTTCAGTTTTTTTCTCAACTAAGGCTCGATTTACTCCGAAGATTGAGTCCTTGTCAGCTTCTTCATATTGTTCGCGTGATTTTATTTTAGCTAATGTAACTTTATAATGGTCTTCTAGTATTAATTGCGTTCCTTCAAAATCATCATTGATAAGTTTCGATATTTCGTTTACGGCTTTTTTTGCTTCTTCTTGCTTTGGGTTTTGTAGTATATAAATGGAAATGCTGTAAAACTTAGAAAGTGATTTTAGCTTTTCCAGCATAAAATGTTGGAATTCCTTCCACCAGTTGGTGATTTTATCTTGTTTTGGAGAAGTCATGTCTTTTTTCTTACACTCGACAACAATTTGGTTTCCTAATTGATCTTTCAAATAGAATTCTCCAGTACGTTTTTTTGAACGTGGTATGAACTCTATTTCATATTTCATTCGTTTGTATCCAGCTGCAATGACTAGTTCATATTCTGCTTTTGGGAATTCATTTTGATCTCTTAATCTTCTTTTCCAGTCTTCGATATCTAGTAATGGTTCGAGAATAGTTAGATTCTCGTGGAGCAGATTTTGGAATGCCTCATTTCTACCTAAATTTACGGGAGTTCCTCCAGCTTGTTTTGATCTTTGAAGCTTGATTTGAGTTCCAATTATAGCTTCAATTAAAGGATGCAACCTTAATTTTGCCAGATTCATTGGATTTAGATTCTTGTAACCATCAGGTTTAGCTTTGCCAATTTTGTTATTTATCCATTTGTCGCCAAAGAAGATGTCAAAAGTTTCGTATGGTTTTCTGTCTTTTTTTATGAGACAACATTTTTTATATTTTTTACCCGTGCCACATGGACATGGATCATTTCTTCCAATTTTCATAGTTGTTATTTAAATTTTTTGGCTGTGAGAGTAGGACTAGCTAAAATTATCTTATTATTTCTTTTTAAAAAATAATATCAATTTCGTTTTATCTTTAAAAAGTTAACTAGAGGGCAAAAAAGAAAACTGTATTTATGCTAAATCGTTTCTATACGAAGTGTTTTTGTATAAAGTACTAAATTTGACGTATAGACGAAATATTTTTAGATTTAATTTGCCTATCTGTTTTTCAGTATAAAGTTTGGTTTTACTTTGTCAATTTCGCTTGATTGACGGGGATTTTTGTAATCCTCACTAAAGTTATGTGTTATCTCGAATGAAGGGAGGGATCTTTGGAATAAAAGAATAATGAATATAACTTTGATTCCAAAGATCCCTCCCCCGCAATACGGGGTCGGGATTGTAAAAGTCAACTAATTCGTTGACAAATTTTCAAGAATTTTTTTTGGGGTCAGTCCATTCAAAGCTTGGTGAGGTCTTTCATAATTAT
>LBOO01000010.1 GCA_000989565.1 Candidatus Peregrinibacteria bacterium GW2011_GWA2_33_10 | reverse complement strand
ATTCTTTTTTAGATGCTTTAAAATTAATTCGTAAAAATCAGAATAAAGCCGACTTTTTTGAAGTATGGTTGGATCAATTTAAAAAAATAGATTACAAAAAATTAAGAAATGCAACTCCCAAACCATTAATTGCTGTCTGTAAAGGAATAAGTGAGCTTGGTAATTTTAAAGGAAAGGAAGCAGATAGAGTTAAAATTTTAGAGAATGCTATAAAAAATAATTTTGATTACATTGATATAGACATTCATTTAAAAAAAGAGCTTATACAAAAGCTCATTAAAAATAAAGGAAATTCAAAAATAATTATTTCCTATCATAACTTTAAACAAACACCCTCTTTAAAAGTTTTATCCAAAATTTTTGAAAAAGCTGTTAAAATGAACGCGGATGTAATAAAAATAGCCACATTCGCTAATAAATATTCTGATAATTTGGTAATTTTTCAACTGATCGATAAAATAAAAAAGCAAAAAAAGAATCAAATAATCGCTCTATGCATGGGAGAAAAAGGAAAAATCAGCCGCATTATTGCTCCCAAACTAGGATCTCTATTGACTTTTATCCCCATCACCCCTAATAAATTAACAGCCCCCGGCCAACTAACCTTAAAAGAATATAAAATCTGCCATAAAATAATATACTGCTCCGCTTTAAAAAAATAGAATTCAAGCAGTATATCAGAATAAAACATTCCATTTACAGGTTACAGGTTACAGTTTTCAAATTTTCAATTACAAATTACCAACCACACTCATGAGCTTAAAAATCGGTATCGTCGGACTTCCAAATGTCGGCAAATCCACAATATTCAACGCACTGACAAGATCCCAGGCCGCCAAAGCCGCGAATTTCCCCTTTTGTACAATTGATCCGAATAAAGGCATAGTGGACGTACCTGATCCCAGACTTTATCAATTGGCGGATATTATTAAACCTGTTCAAGTAATCCATAATACAATTGAATTTGTAGATATTGCCGGTCTGGTAAAAGGCGCTTCTCAAGGAGAGGGACTTGGAAACCAATTTTTAAGCCATATCCGTGAATGTGATGCGATAGCGCAAGTAATTCGCTTTTTTGAAGATTCAGACATTATTCACGTTCATAATGAAATTGATCCTAAAAGAGATATTGAAATAATTGAATCTGAACTGATCTTAGCGGACTTGCAAACATTAGGAAAAAGAATCGATAAAGTCAGATCCCAAGCAAAATCCGGTGATAAAAAATTGGCGCATGATTTGGACGCGCTGACTTTCATTGAAAACGAATTGGGAAAAGGAATAAGAGCAATAAATATTAAATTAACAGATGAACAAAAAGAGCTGATTCAAGATCTTCATCTCCTGACAAATAAACCGCTTCTTTATATCGCAAACTTAAAAGAGCACGAAATTTCCTCATTTAACAAAGAAAATATTAAAAAACATTTAAATATCAGGGAACACGAAGATATAATTCCGATTTGCGCGAAATTGGAAGAAGATTTGGCGGGATTTGAAGAAGAAGAAGCAAAAGAACTTCTAAGCGAAGCAGGTCTTTCACAAACAGGATTGGAAGAAGTAATCCGAAGTTCTTATAAACTTCTGAATTTGGAAACATTTTTCACAGCCGGAGTAAAAGAAGTTCGCGCGTGGACAATTGAAAAAAACTCAAAAGCTCCTCAAGCAGCCGGAGTTATTCATACGGATTTTGAAAAGGGCTTCATAAAAGCCGAAGTCATTGGTTTTAATGATTATATTACAGCCGGAGGCGAATTAAAAGCCAAAGAAAAAGGATTGGCAAGACAAGAAGGCAAAGAGTACATAGTCAAAGACGGCGATGTAATGCATTTTAAATTCAATGTGTGATTTACCTGTTTTAAAAAGATAATCTTTGTTTTTTCCCTTTTTTCTGCTAAAATATAAAGATTAAAATAAAAATAAAAAAATGATTGAAAAACTGACCGCGTATATTCCTCAATCTATAATGGACTTTTATAGTGAACAGCCTGTAAAAGCCATATTGTACACTATCGGGGCTTTAATAATTTTGAAGATTACAATCAAAATTTTACTTGGTTTGACAAGATTGATTTATTATTATTATCAGAGTAGAAATCTTGTTTATATGCAGGTTATTCAGCCTCGCGCCGATAGCCAAAAAGACAAAGAAGACGCGTTGGAAAAAGATTTCAAAGAGAGAGTTGCCATTATGGAACAGCTTTATCGTTCTTTGCACGAAATTTCCGAACTCAATCTTTGGAATCACCTGAAAGTAATTTTACTTCAGCATGATTTGGTTTCATTCGAAATGGTTGTACATAATAAAGTTTTGGACTTTTATGTAATTTGCCCGAAATACTATGCGGAATTGGTTGAAAAGCAAATAACAGCTTTTTATAAAGATGCTGACGTGGAAATAGTTAAGCCATATAAAATAATCGATAAAGGATTAAAATCAAAAATGTACTGTATGTATCAGACAAGGCCGTATTATTTTCCTGTCAGAGTTTATAAAGATTTGGAAAATGATCCTTTAAATGATATGACAAACGTTCTTTCAAAATTGGAAGAAGAAGAAATCGGTGCGATTCAAATGGTAATGCGTCCAAGAACAAGTACAAAATGGCAAAAAGAAGCCGATAAAATAGGAACTGCAATGTTTAAAAATAAAAAAGTATCCAAATTTCATATACCCGGACTGGGTATATTGAATAGTATCTTTATAGGAATTTTGTTTGGTTATGATAAAGTACAGAAAGATCCCTCAAAAGCCGGAGGCGGCGACCCGATGATCAGAATGCTCCAAACCAAGGAAGAAGACGCTAAATCAGTCGGAGAAAAAGCCCAAAGAAGCGGATTTGATACGGTAATCCGCATTGTTTCATCGGCAAAAACAGATTCCAGAGCGGAATTGATCGCAAATAATATTGTTCTTTCATTTAATATATTTAAACAGCAAAATCGAAATTATTTCCAAAACCGACGCATAATACCAATTGATTTTATCAATAACAAAATAATGCATTTTAATTTTAGGCATCGTTTTTTGAATTTGTTTGAAAAAGGGTCCTTGTTGTCTACTGATGAATTGGCTTCCGTTTACCATTTTCCCACCAGTAGATACAATTACACGCCTGTTATTCGCTGGTTATTGTATAAAACTTTGCCGGCACCAACCAATATGCCTGAAGAAGGAATTTTATTAGGTCATAATGTTTACAGAGGTGTAAAAAAAGAAATTCGTTTCAAGAGAAAAGATAGGTCCAGACACCATTATATCATTGGTAAATCCGGTTCCGGTAAATCAGCTTTGTTAAGTTATATGGCGCGTCAGGATGCCCAAAAAGACGGACTATGCGTTATTGACCCTCACGGCGATTTGATTGAGGATATTCTCGGATTTATCCCTAAGGAAAGAGCAAAAGATGTTATTGTTTTTGATCCCGCGGATGTTGATCGGCCTATGGGATTGAATATTCTTGAGGCAAAAACACCTGAACAGCAAGACATGGCTTCAAGCCAAGCAACTGAAATTTTTATTAAATTATTTGGTGATGAAATATTCGGACCTCGTATTCAACATTATTTTAGAAATGCCTGTTTAACGCTTATGGAAGACCAAGAAGAAGGCGCTACATTGATTGATGTGCCTAGAATGTTCACTGATGACGAATTCATGAAATATAAAGTAACCAAAGTAAAAAATCCTGTTGTCAGATCATTTTGGGAGCATGAATACGCGCACACCGGAGATCGTGAAAAACAAGAAATGATACCTTATTTCTCATCCAAATTCGGTCCGTTCATTACCAATTCCATCATGAGAAACACAATTGGACAGACCAAATCCGCGTTTAATTTTCGTGAATGTATGGACCAACAGAAAATTTTATTAGTAAATCTTTCCAAAGGTAAAATAGGGGATTTAAATACGCAACTTTTGGGATTGATTCTTGTGGCTCGCGTACAAATGGCTGCCATGAGCCGAGTTGATATGCCTGAAGATCAAAGAAAAGATTTCTATCTCTACGTGGATGAGTTTCAGAATTTCGCCACTGACAGCTTCTGTTCAATCCTCTCAGAAGCACGTAAATATCATCTCTGTTTAATCATGGCGCATCAATATATAAATCAGCTGGTGGTCAGTAAATCCGGCGCATCAAATACCCAAATACGCGACGCGGTATTCGGTAACTGCGGTACAATTATGTCTTTCAAAGTCGGCGCTGATGACGCTGAATATTTACAAAAAGAATACGCACCCGTGCTTTCTCCTCAGGATATTATTGGAATAGCCAATTACAAAGCATATATAAAATTATTAATAGATAACGCCACTTCCCGCCCATTTTCCATACAAACAATTTGGGATACCTCTACCGAAAGCGCGAAGATTAGAGAAATATTAAAAGAATATTCCCGTATGAAATATGGACGTAAAAAAATATTTGTGGATCAAGAAATAGCCGCCAGAATAGGAATCGACCTGCATCCTGACGAACCGGCGGAAGCAAATACGGACACTCAAGCACCGGAACCGTTACCGCCTCAAGAGGCAGTGGGTCTTCAAACTCAGGTTCCGCCTATAATCCCGCAAAATACCGCCACCAATATCCAAACCCCGCCCCCTGCGAAAGCGGATGATCCCGCTGTTCAGGCATTTAAATAAAAAAACAAAAACTGATGTTTAAACTTAATTTTGAAAATAAAGATAAAAATGTAAAAATTCAAATAATTGCTGTTTGCTTGACGATTGTTGTTGTCAGTACAGCGTTTATTATCAATTTCTTTCGTATACGAGATGAAATTAGTAAAGGGAAATTCAATTCAAATTCGCTGATTCAAGAAGTTGGAGCTATGGAAAAAGAAATGCTCATAAAGACATTTGAATCAAAAGTGTCGGATTTAAAAATAAAAAAATTGGAAAAACAATTGAATTTAATAAATAAAAAATTAAGTATTTTGGAAAATACGGAAAAAGATTTGGAACAAACAAAATTGGAATTACAAAAAGCGCAAATAGACTTACAAATAATGCAAAAAAATAATTACATAAAAGATCAAAAGATTGAAAATTTAGTAGCTAAAGCAATTGGAAATGAACTAACTTCCGATCAAGGCTTTTATGCCGATAATCATTTGGATTTTTTAATTTTAGGAAAAAGAGACGGACTTACTGATTCAATTATCACCGCAACCATAAACGAAAAAACACAAAAAATAATTTTAGTGAGCTATCCTCGCGATTTATATTTTAACGGACGAAAAATTAATGAAATTTATAATAAATACGGAATCGAAAAAATAGCTGAAGCGGTTTATCTGATAAGCGGAGTTCTACCGGAAAAATATATAGTCCTTGATTTGAATTCATTTGTCGAAGTAATTGATTCAGTTGGAGGAATAGACCTCAATGTCCCAAAAAAGATTTATGACAAATCTTACCCGGGACCTGATAGCAGTTATCAAGTCTTCGAAATCGAAGCCGGACAGCAGCATTTGGATGGCGCTACAGCCTTAAAATACGCTCGCAGCCGCAAATCATCATCCGACTTTGAACGCTCCAAAAGACAGCAGCAAATAATAGAAAGTTTTTATGCGAAATTAAAATCAATGAGCATAAGTGAAAATCTTCCTGAATATTATAAACTGTTTACCAATTTAATGGCCGGCATTAATACGAATATCGAAATGCTAAGCGCGTTTTCGTATTATCAGAATTATAAAAATTTTACATTTATCCGCGAAAATGTCCTAAGCACCTCAAATTTTCTGCATTCCACCAAAAATACCCGAGGCCAATACATTCTTTTACCAATTAGCGGCAACTATCAAGACATCAAAACCCACGTCGAAACCTTGATAAACCAGTAACAATATAGGGAAAAAGAGTCCAAGAGAAAAAACCGTTAGGTTTTGTTTTATTAAAAGAGATAGAATAAAGATTCTTAAAAATAGTTATTGCAAAGAAAGCTTTTTATCAACTTGGGTCTCGTGGGTTCCCAAGTTGAGAAAAAGCTGCCCTAAGCAATAAGTATTTTTAAGAATAACAATATAGGGAAAAAGAGTCCAAGAGAAAAAACCGTTAGGTTTTGTCTCTTGAGTTATGACGACACCCCATCCCAAAACATATACCCGACTCCATGCACCGTTCGAATTAGTTCATGTTCAAAACCATTATCGACTTTCCGCCGCAAAGAATTGATATGAACATCAATCGTATTGGTGAATAAATTTGCGTTATGATCCCAAACTTCATCCAAAATATCCGTTCTGGAAAGCGTTTTTCCGGAATTCGTCATTAAATATTTCAGCAAATTGAATTCCTTGTTTCTTAGACTAATAATTTTATCGGACCTGATGACTCTTCTTTTTTCGCAATCTAAAAGCAATTCCGGAAAATTCATATTTTCATCGTGGAAAGTGTTTTTTAAATTTTTTATTTTATAAAATAAGTTTTTAACATCATGATACATAAAAGGGAATTTTTGGAAAAAAACATTCGTAAATTGATTTTTTATCTTTTCCATTAATGATAAATCTTCATTTTGGTGAAAAAAGATAATCGGAGTATTAATCAGGGATTTTTCTAAATTATTTAAAATATTTATGAATATTTCTTTAGACATGCTCATATCTATAAGTATGGCCAAATAAGAATGTTTATAAATTTTTTGCACGACCTCCTTTTCCGTGTTGATCAAATCAAGATTCACATCAAGATACTTCAATCCGCTAAAAAGCCTTTTCATGATCAATGATTGACCACTGTGAATTAAAAGCGCGTTCATAAAAATAAAATTAAAAATTAGTAATAAGAAAATACAAAAAAAAATGATTTTTAAAAAAAATATTGACAATAAAAAAAATTAGACCCTGAAATATTGCCTACAGATAGCAAACATGATAAATAGAAGTCTTGTTGTTTAATTGACAACAACAAAATGCTTGTTCAAGAATTAAAAAATTTCGGTTTAAGTGAAAATGAAGCAAAAATTTACCTCACAGCTTTAGTGAATCCCGGAATTTGCGCGACTAAAATGTCCGAATACACGAGAATAAACAGAACTTCCATCTATCAAACAGCTAAAATATTGGAAAGCAAAAATATACTGACTGTTTCCCTTATTAATGGCAAACATTGTTTTTTTGCTAAAAATCCCGAATTACTTATAAATTGCCGCGAAGATATAATCAGCGACCACAAAAAGAAAATCGATCGTTTAAAAATAGTAATGCCGGAATTGAATCTGCTTTTTTCCGGCAAGCACATGAGCGGAACTAAAGTTTTTCATTGTTGCGGCGAGGAGAAAATCAAACATATTTATGAAGATTTCATCAACAATACAAAAGAAATATGTTATAGCTTGCTGAGTATTTCTAAAACTCAGGATTTAACCCGCAAATATCTCGATTTTTTAAAAGAAGCATCAGATAAAGAAATAAGCCATAAAATAATTATTCCGGATTCTGAAGCCGGTTTAGGATCTAAAATTTCCAATAAATTTACCCAAATCAGATTACTTGAAGAGCATAAATACTGTTTCTCCGCTTCCATGCACTGTAATTCCGATCATCTTCTCTTTATTACGAATGAGCACCGTCCAAATGGCATATCAATAATAAATGAAAATATAAACCAAATATTTCAAAAAATTTTCGACCATTTTTGGTCCATAGCCGGAGATTTATAAGGTTTTTTCCTTGCTCTTAAAGCGAAAAAGTAATAATCTTAAAAAAATCATTAACTAACTGATATGACTGAAGAAAATCAGAATAATCAAACTCAAAAACAACAGCAACAGCAGGTTCAAATAAAAGTACCCGAGAATCTACGATCCGGAGTTTATTCCAATGCTGTTTCCGTTAACGTGAATCAAAATGAAGTAATTATAGATATGGGTTATATTTTGCCAAATATTTCTCCAACAACCATAGAAGTTGTAAGCAGAATTAATATGAACCATCGCACAGCTGAATCTTTTATGAGGATTCTTCAAAACGCGTTGTTGGATTTCCGCAACAAACAAGCACAATTAAGAGAAAAAAAACAAGCATGAAAACAGTATTGCAGCGTGTAAAAAAAGCATCCGTAACTGTCGAAAATAAAATTATTGGTTCCATAAATACAGGTCTTTTGATATTTGTTGGAATATCCAATAATGATTCCGAAAAAGAAATTAATTGTTTTTACGACAAAATCTTAAATCTCCGTATTTTTCCGGATGAAACAGGCAAATTTGACAAATCGATTTTGGATATAAAAGGAGAAATATTAATAGTGTCTCAATTCACATTATACGCTGATTGTGGACGCGGCCGCCGCCCAAGTTTCACGGATGCCGCACCTCCATCCATTGCTGAAGAAATCTATAAAAAATTTGTCGAAAAATTCAAAACTTCAAACCTGAAAATAGAAGAAGGACAATTCCAAGCCATGATGGAGGTAAGTCTTGTTAATGACGGTCCGGTAACTATAATAGTATAGTCCCGACCCTTGCATTTGCCCCCGCAAACCTATATCTTAAAAAACGAATTTAAGCATACATTTACCCGTTTCTTATGGCAGAAGTAACAATGGATAAAATAGTTTCTTTATGTAAAAGAAGGGGATTTATATTTCCCGGTTCTGAAATTTATGGCGGATTGGCGAATACTTGGGATTACGGCCCTTATGGCTGCGAATTGAAGAAAAATATTAAAGATAATTGGTGGAAAACATTTGTAATGCAAAGAGAAGATATGGTGGGATTGGATAGCGCGATTTTAATGAATCCCAAAGTTTGGGAAGCTTCCGGCCACGTAACATCATTTAGCGATCCATTGGTTGATTGTAAAAAATGTAAAACACGTTTTCGAGGCGATAAATTAATTGAAGAAAAATCAAATGAAGTTTATCCGGAATTGGCCAAAAAACACATTGAAGAATGGATTGATTCCGAAGAAAAAGATATTTCCAAAGATAATAATGCTTTTAGCCGTGAACAAGCCTTGGAATTAATGCCATTACTGGAAAAAGACCAGGGAAAATTTTTAATGGAAGCATTAACTCCGCTTTTACAATTTCTTGATATAACATGTCCATCATGCGGTTCTCATGAATTCACGAAACCGCGTTCATTTAATTTGATGTTCAAAACATTTCAGGGCGTGATTGAAGAGCAAGCAGCAGCCATATTTCTCAGACCTGAAACTGCTCAGGGAATTTTTGTAAATTTTAAAAATGTCCAGACTACAAGCCGCAAAAAATTACCATTCGGAATCGCTCAAATCGGAAAATCTTTCCGCAACGAAATCACTCCCGGCAATTTTACGTTTAGAACCCGCGAATTTGAACAAATGGAAATAGAATATTTTATTGAACCCGGTTCAGAAAAAGAAATTTTTGAAACATGGTGTCAAATATCCATGAATTGGTTCACAGATTTAGGTATAAAAAAAGAAAATCTCCATTTCAGAGAACATACCAAAGAAGAATTATCACATTATTCATCAATGACCAAAGATATTGAATATAAATTTCCTTTTGGATGGGGTGAATTACAGGGAATTGCGTATCGCGGAGATTTTGACCTCTCACAGCATCAAAAATTCTCCGGTGAAGATTTACAGTATTTGGATCCGCAAACCAATAAAAAATTCCTGCCACATGTCATAGAACCGTCTTTTGGTTTGGATCGCACGGTGTTAACGTTTTTAATAAATGCTTATCACGAAGAAAAAGTTGAAAGTGAGGAAAGGGTTGTAATGCGTTTTAATAAAAGCATTGCTCCGATAAAAGTGGCGATTTTGCCATTATCAAATAAGTTGCAGGAAAAATCATATTCAGTTTACAAACAATTAAAAGAATATTTTACAGCCGAATACGACTTAAGCGGTTCAATAGGCAAAAGATACCGCCGCCAAGATGAAATAGGCACACCATATTGTGTAACTTACGATTTTGAAAGTGAAAACGACAATGCGGTAACTTACTCCTTCCTCATGCTCCTTATTCCTTCCCTGCAGCTTCAGAAAGGCAAAATCGTCTCCCTATACAAAGGTTACGAGAATGAGCAAAAAGAGGTTTTTTATCAAAAACCCGTTAAAAAAGCCATTAATTTGGTTCAAAGAGGCGCCAATATTTTGGAAATAATTGATCTGGATGCTCATAATGGAGAAGGGGAGAATTTATCAATAGTTAAATCAATAGTTCTAAATACCAATGTCCCTATAATTTATGGCGGAGGGATCAATTCTTTCGATCAAATCGAAAATTTAATAAATATTGGAATTGATAAAGTTATTTTAGGTAAAAGAGCGGAATTAATCATAAAACAGGCAATTAATGTTTTTGGATATGAAAAAATAATTTTCGGTTTATTAAGCCGCGGTAGATATGTAAAACTACAGGAGAATGATAAAACGCAAGAAATAGAGGTTCTGCGTTACGCTGAAAAAATAGTATCTTTTGGTATAAAAAATATTATTATTAAAGATCTGGATACGGAAGGCACCTTACTGCCTCATTTTGACGAAACAGACAGAGTAATCAGTTTTTTCAAAAATATAAATGTATTCCACGCCGGTGGCATTTCAGAAATTAAACATTTACAAACTTTAAAAAAGATCGGATGCAAAGGTGCCCTCATCAATAAAGCATTAATGCTCAATAAATTGGATATAAATGACGCTCTGAAATATATATAGACTATTTTTCAATCAATTTATCAAAAATTTCGATTCTTCTGCCTAAAAAATGAATACCGGCCATTGTAAAAAGAAAATTGATCAATCCATACAATGAAGCAAAAAAATCAGGCAAGTTAAGAAATTTTAATTCTACGACTAAAATAATTGATGCGATGAGCGTGAGTAAAGGAATAAAATATTTTCGAAATTTTGTGTATACGAGATCTGCGAAATAAATACGGCACAATTGATATAAATAAAATATTGATAAAAAAATCATTAAAATACCGAAAATTGAAAAAAACCAAAAAATAAGATCAAATCTTTGCTGTTGAGAAAATATTTTAGCGATTCCATAAGGAAGAATCGACCAGAATATCACAAATAAAGTTCCGATTCCCATCACCCAGAAAATTCTTTTAGGCACTAGTCTTTCAATACTCATAACCTCCGGAATTTGTTCGATTGATTCGTAAACCTTGCTTAATTGATCAAAATCTTTGATCATAATTGACACATTGCAGATTACACTATGGCTACTTAAATTAAGTTTTAGATTTAAATTAAGTATGTTTATCCCCATGTCTTCGATTGGAACCAATAAAGATTTTAAAAGACCGATTCGATCCTTGCAAAAAATCTTTAATTCCACCTTATATCGGCCCCGTGTGTCTTTCTTTAAAGCTGAACCTAGAATTTCTTCATAGGAATGAAATTTTTGAGAATATATTTTATCCAAAATAACTTGAGGCTCTAAGTTTCCTTCGCCGACAGCGGCCAATAAATCATCGAAAGTTTCAAAATTTAACTCCGCCAGCAAAATTTTAATATGGCGGTTATTTAAGATTTCATAAAGATTCTTACCTGTTTTTTTCAATTCTTTCTCCAAAAATTTTATTCCCAATTTTTTCTTTTTTTCCGTAGATTCTTGTCTTAATTTATCTTTGATCTTATTTCGCGCGAGTTGAGTTTTTGCGAAAGTAAGCCATTCTCTTTGAGGACCGGCATTTTCTTTATTTGTAATTATTCTGATTACATCCCCATTTTCCAGAATTTGATTTAAAGCTACTTTTTTATTATTTATTAATGCTTCTTCAGAGCTGTTTCCAATATCCGTATGAATCGCATAAGCAAAATCAATACAGCAAGCGCCTAAAGGCAAGTCAATCACATCGCCTTTTGGTGTAAATACAAAAATTCTATCCTGAAAAATATCACTCTGTAGATTTTTCATAAAATCGCGATTGTCCTTCATTTCTCTTTGTAAAAGCAATATCTTTTTAGCCCAATTTTTTTCCTGAAATTTACTCCGGCTCATCGGACTTTTATCTTGAAGAACTTTTTCTTCATAAAAATAATGAGAAGCAAAACCATAGGTTGCTTCAATATTCATCTTTTGTGTTCTGATTTGCAGTTCTATGGGAATACCGTTTGCGCTGAAAACAACAGTATGCAAACTCTGATACCCGTTTGGTTTTGGTACCGCGATATAGTCTTTAAATCTTGTGGTTTTAGGTTTGAAAATTTCATGTATAAGACCTAAAGTTCGATAACAATCTTCCGGCGTTTCCACTATTATTCTTAAAGCGACTAAATCTTCGATATCCATCAAAGATTTATTTTTCTCCTCCATTTTTTTGAATATGCTGTATAAATTTTTTATACGACCTTCAATAGAAAATTTTATATTTCTGCCATTTAAAAATTTTTCTAACTTTTGAATGCTGCTATTCAATATTTGGTGAAAGAACTCCTGCTTATCTTCAAGCGCGCTTTTCAAGCTCAAATATTTGGAATTAAATAAATATTCAAAACACAAATCCTCCATCTCCCTTTTAAACTCATATAAACCAAACAAATTCGCGATCGGCGCGTAGATTTCCAGTGTTTCTCTGGCTATTCTTATCCGTTTGTTAACATTTTCGTGCGCATACAAAGTTCGCATATTATCCAGTCTATCAGCTAATTTTATTAATATTACGCGTACATCTTTGGCGCTGTGAATCAATAATTTTTTTAAAGATTCAATTTGCCGTTCATGCATATCATGACGGTAATAAACTTTGGAAAGTTTTGTGATACCTCTGACCAAATAAGCGATATCTTTACTGAAAAGCTTCTCAATATCATTTAAACTGTATGTGGTATCTTCAGGAACATCATGCAATAAAGCCGCGATTAAAGTGTCTTCGTCAGCATGGATTTCCGTTAAAATTAACGCGGTATTAAAAGGATGATTGAAATAATCCTCACCGGTTTTTCTTTTCTGGCCCGAATGCGCCTGCTTGGCGAATTCAAAAGCTTTAGTTAATCTTTTTTTGTTAAAGTGAGAAAGGTACTCTTGAACTTTATTTTCCAATAATTGTAAATCAATCATATTTGAGAAATAAATTCATATAAAAATGATACAGAAAAAACATCTAAAATCCAAAAATCTTTAATCTAATTTGGAAAAAAAGGTTGACATAAGACGTAAATCATTTCAGGTTAACAAGAAAGGCTACTTTATGTTTTGATGTCGGTTATTGATTTAAAAAAAATTAAAATCTATAATAAAGCGAATAAAAAAATTATGATAAAATTTTCAGAACTCATTCATTCTAAAGCTGAGAAAGCTAGAAAAAAACTTAAATATTTTTTTAAAACTGCGATTCTAAGCATCATAATTTTTGCGATATTATTTATTATTGCCAATATTCAGGCTTTTTCTGAAATTGGAAAATCAAAAATAAAAACAATATTGGGAACAAAAGACGAACAAGTATTCACAAAAGAAAAAGTTAAAGTTAAAGATGAACCCCTCCCGCTTGATGTGGTTAAAGATTCCGGCAAGTTGAAAACTGATTATCCTGAAATGGATTCATTGGAAGTCATCCCTCCTGATAACCGCATAATAATACCCCAAGTTCGGCCATGCCCGGGAAAAAAGGAAATACGGTTGTAACAGGCCATAGTTCATATTACGCATGGGACGATGGCAAATATAAAGATGTTTTTGCCCGCCTTCACGAAATAATTTTAGGAGATGAGATTTATATTTATTACCAACAAAAAAAATACTTTTATGAAGTAGAGGACATAAAAGTCGTAAACCCCGAAGATATCCAAGTAATGCACCCAAAAGCCGGCGAAAACATCCTAACGGTAATAACCTGCACTCCCGTAGGAACAAATCTACGCCGATTGGTAATCACAGCAAAATTAGTGAATTAAAGTATGCTGCTCTCCTAAATCTCGTCCAGCCTGTTTAATAGTTGTTCTTGCGCGTTTTTTTCATCCTCCTCATCGGCGTGTTCCATTTTTTTTATCTGATCGCGTTTTTCTTTGGCTTTAAAAGCATCCCATTCCGAAGCATGATTTGAGTTTATAGAACTCAATTCTTCAGCATATTTTTTATCAAGCTCGGATAATTGCTCTTTCTCATGAATCAAAATTTTCTTTAATTTCTCAATCTGATCAGGAGTCATGATGGGCAAAATATTAAACCAATATTGCCTTTCATCATCATTCATAGATTCAGTGCCCAAAATCAACTCAATTAAATCCCCGAATTTTGCTTTAACATCAGCCGTAATTTTAAATTTGGATAATCTTGGATCATCGGTTGTCGGAGAATTTTGATTGACGGCGGCAGTTTGCGCCGTGCCTGTATTTACTGTTTGTGGATTTGTATTAGTCATTTTTTTTATTATCAGGATCAAATAAGTATAGTATAAAAAATTAAAAAAATCAAAATTTATTTTTTAGGAGTTTCAGTTTTTTCCTTAGACTTTTGGTACAAATTCCATTCAGCAAAATTTAATTTATCCTCAGATTTTGCGTTCTTATCTAAATATGCCACAAACTCTGTGAAATCATTAGTATTTTCTATCATAGTTGCAATAACTTCTTCTAAACTTCGATCTATATTATATTTTTTAAATTTAGGAATTTGCAGAAAATTTTTCATGTATTTTTGTAATGCAAGTATCTGTTCTTTATCTGAAACAATAATTCTATCGCCAATTTTTTCTCTCATATCTTTTTCTGACATATTAAGAAAAACAGTGCTATTTAAATTTAGTATTTTTTTATGTTGCTCTTGCGTGCAGGAACTTAAAACTTTCTCCATAAAAACATTTGCCTCTTTAAGCAGAACCTGATTTTCAGTCACACCTGCTTTTCCCTTTTGTTCAGCTTCAATTTGAGACTTAATGACTAGTACGGAATTTAATACTTTAATAGCCTCATCAATATTTTGGCCTTTAAGAGCTTCCGATTCATTTAATTTTTCTTGAATTTTATTCTCTCCCAACTTCTTTTCAATTTTTCCTTTAAGATCTTTCATGCTTTCATCCTCATTTAATTTTTTCACACTCTCAAACTTAGTTTTATACTCAGCTTCCTTACCTTCTTTCTCTAATTGCGTTTTAACATCGGTTTCCAAAGTAGTCAAAGCCTCACCTGCTTTTTTAGCATCGGTCTTAAGTGTCTCTTTAAGAGTTTTAATTGTTCCTTCAAATGTTTGCTTTTTGCTTTGATCTTTTACTTTAGCGATTTCAGCTTCAACTGATTTAATTTTTTCTTCAGTGCTTTTTGCTTCTTTTGAGTCTTCCTTAAAAAACGAAGGAAGTAATGAATTAAACCAATCTCTTGCCCCGCTGCCTAACCATGTTAAAATCATACTTACGATCGGCGCGTGTGGTTTTAAAAAAACTGATGCAGTAGCCAAATATTGATTCAATCCGCTGAGATTTGATTTTGCTTTTTCATATGCCTCATCAAGTGCTTTTGAGCTTTTATCCAAATAAGTTTTTAAATCCATAGTATCACCCACTGCAAATTCACTTATTCCCTTATCATTAAATTCAAAATAACTTTTGATACCGGACATAACAAAATTTTTCTTATTTTCATCGGAAATAAAACCGATATAAATATCCAGCCTTGAATAACTATCAATTAAACCAAAAAAATTATCTACATGATTATTAATGGTTCCCAATTCCTTTTTTTTACTTGCCTCATCTTTCGCTGCATCAACTTTTAACTGCAACTCTTTCTCAATCCTGCTTTTGGCTTTTCCGTGCAATGCTTCAGCTCTTAAAATATTATCATATATTTTTTGCGCGCCTTCATCCTTAAATTGTCTAGGCTTTAAAGTAGAATTATTTCCTGATTCTACGTTTACATTAGGTTTCGGTTCTGCGCTCTCAGTTATGCTTTTATTTGAAGAATTTTTCGAGCTAGGTTCGTCAATTAAAATTTTATCCGGATCACCTTCTTTTATTCTACTTTCTTCTTCAGCTATTTTTGCTGCATCCAGTGCTTGTTTTGATTCTAAAGGAGGCATTGTTGAAACCTCAGGTAAAGATTGTTTTAAATTTGCGTTCTCAACTTCTAACTTTTGTCTTTCCGGTGATTGTGAAACTGTCATATATCAATTTTAGTAAATTAAAATAAAAAATTAAATTATAAACACATCCCCTCTGATTTCCTCAATTCTCTCTTTGGAAAGCCTCACGCTACGAATCAGATTTTCCAGTTGATAACTCCTTTCAAAACCTCCGTCATACAAACTTTTAATCTGCCTTATTTTCGCTAGCAAATTAGCGGCTTCAAATTCGACTTTAGTTTTACCTTCAGGAGATAATTCATCATAAACTTTATCATTGTAAAGAGTCGAAGGAGTCATTAAATCAATAGTTTTATCCTCAATTAATTTTAAAATATGTTTCAAAAATTTCTGATCCTCATCATTAAATTCATCAGGATCAATAGGCGGATTATTAACCAAATCTTTAGGCACAACATAATCATTGAATACTTCCTGATTTTTAGGATCAAATAATGGATTGTATTTCTGGTCAGACATATTAAAGTGCGTTTTATTAAAATCTTAATATTTTATCATAATAAAGGGTAAAAAACAATATTTGTGACGGGTCATAAATAAATTACCAACCAATCCATAATTTGCTATACTAACTCCCGCATATAAACCTCACCCCCATGGATAAACACCAAGCCCAAATCCGCATAAATAAGCTGCGCGACGAAATTCGTTTTCGAAATTATGAATACTTTGTTTTAGATAAATCCGAAGTTTCCGAAGCAGTCAGAGATTCATTGAAAAAAGAATTGATTGAACTGGAAAAAAAATATCCGGAACTCATAACTTCTGATTCTCCAACCCAGAGAGTAGGAAGCGCATTATCCGGTAGATTCAAAAAAGTAAAACATTTAACGCCTAAAAAAAGCTTACAAGATGCTTTTAGCTCTCAAGAAATTCAAGATTGGCATGAAAGAATTCAAAAATTTGTTCTAAATGAACAAATTGAATATTTATGCGAACCTAAAATAGATGGTTTAAATATCACGGTAATTTATGAAAATGGAATTTATAAAAGAGCATTAACGCGCGGAAATGGGATTGAAGGTGAAGATGTTACTCATGCGGTAAAAACAATCGAAAGTTTACCTTTAAAGCTGGCGGAAAATATTCATATTGAAGTTTCCGGCGAAGTTTACATTTCCAAAAAAACTTTTAAAGAAATTAATGAAGATCAAAAAAAACAAAATAAAGAGCTTTTTGCCAATCCCCGCAATGCCGCAGCAGGAACAATCCGCCAATTGGACCCAAACATCGCCGCCAACAGAAAATTAAATATTTTTCTTTATCACATTGGAGTTAACAATCTTCACAGCAAAATTGAATCTCAGAATAATGAATTGGAAACCTTAAAAAATTTAGGTTTACCTGTAAATCCTTACGCGGAGTGCTGTAAAAATATCGAAGAAGTTATTGAATTTTGTGAGGATTGGAATCAAAAAAGAGAAAATCTGCCTTATGAAATTGATGGAATCGTAATAAAAGTAAATGATAAAAACAAGCAGGAAAAAATGGGGTACACATCCAAATTTCCGCGATTTATGATTGCCTACAAATTTCCGGCCGAACAAGCAATAGCAAAAATATTGGATATAATAGTCCGGGTTGGACGAACCGGCGCCATCACTCCAATCGCGGTATTTACACCGACTCTCGTGGCCGGCTCAGTAATTTCCCGAGCGACCTTGCATAATCAGGATGAGATTAATCGAAAAGAAATAAAAATAGGGGACACCGCTATTATCCAAAAAGCCGGAGATGTAATTCCTGAAGTGGTTGAAGTGCTGAAAAACCTCCGAACAGGAGAAGAAAAAGATTTCAAAATGCCGGAAAACTGCCCTGTTTGCGACAAAAAAATCATTAAAGAAGATGGCGAAGCAATTGCCAGATGTATAAATCCCAATTGCCCCGCACAAGAAAAAGAGGGAATTATCCATTTCGTATCCAAAAACGGCTTCAATATCGAAGGATTGGGAATTAAAGTCGTGGAACAATTATTAAATAATGGTTTAATTCAGGACACGTCTGATATTTTTACCCTAAAGAAAGACCGACTTTTATCACTTGATCTTTTTAGCGACAAAAGAAGTGAAAATCTATTGCAAGCCATAGAAAAATCAAAAATCATCGCTTTGAACAAATTCCTTTTTGCCTTGGGGATTCGCCATTTAGGGGAAGATTCAAGTCAGGATTTGGCTGAAGATTTATCACGCGAAGCTAAGAATAAAAACATGGTTTTTGAAAAAGAAGTTGCCATAACGGAAATTTCATCGGATCAAATGAGCTTTTTTGCCGAAGAAAAGCCGAAAAAAAATATAGAATATATTCCTGTAAGTAAACTGCTGGAATTAATGATTCACAAGGATTTGGAACACCTTTTATCATTGGACGGAGTAGGGGACAAAGTCGCCAATTCAATTTACCTTTGGTTCAACACAAAAAGAAATCAGGACTTACTCCTGAAATTGGAAAAAAACGGAATTTTACCATCAATTGAAACCCTCAAATCCATAAAAACAGAACTAACCGACAAAAAAATCGTCATAACCGGCACTTTTTCATCATTGCCGCGCCAACAAGTAAAGGAAATAATAAAAAAGCATAAAGGCAAAGTAATGTCCGACATCTCCGCCTCCACCGACTATTTATTATGCGGCGAAAACCCGGGCAGTAAACTAAAACGGGCAAAAGAATTAAAAATAAAAGTAGTTAATGAAGAGGAATTCTTGAAGATGATAGAAACGTATCAATAAGAAGAAAAAAAAGTGGATTAATAAAATCGGAAATCCTGAACTGGTACAATAGCGCATGAAAGCGATTTATAAACAAAAAGGACATTCTTACTCAAATCACTTCCCCGCCAAAAATATCCAGCACCGAATTAGCCAAATCTTTATTCTTATTCTCCATATTTTCCTGTATTTTTTCATCCTCTCTCCAATGGTTTTTCGCTTCAAACGATAATTCTCTATATTCCAAATGAATAAAAATTCCTTTGCCAAAAATTTCTTCAAAAGCATTACTGATTTCTTCTTTTCCTTTTGCGTTATTGACTTTTTCCAAATGAAAATTTGAACCGAATACAAAAATTAAATCCCTTCCATTAATTTTATCCAATTTTGATTCATTGAAAGAACGCCGAATTGAAGGAGTTTTAATGTGTTCTAAAATTCGCGTGAAATTATTTTTAATCTGCTCCTCATTCAAAGATATTACGTTCTCCTGATTTTCACTGCTTTCAATTCCCTTATGTACCCTTTCCATACTGATTGAATCCGATAATTTTAAGTTATTCCCTTCGTTTATTTCAGACTTTTTAGTGATAAGTTCATCACTTCCGATTTTTTCCTTATTTTCTATGATTTTTTTTTGATCTTTTTTATAACACGATTTAATAACCGCTATTTCTAAAGGCAGTTGAGGAATAAGGCTTTCTTTCAAGCCCCAAACAGCTTCCTGAAGATTGTTTATTTTTTCAATAATATCCGAAATATCCGTCAATTCATTATTTTTTATTTTCTGCAGCATTTTTTTTCTCAAAATTTCAATAGCTTCTTTAGCGAAAAACACTAAATCTTGGCCATCTTTAAAAGCATTATCAATAATTTCCAAAAGCTTATGAGTTTCATTCTTAAACAAATATTCACAAAACAGTTCAACGGTCTTAAATCCAATATATCCCAAACTATCTTTTACTCCGTCCAGAGTGATTTTCCCGCCATCAACCATCTGTTCTAAAAATGAAATCGCGTCTCGCAAACCCCCTTGCGCATTTTTGGCAATCAGTTTTAACGCATCTTCTTCAGCCTCGATATTTTCTTCATGAGCAATGAATTGTAAGCGTTTAATAATATCAGTGTCATTGATTCTGCGGAAATCAAATCTCTGACATCGTGAAATAATTGTCTCAGGTACTTTATGTGATTCAGTCGTGGCTAAAATAAAATGAGCATGCGTCGGCGGTTCCTCCAGAGTTTTTAAAAGCGCATTAAATGCTTCCTTCGTCAACATATGCACCTCATCAATAATATAAATTTTTTTCCCGCCATGAGTTGGAAGAAATTTGATTTTTTCCCTAATCTCTCTTATTTCATCAATTCCGCGATTCGAAGCAGCATCAATTTCCAGAAGATCAATAAGCTTGCCTTCTTGAGTATCCAAACAAAAATTACATTCCAAGCAAGGCTCTCCCTCTTTTACATCAGTACAATTTAAGACCTTGGCCACAATTCTTGCGCATGAAGTTTTTCCCGTTCCTCTAGGTCCGCAAAATAAATAAGCATGCGAAACATTATTGGTTTTTACACCGTTAGTTAAAACTTTTACAATATGCTCCTGTCCAACCAGATCGAAAAATCGTTGCGGCCGATACTTGCGATATAAAGAAATTTCACTCATATCATTCATTTAAAAATAAAGTAATCAAAATATAACAATGCAAATCAAAAAATACAACTCGATAAAAATCTTAAAAGTCCTTACTACCTTAAACCTCGAAGCCTACAATTCCCTAAATTAAAACTAATTCCATTTACGAATTACGGATTACGGTTTACGAATTACGCTTTTAATAATGTCCCTAATCCTCTCCACAAACACTTCCTTCCCAAACCTCTCCGCGTTCTTTCTCATTAATTCTGTATCATAAAATTTTTCATTATCAATCAATTTCGCCAAAGCGTTTTCCATTGATTCAATTGTTGGTTCGGAAAACAACTCTCCTGTTTTTCCCGAAATTATAGTTTCTTTTAAACCTCCTTTTTCCAAACCCAAAACCGGTTTTCCGCAAGCTTGTGCTTCAATTGGCGCGATTCCAAAATCTTCCTCCCCCGGGAAAATCAATGCTCTGCAATTCTGCATATATTCTGAAACTTCCTGATCATTTTTATAACCTAAAAATTCAATATTATTTTCAGAGATATTTTTTAAATATTGCATCTCATTGCCACTACCGATAATAATCAGTTTTTTACCTATTTTATTAAATAATTTAATTGCTAAATCTATCTTTTTATAAGGTGTTAGAGTGGAAACAATCAGAAAATAGTCCTCATGCGTTTTTTGTACTTTAAATCTATTGATATCAACAGGCGGATAAATAATTAAAGAATTGGTGCGATAATATTTTTTCAATCTGTTTTGCACATTTTTTGAATTTGCGATGTAAACATCAGGCCGGTCAGAAGCGGCTTTATCCCAAATCCTGATTTTTTTCATTAAATAAGAAATAATCATTTTTTTAAAAAAACCTACTCTTTGCTCATCTTTATATTCGTGATACCAATCCCAAGCATAACGCATTGGAGAGTGGCAATAACATATATGAAAAGTATTGGAATTAGTGATAATCCCATGGCAGTAAGCGCTGTTTGAACTTATAACAATATCATAATCGCTGAAATCAAAATTTTCGATTGTTTTTGGCATCAAAGGAAATAAATACCTGCGTTTATTCTTGATAAATTCAGGCAATTTATTTAAACCGCTTACTTTGATTCTTTCTTTCGGAAAAACTTTCCCGCATATTTTTTCGTCATACAACATCGTAAAAATGGGAGCATCCGGAAACATCTCGGCAAAAACAGCCAAAACCTTCTCCGCCCCCCCAAGCTTCACAAGATATTCATGCACAAGCGCTATTTTTAATCTAGGATTATTTTTCATATATAGAGCGTAATTAGTAAAAGGAATAATTTAATAATAAATAATCAATTTACGAATTACGGATTACGAATCACGGATTACGAATCACTCACCTCCGTTACAACTCTCCACGTCATCCTCCCCGCATCTCCCCAATCAAAACTCTTCAATCTTTCTTCTCCTTTAGTGATTAAAAATCTTCTAAAAACTTCATCATTTAAAATTTTATTTATTCCCTGCGCAATTTCATTTATACTCGTTGGATTTACTCTCATTGCTGCGTCTTCGGCGATTTCTTTCATCGCGGAAGTATTTGCCGTTAAAACCGGAGTTTTTGCTCTAAAAGCTTCCAAAATCGGAAATCCAAAGCCTTCATAAAGAGAAATAAAAATAAAAAACTGAGCATTTTTTATTAAAACATCTTTTTCCTCTTCAGTAACATAACCGGGCAGAAAAATATCCGTAATCAAATTTTTTTCCACAATTTTCTGCCAAATGCTCTTAAACCCTATTCCTCTTTTGCCGGCGAGCACCAGTAAAATATCATGATCATACCTTTCTTTGTATTCTGAAAAAGCTTCAATAATATTTTCCAAATTTTTCTTTGTTTCAATCCTGCCCACAAAAAATATAAACTTTTTCTTATATAATTTAAATTGTTTTAAAATTTGTTTTTCTTTATTTTTAGTGATTTCACTCTTGAAATCAAAATCCACTCCATGATGAATAACAGCGATTTTATCTTCGCGGCATCTGAAAAAACCAACTAAATCATCTTTCGTCGCTTGACTCGGGACAATAATCTTTGTTGCTCTTTTACACGCGTATTTTGTCGACCACATCAAATAATGATATTGAAAAAAGCTATATGCTTTTTTAAAGAATATAAAAGCCACATCATGAATTGTAATAACTGTTTTTTTAGGATGAAAAATCGGTAAAGTATGAGAAGGCACAAACAACAAATCAGGAGCTTTATTTCTCATTTCCCAAGAAAGCCGAAATTGCGTCCACAATCTTTTAAAAGGAATTATTCTTTGGCCGATGAGAATATTTTCATCTAAAATACGGCTTCCGTTCAATTCCTGTCCGCATCTGCGCGGAAGCCTGTACGGACTATAAAATCGCAACTGATGAGTCTTCTGTTTTTGAGCGGACTTTATCAATTCATCAATAATATATTTAGAATAAAATTCCACTCCGGTTTTTTCTTTAGCATCATATCTTGATGCGTCAATTCCTATAATCATAGGAAAAATTGATTAAAGTAAAGCAATTATAAGGTAGAAGTAATTATAAAGCAACGAGACAAATAGCCTTGTAACCCGTAAGTGGAAATACAATTAAAAATCTGTATTTTTTATCACATTATCCCAATAAGGGTTACTAACCTTTATTACTCCCCATCACCACAGCGAAAACCCTCCTCGCGCCTGCGTTTCTCAGCGCTTTCGCGCATTCATTCAATGTAGAGCCGGTACTCACAACATCGTCAATTAGAATGATATTTTTATTTACAATATTGCAATTGAATCTGACTGAAAATTTACCTTTAATATTACTCATTCTTGCGCCACGATCTAAACGCGACTGAAAATCAGAATTAACTTTTTTTTCTAAAATATCTTTACATTCTAAATCCAAATAATCGCTTAAATATCGCGCGATTAGTTGAGTATGACAAAATCCCCGCCATCTGAATCTTTTTTTATCACTCGGAACATAGCAAATCAAACAATTTTTGAAATTAATCTCTTTTATCCGTTTATAAATAAGCAAAGCGCATTTTTTAGCCAGAATACTGCGAAAATTATATTTAAAATTTAAAAGCAATTTTTTTAAAAAAAATTTATATCGATAACAAATAAATAAATTATCAAAAGAAAAAAAATTTTTGCATCTTGGACAAATTTTTCCAAACACGGAAACTTCCTCGCAAAAATAACAAATTTGTGGTTTGACCTCAATAAAATTTTTATCACATTCACTGCATATATATCCTCCAAGTTTGCGACAAAAAATACATCTCTCCGGAAAAATAAAATTTAAAAAATATTTAATCATATACGAAATTAATAATTTAGATATTGATAATGCTTTAGTCTTATCAAATAAACATTAAAAAATTATTAAAAAATTATTAAACAACTTACGAATTATTTAGTTACTTGCCTTTTTAATTTAAAATAAATAGAATAATTCCGAATATCGGAGTCTTAGCTCAGTTGGTAGAGCGTTCGCTTGACGTGCGAAAGGCCACTGGTTCGAATCCAGTAGGCTCCACCATTCTTCGCGCAGGAGAAGAAGGGCAATAAAGGTGAGTATTTATACGTATACTAACGGCCGCACTACGAATGGCACAGCCAAAGAAATACAGTAAAGTAGATTTAATTATTAAAAATTTAAAAAGTTTTAACCCTTCTATATGATCAATGTTTCTGAAGCCAAAAAAGACGCAGCATTTGTTTATCAGGGACAAAAGTGGATTGTTTTAAAACAAGGTTTTGTAAAACAAGCCAGAGGTGCCGGAATTTATATTTTAAAATGCCGTAATCTTTTAACGAATGGTATTTCTGAGTTTACAATCAAATCAGGGGAAAATTTGGAAGAAGTGAGTATTGAAAAGAAAAAAGCTCAATATTTATATAATGATGGATCCGGTTATATTTTTATGGATATCGATGACTTTAGCCAATTTGAATTCAGTGAAAATGTAATTGGAGATCAAAAATATTTTTTAATTGAAGGTTTGGAATATTATATTATGTATTTGGATGGCACAGCTAAAGGCGTTATTCTGCCACCAAAAGTAGATTTGAAAGTAGCGCAGGCCGAACCCGGCGCGAAAGGTGATACAGCCGGTAATGCTCAAAAAGAAGCGGTTACTGAAACAGGGTATACATTAAGAGTTCCTTTATTTATTAAAGAAGGTGATGTAATCCGTATCAACACCGAAACCGGACTCTACTCCGAACGCGCCAATTAAGTTACGCATTTGCTTGATTTTTCACATAAATACACTATAATAATATCTCTAATAATTCATAATACATAATTTTACATGGACAATACTCAAGGCTCACAACAGGGAAACCAGCAAAATAATCAAAATAACGCAAATCCATTTCAAAATATAAAGGCGGATAATTTCGATGACACTATGAATTCTAATCAAATGCAACAAAATTTTGGACAAAATTTCAACCCTCAAAATTTTTCCGGATTCCCGCCTCAGGGAGCATTTAATCCACCTGCGGGAGCAGGATTCAATCCCGGCGGTATGATACCTCAACCACCTGTCACACAACCTCCGACAGATGATAATAAGCCAAAATATACATTTGGAAAAATGTTGAATGATTTTAAAACCAATATAAAACTGCCCTCTCATAATTTAAAATTTGATGAAGTACGCTTTTTGAGACTTCTTGCAGGATCAATTTCACTTACCAAAGATGAAAAAGTAAAAATAATCAAATCTCTCCCAAAATTAAGCCAGTTTCAAATTGATGAATTAATGAAAATTTTGGAGGAAGAACAGGAAAAATTCACTGAATTATCGGAAAAACACGGTGAACAACTGGAAAAATTGGAGCGCAAACACGTTGAAGACTGGCACGACATAGAAGCAGCGGTCGTTGCCGAAGAAAAAGCCAAACAAGATCAATCTGAAGCTGATGAAATTAGAAAAAAATTGGGATTGTAAGTAGATCAAATAAATCCGCAAAAGGAATTTTTTTATTATATAAATTATTCTATTTACGGATTACTCTATCCTCCCAACCACAAATTCCCCCCTCACATCCCTCTCACTAAAAACCTCCACCCGAATATAATTATCTGTATACCCAATATACCTTTTTTTCCCGATTTTGCTTTCAACCAGCACAACTTTTTCTTTTCCCGCATTATTTTTCCTAAATTCTTTTTCCAATTTTACAGATAAATCTCTCATTATTTTTGCTCGTTTGTTTTTTTCATCATCAGAAACAATATCTTTTAATTTTTCCGCGATAGTGCCTATTCTGCTTGAAAATTTAAACACATGAATCTTGGAAAATTTCATTTTTTCACAAAATAATTTACTCTCATTAAAAAAAGATTCATCTTCTCCCGGATAGCCAATAATTAAATCAGTTGTGATCGCGATATCAGGCCGAATTTTACGCAAATTATTACAAATGGATTCATATTGATCCGTAGTATATCTGCGCCGCATTTTTTCTAAAATTTTATTACTTCCTGACTGCAAAGATAAATGCACGTGGCCACAGAGTCGGGGATTATTAAATAACGAATAAAACTCATCATCAAAATGCACGGGCTCGATTGACGAAATTCTGATTCTCATCTCTTTTGTATTATCCAAAATCTTTTTTAATAAATAAGAAAGATTTTTTTCCTGATTTTTCCATTCTCCAATATTAACTCCGGTAATCACCAATTCTTTAAATCCCTGTTTCTCCCGTGCCAAACATTCGGAAATAACCCTCCTTTCAGGATAGCTTGTAGCTTTTCCTCTGACAAAAGGAATAATACAATAACTGCAATAATTATCGCAGCCATCCTGGATTTTTAGAAGAACACGTGTTCGAGAACCATTAAAATTTTCAAAATCATCAATATCTTTATCCGAAGATAAAAAATTGATTACTTCATCATAAGTCGCGAAAACATGATCAATTTCTGGCATTTCAATATAAATATTATCTTTTTTACGCGCCCCGCAACCAAAAACAATAATCTTAGCCATCGGATTGTTTTGTTTGATCTGCCTTATGGCCTGACGCGACTTTCTATCAGCGATATGCGTAACCGTACAAGTATTGATGATACAAATATCCAAATTTTCAGTTTTTGATTTAATCTCATGTTTTTTTGATAAAATTGCCGCAATTTTATCGGATTCATATTTATTGACCTTACAACCCAAAGTCTTAAAACCGATTTTCATGGTAAATTTGTTTTATGAACGTAACAAAAATAACGAAAGTTTTAATATTTCTCAAGAGATCAATGATTGAGATTCACTGACACTGATTTGCAATTTTTTATCTTTTATTTTCTTTTCCTGATCTTTCGAAATATATAATTCACTAATATCAGAACCTTCTATATTTATTCTAACTAAATTATATAATTCACTAATATCAAGTTTTTTCCTGCTAAGTTTCGTATTCTCCATATACAATTCTTTAAGATTGGGATTTTCAAATTTTACATCTTTAACATAAGTTTCTGAAATATCTAAGATCTCTAAATTCAAAATTTCTGAAACATCTAAAACCTCCTCTTTCAATTTACATCCATATAAAACTAAACTCTTTAATTTATTATTATTATTATTTAAAATTAATTTATCCACTTTTGCATAACTAAGATTTAAAAATTCCATATTTCTAAATTGTCCTAAATCAAAAAAAGGGAAAAATACATTAGTATTATCTAAATTCAAATTACTAACATTATTTTTATTAAAATTTACACTATTTAAATTTGTATTACTCAAATCCAAGGATTCCAAATGATCTAAAAATAAAAAATTCAAATTAATATTTTTTAAAGGAACTTCATAATGCGCATCAGCTCTTCTTATCTTAACCACATACCCATCCTCATCAAACCCAAACTCCCAATCTTTTTCCTTCCCTCCCAAATACTGCAACAATTCCTCCTTAAAATTCAATTTCCTTCCCTCGCACTCTTTTTGTAAAACCGTTAAACCATCAACAATTTCAACCAATCTTCTCTCTGCTTCGATTTTTTTATTCATAAACTCTGAAACAGTCTCAATATCCTCTATTTGCCCGCGAAGCTCTTTAATCTCATCCAAAAGCTTCTTCTGCTCCTCCAAACCTTGTTGTAAAACATGACAAATATGCATAAATACTAAATAATAAAATTATAATCCACACTTCTCCTTACAATACTTTTTCATAGTTTCATTTAGAAAGTTCGTATAATTCTCTTCTTTCACTAAAAGAGTAGAATTTAATGTATCAATTAATTTGCCCTTTTCTTGTTCCAAATCAATTTCAGGCTTTATATTTTCCATTCGTTTTAAATCTTTTTCTGTAACTTTCGGGAGGACACCAAACAAATTTTCAAGTAATTCCTGTTGAGAAAAAGTTTTTCTGTTTGTTTTTTTTCTAGGCACTGCCGGATTTTTGGGAATGCTTCCCGTCAGATTTAATTCTCCAATTTTGAAAACACCATTATCTTCCAAAATATCTTTTTCTTCACCATCTTTCTTTATTGTTTTCATGGTTTTATCTAAAAAAAATCCACCAAAAGTATTAAACAATAAATACACCCATTCCTGTTCCTCAGCTTCAAAACGCTGAATAAAATGCTTCCAAAGATAAAAATCCAAATCCCTTTCATATCCATCATCTCTCCAATCTTCCATAATTGTTCTTAACGCTCTCATCGAAGGCACCGCCAGCTTTAAAAATGTATGAGGTTTTTGCGACATACCACATAAATATTTTTGATTTATTTTCTTTCCGCTATAAGCGTTTTGAATAATTCTGAAAATTCTTGCCAATTGATAAACCTTATCAAAATAATCTTCCGGAAGATTTGCCACATAACTTTTTGGCAATCCCAAAATAGCTATTATTTGATAAAGTTCATCATTCTCC
This sequence comes from Candidatus Peregrinibacteria bacterium GW2011_GWA2_33_10, assembly GCA_000989565.1. Taxonomy (GTDB): domain Bacteria; phylum Patescibacteriota; class Gracilibacteria; order UBA1369; family GWC2-33-13; genus GWC2-33-13. The sequence goes on along the minus strand of LBOO01000010.1, from coordinate 60,507 downwards.
TTTTTCCCTCCAAACAAGCTAAAACCAACCCTTTGCCAAACTTCACTTCCCCTGTTTCCAAATTAATACAGGCAGTTGGAATCTCTTCACTTTCAACTACTTGAAAATTCAAACTAAAATCCTTCGCAAACATTAAAAAAGAATTTTTTTTCATTTCAGTAAAATATTCCGCTTCAAATCTTTCTCTGGCCAAAACCAAAGAAACATCCGCAAACTCATCCAAAACCTCCGAAAAAGTCTTTTGTAAAATATTATCACTGCCGGTTTTCTCACCGAAATTTTTAACATTTAAATCTTCTTCCTTATTTGAATCACCTTCAACTGACATAAAAAATAAATCAAAAGAATTCTTAAAATTATACTACAAAACAACAATTTAAACAAATATTCATCAGAAGAGTTTCACCATATTTTTGTAAAATGATCCCTGATCCCTGACCTCTACACATTACTATCATTACAAAATAACCCAAAAAAATATCAACCCCAAGTTTTCATTTGATATAAACAAAATCTCATAACCTACACTTCAAATCCTTGAAATAAAACCTACACATCTATACAATCTCTTTGAAATATTTATTAATTTTCTAACCTAAAAAGTATGAAAAAGTTTCTGACAGGAATGTTCCTTGTAATGGCATTGGTTTTAACAGCAGGATGTTCAGCGTTGAACAATGACACAACTGATACAACCGACTCTACTGATACTACTACTGACGATACAAATACTGATACTACTACTGACGACACAACAACAGACGATACTGAGGAAGAAATAGCAGAATAATAAATTTAGCTTGAATATTATTAAAAAATATAAAATGAAGCCAAATTTATTTGCCTGCAAATTTATAACATCTGCACTAGTTATTTTTGCACTTTTATTGACAGGTTGCGGAAAGGCGGCGGAAGAAGAGACTAAGAACGCAGCCACGGATAAAAATACCTCAACCAAGAATACAAATGTTAAAAATAATGATAGTGATAAAAAAGAAGTGGATGTGGTTTTAGCTCCATCGCCTGAAGCGGTTGTTTCAGATTTGGATTCAGCCAAATCCGCGAAAACCAAAGGGGATTGTGATAAAATCAATGATCCGGACTATAAGGAAAGATGTTATCTTGAACTTCAAGACTAATATGATTTAAAAAAAGAGGCTTATCTAAGCCTCTTTTTTTTGACTAATTAATTATCCTAATAATATATTTCTTTTGGATTTACATAGTAATCCATATGAACAACATCATCCACATTATCAATATTAATTTCAATAGGATCTGACGGTTCAAATTTTAGATCACTTGGTTTTTTAATTGTACAAGTTAATATACCAGTATAATTATCTCCTAAGGTATTTCTAAAGAAGCCGACTACATCGCTTTTCCCATTTGTGCTATTTCCATATTTATCAATACAATCAACTGAAACATCTCTAATTGGAGTTCTGGTTCCATCTTTTAATTCAAATACATTTCCATAAATTGCTCTGGCTCCTGCTCTGGTTGATTCGCCGTGAGCTTGAAATTGGAAATTACCTCTATTTCTTGCTTCACATGTTTTATCATCTTTTTTCTTCAATACATCAAATACTCTATCAGCGTTAAATCTATCCAATCCATTTCCCGTACACGGATTTGCGCCTCTTAATTTAAATTCAGTATAATCATAGATTCCGACTTTTGCTGGTTTTTGGAAAGTAATCGAAATATTTTCCAAATTGCTTAATACGGATCTCTCTCCATTTATAACTTTAGGATCGGAAGATCTCGCAATTTTGGCCGGTGCTGATAATTTTTCTTTTATCCAAAGTAAAAATTTTCTTGGTTTTTCTTCATTAACAATAGGGTCAGTATCTTTTGGTAGACAACTTGTCGCTCCCTTCACGCAATATAGTCTATCATACACATAAATATCTTTTATATGAATTTGACCATTCACAATTTCTAAAATTGTCTTGTCGTCAGAAGATTTAATACTTATGGGACCTTTGTCGCTATTAATGGTAATACCGCTTTCGGAAGCGTTTAAAGCAATCTTTTTAGCATTGGCGCTAATATTGCTCACATTATTGATTTCTACGTCGCCTTGAATGATTTGCAACCCTGATTTAGAATCAATAACTGTTTTCGCGCCTTTTAAAATATTATTTTTCCCTGCGGCAATAATTACATCATTACCGGATTTTAAATTTAAATTGTTAAGACCAAATACACTTAAATCTGTGTTCGCCGAACTTTGTATATCCAAAGATTTTAATTCTTTAATATAAGCATTATCATCTGTATAAATACCATAATGAATAGAACTGTTTGAACTACTATCTTGTCTAATTGCCCCTAAGTAGGCTGTCTTCAAGTATTCTTTTTTATTATTTATTATAGCTCCCATAATACCGGCGCCGCTTTCAACTTTCTTGCTATATTCGTTATATCCAATGATACCTGCCACACCAATAGATCCATCCGTATAGGTCGTTCCTAAAACACCATAGTCTAGACCTGAACCATATACACCTATACCATGTGAGAATTTATCAATAGCGGATACATTGCCAGATAAACTCAAATAACCTGAAGCACTAATCTTAAATTTATCAATTTTATTATCTGTTGATTTTGATCGCCAGTCAGTATTCCAAATATTTGAATAAGTCCCGGTAGTATAAGCTCCCAGTCCTCTAAATGATTCTTTACCCTCGTCAGATAGATAAAAATCATTCATATCAGCCTGTAAAGTTATAGCCCCATCAGATGACTTCATCAGATTCGATATTTGACTACTAATGGATGTCCCCTGATCACCCACTAAATACTTACTATTATTTTCCGCTTGTGTATGAAGATTGATATTAGAAAAAGCAAACTTGCCCATATAAGGAGCGTCTGGAATAAGTGGTCTATTTGTAGTTTTTAAATTTAAAAAAGAATAAAAACCTTGATGACCATAAGCATTGGAATAATTATCATTATCAATAACTTCTGATGATGAAAAGGCTGCCGTAGTTCCAACAGGTGTTCTATGTATTTTTATTTTTTCATCTTCAATATTAATGTCTGCCCCAATAGGCAATTTAACATCTTTAATCACAACACCATCAAACGTCGGTACAACCTTCGCATTCGGAGGCGGTTCTTTCGGCGCAGTATCCGTCGCTGCAAAAACATAATTTAATGAAGCAGCGGAAGTAACACCAAAAACGAAACAAATTACTGCAGTTAAAGAAGTTTTGAACAATTTTCGCATTTTGTTTTTGTTATTTATTTAAAAATTCTTATTATATTAACATATTTTGCCCTCAAAAACAATAAAATATTTTTCAAAAAATTCCTTGCTAAACTCCAACCAATAAGTAAAATAAATCAAAATTAATTTCCATTATGTTTCGAAAAATTTTAATAATTTCATTAATAATCACAACTTTTTCCGGTTGCAGTTTAATCAGCAAAATTTCCCAAAAGTTAGGCATAACAATGCCCATTGAAGAGCAAAATAAACTGTACACACAAGCCATAAAAACTAAAGATGAAAAATACTGCCAAAAAATAAAAAACAAAAACACGGAAAAAAATTGCCAATACTCCGTAGTTTTCGAACAAGCAAAAGAAAGACATGATCCAAATCATTGCGCGAATATTTTTGTAGCCCCAATACAGGGGCTCTGCAGGGAATCAGTGATAACTACCACCCCGCTTTCAACGCGTTCGTAATCAACTTCGCGGCCTCACCCCTTTTCAAAGGTTGATACGGCCTAAAAGTATTATCCGCGTATCCGTCAATTATTCCCATAATATTGCCTTTTTTAAGCGCGTCCCCATACCATGAATTATAATTGACATCTGAAAAAGATTTATAATTTTGACTATGGCCACCCTTCATCTCAAAAGCTCGCATTAAAATCGCTGTAGCTTCAGCCCTATTAATTAAATTATTCGGTCTGAAAGTATTATCGGCATAACCTTGAACATAACCCGACTGATTGGCAATCAAAATTGTATTGTAATACCAATCGCGACGATTAATGTCAGCGAAAGGATTTGCGGCATTTCTTTGATAAGTGTTGATTTTTTTTGCCCTAATGATCAATGTGATAAATTCCGCTCTAGTAATATATTGTTCAGGCTTCATGTCTCCACCAGTATATCCACGCATCACACCTTGCCTCTGCAAAAATTGCAAATACGGAGACGCCCAATGAATCTGAACATTTTGATAATAACTGGACATGGCGCCAACCTCATCAATAACATCAAGTTTAATTACATGAAATCCGATTCTTTGAAATCTATGCGAAATCTTGCTATTGAAACTTATTGTATCAGATTTGATATCATCTTCACCTTGATAATCAAAATCCCATCTGTATCGCAAACGTCTATCTTGCCTGTCGCCGGAAGATGAAGCGTCAAATTGAAAAAGAGTATTGAAAGTCCCTTCATAAGGAGACACAATAAAAAATGCTTTTGGCGCAGAATTAACCAAAACCTCCACCTCAACGCTTGCCTCGTCAGTCATTCCCAAAGGATCTCTAACCTGCACAGTCACTTTTTTCTTCCCGGAAGTTTCATAAAAATAATTTTCAGTGGCATTTCTAAGAAATTGAGTATCATAAATCAAATCTCCGTCAAAATCCCATCTATAATTTAAAGAATTATTATTGAATTGATTATCGGTTGAGCCTCTAGCGTCAAAAGTAAAACGAGTGGCGGTAGTTCCGTTCAAAACATTAACTCTCAAAACCGCTTTTGGAGCGGTATTTTCGGCAATAAATATTTCTCTTTCCGCCGTATCAGTGTTATTCGCCGCATCCTGAACCTCAACAATCACCTTATTATAACCCGATTCCCGATAAGTATGCCTTACTGAATTCACCCTCAAAAAAGGAGAATCAAACTTCCCATCCCCATCAAAATCCCATCTGTAAAGCAAATAACCTTTTCTTTCCGTATCTTTGGCGTTCGCCGTAAACAACATTTCCACGCCGGCCAAAAATTTATCATTATTTCCATAATTAGTGCCGGATCTGATCACAATTGTAACCCTTGGAGGAAAATCCCTTTCCCTCACAATAACATTGATTTTTTCGGTATCCGTATTGCCATCCCTGTCTTTTACCTCAACTAAAGCCTCTTTAAGCCCCGGAGTCGTATATTTAAACGAACCTTCGGAATTATCGGAAAATTCAGTTTCAAAAATTCCATCATTATTAAAATCAAATCTATACTGAAGACGATATTGTTCCTCAAAATCAAAAGAATCAATCGCGTCAAAATAAAACCTATCATCAACTTCTCCTGAAGTAGGATTAGCTACGATTTTAGCCTCAGGTTTGTTTGATTGCTGCACATAAATCTCTTTCTGATTAGTCGCATTCAAACCAATAATCAATTTTTCCTCAGAAGTAGGAGATTTCACAAGCAATCTCGGAAGATAATATCCAACCTCATTATAAGAATAATAAAAGACTCTCTGAGTAGAATAATTAGTGTCAAATTTTAAGTCCCCGTCAAAATCCACCCTCATCAAATAATCATTTTTGTTATAATTTTTTGAAGGCTCAATATCAACTTGAAATTTAAACTGCGTCTCAATACTTCCTTTATCAGGATAAGCCCCAAAAATAACTCTAAAATCATCCTTCAACGAATTATTCTGCGCCAATACAGGAAAATTAAAAGATGTGACAAAGCTCAACAATAAGCCTAAAACAACTAATTCTTTTCTTCCAAAAAACATTTTCATGAAATATTCTTTTAATACAAAAGAACATTATTGTATAATCTTCTATAGAAAAGTCAAGTAAAAATTAAACATAGACAAATGATCATATTGTATCTGAGTAAAATTTAAATAATTCTTTCAATCAATTCCTCCAAAATTTTCGAAAAATGGTATTCTTACGAATCTACGGAATTACGCCTCATCAATACGCCTTCGCAAACACCACCTCCTGCGTCGCTTCCCCTCCACAATAAAAACATCTCTTCCCCTTCACGTCTTCATCCAAAATTACCCTGATTGTCGCCTTTGTTTCATCCTGAATTTTTTCTTCAACTTTGGCATCACAACAAAAATAAGCTTTATAAAACCCGCTTTTTTCTGAAATCAAATTTTTAAACTCATTATAATCATTTACTGAAAATGTGTTTTCTTTTTGAAATTCCAAAGCTTTTTTATAAATATTTTCCTGAATTTCACTTAATAATTTATCCACTTCCTTTTTCATATTACCGCTTTCTATGGACATTTTCTCTAAAGTATCTCTTCTAAATAATACAACCTGATCTTTCTCAAGATCTTTTGGCCCGACTTCAATCCTGATTGGCGCGCCCTTAACTTCCCATTCATTAAATTTAAATCCCGGACTTAAATTTTCCCGATTATCTACATGTACTCGCAGATTTTTATCAAAAGAATCCTTCATATTTTCCACAAATTCCAAAACCTTATCTTTTTCTTGATCCGTTTTATAAATTGGAATAATCACAATTTGATAAGGTGCGACTTTTGGAGGCAAAACAAGGCCATGATCATCTCCGTGAACCACGATTATCGTGCCGATCAAACGCGTGGAAACACCCCATGAAGTTTGCCAGACATACTGCAATTCTCCTTTTTCATCTTGATACTGAATATTAAATGATTTGGCGAATCCTTGCCCAAGATTATGAGAAGTTCCTGCCTGAATCGCTTTCCCGTCTTTAGCCAAAGCCTCTGTTGCCAAAGTATACAAAGCTCCGGCAAAAGTTTCCTTGCGTGATTTTTTTCCCGTAAGAACAGGCAAAGCCAAAAAATTCTTGTCAAAATCATTGTACATCTTCAATGCGCGAGCAGCTTCAATATCGGCTTCCTCCAGAGTTGCGTGAGCTGTATGCCCTTCCTGCCAAAGAAATTCCGTAGTTCGCAAAAAAGGTCTGGTGCGCATTTCCCAACGCACAATATTTGCCCATTGATTTATTAAAAGCGGCAAATCCCGATAACTTTGCCCCCATTCTGAAAAAGTATCATACATTATTGTTTCCGAAGTAGGTCTAACATATAAATTTTCCGCTAATTTTTTCCCGCCACCATGCGTAACAATAGCACATTCCGGCGCGAAACCCTTCACATGTTCTTTCTCACGATTAATAAAACTCTCAGGAATAAATAAAGGAAAATAACAATTCTGTACGCCCGCCGCTTTAATTCGATCATCCATCTCTCTTTGAATCAATTCCCAAATTCTATAACCATAAGGTTTAATAATCATGCACCCTTTGACTTTCGAATATTCCGCCAAATCAGCTTCTTTGATCACATCCAGATACCACTGAGAAAAATCTTGAGATTGAGTTGTAATTTTATTTTTTGCCATAAAAATTTAATAAAGTTAATTTAATACTGAAATACCTCAATTTTCGAGCAAATTCACTTTAACATTATTTTCCAAATTTGGAATATTTGGAGCCCAAACCGGCCAGGTCTTGATCTCAACTCTCTCAACTTCATCAAGATTTTGAATAAACTTTATCGCTTCTTTTTTATTCCAACCAAGAATATGTTCCTTAATTTTTTCAATCAACCTTTTTCCGTTTTCTTTATCAGGATCGAGTTCAAATTCTTCTATTCCTTTAATTGATGCTGTTACAACATATTTTTTGGTGCCGGCGTCGTTATTGAACAAACGATAAGTAATGGATTCTTCATCAATTTTCGTTAATTTTTTTTGCGGCAATTTTCGGCTTTTCAATTCTCTTTTTAAAATATTTTTAAATTCATCATAATTGAATGAAATCCCTGTCGCATTAACTTCGGCGTTAACTTCAAATGAATCCAGCTCTTTATTCACCAATTTCATATCAACGAATGATTTTGGATCATCATATCGAATCGCCCTTTTCCATGCGATATTTTGCTCCACTAAAAGCCGCAAATTCGATTTTTTTACATCATTCAAATCTTTAATGTAGGCATCCAATGTCGGAATGATTTCTTCAATAATCTTCTCATGCGCGAATTTTTTCGCAGCCTCCAAATCTTCCTTTGTCACAAATTTTTTTACATCGGTTTTTCCGCCTGTCATCACGGTTTCACTCTTTGCATATAATAATTTTTGACTTGCCGGTTTTAAACTGGGAAGAAAAAAAGTTGTCGGTGCGATATTACCTCTTTCTCCTACAATCGCTCCATGAATATCAGTTTCGTCCGCGCTTACAAATGCTTTAATTGTGCCAAATCCCTGGTCCGTGGCAGCCGGAACAACTATCCGATTTTGCAGACGATAAATTATTCCGTCAGGAGATTGAAAACGAGTTTTTGGAATTAAAGGCCATTCTTTTTTATCTTGATTAATAATCGTTATTTCTCCGTTTGCATTTTGCCCATAAAATTTTCTGCCTGTTGAATTATAAGTATATGTTTTTTTAATCGGACCTCCCGGATATACTTCATAAGAAGCGATCATATTCGTGGGATGCGTATTCAATTCCGCCGCGTTCACCCTATTATCGGCCAAAGTAATATTTACGGACTGCTCAATCACATCGGATTTTGGTTTCAAATAAATAGTTGCTCCGGGAAGCGCGATATAGCTTACCGCGAAAAGCAGCACCAAGCTGGCTAAAATCATAATTCCCAAAGTTCCGCGATATCCCTTTACAAAACTGAAAATCACAAAAAAATCTTTAACACTTCTTGTTTTTTTTGATTTTCTTCTTCCGGATTGCGGCAACGGCGCTTCTCTTGTTTTTGACATTTTCAAACCCGGATTTTTGTTTTTTCTGACAATATCAAAAATAGAATATTTCCTTTGTTCCAAGCGAACAGGTTTGTCATCTTCCAAAAAGTTTTTAAGCGCTGAAATAGGGGATATTTTCAAATGTGGAGATTTATTCGCATCATCTTTATTAAAAAGATCTTCCTCAGATTTTTCATAAACCGGAATATCCGCTTGCATTGCCAAATTAACGCCCTGTTCATCATTGGTGATTATAAAAAGATTTTTATTCACATCCTTTAATTTTCTGTTCAAAATTTTTAAATTTACAACGCTGTTTAAAATATTCGCTCTTTTGGGAATTACCAGATAAATATTTTCCACCTTCAAATTCCTTATTCTATCGAAAAGACCAGTGATTTCATCATCAATATCCACAAATAATATTTTTTTATCCGAATATTTTTTTGCTGCTTTTTCTTCCTTTGATTCCAAAGTCTCTTCAGCATTTTCTGATTTTTTTTTGCTTAAATTTTTATTTACAGGAATTTCTTCCTCTAAATTTTCCTGATTGTCATTTTGGGTATCATCGATCATAAAAATTTAAGATTAAACTTGTAAAAGGCGGACAACTTTGCGTAAAATTCTGGATAATATTTTTTCCTCTCCGGCTAAATCCAAAGCAACATTGGCAAGCGCCATAGGAGTGACATCCTGCTGATCTTTTAACTTGTTCGTCATGTCAATAATATTGGAAATATGCTTAGGTTGCAAAAAATTTATTTGCGGTTTTCTGGAAAAAGGTAATGATTTTATCCAATTTCTTGTATCCAAAACTTCTTTGATCTCAGGGAGATGAGACCCCCCCCCGCATAATAAAATTCTTGAAGGAAGACTGTCAATGTTTTCAAATTCGGATAAAGTCAAAGAAACGCCTGTAAGCCAAACTTCACAATCACTTTTCATGGCTTCTCTAACAATATTATAAGATTGTTTTTCCAATTTATCCTCGGCGTAGGCCAATTTTATTTCTTCAGCTTCATCAAAAGAAATGTTTAAACTCTGAGAAAGTCTTTTTGTGAAAGTCCGTCCTCCGAGTGTAAACATTTTAGTACCCTCAACACTTCCGTCTCTAACCAAAGCGATATCAGTGGTTCCTCCACCTATATCAATGAAAATCGCGCTAAAATTACTTCGATCCTCTTGCCCCAAACATCGCGCGACAGCATAAGGCTCAGCAACTATTGCCAGCAAATCCATATCCAATTCAGCCGCGATCGTCTGTAAAGCTCCGAAATGAACCAAAGGAGCGAAAGCGTTAAAAATCGACATAGTAACTTCCTTGCCTTGAAAACCCAGCGGATTCGAAACCTTATAACCATCAATTCGCACATCCACGATTCCCGCGTTAACAAGCTTGACATCTATTTCATTATGCCCTGTTTCATAAGCAAGCTGCGCTCTAACTTGATCAAATGCTTTCCATTGAATTTTATGAATAATATTTTTCAATTCATCAAAACTGATTTTACTGTTCGGATCACTGCGGGTATAAGTCGTGGTACTCGTGGCACCTTTTACTAATTCGCCCGCTATTCCCATAACCATTTGATCTACCTTGATTCCTGACCCCTTTTCCGCTTGTTTAATCGCATCCTTACAATTTTCAATAACACCCGCAATATCAGTAACCACACCTCCTTGCATTTCACCCAATCTTTGCTTTTTTTTGCCACAACCAAGAACAAGCCCCCTGCTTTCTTGACTTTCGCACACCAATGCTTTCACATATTCAGTACCTATATCCAAAGCTAAAAAATAGGAATTAGTACGGCGATCTTTATTGAATAAGCTGCGCATATCAAATATTCATTAACTTTCAGAAAAGATAAATAAAAGTCTATTCAAGATCATAAATAAATTCAAATTTTTTAGCAAGATCTTTCCTCTTTAAATTGAAACACTTATAATAACCTCATGCAAAAAAAATATCTCCAACTAACAACTCAAAAAATTGCCTATTTTGAAATGGGCGAAGGAACGCCATTGATAATTTTACCAGGATGGGGATTAACTTCCGATAAATTTTTGGAATTACAAAAAATCTTATCCAAAAATTTTCATACATTTTCTCTGGATCTGCCGGGAGTTGGGGAAAGCACCAATCCTGAAAAACCATATTCTGTTTCTGATTACGCCCATGTTGTTTGCGAATTTATCAGAAAATTAAATTTACCTCAGTATAACATATTGGCTCATTCATTTGGTGGAAGAATAGCCATAAAAATTGCCGCAGAATCACCTGTGAAATTAAAACATTTAATTTTAACCGGAGCTGCCGGAATAAAAGATAAAAATAATCTCAAAAAAAATATATTTAAAATCCTTGCAAAAACAGGAAACGCATTTTTTTCATTACCTATAATCAGCAAAATGGAAAAATCTGCCCGAAAAATATTATATAGATTATCAAAAGGCTATGATTATTTGAAATTGACAGATCCGATAATGAAAAAAACATTTCAGCTGATTGTTGAAGAAAACTTAACAAATCTTTTGCATAAAATAAACATCCCGACTTTGCTGCTTTGGGGTAGAGAAGATACACTTACTCCAGTATCGCACGCAAAAATAATGCATGAAAAAATTAAAAATTCGCAAATTATAATTTATGATAATATAGGCCACAGATTGCCCTATGCGATGCCCGATGAATTTGCCGAACAAGTGGAAAAATGGTTTTATAAAAAATAATCATATAAATGTTTAACTTTACAGATAATACCTACAGAATATTAATAGTTTTAACTCTTTTGGCCTTTTTTGGAAGAACGTTTTTTGCGACCCTCTTTCAGGTTTATCTATGGCAATTAAAGGAATATCGAATTGATCGCCTAATCGACCATTTAAAAAGTAAAAAAAACAGAAAATCAATATTTAATATATTTTTTTATGTCCGCTTATTTATAATCCTGATATTTTTTTTCGGTGTGCGATTTATAGAAAACAATATTTTATCATTGATTTTATTGATCTATTTACTGGAAACCGTAAACTCCTTAATTAAAATTAAAAATAAAACATTAAAAAAACCGATATTAACAAAAAAAGCTATTCTGATTTCTCTTATTTCCTTTGGAACAGTTTGTTATTTCCCGGGAATATTCTTATACGATGCTATATTTTTATACTCGGAATTTACTGAGCGGAAATTTGGTTTGCTTTTTTTGATGGGAGGTACCGCCGGAACAATATTTATTACCTTCATTCTACCCATTTTAGTTTTCGCGATAGTATTGATATTTAATATAATCACGCAACTGATCAAAAAATACATTTACTACAAAGCAAAATTAAAAATCCAAAAATTTCAGGATTTACTGGTAATCGGCATAACCGGCAGCTATGGAAAAACCAGTACAAAAGAATTTATGTATCAAATACTTTCAAACGATTATAATTGTTTAAAAACGGAAAAAAACATAAATTCCGAAATAGGAGTCGCACAAACAGTATTATCCAAATTAAACAAAGATCATCAAATATTTATAGTTGAAATGGGGGCTTATAAAAAAGGAGAAATTAAAACAACCTGCCAAATGGTAAAACCAAAAATCGGAATCCTGACAGCCATATCAAACCAACATTTAGCACTCTTCGGATCACAGGAAAAAATACGCCAAACTAAAATGGAATTAATAGACTCACTACCTGAAGATGGCTTGGCAATAATGAATTTTGACAATAATTCAATTCGCGAATCTTTAAAAGAAGTAACTTCTCCTTATAAAACCTATTCTTTAGATAATAAAAAGGCTTATGTATACGCTGAAAATATTGAAGAAACAGAAAATAATTTAAAATTCTCCATTAATTTTAACAATCAAAATATAAAACTAGAAACAAATATCATTCCTAAACACAATATTGCCAATATCTTGCCATCAATATTAATAGCTGATTATTTAGGTATGGATCTTAGAAAATTGCCGCAAAAAATTAAAGATTTAAAACCAATAGATAAAACCATGAACAGAAAAACAGGTAAAAATGATTTAATGATTATTGATGACACTTACAATGCCAATCCGGACGGAATTAAAAGCGCTTTGGAACATTTGAAATTATATCAAAATCAAAAGAGAGTTATTGTTATGCCAAGTTTGTTGGAATTGGGAGAAAAAAGCCGGGATTCACATCAAGAAATAGGGGAAAAAATCAGTGAAATCTGTACACATGCCATTTTTTTGGATAAAGATCAGAAATCAAACTTGGAAATTGGAATAAAAACAATAAAAAGTAATCTTAAAATTTATTATGAAAACGAAAAATCAAAAATACTCGATATAATTGAAAAAGAAATCGGCTATAATTCGGTTATACTATTTGAAAGCCGTGGCACTGAAAGTGTAATGAAAATATTGTTAAATCGAGAAGAATAAAAAATTTATAATTAAAACACATGATTCACACTTCTTTATCTCCAAACACCACTCTTAAGGATATTTTCATAGCCAAATCCTATATTTTTTTCCCATGGAAATGGTTATCAATACGCCATGGCAAATACGTTCATCAGATTGAGGAAAAATTTAAAAAATACTTGCCGATCAAACATGCGGTCAGTTTTGATAGTGGCCGTTCAGCTCTTTACGCCATATTAAAAGCAATGAATGTCCAAAAAGGAGATGAAATTATTTTGCAAGCTTACACTTGCGTTGTAGTGCCAAACGCCATAATTCACGCCGGCGCCGTACCGATTTACGCGGATATTGAAAAGGATTCTCTGAATATTGATCAAAACGATCTGGAAAAGAAAATAACACCTAAAACCAAAGCCATAATCATCCAAAACACATTCGGTGCTATCGCTGATTATGAAAAAATACAAACAATCGCCAATAAACATAAACTTAAAATCATTGAAGATTGCGCTCATTCGCTTGGCGCAGAATTTAAAAATAAAAAAATCGGCACAATCGGAGATGCCGCCATGTTTAGTTTTGGTCGCGACAAAGTGATTTCCGCGGTTTATGGCGGAATGGCCGTGACAAATAATCCGGAAATCGGCAAAAATTTGAAAAAATTTCAACAAGATCTTTCATATCAAAGTTATAAAAAAATTTATAGCCATTTGCTTCATCCTATAATATTTGCGATTTCCTTACCTTTATATAATTTTTTACATCTGGGAAAAATAATGATTTTATTTTTTCAAAAAATTAATCTCTTATCGAAAGCTTTGATTCAAGAAGAAAAAAAAGGTAAATTCCCGAAATCGCAACCCTCTTGTTTTCCTAATGCCCTAGCTGAAATTGCTTGTAATCAAATGAAAAATTTAGATAAATTCAATAAACATCGAAAAAATATTGCCGATTTTTATCAACAAGAATTATCTGAATCAATTCTGCGAACACCTAAGGTAAATAAAAGTTCTAAAAACATTTATCTTCGATTTACGATTTTTATTTCACAAAGAGATGAATTAATGCGCCTCGCCGCGAAACAACATATTTATTTGGGAGACTGGTATGATAATGTTATAGCACCGAAAAATGTGGATTTTGAATCCGTATTTTATCAAAAAGGATCTTGCAAGAATGCTGAAAAAAGAGCTTTGGAAAGCATAAATCTGCCAACCCACATACACATCACTTTAAAAAAGGCGGAAAAAATTATTGATTTTTTAAAAAATAATTAAAATTAAAATTATGAAAATACAGGAAATTACAGATAAAAAAGTATGGGAAGAATTTCTCCTGAATCAAAAAAAACAATCATTCCTGCAGTCTTGGAATTGGGGTGAAGTAAATAAAGAATTGGGGAAAAAAATATTTCGCTTGGGATTATACGATAAACAACTTAATTTGGTGGGAATTTGCCAAGTTTTAAAAATTATAGCCAAACGCGGCACTTTTCTGCATATTCCGTATGGTCCGGTAATTGATTTCAATGATAAACAACAATTCGAAATAATATTGAATTACTTGAAAAAGCTTGCCAAACAAGAGAAAGCCTCCTTTGTCAGAATCAATCCATTAATTGAAGATAATGAACAAAATGACCTGTTATTTAAAAGTCATGGATTCAAAAATGCGCCAATTCATTTGATAAATCCTGAAACGAGTTGGATAAAAGATATTGGCGCGACTGAAAATGAGATAATGACGGATTTTAAAAAAAATACTCGCTACGAAATAAATAGAGCTGTAAAAATGGGAGTAAAAATAGAATCTTCGTGCGATGAAAAAGCATTGAATGAATTTTATAAAATTCATATGGATACCGTAAAAAGGCATAAATTTATTCCTTTTCCCTTAAATTTTCTCCAAAAACAATTACAGGTACTTTCGAAAGATCACCAAATAGAAATATTCAACGCAATTTTTGAGAATAAAATCATAGCATCTGCGATAATTGTATTTTACGGGCAGGAAGCATCATACCATCATGCCGCTTCTTTAAGTGAATATAATAAAATTCCCGCTTCATATTTAATCCAATGGGAAGTTATAAAAAAAGCCAAAGAAAAAGGCTGCCTGCGTTATAACTTTTGGGGAATTGTGGATGATAATGATAATCATCCATGGTTTGGGTTAAGTCAATTTAAAATGAAATTTGGCGGTCAGAAAGAAAAATATCTCCATGTCCAAGATTATCCTATTACTATTAAGTATTATTTAAATTGGATAATTGAAAAAATTCGAAAAATAAGAAGAGGATATTAAAATTGAATAAACAATGATTTATCGGATTAAAAAGTAATAAAGTTCCTAATTTAAAAGGATAATCTTATTTGTCATTCTTGACATATCTCTAAAAGCATGTCATAATTACCTGATTTTATCCATTTTATTGTTAATGCGACAAAAAACTAAAAATCACATTAAATACAACAAAACTTTAATATATTTTTTAAAGAACTCTTTTTATTTTTTAAAACAAAAACAAATGAAAAAAAGAGGAAACATTAGTTTAAGTAAAAAAGCGAAATTAGTAAGCGCGTCAGTGCTTGCTGTTTTGACTTTCAGTTTGGTATTGGCAACAGCCATCCAAACAGAAAACCTGAAGACTCAGGTAGATAATCCTCCACCACCACCTGAGGGACAAATGCCACCACCACCGGACGGCAATATGCCACCACCACCGGACGGCAATATGCCACCACCACCGGACGGCAATATGCCACCACCACCGGATGGCAATATGCCACCACCACCGAATGGCAACATGCCACCACCACCGGACGGACAAATGCCACCTCCAAATGGACAACCTTATCCAAATGGTACACAACCAAACGGACAGCCATATCCAAACGGCCAACAGCCTTATCAACCATATCCTGGACAACAATATCCAATGGATCAACAAGGAGTTCCTCCAGGTTGTTATAAAACACCTGATGGTCAGGTACACTGTGATCAACAAAGCGGCACACAGCCTGGACAACAATATCCAAACGGCACACAACCAAATGGTCAACCTTATCCAAATGGTACACAACCTTATCAACCATACCCTGGACAACAATATCCGAACGGTACACAACCACAACCATACCCTGGACAACAATATCCGAACGGTACACAACCACAACCATACCCTGGACAACAATATCCAAACGGTACACAACCTGGACAGCAATATCCCGATCAAAAATATCCGGATGCCGGTACTGATTGGATGTATATGGATCAGGAAGAATGTTCTGCTAATGGCGGTACATGGTGTGGAAACGTAACAGATGCTCCATGTTTTCCTCCAAACATGAGTTGTGAACAAGCCATGAATAATACTATGAATCCTCAATATGGAGCTCCAACTCAACCTGGAATGCCGGGGCAGCCTGGAATGAATCCTCCAATGACAAATGATCCATGGGGAAATTACAATTTTAACAATGGAAAAGAAGGACAGCAATGGCAAGGTCCAAATTTTGAGCAAGGAAATTTTGACCAAAACGGACCAAAAATTTCTGAAGATCCAAGAGCTCAAAAAGATATTGAAAGAATGAAAAAAGAAGTTGAACGCGAGAATGCAAACGATTTGAAAACATGGAAAAGAATGCTTGAAAAAATGGCAAAACAACTTGGCTCAGATAATTCAGCCATTGCCGCTTTTCAAACTAAATTAACTGACTTTGAGGCCGTAGTTAACACTGTAAAATCTTGTTATGATCAGATGGAATATATGTCTCAAATGCAGGAATGCCAAGGAGGCAGAGACGAACTTAATTGGAGCCGCCAAGATATGTGGCAGTCTTTCCAAAGTTTCGAGATGCTGGCAAACATGTCTCGTGAAAAAGAAAACTTTGTACGAGAATGTAAAAATATTGAAAAAGAAACAGGTAGAGCTGTAAAAGAAGGCGCAGATGCTGAAGCCGCTAAAAAAATAGTGGAAACTTGTACTGCTTTTGTAACTTCAATTGAAGAAGCATTCAATAGCGGAGACGGCGATACAGTAAGAACAGCATTTGATGATGCTCGTTGGGAAATGGGAGATATGTGGGAACAAGTGAAAAACCTTCATGAATCTGTAAAAGATGTCAGAATGGGCAAAGATATTTCTAGATGGGTAAAAGATTTAAAGAGCGGAATAGCTGAAGGAGAAGGAATTATCTCTGATTTACAAGCAAAAGGCAAAAATACAGATGCATTAATTAAAATTTTGGATAAAGCAAAAAGATTATCCAATGAAGCTGAAAAATGTATAGCAGTAGAAGATTTTGGCTGCGCTGAAGAAGCAATGCGTTCAGCCGGATTTATCAAAGAAAACTTCGAACGCGCTTTGATGCAGATCTCAGGCGGAGCCGGAATGGGCTACCCTATGAAAAATCAAGAAGGCATGTATAATGAACAAATTCAAGATAAATTTGGATACATGTTTGAAGAAGGTGATTCAGGAGAATCATCAAGAGCAGTCAGTTTTGAACAATTTGAACAACAATTGAATGCGATGTTTGAAGCCAAAATGGCTCAAATGTTGCAACAAGTTGAACAAATGACCCAAAGTGTTGTTTCCAGCTTGGTTGAAACTGTAGCGACAATCACAAATCAACAGGTTAAATCAGCATTGGAACAGAAACATACTAATTTAATGGAAAATGTTCTAGCTGTCGGTGATACCGGAAAAGTAGATGAAATCGGTAAAAGAATGAGCGAAATGGCTCAAAAAATTGCCGAATTGGAATCAGCCAACGAAGAATTGGCTTCAGAGAACAAAAAATTAAAAACACAATTTGATGGAGCTACTACGGAATTGGCTAAATTAAATCCGATTAACGACGAAATGGCTTCTAAAATCGAAGCCAAACGTGTTGAAATCGAAGCTTGTGTCGCTAAAGAAGATATCAATTGTTTAACAACAGCAAAATCAGCAATTATAAAATTAAAGAACGAAGAACAAAAATATGCTGTTGAAGAAGGATTAACTGATTTTGGCGATGTAAAAATTGATGACTGGTATTACAAGTCAGCAAATGCTATGAGCCAATTGGGTATGATCAAAGGTAAAGAAATTGAAAATGATTATACCGATAAAAGCTTTGCTCCGGGCGATCCTGCAGCTTTAGCTGAAGTAATTACAACTATCGTTCGTGATAAATACGGAAAAGACCAAACTGGCGAGCCGACAAATCCTGAAAATGCTCCGGCTTGGGCAAAAGGTAATATCCGAACTTGTGAAGACAATGGTTGGACAAATTGTAATTCTCAAACAAATTACTTCAACGCCGCCACAAGAGGTCAATTAGCTCAATTACTTGTAAGTGCTTATGGCATGCAAGATGTAGCAGGTGACTTAAGTGTTGATGACGTAAAAGAAATTTTCTCGGATTGTGCGAACGAGGCTGACTTGCCTTACTGTCAAGCAATCGGAGCACTTAATTTCTATGGTATCATCACCGGTCAAGACACGGATAATGGTGTAAAAGCTGACATTTACGGAATCGTAAACAGAGCTCAATTAGCTGCTGTATTGGATAGAATGGAAGCTGCTAATTTGTTGGAAGAACGTGGAGTTAACCCTCTTCCTACTCCCTGAAATTAACTTCTGATATTAAAGAGTAACAAAAAGGCCCCGATAAAAACGGGGCCTTTTTAATTGACTTAAATTTAAAGAAGATGTATTATATTAAATCTTTTTTAAGAAAAATAAAAACAAAATATATGAAAAAAGCATTAAAACAAAAATTCGGATTAATTATCATATCAATCTTAGTAACCGGTTTAATCTTAATTGCGGCTATCCAAACGCAAAATTTGAAAGCTCGGTTAATTCAAAAAAAAGGTTCAATAAATTTGGAAAATTGCGCAAATAATAATGTTTAAAAAATAATATTTGCATTTTATCTCAAAGTTCAGTAAAATTTTGCCGATAAGAATTAACTTAAATTCAGAATTTAACTTTTAAAAAATGGCTAAACATCCAGTACCAAAGAAAAAAACTTCAAAAGGACGTACATCCCGCAGATATGCTGAGTTTAAAAATAGTGTTATTAAGAGGCTTAATAATACCGTAAGGTTGGAGAATTGCCCAACATGCGCAACACCTAAATTATTGCACAAAGTATGCGCTTCATGTGGAACATACAAAGGAAAGCAAATAATAAACAAATCCAAAGAAATCGAAAAGGGACAACAAAGTAAACCCTGAACAATTATTGGATTACATTTTAGAAGATTCAATTTTTCAAAATCTCGATAAAACCTTTTCAAAAACTCTACTTGATGGAATTTTACGAATGAACGAAAGTTTGGTAAAAGAAATTATAGCTCACGCGCCGCAATGGCCTCTTGAAAAAATTGCCATTATAGATAGAAATATTCTCAAAATGGGAATTTATGAGATTCTGTATTCAGATGATATACCGCCTCTGGTTGCTATAAATGAAGCTATAGAAATCGCCAAGCAATATGGAGGAGACAATTCACCGAAATTTATCAACGGAGTACTTAGTTCCATTTATGAAGATTATAAAACAAAAATAAATAAAAAGAAGATATAATAATCATCCATAAATTTGTGAAATATCAAGAATTAGAACAAAAAATTAATATCAAATTCACCAATCGAAAATTATTGGAAAATGTATTTATTCATAAATCATATTTGAATGAAATCTCAAATAATGATTTGGAAGACAATGAAAGATTGGAATTTTTGGGCGATGCCGTATTGGAACTGGTGGTCACGGAATTTTTATATTTAAATTACAAAAATGCTGAAGGAGAATTGACAAATTGGCGAAGCGCTTTGGTTAAAGGCGAACATCTGGCAAAAGTGGCAAATGAATTGCAGTTGGGCAAATATTTATTTTTAAGCCGTGGCGAAGAAAATTCAGGAGGAAGAAAAAAGAATTATTTGCTTGCGAATACTTTGGAAGCATTCATTGGCGCGATTTATTTGGATAAAAAGTATGAAGTTGCCAAGGAATTTATAAATCAATTCATTATCAAATATTTGGAGGAAATCATTGAACAAAAAAAACATATAGACGCCAAATCATTGTTTCAAGAAATGGCCCAAGAAAAACTCGCGATTACCCCTGAATACCGGCTGGAAAGTGAAGAAGGTCCGGATCACAGTAAAATTTTTACGATGGGCGCGTATTTGGGCGATGAATTAATCTCCACGGGTGAAGGTCCGAGCAAGCAAAAAGCCGAAGTGCAAGCGGCAGATAGAGCATTAGAAAAGAAAGGCTGGCATATTTAAACAAATCTTTTTTCAAAGAAACTTTTTACACGACCAAAAAGACCTGAATTGTATTTTTGATCTGCGTTTTTCTGAAATTTTTCCAAATAATCGCATGATTTACTAATCAATTCTTCCAAAATATCAGTTTGGAAGCTTGTCCAATTTATGACAATATCTCCGTCTTTGCCAATAGATTGATTTTTTTCCAAATAAAATTCCAGCTGCTTCCAAAGCCAATTCTGCGCTTCTTTATTATTGGCCAATAAACTTTGAAAACTTCGTAACTGCTGAAGCGTTCTCCCACGGTCAATTTTTGAAAGATCAATTCCTGAATTTCCATCATATAAATTTTTTGTAAAGTCCATTAGCACGCCTGAAACAAAAGTTTGAGTTGTATAATGAGGAAGAACCACGAATTTTGGGTTTCTCGTTAATAATTGATTAGAAAAATATTCAACGGAATTCGGAAAATTACCTTCATAACCTGCGTGTTTCGCCATTGCCAAATTTTTATAATAGACTGCACGATCAATTCTTACCGTCCCATTAGAT
Organism: Candidatus Peregrinibacteria bacterium GW2011_GWA2_33_10; assembly: GCA_000989565.1. Taxonomy (GTDB): domain Bacteria; phylum Patescibacteriota; class Gracilibacteria; order UBA1369; family GWC2-33-13; genus GWC2-33-13. The sequence continues at coordinate 39,565 of LBOO01000010.1, read as the reverse complement.
CGAAAATATTCATTGTCATCAATTTTCGGCCTCGCAATAGATGGCTCAGATGCTTGGAATTTGCCGGCATTTTTTTGCGTACTTTCTTGCTCCTGATCAGTTTTTTCACTTTTAATTGTATCATCGGAAAATTTTTGGGGTAATGATTTTTTTTCCTTCAAATCACTTGCTTTTGCTTTAAAACTAGGCCTTTCTCTTTGAACCACGAAATGCTTTTTCTGCTCTTGAGATTTGATAAATTTATTTAAAGCATCATCCGCACCTTTGTCATCAAATGAAAATTTATCCGTTGGTTTGACATTATTCGGCAATTTTTCATTCCACGCATCGGGCTTGTCTCCGATTAAAGGATCTAAAATGGCTAAAATTCTTTTTTGATTGAAAAAATCATTCAAAAGATTAGGATCGTATTTCTTTTTTAAATGATCTTCAATGGTTTGCGTTATACCTTTTCCTTGAGCAATTTTTAAAAATGTTTTTTCGGCGGCATATTCATTTTCCGGCTCTAAATCTTCCGGCAAGGTTTGAGGCCCGAAATCCATGTCAACGCGTTCTACATAAGCGGAAGCCGGTCTTTCAAAGACAGTTTTATTATCCGCCGGAACTGCCAAAGCTATTCCTACGGCGATGCTCGTTTGAATCGCGTATCTATACTTGGTGATTTTTCTTCTGATTTCGATTTTACTTATAACTTTTTCACATTTTTTTATTTGTTCTTCAATTAATTTAATGGCGCTTATTTGTTCATAAGCATATACACTAATAAGATTTTTATAATTATTTAATCTCCTTTGAAATTCTCTGATTTCTAAAATTTTTTTCCGGCCCGGAATTATCAAATAATCGTTTTCTTCATCAATCTCGAGGTCTGGAGGTGTATCCAAATATGGCTTTAGATAACCTAAACCTTTTTGCCGAACGATATCGAAAAATCTTTTAAAATTATTCAACTTATCCAAGCTGGCTTTGAGGATTTCACTATCACCCAATTCAGTGCCTTTTCTGATTAAATCATTTATTAAATCAGTATTTTCAATTTTTTCCAATTTAAGATTCTGAACAGTATTATTAAATTCAACATAAGCATCGAATTTATTGGAATCTTCGAAAAAGCCTGTATCATCATCCAAAATAGCGTTTTTAGTATCGCCATTCTCTGGATCTTTTTTTTCATTTATAAAAAAACCGAATTTATCATCATCATCAGGAGAAGAAGCGTGTACCGAGTTTTTATAATTTTCATCTAAATAAATATTATTATCTGACATATATTAAAGTAATTGATTGTTTAAAAACTTGCAATATAATCCGAAATTATCTGTATAAAAATCAAGCGCGAATATTTTTTTTCTTAATTACATCATAAAATATCTGCTTTAAATGATAAGGTATGTGTACAACAGGTTTACCGGAATCATGATTTTGCCGACTTTTTTCTATAATAAATTTAATTTCCATTAATTGACTGTGAGTTTTCGGATCATTATTTTTCAAGTTACTTAAAGCTCTGGCATTGTATAAAATACCGAAATCATAAATTCGTGATAAATATTCCATAGTATCTCTTTCTCCTTCAGGAATAATAATCTCCAATGGATCAGCATTTGTCATTGCCACAGGTTCAGCCTCTTTACGCTTAAAAATTTTTCCGAAAAAGTTACGTACTCCGCCTTTGGGACTTTGCGATTCCATTTTCTTCTCATAATAACTTTTTGATTCCTTCATCACATTCCCTAAAATATCTTGCTGAAATCCGGGAAAATTAATAACTCTATCTCCATTCATGCCAATTACAGAGTTTTTTTCCAGATATTTATTTAAATTATTCCATAGCCATTTTTGGGAATTTTTATCAGTGTCAAAAAAATTTCTCAAAGAATCTATATCATAATTTGCATGATTTGTTCCGTAATTTTTACTTAAAAGCTCAATGAAATAATCGATAAAAATTCCGGACATCAAATTGGCATCAATATTCTTGGATAAAGATATATAAGATGGGCAAGTTGAAAGTTGATCCACAAAGTATTGCCTCACAGAAGGAAATTTTTTCAAGTTTTCGGGACCATCTGAATTCGCGTATAACATAGCCAGTGTTTGATTATAATTATCCATGTCAATTCTTAAGGGGGAAGGTTTTTTTAAATCCACTTTATTGGATCCAAATAAGGAATGCTGAGAATCTCCGATTATGTGCCGAGCAGACACATGTGTTGTCGGATTATCATCTGACATTTGATCATTAAGTTTCTCGGTTTTCGAGAATTCAGGCCTCCTCACTTCTTTTGTTGGTATGGGGTTATTATTTTCATCAAGAAAAAAAGCTTTATCTATTGAATCCTTATTGCCGACATTTATGCCATCATTTGTGTCTTCGAAAAATACACCCTTAAACTTTTCAAAATCATCGCTCATCTTCGACTCAGGTTTCTTATCAACTTCTTTCCGGACAAAAGCCTTGTTTGGATTTTTCTCCAATATTTTCACTGCATCAAAAAGAGCGTCTTGATTAATTTTAAAGTTATCACCGGCTCTTACGATTTTTGGTAATTTTCCATCTTGCCACGTGTCAGGTCTTTCAATAATTAAAGGATTTAAAATATCTAAAATACTTTTTTGATTAAAAAATTTTAACACCGAATTCTCATCAAAATGCTTGATTAAATATGAATAAATGGCTTGAGTTATCCCGTTCCCTTGTTTAATGCTCAATGATACAACCGAGAAAGGTTTCACTAAACTCTCTTTAGGCATGTCTTCCAATTGCAAAAAAGTCGAAAATAGTTCTTTATGTTCCGCATGAAGAGCGTTCCAATCTGATTCTTGCAGATCAATTTCGTTCAATTGAGGAATTTCGATATTGCCACTCAATTCTTCAAAATTGAATGATTGAGGAGCCGGTTTTATAATTCTATCTATATCATCAACAAACAAAAGGGATGCGAACGCGCCGCTTGTTTGTAAATAATATCTGATTTTTGTAAAAATCATGGAAAGTTCAATTCTGAATTGTAATTTTCGGCATTTTTTTAAAGAGTTATTGATTAATTGCATAGAACTCTCATCTTCTTTTAAGTATGCATGGATTAAATCTCTATATGCCAGTAAATATTGTTCCAGCTTGGTAATGTTCCGCAGTTTTTCTCTACCGAAAATAAGGGAGTGATCAATATCCGATTCTGCTTTCAGATTATTGGCTTCAAAAAGTAAATTAAATAAATAAATCTTTTTATCCTCATCTCTTCCTTGGTTTGCATATTCGATCACATCCATTATTTTCTCTAATCTATCTAAAGTTTGAATTAACATCGGATGATCATTTTTTTGTAAACTTCCCTTTATCAAGAAGTGATAAAAATCTTTAAAATTTTCTGAATTGATAGAAGAGATTCTATATGAATCCGCATCTTCAATAAAGTCAATCATCTCGTCGCCTAACTCATCTTTCGGTTCCTCCTTTTTATAATAAGCGTCGGGATTTAATGCCTTGGTTTTCGGAATCGGAAATGGAATAATGTTATTATCCAATTCTCCCTGAATATTTCTCATAAATAAAAAGTTAAAATAAACAACGAATTTTTTAATAGATAATCATACTATAATTATATGATTAGAACCAAGACAAAAGTATTGACATAATTGGTAATTATTATATACTGCTTTGGTAAAATTTATACATGCTCAACTTAAGATCATTTCTCAAAAATTTTGACTTAAATAATAAAGAAATTGAAATATATCTTGCTTCTTTAAAATACGGTTCCCAGCCCGCGAGTATAATTGCCAAAAAATTAAATCTTCCGAGAACCACAACAAGATTTATATTTGAAGAACTGATAAAAAAAGGATTTGCCGGCAAAATTCAACGCAAAAAAGTTATATATTTTAACTGTATCAATCCCGAATTACTCGAATATAAACTGTTGGAGAAAAAAGCAAAAGTCCAAAAATTAATTAATGATTCCCAAACATTCATTCCTATCTTAAATACAATTAAACAGTCAAAAATCAATAAATCGAATGTGCTTTATTTCGAAGGCATCGAAGGACTTTGCCGTATGCTTGACGACTTTGCGACTAAAGATCAAACAGTTTTATACATTTCCGGACACAACATGATGCACCCGAAAATTCGAGAATACACCTACAATGTTTACATACCTACATGTAACAAGCATAAAAATAAAAATAAAATAATTTTAAATGACGGTGAAAAAGCTCGAGAATATAAAAAAATCGCCTCTGAAAGCTACGACGAATTCATATTTGTCGATTTTCAAAAATTCCCCTTTACTCTAACCACTGCGATTTATGGCGACAAAACGGCTTTCTGGTCATACGATCCAAAAGACATGAGTGGCGTAATCATTGAAAACCGATTAATTGCCGATAACATGAGAACTGTTTTTCAGATAATCAGAGAATTTACGAATAAAACCAATAACTGAATTTTTTTTTCATACAATTTCATCTTGAGATAAAGAATCAATACCTGACAAAAAACATAGATAATCCCAATATCCGGAATTTAAAGTATGATCTCTTAAGGCGCAGTTGCAAATAATTTTTAATACATTCAAGCTCATACCATTTTTAGCGGCAATATTTTTACAAAAATTGCTTAGAAAGTTTTCAAAAAATAAAGAAATAGTCATCTGTTCCGTAGAAGTACCCAAAGATCTATTCAATAAAGAAATAACCCCGGGATTGGTTTTATTAAAATAAGGCATCAAAATATGCAACAGGAAAGTTTTTCTCAACTCTCTATTCTCAGGAAGTTTCATGTCAAGAGGGCTAAGAAAAGAAATATTATCAAATTGCATGTCAAAATAATTAACGCCCGCTATGTATTTTAAATTTTCTGATTCTTGAGTGCGTATTTCCGGCACATTTTTCATTGAAACCGCGTTATTCATTAAAACGGAGGTTAATTTTCCATGATTTAAGTCAGCATCAATCTCAAAAAAAATATTTATCCAGTTGGGATTTTTGCTAAGTTCAAGTTCGTCCCCTCCCAAGATATTATAAATATCCGATAATTGATAAATACAATGTTGCAACATATCTCTTTCAAAAGAATCGGGACAAATTGAAAACGGACCGACAATACCCTCTATTAACCATTTTAAATAAACTTTGAGATCCGACATATCGCATTTTCCATAATAGGTCGGCATGACTTTTTCAATTATTGTTTTAAAAAAAGGTGATAAACAAATATCACTCTGAATATTCAAAACCTGTAACATAGCTTTGGATTCCAAAACAGGATCAGAGTTTTCTTTTATTTTTTCCAGTTTTTTTCTCTCAACAGGCCAGATTATTTTATTAACCAGAAAACTCGCCAAAATATAACAATCTTTCATTATCTCAAAATCCAGTTGATCAATTAAAATTTTATCATTTTCAGATCTGAAATTATTTAATAAATATTTTCTAATCAAATCTTTTTTACCTAAACGAGATAATTCAAAAATAGAGTCGCCAAGATGAATTGAAGGAATTAAAGGTATTTGACCAAAACTCAAAATAAAATAATTGATTTCTTCCACTGACTTAATATCTGCGAGACGATATGGTAAAGGATATTTTTCAGGGTCCAGTCTCCTATCTTTTAATTCTGAAGGATTCATGATATTACCTTGCCATTTTAAGCATGAAGTTTCATCTGAAAAATTTTCAGCCAAAATTTTAACTATTTGCGCGCTTCTTTCTTCAGATCTGCCATGCAAGATTTTTGTCCCATCATTAGCTAAAATTGCCGCCACATGTTGCATTTCATATTCCATTAGCTTAAACGCTCTTTCTTTTTCCTCACTAGTCAAATTACTGATTTTACATTTTGCATCCAAATTCTCGCTTAATCTCGCGCTGGGAGGAACTATTTGCCACATTTTTTCAGCGATATCACTATTCTGAATTACAATTTTTCTTACCGACTCAAAAGTTTCAATAAATCTGTCTTTATCAATAGCTTCGGAAGCTTTCAAGACTTTTAATTCCTTAAATTCAAAAGCATCTATCAAACACTGAATTCTATTTCGCATGTCTCCGCACGCTTTTTCCCATACAGAATCAGGCAATCCACCTCCAATATTCGGAGCATCAAAAAGCATAATCAAACCATCATTTCTGGCCAAATAATCCAAATACCTAACCATATCAAAAGGCAAATAAAGATTCTGCTCAGGATTTTCATTTATCCCATTTGATAAACCAACAATAAAATACAGCTGTTCTTTTGCAATCAAACCATTTGCCTCATCTAACCTTAAATGATTATCAAGTCTCTGCATTGAACAAATTAAATTAAGGAAAAATTATAATGATTTTATTTCAGATGTCAACAAAAGCTGTCACCATAAAAAATATTTGCATTCAAATATTTAAAAAGTAAGAAAATGACTAAATTAATATTTGATTATTGGTTTAAATAAACCATTTTTAAAAATAAAATAAAAATTAATAAATTAAAATAATTTATAAAAATTTCTGTAAAATATTTTAATTTTTTTGTTTTAAATAAAAATTTCATTTATAAATTTGTGCGTACTTTTGACCCATTGCCCCCGCAAAAAGCGGAGAGGTGATGGGCAAAAAAAAACACCCAAAAAGGAGAAAGAAATGTTCAAATTCAAAGGAAAAAAGTTACTTAAAGTTAGAGAAAAAAGGCATGGACGTTGTTATGGTTATGGGTGTGATTGCCCCGTGCATGGGGGGTGATCCAAAGGGAGAGGAAGATCTACAAAGTATCTTCCTCTCCCTAAACTTAAAATTAATAAGCTTAATTTTTAACTTTAAATTTATGGAACAATCGAAAAACCATGAAGAATACTCAATGATTGAATATCAAGCGGGAGAAAAACTATACGAAGGCGTTTACCGCATCACTAATGGAGATAACTACATCTTGTATTTCCCATTGGAAAATTGTGTTTTTGAAGCAAACCCGCAAGGCATCGCCTTGATTGAAAATATCATCAGAATATACAAAGACAATCCATTACAAATTCGGGCTGAAATGATAAATATTGGTCTCGATTTACCACCCACTATTGCGAGTAGAAACAATAATCCGGATTTTGGAATTGAAAAATCAAGTGATTTTAAGCCTATTGGAGTGAGATTGCTTCCCACATCCAACTGTAATTTAAAGTGTGTTTATTGTTATTCTCATGCCGGAGAAAAAGATAAAGTAAAAAACATGCCATGGGAAATTGCCAGATCCGCGATTGATTTGGTAATTGGAAATGCCATGGAAGCAGGTTCCAAAAACGTTTATATGGATTTTCATGGGGGCGGTGAGCCCACGAGCAACATGAAATTATTAAAGGCAGCGGTTAATTATTTTAGGAAACAATCACAAACTCATAATTTGATTTCTGATATAAAACTCATTACAAATGCTGCTAACAATCCGAAAAATATTAGATGGCTCACCGAAAATATTGATGAGCTAACCATAACTTTCGACGGCCCGGACGGACAAACATTACATCGCTCTTTTAAATCAGGCCAATCTTCAGAAGAAACTGTAATAAAAAATTTGGAATTTATTAACCAATCTGGTATCCCATTTAATATCGAAACTATCGTCTCTGAACAAACAGTTTGTAAAATCCCGCAAATAGCCAAATTTAACTTTGAAAGATTCAAAAATGTAAAATCACTTAGCTTCGCACCGGTAATTAATTCGGGACGAGCCAGAGACAATGGAATAAAATCCCTTCATAATTCTAAATTTTTAAAATATATAACTGAAGCTTTTGAAATTGGAAAGAACTATGGAAAGAATATTATTCATACAGTTACAACTCCAAATCAAGGTATATTGGAGGGAGATTTTCGGTGTGGGGCAGTGAGGCCATCATTTATAGTTACTCCCACAGGTCTTGCCACTTCCTGCTTGGAAATTGATAGCGAAAAAGGACTCGGAAATACTTTTATCTATGGAAATTATATTAAAGATAAAGGATTTGTGTTTGACACTGACAAGCTTAACCGGTTAATACAACTCCGCTGATAATTGTGCTATGATCAGAGGACAAGTTTATGATTATTTGCGCGCTGAATTAGAAAGTATTGAAGATAAATAAATTTTAATTTTATGACAGAGTTAACGAAAAAATATTCAGCGGAGACTATTATTAATGAAGTAATTAAAAAGCAAACGTCTGGTGAAGAAATACCGATTGAGGATTTACAAAGATCCATACCTTATTTAAAATATTTTAAGCGCCGACTAGCCGAAGCTTTAAGAGGACAACTAAGAACTTTAAAGCGGAGTTATGATCTTGCCGAACCGGACTCAAAAACACCATTTGCTCTAAGAAATATAACGGATGAAGAAGAAAGAGAATTAGTCCTTATGAATATTTATAGCTGGTCACCTGTACATGGCTGTAATGGTTCTTGCGTGGCAACTTGCGGAGCAGATGCATATCCAACTCAAGATTTTGAAAAAATCCCTGTTGCACAAATGCTACATCTTTTTGCGGAAACTATGAAATTATATGAATCAAATGGAACTGAAGATATTACTCAATTAGTTTTTTTGGAAAAAAGCCGAATAGTTCATTTGAGAAGTCCATTGTTTGGCGACTGCGATTCATTAGAAGTAGAAGGTCTCCCTGAAATTTTGAATTTTGTAAAAAGACATGCCGGAACAGCACCAATGCTTTCTACAACCATACCACAGTATAAAAAAGAATTATTTGAATATTTAATTAGTTTAAAATGGCGATTTGAAAGATCTCAAATTTTAGGAAATTTATTAATTAAATTTTTTAAAAAAGAAGAAATTTTAAAAGAGGAGTTCGAATTCATATATGATGAATATTTGTTTGAGATGAATTTTGGTAAACTTGATAAATTTTTAAAACTTGATGAGTCTGCGTTTAAGAAATTAGAGGATTTTTTAGATAAAGAAACCGATTATTTTAAGAAAAATGCGACTCAAGTTGAAATCAATGCCGGTATAACTAAGTCCAATTCTTCTTTTATAAAAAATCTGGAGAAAAGCAAATTTCAAAAAGAGAGCTTAATAAGATTAGGTCTGAATAAAGATGACATACGTGAATTAGAAAGATTAAAAGTTATTATTGTATGCGTGCAAGATACAAATTTCTGCTATTTTAATATAATTAACAATAATTATGATGATTTAAATAGATCACAAGAGGACAACTATTTAAGAAGAGGTCATTTGTGTTTTTACTTAAAGAAAATCCTAGCAGATCGATATAATAATGAAATTGGCCGATCAATGTTAGACATATTTGATAAGACCGTGGGAAATAGTCGAAAGCATAACTATGTAACACATTGGCAAGATCATTATAAAATAGTTGGAAAAAGGTTTTACAAGACAGGAAATGTATATGGGGGGGATTCAATTGCTTGTATAAACGGCATACAGTTACGACCGTTTGGACTTTACAATATGGCAAAAGGAGGTGTTACACATGAATATCCTCAAGGACGCATAATAGCAACTTATCATGGATTAAGTCGAAAAAAAGAAGATAACCAGTTGCTTAAAAGGAAAGAACCAATAGATAATATTCTTGATAAAACAATCGTTATTAGGCAGTCCCTTCCTGTAGGTATACCAGATTCATTTTTTATTTATGATGGTTTAAAAAGGATACGAAAAATTACTTTTAATCCTCAAAATTATTTATCAGAAAGAGATGAAATTATTGATGAAAAAATTTCGACTGATAAATTGTTAACTTTTATACATAAATTAGAAAATTTATAAACTTTTCACATTGAATCCTAAAGTTTTGAGTTTGTTGAGAATTTAGCCTCTACTATAATTATAATTAATCTTTACATCCTTTTCTTGCAATCGCAAAAAAAGTAAATTTGACATATCGGAAAAATCTATTAAAATTCTCCACTACGAGATAATTTTAACAAATGAAAAAAAACTCAGAAACAAAAGAGAAAATTTTCCCGGAAGTAACCTTATTAGCTTCTGAGTTTAAGAAATTTTCTAAAGCAAATTCTGAAGAAGCAGTTTCCACATTTCAGAAAGAATTTCTTTCTATTATTAAATATTTTTCTTGCATTGATAAAAAAATTTCTCAAACAGATTGGAATACAAAAAAGCAAGAATTGGTTGATGAACTTGCCCAATTAATAACTGATGAGAAAATAACAAAAAAAGCCATATTTTCTATTTTGGAATTGCTTCCAATGGAATTAATAGAAAAACTTTATGATAAATTAATCGAAGATAATCTAAATGAAAGCTTTTTAAACCAGATATTATCATATATATGCGAATTAAACCATTCACCTCTTATACCTGAGGAAGCAACAATTGAAACAATCAAAGCCGTAAACACAAACATCCATTATTTACTGCAAAATTTACATCCTGAAACCAAAAAAACAACAAAGAAAGTTAAGTTTGATTCAACCCCACCTCTAAGATTTGAAGAATCCGTTTATTTAACCAAGGCATATAACTTAATAAAATTAGGAAATTACACTGAAGCTTTAGCTCTCTTAGAACCTTTTCTAACAATGCCAAATCCGCGATATCAGGAGAATTTAAGTATATTAGGAAAAGTCTTTATGTGTTACAAAGGATTGGGAGATGTAGAAAAAGCTTTAAAATTGGTTAAAAAAATTTTAAAACTGGAGCCAAATAATATTCGTATGTTGGTGCAATTTAGCAATTTGGAAAAAAAACTGGGAAATTATCGAGAAGTAATTAGAATACAGCTAAGAATCAGAGAATTGGAACCTAACGGCATAGGAGCCTTAATAGAAATATCTAATATTTATAGAACATTGAGAAATTACCCTGAAGCAGTTAAAATAGAACTGCAAATTTTAGAAATGGATCCCTGTAACCTTAAATCTTTAAAAGTTCTCAGTGACACTTATTTAAAATTAGGATTTCATGAAGAAAGAAGAAAAATAGAAGAAAGAAGAAAACAATTGATAGGTGATAAAGTAAATAAAGATCAAAAAAATATTTATCAAATGTCTTTTTGAACACTTTATTAAGGCATCACCCGATTAAGCACCCTCGGAAACGGAATAGTCTCTTTCACATGCGGCGTCCCGCAAACAAAACTCAACGACCCGTTCCAATCCCAAATCAAACCCGGTGTGGGGGACTGAGTTGAATTTTCTCAAATCCAAATGCCAAAAAACACCTATATTCTCAAAATCATAATGAAGTAGCAATTTTAAATCATAAGATTAAAGCTTATGTTTTAAAATTTTCAATGATTTAATAAATCAATATTACAATATATTGACATTTTGAGCAAATAGCAACATAGTATGGACTCAAAAAATATCTAATATGTTTATACAAGAAAGAAAATTTACAGAGCCACAAGAAGCTATTAATGAATCATCCCAAATTCATTTACATAGAAGATTCTTGAAAACGGATTCTTCCAAGCTATGTTCGGATGAGCAAGTGTTGGGTGAAATAAATAATAACAGAATAACTCTCCTTTCAGGTTTGGCAGGAATAGGTAAAACAATCGAACTTCAGCACATTCAAAATCAATTTTTACTCGGAAACCAACCAATTATCACTTTAAACCTCGATGAACTTTTCAAAAATTCAACACTTTTCGAGAGACCTTCACCTTACCCAAATACGATAATATTCATTGATAGGATTGATCCATATATAACCAGAACAAATTATCAATTCGTTCTTACACAGCTTAAACGGCTCAGAAATAAGGGATACATTATTATTCTAGCTTCTAGAACAGAACAATCTAAATTACTTTTAGACAACGAAATCCAGCATTACAAAATTGAGCCACTAACAAAACAGCAATCAATAGAATTATTCTCTAAAAATCTTGAAAAAAGAAAGTTAACTTCGGAAAAGACAGAATTATTGCTGAATAGAATTGAAAATCTTGATCCGGAAGGATCTTTACTGGAACTACTTAAAATTCCGATTAACATAAGATTACTGTCTGAGACAATTGATGAAACTACAGATTTAAATCAACTTACAGAAGCAAAAATACTTGAGATTTATTATCAAAAAAAAGTTTTGGAATGCGATTTTGAAAAATTAAAAAGTAATCCATTTTTTGGTCATATTATCAAAACTGGAGAGGTTTCAGAGCAAGAATTAATTGATTTGCGAGAAAACTTACTTCATAAAATTGCAATTAAACTTTTAAGCAGAGGAAACAACTCTATCGATATTAAAAATCTCAACTTAACTATAGAAGAAGGTTCAAGTTCAGAGATACTATTTGAAAGACAACTTTTAGAGAACCTTGTCTCTGAAGGATTAATTGACAAAAATGTGGACAATCAATATTCATTTGTACATCAAACAATTCAGGAATATATATTGGCGAAAGCCCTAATATCAAAGATAAACCGAGAGAAGTTCGAAGATAATATAAATGCAATCATTGAATCGGATACAGATAATCCAATCATTATCAAAACACTAGAACATATTGCTTTTATCCTGCCAGCGGAAAAACGCATCGAATATTTTTCACAATTAAATAAAAGTGTGAATGGTTTGTTAATAACTGCACCTATTGAAATCATTATGAAATTGGACAACCCAACACCTTTAGAATTAAAATTATTTCAAGTTAATTTCCATTCGCTTGCGCATAAACTTTTGTGTTTTGGTAATCGACAGGACTGTGGGATTTCAAATGACGGAGTAATAAATGACAAAATATACTCAAATCTTATTCGAGAACTGGGAGGAATCAGAAAAAATTCTACTTTAAATTTAACACCTGATAAGCAAGAGATAATCGAACAACTAGAAATATTTACAAATTGGTCAACTAATTTTTGTCCTTATGAGGAAGAAAATGAGTTTTTCTCTAAAGAAATCGTTTTAAAACATAATTCCTTGCCTTATCCTCAATTATCAAGCACCGCCGAATTGCTGCTCATGGCAGATATGTCATCAGTGCTCAAAGGAACGGAAGAAGATAATCTATGTGCATTATTTAAAAAAGTACTTAAAGAAGAAACACCTAAAGAAATAGACAATATCCCCTTAGAATATCTCATCAAAACAATTTACAAAAAATCAGAACTAGGATCTCAAAATTCAGCAAAAGAATCAGAAAACCATTTTTTCGCCTCCGAAGACTCAGCGCTTTTTTTAAGAGCTGTTAATTCAAATTTAAGAAATTTGAAAGATCTGGAACCATATTCAAGTATCACTCAAATTGATATATGTACCGGATCAGCACTCATTCCGGCAACACAGTTTCTAAATGGAAATTGCGACAGAATTATCGCACTTGATAAATATCCTGATAATGCACTAACAAAAAAACAAGAACTTATAGCCACGTTACCTGAAAATCATAGCGAGAAATTTTCAACAAATTTCTTGATCCAGAAGCATGACGCACTTGAAGATGCATTCCCAGAGGAACTTCTAGAATGGGCTTTAGGAACCACCCACAGCATTCTAACCGCCAATCCTCCGTGGGAACCCGTGCCTCCGGAACTGAATGCTTACTTGAAAAATCCAAAAATTATAGAATATATAACGCAATTATCTAAGGATACTGCGGATAATCAGCTAGACGATCAGGAAGTTGAATCATTCATCAATTATTGCGAGCAAAATAAAATTCCACAATCAGAAATTAAAAAATTCCCTCTTATCTGTGGAGGAGAAAACGGCCTCGATTTCATTAATCCAATTTTAAGTCAAGCCAGCCGTATCCAAAATCTAAAAAGCATTAATCTGAATATTTCCAGCATAAGTAATATTCCTGAACTTCTCAAGATAATTGATCATCATGGCTACAAAATTGAAAAAGTATTTGCCCTCGAAACCATTGCCTACAATTACGACAACTTAAAACCTGTTAGAGAGTATCTTAAAAAACTTGAAGCAGAACAAAAGATTTTTACACATCAGGATTTAGCTCAAGATACCAGATATTTAATTCTAAATTTAAGATTAACTAGAAAAAACCAACAAAGCGCTAATAATCAAAATTTAGTGGATTTAGAAAAAATATTACGCGACTATAAAGCCCAAAATTCAGATTGGTTACTTCAGGAATATCCCAATTTCTCCTTATATGCTTTATCAGAACAGCGAAAATTGGAAATTTACAGTCAAAACTAATTAAAAGAATTATATTAATAATTTCTAATTCCCTTTAATTTTTTAAACAGATCCTGAATGGATTTCCTTTTGCAAATCTTCTCATCATCCTTGATTGCCTGCTGCCAAGCCATTTCAAAAATCGCTCGATGCATAAGGGCTATGTCTTTATTAATAATAATGGTTGAAATAATCCCATCTTTTGAACCGGACATACAAAGAAACTTATTTTTATAAATTAAAATTTCCGAAGTAATCGAATCCAATACTTTTTCAAAGCTCATTTTAGTTATTCTATACTGCTTGTCATCCAAAATTTTTAATCTGACAGCATCTTCGCAAGGATTAACCAAAGTATAAGAAAAAATTTTTTTGCTTATTCGGGCAGTGATAGTATCTCCAAGCTCTCGACGTAACATTTCTGATTCCAAAGGAGCCGGAGAAACAAAATCATATACAATTTCTCTCTCGGGAATACCTTCATAAAAGTTCACAAAAGACTTGGCAACACCTTTAACTCCTTCATAAATTTCAATCTTGGGGAAAAGAAAATTATTATTTTCATATTTCATTAACAAAGGAGAAAGAGCATCCAGATCATTGATGTGCTTGTTATAATTATCCATATATTTTTCTTTTTGCTTTTCAAAAATCAACTTAATATTTCCGGTTTTTTCAGCCAAGTACTGAGTTATATTATTTTTAACGGTTTTACGAACAAAATTTTTATTCGCTAAGCCTTCCAAAATAAATTGAGTACTGCTTCTTGGCAAATCAATTTTCTTCGCGACTATAGAAGCAGGTTGCATCCCAAATTCCAATAATGTTAAATAAGCTTCAATTTCTTTTTCCTTAAGGTTCAATTTTTTCAGTAGGTTTCTAATCATATAAAACTAAATTTCAGATTTAAATTTAAGAAAGTAATATAAATTCTCTAATTTCAAAAAGCAAGATTGAAAATGTAATTCTAAATACAAAAATTTCTTTATTTTATAACATAATTCATGAATGACAACAAAAGTCTGTTGGCAGGATTTACTTTACATAAAGCCAAAATTAATAAATATTAGAGACCGCTAAAATTTAAAAAAAATAACATGACAAATGAACTTAAAGAAAGATTTTCAGAATTAGAAGGAGATACAAAAGATTCAAGTCTTGCAAACGAAATGCAATTTGCAGAAGATACCTCATCTGATTTTGCAAAAAGAATGCAAAACATAATTAATGATCCTCAAGACGTTGAATTAGATTCACAAACGGCCCGCTATTTAAAGGAATTATTAAATGATCCTATAATCGGATATAAAAATAGTATAAAATTATTGGAAGCCGGAGGGCTATGGTCTCAAAATATGGAAAAAGATGGTAACGTTGCTCCTCCCAAAATTGAAGACATATTAAAATTATTTATAAAAAATGGACAAAAAAGTTTTATAAATTTTTTAAAAGACAGTGTTAAAAATAAATTAATTCTTTTAGAACCGATTATATCAAACAAATGCTTTCTGGAAACTGTTAATAATCAAAAGTTGACTACTGGAAATAGTTTATTTTCAGATAGAAATATAGGTATGCTATCAAGTATTGAAAAAGATATTAATTTAGAAAATTTATTTACAAAAATAACAGGATGGAAAGTAGCAATTGAAATAACTGAAGAACCATATGATAGAACTTTTAGTGAAACTTTCCCAGGATTTGGTTTAAAAACAATTAATGATCTCAAAGCTACTCCGCTTAATTTAGATCTCTTCTACCAGCGTATAAAAGCAAGATATGCTACAAAAACTCGACTACCGAATATAAAGAGATATGGTTTGATGCAATTGGATAGAATATTAAAAGAACTACCACCATTAGATAAAGACAAAAATTTCTCAGTATTGGAATTTATTGATAATGAGTTTAGATATTCAATATATAATAGATGGAGTGCTTTTCCTTTAAAGACTGATGTGTTAATTGCAGGCTGGAGAGATAACCAAATACAAATATTTTTAGAGAAGTCAAGTTCCCACAAAACCAGATCAGAAAATTTAGATGAAAAGGGTATTACTTATGATAAATTCAGACCAAGTATGGTAATAGATTGTCAAAAAATTAATACTACTGATAACTGTTTTGATTTTTAACTGATGAAATTTTCTAGATCAATTAACCTAAGGACTCACCCTATTCAAAACCCTCGGAAACGGAATTGTCTCTCTCACATGCGAAGTTCCGCAAATCCAAGAAACAACCCTTTCCAGTCCCAAACCGAATCCGGAGTGGGGGACTGAGCCGAATTTTCTCAAATCCAAATACCAATTAAAAGGTTCAACAGGCAAATTATGTTCTTTGATTCTTCCTAAAAGAATCTCATAATCATCTTCGCGTTGCGAACCGCCGAAAATCTCTCCCAACCCCGGTACAAGCAAATCCGCGCATCGTGCTTTATCAGCATCATCTTCCGCTCGTTTCATGTAAAATGCTTTCACTTTTGCCGGATAATCTTCAATAAAAACAGGTCTGTCAAAACTATTGGCGAATTCAATTTCCGCTTCCGCGCCGAAATCGTCATCATATTCCGCAGAAAGCCCCAACTCTTTCATTTTTTTGACGGCATCTTTATGTTTCATTCTATGAAAAGGCCGTTTCAAATTATAAAGCTCGGCAGTATCTCTTTCAAGTATTTCCAATTCTTTTTTATTGTTTTTCAATACATATTCAACAATCGAACAAAGCAAATCCTCTTGAATATTTTCATTCATTTTTTGATCACAAAACGGCATTTCCGCATCCATCATCCAAAATTCATTTAAATGACGGCGAGTTTTTGATTTTTCCGCTCTGAATACAGGACCAAAATCATAACATTTTCCAACACTGAAAATCGCCGCTTCCAAATAAAGTTGTCCGCTTTGCGTTAAATAAGCCGGTTTGCCGAAATAATCAATTTCAAAAAGATCAGTCGTCCCCTCGCAAGCATTCGGAGTCAAAATCGGAGCGTCTATTTTTGTGAAACCTTCCGCTCTGAAAAAATCATAAATGGCATGAATAATGGAGTCCCTGACAACTTGAATCGCTCTCTGTTTAGAAGACCTAAGCCACAAATGTCTGTTGTCTAGCAAAAATTCAGGTCCATGCTCTTTCTTTGAAATCGGATATTCATCAGTAACCAATTGAATAATTTCAATATCGGAAACAGCGAGTTCATAAACATCATCCAACTTAGGATGCTTATTAATTGTTCCGCTCACTATCACTGAAGATTCCATAGTCAAAATTTTAGCTTTCTCAAAAAGTTCATCGCCAACGGAAGGTTGATGGACAATTCCTTGAATGGTTCCGCTCCCGTCCCTAATCTCCAAAAAAATAATTTTCCCGCTTTCCCTCTTATTATAAAGCCACCCTCGCACAGTCACGCCTTCTCCAACAAAATTTTTCGCATTTTTAATATCAATAACCTGATGTTTCATAAAATAAAAAATCAATAATTAAAAACCACAAAAATATTAGCAGAGAAAAGGCAGAAAAGTAAATTGAATTCCAAATTGTGAGTTTTGGATCATCCGATTTTCGCTTTGAATAAATAAATCTTACTAGTAACCCGTAATTCGTAATTTGTAAATTGAAAATTTTTAATATTAATTTATTCTTTTTACGGATTACAAGCCGTTTAAATTCAACTTTCCCGTGCATTTCCACAAATATTGCCTTTTTTAAAAAAAAGTTTTATTAAGTTCCACTGCCATATAAAAAACCTTAAAAATTCTAAAAATCCATCTTCCAAGCTCTAAACTATAATTATCAACATAGCGAGCGAAGAATGGTGGGCCTGGTTGGAATTGAACCAACGACCAATCGGTTATGAGCCGACTGCTCTAACCCCTGAGCTACAGGCCCTAATTGTAAACGAACGAATTACAAACGTCCTGCTTATATTAAAAATAATTAGATGAAAAATCAATGGGAAATGGTTATACTTCAAAATGAATCTTCCTAATTTTCTAATCAAAAATCACCAATTCTTTCACTCATGCCTAAACACCCATCATTCTCCGATTATTACAATCAATATCTCGATCCCGAATCTTACGAAAAACTCCTTCAAACACTTGAAGTCCCTACAAATAAATCTCTTCGCGTAAACACTTCTTTATATACAAACAAAGAATTTCTTCAATTTGCAAAGAAAAATAATATCCAAATTTCTCCCGTGTCTTGGTCAAAAATCGGATTTTATTATAAACTTCCGGAAAATTTAAAATCTTTAGGCGCTTTGCCGGAAAACGAGCAAGGTCTTTATTACCTACAGGATTCCGCATCTATGATTCCATCAGAAATTTTGGAACCTAAGAAAGATGAATTGATTTTGGATATGTGTTCAGCTCCCGGCGGCAAAACAATACACATTTCCAATCTAGTGAGAAACAACGTTAACATAATTGCCAATGAAGTCGAGAAAAAACGCAGCACTCTGCTGTGTCTCCAATTAAAAAAATATGGACTCTCAAATGTTATTGTAACAACATATGATTCCAGCTTTTTTGCCAAAAATATGACGAATAAATTCGATAAAATCTTGATCGACGCGCCATGCTCCGGCGAGGGAATGCGCGAACGTGGCTTGAGTATAATAAAAAACTTCAATTATTCACTAATTAAATTTAACGCGAAAAGACAACAAAGAATTTTAACCAATGCGTTTCAGGCTTTAAAAAAAGGCGGAACGTTGGTTTATTCCACCTGCGCTTTATCGTACGATGAAAATGAGGGAGTAGTGGATTATTTATTAAAAAAATTCCCTCAAAACGCCAAATTGAAAATCACAAAAATAACTGAATTCCCGGGAATCAGTAAAGAAAATTCGAATTTTAACAAATGTATCAGAATATGGCCATTTTATTTGAATACCAATGGTTTTTTTGTCGCTAAAATTGTAAAAACAGAAGACTCTCCCATAAAAATCGAAAAAGAAAAATTTAATTCACATCAAAAACCTTCAAAATCTGAAAACTGGAAAAACTTGGATGCAAAAAATTCACTTATAATACAAAAAAAGATCACTAAAATCATTGGCAAAGAATTCAAAATTCCGGAAAATCTTAAAATCGCCCAATTCAAAAACGAATATTGGCTACAACCGAAATTCTTAGACAAACTAAATCTACCCTACGTAAAATACGCGGGATTATTAATTGGAAGAATGAATGAGAACAGATTGAATTTGGAGATAAGTGAGGAATTAATTAAAAGAATATAATAATTCTACTATATTCTCTGTCAATCCCAACCTACGCCTTTTTCCCATTAACCGCCTTCGCAACATTCGCCTTCCTTCTCGCGGCAGTATTCTTATGTAAAATTTTCTTTTTAACCGCTCTATCAATTTCCGAATAGGCTTTACTTAATAATTCCTGCACATTTTTCCCTTCAGTTTCAGTTTTTGCGGCTCTATTCAATTTTTTGATACTATCTTTATATCTGGTTCTTGTAGCATAATTTCTGCGCTGTTTAACAAGAGATTGCTTAGCGGCTTTTTTGGCGGATTTCGTTATCGGCATGAGATTTTTTGTTAGTAAACTGATAAATTAGCTTGCTAACTATAAAAAATAATCTGTAAAAAGTCAATTAAATTTGTAGAGATTTAATAATTTTTTTAGAATTTTTTAATTTTTGTTTTTTATAATGGCCTCGATTTTGCGCAAAATCACTTGAAAATCTTAATATCAATAAAATGAACAAGAAAAAAATTCTGATTCTTGTGGCGCTCATAGCCAATTTTGTGCTTTCGCCATTCTTGAATCTCGCCTCCGCCGCGTCAACAACAATAGTTATTAATGAAATCGCATGGGCCGGAAGTTCGGATTCCAGCAATGATGAATGGATTGAGCTTTATAACAATTCAACCTCTGATATTGACCTTACCGGTTGGACAATTGAAGATGACGAAACATCTATCTATGAAATTACTTCAGGAACAATTAAAGCTAACAGTTACTTTGTAATTGAGGATAGCGCGTCAGCAGTAAAAAACTACGACGCTGGAATTGTCATTAATTTATCTCTCGCCAACAGCGGCGATAAATTGGTTTTGAAAAATAAAGACGGTATCATCGTTGATACGGTAAACAGTACGGGAGGCGCATGGTTCGCCGGAGACGGAAGCAAAAAATCAACAATGGAAAAAATCGATCCGACTTTAAGTGGAGATTTAAGCACTAATTGGAGCAGCGCCATAGCCGGAAACGGCAGCGTGTCAAGCGCCGATTCCAGCATAATCGGAACCCCGGGAACAAAAAACTCTGTTTCTTATGCTGAAAATGAAATAACAAAAATATATCTCGCGCCAAACACAACCTCTCCCGCGAAAAATTCCAATTTGGTTATAGAAGGTAAAATTAAAGGCACCGAGGAATTATTTTCTTACGGAATTTCCCTTAATTACGATCCCAAAATTTTAGAATACAGTGAATCCGTAAAAGGATCTTATCTGAACAACAACGGAAATTTCACAACTTATTTCCAATCAGGACTTGAAAACGGCAAACAAGGAAGAATTATCATTGGAGAGGCCAGAACAGACAAGCCAACCGAAACAAATACTGCCGACGAAGGTTCATTGTTCACGGTTAAATTTAAAGTAATAGGTGATCCGGGGCAAAAAGCGGAGTTGAATATAAACAATGACAGCTTTGCCTCCTCTCAAAATGAGGATATAGTTGCGGAATTTGCCAATACCTCTATTACGGTTGTAGAAAACGACCAAACCGCTCCTCTGGAAATACAAAATTTACAAGCATCAGTCGGAGAAAAAAGATATACATTCCTATTAACCTGGAATGCTCCAACTCAGGAAGTCGATGCGTACAAAATTTATCGTAAAAGTTCCGATGGCAAATTCGAAGAAATCGCTTCAACTGAAAAAACAAATTATTCTGATGACTCAAATATAATTCCGGGAACTCAATACGATTACAAAATTATCAGCGTAAAAGGCGATATGACTTCAACCGGTCAAGAAGTAAACATCACAGAAACACGTGGAATAAAAGGAGATATTGATAGGTCGGACCGAGTCGATGGACGAGACTTGGACAAACTTGCCCGCTCATTTGGTGCGGCAAAAACCGACAGCAAATATAACCCCTTGGCAGACCTGAATTATGACTCAAGAGTAGACGGCTTAGATTTAGTGGAAATGGCCGCGAATTGGGCGACAACTTATTAATAATATATCATTCACTTCATTTCACCGCCCCCTCCTTCGAATTAAGAAGGGGGGGAGTGGCGAGTGAGGTAAGCTTTAATAATTCGTAATTCGTAATTCGTAATCCGTAAATAGTATTTTTATAATAAAATTTTTTACGGATTACGAATTACGAATCATTACACATCCTAATCCCCTCATCCTTATGAAAAAACTCTTATTAATTCTCCTTCTAACCCTCTTCTTCACCCAAACCACCTCCGCTGATCCGACCCTTAGCTTAAATCCGAATTTTTCCAACTTAGACCAACCAAAAACCATCTATATCGATTACCAAAAAGTAAATGACCAACAATTGGAAATAAAAATCATAGCCAATAAATTCACGGAAGAAATTTTTGCGGCAGTATTTGATTTCCTCTATGATCCAAAAATTTTAAAATATGAAAAATATAAAGTCGGAAACTTTTTTGAACAAAGTACAGATCCTATTTACCTCGTAGATAACAAAAAAAATGAAGGTCGCTTAATCACCGGAATTTCACTGAAAAGAGGAGATAAAATGATCACGGGATCAGGCACTCTGATTAAATTTCTCTTTACTCTAAAAGGTAACGGAACCCAAAAACTCAGCTTTGATAAAAATCAAATAATTAAAATGCAAATCAAAAATGATCCAATTAAAGACTCAAAATGGGAAAACACATTTCTCACAATAGAAAATTCAGAAAAAAATAATTTAAAAACGAATATCTCTGGTTTCACGACCGCTACATATTTTCATTTATTGATAGAACTCGGCTTAATTTGTATATTAATTTGGTTGATCTTGGATAAATATAAAAAGTATTTTAAAGTGAATGAGAAAAAATAATTAATTTTAAAATGCTCCCAATCATCCTCGCCTCAAAAAGCCCTCGCCGAGAACAAATTTTAAACCAAATAAATCTGGATTTTAAAATTCAACCAAGCAATTTCGAAGAAATTATATCTGAAAATATTAAACCTGAAGATTTGGTTTTGAAAAACGCTATCGGCAAAGCGAGGGAGATAGCGGCAAAAAATCCAAATTCCATAATAATCGGAGTGGACACAATCGGCTCCTACAAACACCATATTCTGGAAAAACCAAAAGATCAGGAAGATGCGTTAAGAATCCTAAAAATTCTCAACAACACAACTCATGAAGTCTATTCCGGACTATGCGTCATAAACACCAAAACCCGTGAAGAAATCACTCACATTGAAAAAACCGAAGTAACATTTGGCGAAATGACCGAAGAAGAAATGTGGAAATACATTCACACCAAAGAAGGCATGGACAAAGCCGCGGCTTTCGCGGTCCAAGGCATCGGTTCCATTTTTATCAAAAAAATCAACGGCTGCTATTATAATGTAATGGGCTTACCAATTTACAGCTTAGTACAAATTTTTAAGAGATTGGGAGTGGATGTGATTTAATGTTATGTAATTCATAATCCATAAAAAGAATAAATTATTCCATTTACAAATTACGAATTACGGATTACGAATTACGAATTACATACATCACACTCCCATTGCCACCACATCCCCTCCCTGCTAAACTAAAATTAAATTTAGCTCTTAATTATTCTCCCATGTCCAAGAAAAAATTATCTTTATTAATAGGAGCGGCCGCAGGCGCGGTTCTCGGAATGATGTTTGCTCCGACAAAAGGCAAAGAATTGCGTGAAAAAATAAAAAAAGCCCGCGAAAAAGGCGATAGTGGTATTGACGTGATCAAAGACCATGCAAAAAAAGTACAAAATGAATTAGTGGATACATATAATAAAGTCAAAGAAAACCCAACCACTAAAAAACTAACGGCCAAAGTAAAGAAAACATTTGATGATCTGGCAACTTTAAGCGAAGAAGATTTTGATAATTTGAAAGAAGAAAAAGAAAAAGTAAAACCGGCAAAATCTAAAATATTGAAAAAGAAAAAGTAATGGAAACAACCATCGGCATCATCGGAGGAAAAGGCAAAATGGGACAATTATTCGCCCGTTTATTTAGTCAACAAGGATATCAGGTATTAATCTCTGATAAAAATACGAAATTAAAAAATAAAGATTTGGTAAACAATTCGGACATCATAATCATTTCCGTAAATATTGATCAAACTATACCTGTAATAAACGAAATCGAACCATATTTGAACAATCAAAAATTATTAATGGATTTAACCTCGCTCAAAAAAGAGCCGGTACAAGCGATGTTAAAAACAAAAGCTCGTATTTTAAGCATTCATCCGATGTTCAACGACACCTCGTTTGGCAGCGGTCAAAAAGTTTTAATCAGCAAAGTAAGATGCCAAAAAACCGATGTAAATCGGATTAAAAGCTTTTTTCACAAATACAGAGTAAAAACATTGGATATAGACTACAAAAAACATGACGATATAATGGCCATTGTGCAGGTTTTGGTACATTTCGCGGAAATAAGTTTTACAAAAACATTGGAAAAAATCGGAATAAAAGTCGAAAATCTCCTCGCGTATTCAAGCCCTGCTTACGAAATAAAAATCGAAATGGCCTGCCGAATTTTAGCCCAAGACGCGAATTTATACGGTAACATCCAGATCCGGAATCCATTATCCCGAAAATATGTAAAACTATTAATGGAAAGTTCTGAAGAACTACAAAAAATTTTAGAAAATAAAGATTTAAATGAATTTACAAAATATTTTAATAAATCCCAAAAATTTCTGGGCAAATATGCTCCTCAAGCATTGAAAGAAAGCGATTATTTGATAGCTAAACTCAGAGAAAAAGACATACAGGTTCATGGTGAAACAATTAAAAATAAAAAAGCTAAAATTGCTCTTCTTGGCCCAAAATTCACACATTCCGATATCGCCTGCAATAATTGGTTAAAAAAAACTGATAAATCTTATCCCGATATTTCTAAAATTTATTGCCAAAGCATTTCCGAAATTTTTGAACTGGTAAAAAAGAAACAGGTAAAAAAAGGCTTTGTTCCGCTGGAAAATATGCTTGATGGTTCAATTCAAGAAACACAGGATAATTTATTTAAACATCAAATGAAGATTTTAGAAGAAGTATCAGCGCCAATTCACCATTGCATAGCCACAACTTACGGTACGAAAGCAAAGGATATAAATCAGATTTTTTCTCACGAAAAAGCCATAAATCAATGCTCAGATTACATTAAGGCACAAAAAGCGCGGCAAAAGCTTTAAATTTGGAAGTTTTGGACACCTGCATTGAAAACAAAGTATCAAACAGAACGCATTTTATTGTCATTAGCAATAAAGAAAGCAAAAATCCTCATAAAAATTTAAAATTAAAAACAGCGATAGCATTTTATTTTGGCGAAAATAAACCCGGACAATTACATCAAATTTTTTCCGATTTCGCCACGAACAAAATAAATCTTTCTCTCATAGAATCCCGCCCCAGCAAAAAAGAATACGGAGATTATGTCTTTTTTCTCAACTTTGATGGACATCAGGACGACGCAAATGCTAAATCAGTTTTAAAAAACATCAAAAAAAACACAGCAAAACTAATGATTTTCGGCAGTTTCCCGATAGTGAAAGTATAAAAAAATTAACTCCTTAATTTTTCCATCATCCTCACCTTCTCATTTATCATACTCTCAGTCCCAATATCGCTTCTGTGAAATACCGGTCCTTCAATCAATTTAATCGCATCCTCGCATTTATCTTCAGCTTCAAAAATATTATCACCTTCAGCGACAATTGCGATTGCCCTGCTTCCACCCAAATACAAACCATCTTCCTTTTCATCAACGGATGCGAAATAAAGCCCTGCTTCAGCCGGTATTTTATCAAGTGAAATTTTAGTTCCGCGTATTGGATTATCAGGATAACCTCGCGGTACAGCATACTTGCACACCATGGCTTTATTTCTGAAATTCACATTAATTTTATCCAAATTGCCATCCAAAATCGCCTCGCAAACTAAAACAAAATCAGTTTCCAAAAGAGGCAGCACATTCATAGCTTCAGGATCTCCAAAACGCGCATTATATTCGATCAAACTAACCCCGTTTTTAGTCGCTATAAATCCACCATAAAGAATTCCTTTGTAATATTCTCCCAATTCAGTTTTTATCGCATTTGCCACTGATTCACTAATATGATGAGCCTCATCAATATCCTTGGAAGTCAAGAATGGCAGTAGGTGATTAGCATCGCTATAAGACCCCATTCCACCTGTGTTCGGTCCTTTGTCTTTATCATAAGCGCGTTTATGATCCTGCACAGCCGGCATATCAATTACAGTCGTTCCATCACAAAAACTCATTAAACTGAATTCCTGTCCAATTAATTTTTCTTCCACCACAACTTTTCCCTCATCCCTCAAACATTCCAATGCATATTTATAACCTTCCTCATCGCTGAATAAATGATCTCCGCTCACTTTCACTCCTTTTCCACCTTTCAAACCATCAGCTTTAATCACATAATTTCCTTTAAAAGATCCAATATATTCTTTAAGACCATTATTATCAAAAAAATTTTTATATAAAGGATTACCTTTAATATTATTTTTGTCTAATAAATCGCGAGTAAAAGACTTGGATGATTCAAGTTGAGCTAATTTTTTGTTCGGCCCTACAACACGAATTCCGGCTTCCAATAAATAATCAGTAATTCCCGCAGCCAAAGGTGCTTCAGGCCCGCATACTGCAAAATCAATCTTATTTTCTAACGCGAATTTTTTAATATTCTCAAAATCATCCAACTTCCCAATCTCATATTTCTCGCATAATTTCACCAAACCCGGATTTTTTGAATTCCCAAAATAAAATAATTTCACATCCTGCTGACTCCGCTTTAATGTTTCCCCAATAACATGCTCCCTTGCCCCGCTCCCAATAACAAGAATTTGTTTCATGATAAAATTAATTAATTATGTTCCTTTAAAACATCCCCACCTGCCCTGGTTCGCCTGAATCAATAAGATCTTTCTGCTTTTTGCTCATTATTTTTCGATTTTCTTCTCTCGATTGCTCCATAGCCTTAAAAGTTTTATCCGTAATCCCCGGAGTTGGATAATCTCCGTCAAAACAAGCCATGCAAGGCTTGATAATTTCTTTATTTTTAACCGTCACGGAATTTTTTGTGTCTTCAATTTCCTGATAATAAAGCCTATCAACGTCGATCATTGTGGCAATATTTTTTACGGTATTATTATGAGCGATCAATTCTTTTTTGGTGGGAAAATCAATGCCATAAAAACAAGGATATCGAATTGGAGGAGCGCTTGAGGCGAATTGCACGCTTTTCGCGCCCGCGCTTTTTACCATTTGGACGATCTGTTTTGAGGTATTTCCGCGCACGATACTATCATCCACAACCAAAATATTTAAATTTTTAATTTCAAAAGGTTGAGTGTTTAATTTTCTTTTAATGGAAGCTTGTCTGAGTTTTTGTCCGGGCATAATAAAAGTTCTGCCAATATAACGATTTTTTACCAAACCATCCCGATATTTTTTCTTTAATTTAATTGACAAGCCCAAAGCGCAACTGCGCGCGGATTCCGGTACCGGAATCACTTTATCAACCTCATCACGATTAATTTTTTTTGCCAAAGATTCACCAAGCCTTAATCTGCTTTTATATACAGAAACATTATCAATAACCGAATCAGGACGAGCAAAATAAATATATTCAAAAATACAAGGCCTGAACTCTTTATTTACCAGTTTTTTTGAAAAAACATTTTTTTTGTTATCAATGAAAATTGCTTCTCCATGCTGAACATCCCTGATCTTTTTAAAACCCAATGCATCCAAAGCAACACTTTCCGAAGCGAACATATATTCTTTTTGCAAAGAATTTTCCCTTTCACCCCAAACTAAAGGCTTAATTCCATAAGGATCCCGAATTGCCAATAAACCCTGACCTGCAATATAAAGAACAATTGCGTACGCACCTTGAACTCTTGAATACATTTCATTTACTGCCTGCCAAATATGGTTTTCATTCAGATTATCTGTTTTAAATTTTGACAAAGCTATTGCAAAAACATGAAGCAAAAGCTCGGAATCGGATTTTGAATTTAAAAGTCTTTTATCTTTTTCCATTAATTCCTTTTTCAATTCATCGTAATTTATAATATTTCCATTATGAGAAATGGATATTCCATAAGGACTTTCCACCATAAACGGTTGAGCCTCATCAACACCTCCGCATCCGGCGGTAGGATATCTGTTATGTCCGATTCCAATATTTCCTTTTAAGCGAAACATATCTTTTTCCGTAAAAATATCGCTGACCAATCCTTCAGCTTTTTTCATATGAAACTTTTCCCCGTCGAAAGTCAAAATACCGGCTGCGTCTTGCCCTCTATGCTGTAATACAATTAAACTGTCGTAAATTTGAGGAGCCGCGGGATCATTTGAAACTATTCCTACAATGCCGCACATATTTTAAAAATTAAGTATAAATTATAAATTTTTTGCCGCAATCATTAAATTCTCAAGTAGTGCCGCTACAGTCATTGGTCCGCATCCGCCAATCGGAGGCGTTATTAGTTTAGCCCTTTTTTGAATTTTTTCAAACTCAAAATCACCATAAACTTTTCCATTTTTTTTCGCATAACCAATATCAATGGCAATAACACCTTTCTTCACCATATTTTCTTTTATCAAATGAGGAACTCCGGTAGCGGAAATTATAATATCGCTTTTTAAAGTATATTCGCTCAAATTTTTAGTATAAACATGACAATTTGTAACAGTTGCATTTCTCGCGATAAGCATCAAAGTAAGCGGCTTCCCCACAATATTGCTATGCCCCACAACCGTTATATTTTTCCCCTGAACTTCAATATTTAATTCTTCCAAAAGCTTAATCACACCTTTTGCAGTACTTGGAGCTAAAAATTCGAACTCCGGTCCCAAAATTAAACGCCCTAAATTATCCGGCGAAAAACAGTCCAAATCCTTCCTAGGATCAATCGCATCAACAATTTTCTTTTTATCAAAATGATTAGGTAAAGGAAGTTGAATCATATAACCATGAATCTTCGAATTTTTATTGCTCTCCTTTATTAAATTTACAAATTCAGAAGTTTTCACGTTTAAAGGAACGCTCTTAATCAATAATTTTGCTGAAGCTTGTTCAAAAGCTTTCTGCATTTGTTTAATATAAGAAAGACTCGCAGGATTATCACCGATTATAAAAACTTCCGCCTGCGCAAAAATTCCTTTTTTCGCTAATTTTTCAAATTCTTTTTTATATTCTTTCAGGATTTTATCCGCGATCGAACGCCCATCAATGATATTTTGCATATGATTCTTTTGGTAAGAAATGCATAAACAATATATAATAAAATTTTGTACAATACAAAAGATAAATTTAATGAAAATTTAATAATAATTTAATAATTTTTTGATATAAAGAAGAAGATCATGATCAATAAACCAGGGTATGTTAGAGGTATAAAAATAGGGACAACTCTCTAAAAAGGTCAAAGGCGAGAGTGATTAAAAATTAAAAATAAGGCCTAAGGAAAAGAAAAACTTAAAATTGTAAAAAATAGGCCTTAAATTTCTCATGCAAAAATTTAAATAATCACTTTAATAATTTTCAGTATCCTCTCCGTCGTAACATCCCAATCCTCGCTCACGTTCACGATTTTCCATCCTTTCTCCTTTGCCCTCTCCAAATAAAACTCTCTACATCTACCGATTAAATCATCAGATTCTTCATGGATATGTCCTTTTTCCATCGCTGAAATATCCCTTTCGCCATCAAGCAAAATACATAAATCTTCCTTGATTAGCGGCTCATTGATCATCTCCAACCAATTTTTATCCGCGCCTTTTATAGAACCCCAAGCGATTCCGGTTTGAACATAATCCTCCAAAATAACAAAATCATTTTCTTCCATAATTTTTTTTAAAACCGGTTCATATTGAAATCTATTAACAGTAAACCACATCTGCATCTCTTCTTCCGTAATATTTTGCCAAGCCGAAGAGCGCAGTAGAGAATTAATATAAGGTCCCGATGGCTCAATATCATAAACCGGATATTTCACATAAAAAGCTTTAAAACCTTTATTATTCAAAAAATCCACAATCCGCAACGCCTGCGTAGTCTTTCCAATATTATTAATCCCATAAAAAGCAATAATTTTCCCCATATTTAATTACGAATTACGAATTACGAATTACGGATTACGAATTACGCATCCGTACTCCCAAACCCCCCTCTCGAATCTTTCTTTACCTCAGAAACTTCCTCCCACTCAAACTTATCAATCCTCACAAAAACCCCTTGCGCGATCTTTTCACCTCTCTTAACTTCAACATCATCATCGGAAAAATTATAAACCTGAATTTTAATTTCATCATTCGACCCGCAATAATCATGGTCAATTATACCAAAACCATGCGGAGGGCTTAATTTCTTTTTTAAAGGAGTGCTGCTTCTCGAAGCCACAATCAGCATATAAGAAGCAGGCACTTCAATAATTAAATTTGAAGGAATTAAAGCAATTGATTTAGATTTAATCAAAGTATCTTCCCGTGCCAAAATATCAAATCCCACCGCCCCTCTCGTCTCATAAACCGGCAACTCTAACCCATTATCAATCCTTTTAATCCTAACTTTCATAAATAATAAATTTATTAATTATTCCTGATCCCGCATTGCGGGATAACTAATTCCTGATCACTTATTTCACTTCCTTCAACACCCCATTCACATCCACTTTAATTCCCGGCCCCATAGTTGTAGCCAAGGTGATTGTATTGATATATGTTCCTTTAACAGTAGCGGGTTTTGCATCAATAATAGCTTTAATATAAGCTTTTACATTTTCCAACAATTGCTCTTTTGTAAAATTTATTTTTCCAAAACCATTATGAAGATTGCATAATTTGTCATTTCTGTATTCAATTTGTCCTTTTTTAATAGTTTCAACTGTCGTTTTGATATCCGAAGTAATTGTTCCGGCTTTAGGATTAGGCATTAAACCTTTTTGTCCCAAAATTTTAGCGATTTTTCCAAGATCTTTCATAACATCCGGAGTAGCGATTGCAACATCGAATTCAGTCCAGCCTTTCAAAACTTTATCAATTAATTCTTCTTTACCGGCTTCGATTGCGCCGGCACTCTTTGCTTCTTTAACTTTATCTTCTGAAACAAAAGCCACAACACGGACTTCTTTTCCCTTGTCTCAGGAAGAATCGAAACAGCTTTATCTAAAGAATAATATTCATTGACATTAAACTTTTCCAATACCGCTCGATATTTTTTACCGAATTTTTTCATTTTATTTAGGTTAAGTGGTAATAGCGGAGTTTAAACCTCCCACTATAAAATAAATTTAAGATAAATTAACTTTTACACCCATGCTGCGCGCTGTTCCGGCAATAATTTTTACTGCCGCATCAATATCATTTGCGTTCAAATCAACCATTTTTTCTTTAGCAATCTCTTCAAGTTGAGCGCGGTTAATCTCGGCAACTTTGTTTTTATTAGGTTCAGCAGAACCTTTCGGAATGCCTAACTTCTGTCTGATTAAAACAGCCGCCGGAGCACTCTTCATAATAAAAGTGAAAGACCTGTCTTCAAAAACAGTAATTTCCACCGGAACGATGGTATCACCTTTCTCTTTTGTGGCATTATTAAACTGAACACAAAATTCTTGTATATTCACTCCATGCTGACCTAACGCAGGACCAATAGGAGGTGCCGGATTAGCCTTTCCGGCAGCGATTTGAAGTTTGATTAACGTTAAAACTTTCTTTGCCATTTTTAAGTTGTTTAAAAATAATTTTATGAGGCAGCGACGATATTCTAAGGCAAAAGCTTGAAATCCGCAAGTAAAAAATTAGTGATTACTTACTGACATATTATCTGATGGATTATACATTTACCCCATGAATAAATAAAATTTACAACTTCACATAATCTCCAAAACTTTCTTCACCATCGGATGATAACTGTGCTTATATTCAAAAGCAAAAATTTGATTGCGGATTTTTACGACCAAACTCGCCGCATCTTTTTTATCTCTATTATTAATATAAAACGAAGCATCACCAAATGAATTATCCTCATTTATCGCTATACCGGCTTTATTGTTGGCTTCTCTATTTATAAAATCATAAAGCTCAATCGCTCCACTTTCAGAATCCATTTTAAATTCATTTATAGTAATAGCAAAAGAATCATTATAAAAAACATTAAATTTTGCGCTTGTTTCGTTATTAACACCAACCAGATCAATAAGTTGAAACAATTTTTCATTAAAATCCACTTTTTTAGCATTCACATTCGAAATACCGGCTTCCGCAAAAAGACCGTCATTGATCGTCCAAACAATTTGCTTCTTTTCTTCCTTTTCAGGTTCAATTTTCTCATCATCTTTTTCAAAAACTTTGTTATTAATCGCTGAAGTTTGCAAATTTTGATAACCGCTCGTTTGAGTTTCCAAATAATCATTAATTATAAGTTCCGCCATCACAAGAATCACAGCAAAAGAAAAAATAATTGTAAAAATAGTAAACTTCTGCATAAAAATATTTAAATATTATTACACTATAATTTTAATTCCTGATAACTGATTCCTGATCGCTGATCACTTCTTCTTCACCTGCGTAAAATCAAGCTCAACAGGTGTTTCTCTGCCGAAAATTGTAATCATGACTTTTACTTTTCCTTTTTCTTCATCCACTTTATTGATCATTCCTTCATAGTTTGCGAAAGGACCATCCAAAATAACCACATTATCGCTGACACTAAAGTCAATTTTGAATTTCGGCTCTGATTTGCCCATTCTTTTTTGCACATGCAACCATTCATCTATGGAAACAGGCACCGGAATCGTTCCCGATCCCACAAATCCCGTAACATTAGGTGTATTTCGAACCACATACCAAGAATCATCCGTTACAATCATATCTACAAGTACATAACCCGGGAATATTTTTCTTTCTTCCTGCTTTGGTTCTCCTTTTTTCATCACAATTTGTTTCTCTTTCGGGACCACAACATCAAAAATCAAATCCTCCATATTTAAAGATTCAATTCTTTGAAGTAATGCTTCTTTTACAGCATCCTCATAACCCGAATAAGTATGAATAACATACCAATGCCTTCCTGTGTTTTTTGCCTGTTTTGCCATATTTTTAAAAAATTATTAATTTATTTTAATTTCTCTAAAGCTAACTTATACGCTTCCGAAAGACCAAAATCAACCCCTGCTAAAAAAAATGAGAAAATTAAACTAAAACCAAGCACAATCGCTGTCAATTTAATCGCTTGATTCTTGGTAGGCCAAGACACTTTTCGAAGTTCCGAAACACTTCCCTTAAAATACTCGACAAGAACATTGTTTTTCATACATAAAATTTAAACTGATAGATTATTATCGGGCTAATTATATAAACATAATGATTATATGACAAGAGATTTAAAAATAATCGTTTTATTTAAACATAACTGCGGTTTTTGCTTGACAAAAAAATAAAAACAAGTATAGTTTTGGCTTAAAATTAAATTCATAGCATGGAAAACAATAATCATGGAGAAACACCAAACGTAATGAATCGTAGATATTTCCTTAAATTATTAGGGGGAGCAGCTGCGGCTATGGCTTCATCTGAACTATTGTCATGCGCAGATGAAGAAAGTTGCGCGCCGAAAATTGAATTGTATGAAGATACTGAAAAATTTGAAAAAAACTTAAAATTGAAAAGTTTATTGGAAATCGAAAAATTGGAGCCGAAAGAACCGATAGTTAAAAATTCAATTGAAGTGTGGGAAAATATTTATCGAAATACTGACGTTAATACAATAAGAAGTCTTCCTGCTTATGAAAATGAGGGTACGGATCCAACCACTTTATATACTTCCAAAGGAATCTGTTATCCTATTCGCAATATTAAAAAATTAGGAATTGGAGGAAAATTGGAAGAGGGGATATTTCTAAGATTTCCTCTGTATATAAATTTAATACGAAAAATATATAAAGAAGAAGGAGTTCCGGAATGGACTTTATATAATATTTTTAATGAATCTGAATTCGGACAAGGAGTTTCAGGCCCGGGCGCGACAGGACCATGGCAATTTATGAGTAGAACCGGTAATGAATACAATTTACAAAGCGGACATCATCCATTGATTGATGAAAGAAGAGATTACCTGTTGGCGGCAAGAGCATCAGCGAGATATTTGAAAAATTTAAAAAGAATATTCCCTTGCGAAAATGAAAATGACTCATGGCTTTGGGCGTTTATTGCTTATAACCAGGGGCCCGGAAACGCCAAAAAATATTTCAATATATGCAAAAGTGAGAAAAATACCGATATTGTGAATTATTTGTCAAAAGTCAGAGAAGAATATTCAGAATTGGCAAAAAGTATGGATTTTAATACTTCCATGGGGAAAATAGATAAGTTAAAAGCGGAAATTTCCAAATTTGAAGAACAAATAAAATCAGCTCAAAAAGAAAAAAAATCCAGTAGAAGAGATAATAAAATAAAAAATTTTAGAACTCAAATAAAAAATAAGGAAAAAATACTAAATCCATTGATTGCCCAAAGAAACAAAGTTCTCGTACTACTTGAAAGACTGAATTATTTAACAAAATTTTTTGGAATTATTCGCGTAGTTACGGATTACTACAAAAAACACAATGTTACGGACGAAATATTTGATGAAAAAGAATTGGAATTTGATTCAATCTCAATCAAATATAAAAATTTGGGTGAAAATATCGTGGAAGTTAAAAGTGGAGATAATCTCTCAACAATAGCGGCAAAAAATGGTGTAAAAATAGATAATTTAAAAGCTTGGAATAATTTAAAAAACAATACAATCAGAATTGGCCAAAAACTTAAAATAGAATTAAAACCGGAACAAATTGAGTTATTGGATCTGATTGGTAAATTATATGATTCCGAAGAGAAAAGAGTTGAATTTTTTGATGAGTTGCTTTTTCTAAATCCAGCGATTAATTTAAGAAATGGCCTTTATGATGATATTAAAAATGCATTAATAAATGGAAATGGTTCCGGCTTAAAAATTTCTTTGCCTGAAAATTATAATTTAAGATTGCCTAAAGGCTTGGCTCCTGAGATTTTAACGATTTACGCGAATTCACTGCGGGAATTGCCGGAAAAAGACCTTATCGTGGAATATAGAAAACAAATTACTGAGGAAGCGGCTATAGCTCAAGTAACAACTGAAACCGGAAGCCGAGCGCGAAAATTGTTGGAAGAATTTAACATTAATTTTGATAGCTCAAAAGCGGCTGACTCGGGCTTAATATTAGAGTTAAATCGAATTTCGGGGATATTGGACAAAGAACTTCAAACAGGAGTAGTTGAAACACAAGAGCAATATGATGAAATTAAAGTGGCAATTAATGAAAAAAGAGAAGAAATCCGAATTCTGATTGCTCAAACGCTTAAGACCGGATTAGAGGTCGATACATCAAGTGATTATTTGGTTAAGTTGAATGAAAGATATGAAAATGCCGATAAAGAAAATATAACTGAATTATCTGAAATCATTACTCTTTACGAAAAAGAATTGGAAAAAGCGGCTAAAGTAAGCGAACTGCAGGCTCAAGTTGTTGAAAAATTGAATGAACTTCAAGCGGATTTGGAAAAAATTATCGAAAAAAGCGTGGACGAAATAGTTGAAGGAAATTATTTTGAAACTGGCGCGGAATTTCCGGCTCAATTACAAGAAAAACTTACAATTGCCAATGACAACGCGATCCGTTTAAGCGCGTATACCAATAAAAACGTGGTAATGTCAGCCAACGCTGTCCAATCTATTAATAAAATTACACAGGAAAAAGAAAAAGCAAAAGTTTTAAAAGACCGTCAAATAGCAGCGGCAGAACCAAAAAAAGAAACAATAAAACCGGCTGAAGCCAAAACCGGTAAACAGGATGAAAAAACAGTTCCCGAAACCGCGGCAATGAAATCTGTCAAGCGACCTGAATCAACTTCCAAGAAAGGGATAACAAAGAAGCGAGGTCTAAAACTGAAAGTTAAACCGGGATGGGACTTAAAACAACTTCAAATCTGCTATAATGTAACAAGAGAAGAATTATACAAAACAAATCCGAAATTACATAGATTAAGCTTAAAAGACTCCCGGGAAATTATTGTTCCGGTGGATTATATAGAACACACAGTTAAGCAAGGAGAGGGGTTTATTAGAATCGCCGGTGATTACGGCGTTACGCTAACAAGTATATATAACGCTAATTATGGAGTAAAAGATGAAACATTGAGGCCTGGCCAAAAATTAATAATAGTATTACCAAAAACTCCCAAAAAACATTAAAATTCGGGTTTTACCCTATACAATCCACAAAAAATAAGGTAAAATAATATGAATAAAAAAGAAACAAAAATAAATGACAAAAAGAATATTAAAAATACTCACAATATTTATTGCCTTAAACATTTTTTTGGGTTTAAGCTTCAATGCGTTTGCTCAAATTTTACCGATTCAAGAGTCCAATAAATATACCGGAGGAGGATCATCAGTCAAAAAGGGCGCGTCTGCCGTAGAAAACGTAAAAAATATAGGCGGCCAAATTTATCAAGATCTTCTATATGTAATCGGTTCAGTCGCTGTAATGTTCATAATATATTCCGGATTTCGCATGGTTACGTCAAATGGCGAGGATGAAGTTTTAACGAAACAGAAAAAAAACATAATTACATCAATAATAGGGCTTGTTTTGATCAGCATGGCCATGAAAATCGATGATATTTTCTTTTTTGGGCAAGACGGAGATTACGAAGGTACTTTTTTGACATCTACAGAACATATAATAGCTTCAGCCGGAATTTTTAATAAGCAGGTTTTTATCATAATCGCTCTTTTAAAAATGATTGTGAATTTCATTGCTATAGCTTATTTGGTAAGATTAACAAGTATAATTGTTAATCAAGTATTTTTCTCAATCGAGGAAAATTACTCCACATACGGTGATTTGGAACCAACCATAAATCTCCCGGCGGGTGTGGCGCAAATTATAGGAGTTACGAATTTTGTTGTTACTTTTGTCGGACCGGTAGCGATTTTTGGCTTAATAGTCGGCGCCGCGTATTACATAATGTCGTTGGGCAACGATGAAAGTATGGGAAAAGCCAAGAAAATAATTACTAATTCCATCATAGGGCTTTTAATAATATATGGCGCTTTCGGCTTTGTAACAACGTTTATTCTTGGGTCAATCGGGCCTTCTTGGAACGGTGTAAAAGAAAAAGAAGCCTTAGGTATTATAATTGGATTTATTAAATCATTAATAATATGAAAATAATAAGTAAAATTTGCGCGTCAATATTCATCATAATATTTTTTATATTAATTAATTTTACTGTTATTTTTGCTCAGTCATCGGCCACAAAATCATTGCAGAATCTTGGCAAGGGAACAGAACAATCAAATTTTGCCAAAAGCGAATCTCATCCTGAAAGTTCCCGCCGCACCGGAGTTCAGTCAATAAGTTCTGTATTTTTAAATATTGGTGATTATTTTATTTATGTTACAAGCTCAATTGCTGTTCTTTATTTGATCATCGCGGGTGTTAAAATTCTTAGCTCAGGCGATCAAATAGAAGATGAAATAACAAAGCAAAAAAAGAATGTTTTTGGCGTGATAATGGGTTTAATTGTAATTGTCTTGGCCGATGAAATAGTTTTTGATATTTTCTTTGGCAAAGAAAATGCCGGTGGCCCGTCTTATCCCGGAGAAGCTTATAATGATACAGGTTCCGTGGAATTGGTTGCTAAAGCATTCGGTGAAGAAGTTGCCGGAATTTACAATGCCGTTGAAATGTTTGTGGTTTATGGAGCGATACTGGCGATAATCATCAGTGGATTCCGCATGGTAGCAGAATCGTCAAGCGATGAAGCTCAAACCAATGCAAAAAAACATCTATTTGCGGCCGCAGCCGGATTAATTTTAATCGGTCTGGCCGAAGGATTGGTTTATATTTTTTATCCTTCGCCGGACGAAGACATTCGAATAGACCGAGCTTTCGAAATTATAATAAACATCACGCAATTCATTACCGGTATTATTGCCTTAGTCTCAGTTTCAGCGCTGATTTATGCCGGATATTTATATATTTTCTTCTATGGGCAGGACGATATGATCGATAAAAGCAAAAAAATTATAAAAACAGTGATTTATGGCTTGATATTAGTTACATTTGCTTATGCGATAGTCTACACATTTATAACTTTACAACATAATCCTCAGGAAATTGAGGGTATTGAATTTAAATATTAAAACAAAAAATAATGAAAAAACTTCTATTTGCGATTATTTTTACATTAATTCTGCCAATCACCGTCTCAGCTGATATCGAAAAGGAAATCTGCGACTGGTCAGGCGGCACGATCGGCTGTGAAGGCCAAAGCAGCTTTAAAGAGTTTAAAGGTTATTATAAACCACCTGATCCTGATCTATATGTTGATCCTGAAGGCGAAAGCATTTTTAAATGTTATAGCCTCCGTGAATGTGTCTTAAATTACACAAACTTTTTTCTCGGATTTTTGGCATTGGCCGCGGTGATTACAATAATTTACGGCGGATATTTATATGTTTTGGCAGGAGGAGAAGCGGAAAAAACAGAAAAAGGCAAAAAAAACATTATCTACGCGGTTACAGGTATTTTAATTATCATGATCTCCTATGCCATCGTAAACACAGTAATTAAATACGCGCCAAAAGGAGAAGATGATCCCGGCGAATTGAAGTCCGCCCCGGGTCAAAGCGTTTCCGGAGCCGGATATCGATACACCACAAAATCAGGTCAAAGCATTGCAATTGATTCAAGCTTACAAAGCATGACTAAAAAATTGAATTCATCTTCAACGAATATTTATGAAATTCAAAATAACATTGATGCCAAAACTCAAACTTTGAATAAATCATTGAACGATGCAGATAATAAAAAATACTTGGAGCAAAATCCAAAAGCAATTGTCTCTTTGATTACTGAAATCGAAAGTTTTTATAAAAATATCAATAATTTAAGTACTTATTTTCCCGCGGCGCAATCATCAATGGTGCAAGCGCAAAAACATCTGGATATAGCCAAAAGCGGATTTGCTTATAATTATGAAAAGTTCTTAATAAAAAGAGCTTATGCCGATGACACTACAGATAAAATTGAAGGGATTTACGCCATGATAATTTGCGATCTTGATAATACGGAGTCAGTTTGTTCCGCTAAAAAAAGTCAAATTCAAAAAATTGTTTCAACCTATACTTCAGCCAAAGTTTTACAAAATGTAGTATCTGATTATAACAAATTGGTTGAAAGTAGTTCCTCGGATTATGATGAAATAAAATCAAATGAAGAATTAGTTGGAAAAATTGATTTTCCCGCTTCCTCGATGATTGACAATTTAAAATTAAAAGATCAAAAAGAGCAAAATGATTATTCAGAAATCAAAACCGTAGCTTTAGAATTATTCAAATTGGATCAAAAAATCAATAATTTACAAATTGTTAATGCGATTCTGACATCCTCGAACACACAAGGACCTGCTCCATTAACGATCCAGTTGGATGCGAGTCAATCGCAAGCGCCTGAAAACGCCCAAATTACTGAATATAATTGGATACTCGGAGAAGTTGAAATAACCGGAAACAGTAAGCCCGCAAACGTATTTGATATATGCACGATTCAAAATTCAGCCGCGGCATGTACTTTGACGGTTCCGGGATCTTATAAAATAGGTGTAAGAGTAAAAAGCAATGACACAAACACAATTTCCGGCACTGTATACATAAACATCAGTGTCCGGCCTCCGGTTTCCAAATTAAATTTAAAATTAAAAAATCAAAGCAATAATAATATAAAAACAGTTGCTGATTATGGCAAT
This sequence comes from Candidatus Peregrinibacteria bacterium GW2011_GWA2_33_10, assembly GCA_000989565.1. Classification (GTDB taxonomy): domain Bacteria; phylum Patescibacteriota; class Gracilibacteria; order UBA1369; family GWC2-33-13; genus GWC2-33-13. Next base: position 359 of record LBOO01000010.1, on the reverse strand, counting down.
TTTAATGATCCTCAAGTCAATATTGATAATTATTCTATTCTTCATTCTCACGCGAAAGATAAAGGGATTTTCTTTGATGCCTCAATTCCAATGATCAGATTCTGTGCTGATTTCTCTGCCATTCTTTCCAGCCCAAGCAATTGTTCTCTCTTCAATCCATAAATATCATGTATGTTCTTTATCAGCCCGGAATCATAAAGCAATTCAACGGTTTCTTCACCTAAATTATCAATATCCATCGCCTTCCGGCTTGCAAAATGTGCAATCTTTCCTTTAATCTGAGGAGGACAGCCCTCTTCATTGGGACAATAATGTATTGCTTCATTTTCCAGGCGAACCAGCAGGGTTCCGCATTCAGG
>LBOO01000009.1 GCA_000989565.1 Candidatus Peregrinibacteria bacterium GW2011_GWA2_33_10 | reverse complement strand
ATTTTATGACAGGATTATAAAATTTTTTTTATTATAATTCTGTCAACGAATTATGTAACATTTACAGGGATGACATAAATGAAGTTCTGGATGACATATAACCTCAGTGAGTCGTTACTGACTTAAGCATTTACAATTATAGTCAAATTTGTTAATATTTGCATAGATTTGCATAGATTTGCATAGATTTGCATAGATTTGCATAGATTCCCTTAGGTGAACTGTTTATGAAAAAAAAATTATTATCAATTAGTGAAGCAGCAAAAATTTTAGGAGTATCAATAGATACCCTGAGAAATTGGGAAGATAAAGGAGTTCTAAAATCTTTTCGGCCTCATGCATCAAGTAAACGTTATTATCAGCCGGAACATCTGGAAAATTTTTTAAAAAATGAAACCGGAACAATACCAGAGAATATAGAAACTAAAGCTATAAAATGGGCATCCGGCAAAACTGCTACAGAAACCTCACCAGATTTATATTGCGAGACAAATGATATTTTTTCCGCTCGATTACAGAGTTTAAGTATAAAACTATCAAAGATTACTGAAATTAAAGAAATTTTTCCCCTCTTGATCGCGGTAGCCGGTGAAATTGGCAATAATTCTTACAATCATAATATAGGTAGTTGGCCGGACGTTCCGGGAGTATTTTTTGGTTACGACATGCAAAAAAAACTAATAATTTTAGCTGATCGTGGACAGGGAATTTTAAAAACTTTAAAAAGAGTATTGCCTGAATTAAAAAATGATCAGGAAGCACTGCAAATAGCATTCACTCGCTATATTTCAGCTCGTGCTCCTGAAGATAGAGGAAATGGCCTCAAATTTGTTAAGGATATTATTTTATCTAATCCAATTAAATTATTATTCTATAGCGGTCAAATTCTATTAGAGATAGATAAAAATTCCGGCCTAAAATTTAAAAAAAATAAAATAAAATTTCCAGGCTGTTTGGCAATAATTAATTATTAAACACTATTAAAAATGATAATCTATTTAAAAAAATTTGGCACAAATTTAATTTCCCGACCATCAGGTAAAGAAGCCTATTTAGCCTTACAGCCTTTAATTAAAGATATAAAAGATAAAGAAAATTTAATTATTGATTTTAAAGAAGTTCTTGTATTGACACCTTCATGGGCTGATGAATTTATAACTCCACTTCAATCTACATTTAAAAAACGCTTAGATTTAAAAAACACTGGTAATCCATCAGTAAAAGCAACTTTAGAAACTTTAAAAAAATCAAAAGCCGCTACTTAAAGCAGCCTCCCCGCATCCCTAATCGGCTCCTGCGTAACCAAACGTTTAAATACATACGTCACTCTCTGGAAAATATTCAAAAGCATTCCTGCGTCTTTGGCGTGCAAATACATTCCTCCTGTTTTTAAAGCCATTGATTGACATAAATATTTATTCACTTTATTGCCCAAGCCAATGCAGAAAATTCTGATTCCGCTTTCCCTTGCCATTTTATTCAAATTTTCTTTATAAGTCCCCCCTCCATCAGTAAAAAGCAAAATTGCTCTATGATTCGAACTTGGATTATTGGTAAGCTCTTTAATCCCTCTTAAAATAGCTCGGTCAATACGAGTTCCTTTATCTGTTAATCTTAATTTCTCAAAACAATTAATCGCTTTATCTTTATCAGTTGTCAAAGCACACATAGTTTCTGTTTCCTCCTCAAACTGAATCACTGCAATTCGGTCAGCAGGTTCCAAAGCCTTAATAAGCATCATCGCCGCTCCAACTCTCTGAAATTCCGGATCATTCTCTTTCATGCTCAAAGAACTATCAATTAAAAACACTAAATCCAAAAACTTAGTTTCTATTTTAGGTAATGTAGGACTCTGACTTTCAAAATTACTTAAAGCTTTATCATTATTACTAAATTTGCTTAAAATTTTCTTAAACACTAAAAAAACGGGTTATTAATAATATTATTTTTACTATTTTTTAAAAAATCGGAAATGCCGTCTAAGTAATTATTTAAAATCCCTCCACCATCCACAGAAGAAACATTCAACTTTGTTAGTACAGTCTGTAAATTAAAATCAAATAAAATACCAAATAAATAAGTTGTGTAAATCATTAAACCTAAAAATATCCACCGAAAATAAAATTTATTACAAAATAGTTTCCTCGCGTACCCTTGAGAATCTTTCGAAATTATAAAGCTATCAAGAAAATATAAATAAACCCCTAAAATCAAATATTTAGCCCATAAGAATACAGTGTCCAGAAACTTAATAAAAGGAAAAAGCAGTAAATTATTTATAAAAAAAAGTGAAATTAAAATACCCACAAAATAAACTCCAATATTTAATTTATCTTTTTTTTCAAAACTAACCCAAATAGGCTGATAAAAAGAAAAAATCCGAGAAAGTTTCTTGAAAAACCATTTTATTCCCCATAAGTTTATAATACCAACTCCATTAAATTTAAAGATTTTCTTTAATTTAAATTTATTAAATAAAACCCCAAAAACCTTAAAAAATTTAAAAATTAATCCTGAAAAAATTGATAAAATAGAAGGATCCGCATTCTCACGAATAACATCATCAATACATTTATAACAATAAAAACCCCGCCCCAAACCACTACTTTCAAATGTCATAGTTGGAGCTGTGTCAGAAATACAATCAGGGCAATATTCCTTCCCGCATTTATTACACAAAATCACATTCTTCGGATTCAATTTGCCGCAGAAATTACAACTCGCCCCCGTATCCGTATTTATATAAACATCAGCACACATAATAAATAAATTTACATATCAAATTTAACATATTTCGAAAGTTTTGTATTTTTAAATTTAAAAGAATATTTTATAACATTAAAAAGAATACTCGTCAAGACGGATTATACTATAAACAGTACTTTAGAAGCCACTGATAACCGGCTACCGGCCACCAAAGTTGGTACTCCTGGAGGGGCTCGAACCCCCAACCCTCGGTTCCGAAGACCGATGCTCTATCCAATTGAGCTACAGGAGCATGTTTTTATATTTTGCGACTCACTAAGTTTATTAAGTTTTTATTAATGTGTCAAAAAAATCACCGGATCATACGATTTTTCCTTTAAGAAAAATAATCGTAATACGTAATTCGTAATCCGTAATTCGTACAAGGTTTAAGTTTTATATAATAAAAAATTATTTCTCCCGCATTGAGGGACAATTACTAAAATCATATATAAATTAAAGAATTTTGCTTTTAAATATAAAATTAAATTCCTTTTACGGATTACGGTTTACTAATTACGAATTACGTTTAAAAAATATAACTTTTAAAATTTTTCTCAAAGAGAAAATCGTATGATCCAAATCACCTTTTACTCACTCACAATACCCACCGCCATCGGAATCACCTCAACTCTCAAACTCTCCAAACGCATCAACTCGCCATCTATTTCAATCGGAATATCCCTTTGTTTAGTATGAATTTCAATTTTTTTGCCTTGCAAAAGCCTCACTCCGCTGCGTTTTTCTTCCGCGTTTCCGGTAAAGAATTTAGCTATTGTCCTCATTAAACTCCAAAAAGCCGAAGTTTGAAGAATAACAATATTGAGAACGCCATCATGAGCGTCAAAACTGTAATTTTTTAATAATCCGAATATATCCAACAAGTTAAATACAAGCACGGTTCTGGCTTTGAATTTGTAGATTTTTTCATCGACGATTATCTTATATTTCAGTCTTCGAAAATGAAAAATTTGTCTTAAAAACGCAAAAAAATAAGCCAATAAGCCGAAACGCCTTTTTAAAGATCTTTTAGCTGTTTTTATCAACATCGCGTCATGTCCTTTCCCGCATCCTATAATAAAAATATGTTCATTATTAACTATTCCGACATCAAAAGTTTTTGAAGTTCCTTCTACAGCATTTTTAAAACCCGAATTAGTGAAAACAAGCGGCAATTTTAAAGATACGGCAATTAAATTAGCGGATCCTGTAGGAATAATCGCGACCTTGGTTTTCAATTTGTTTTTAACGATGAAACTAACAATTTCACCGACGGTTCCATCCCCGCCAATCACAATCACTCTCTCGCGATTTCCAATGTTAAGCTCCGAAAGAGGCTGACATTCCTGCGGTAAAGTTTCAAACCACTCATATTTAACATTTTTTTTCTCTAAATACTTTTTAAAATTATAACCAACATTGTTAATTAATCTTTTTCGTCCCGAAACCGGATTATGAATGACCAGAACTGACATAAGTATAAAATAAATTTACTTCATAAATTAAATTATCACATAACTATTTGTTAAAAAAGTATAAAAATGCTATAATAAAAAGATTTTTTAAATAACAAAAAACAAAAATGAAAATTAAATTTTGCGGCGCAGATAGGGAAGTAACAGGATCAAGGCATTTATTAACAATCAACAATAAGAAAATTCTGCTTGATTGCGGAATGTACCAAGGTAAGCGTGAATTGGAAAAACTATATAATAAAAATTTTGATTTCGACCCTAAAGAAGTCGATATGGTTTTATTGTCTCACGCTCATATAGATCACAGCGGCGCTTTGCCTAATCTGGTAAAGCAAGGTTTTAAAGGTCCGATATACTGCACGCCGGCAACAAAAGATTTGTCAGAATACATGCTTGCCGATAGTGGATTTATTCAGGAAAGGGAAGCGGAATATTTAAATGAAAAAGCCGGGCGAAAAGGTTTGCCGATAGTGGAAGCGATTTATACTGCCGAAGACGCCAAAATTTGCTTGCAACAATTTAAAGCAGTGGAATTCGATCAGGAAACGGAAATTGCTGAAGGAGTAAAATTCACATTCAAAATTGCCGGACACATTTTGGGATCAGCTCAAATTTTATTGGAATTTGATGATCACGACACAGGAAATCATACAAGATTTCTATTTACGGGAGATCTTGGAAGACATGATTTGCCAATCCTCAGAGATCCTGTCGCGGTTGAAAATATAGATTACTTATTGACAGAAACTACTTATGGAGACAGAGTTCATGAAACATTTTATGATTCTGATAAAAGAATAGAGGAATTGGTGACTAAAGTGGCAAAAAGAGGAGGAAAAATAATAATGCCCGCTTTTGCCCTTGGAAGAAGTCAAGAGTTGGTATACGAATTACATAAATTAGTGCAGGAAGATCGAATTCCCGAACTACCCATTTATCTTGATAGCCCGTTGAGTATTAACGTAACAAAAGTTTTCAAATCTCACCCTGAATGTTTCGATAAAGAAACCAACGAATTATTTCAGAATGAAAAATTAGATCCGTTTGGGTTTGAAAAAATGCACTACATAACCTCGGTGGAAGAGTCAAAAGCGTTAAATACTTTGCATGGACCCTATATCATAATTTCAGCTTCAGGAATGTGCGAACACGGAAGAATATTACACCATCTAAAAAACAACATAGACCAGTCTTTAAACGCAATATTGCTTGTTGGTTATCAGGCGGAAAATACACTGGGCAGAAAAATAAAAGAAGGACATAAAGTCGTAAATATTTTTGGCAAACCATATCAAGTCCGAGCAGAAGTCCATTCATTCGATGCTTTCTCCGCCCATGCGGACAGAAGTGACCTGCTTTCTCATGTGGACCGCTGCAAACCAAGCAAAAAAATACTGTTGGTACACGGAGAAGAAGAACCAATGTACAAGTTTAAAGAAGCCTTAGCTGAAAACGGCTACAACAACGTGGAAATGCCGATAAAAGGCGGAGAAATGACGTTGGAGTAAACTCTCTTCTTCACCTCTGACATCTCCCGCAATAAACCGTTGTCCTTCCCGCCACTTTCGTTTTTCTCAAAATCGCCCCGCATCTCAAACAGTCCTTTTTCGCTCTTCCGTAAACATACAAAAAAGCATAATTTTTTCCGGCTTCTCCATAAATATCCTTATAATCCGCTTCTTTATGCTCGGAAAAAGAAGTTCCACGATTACGAATGCCTAAATTTAAAGCTTCTAAAACACTATCGAAAAGTTTTTCAAAATTTTTCTTCTTCAAATTTTCAATTTTATGCTGAGGCTTTAGTTGCGCATGAAAACACGCTTCATCACTATAAATATTCCCCAAACCTGCAATTAAACTTTGATCCAAAAGCCATTTTTTTATAGGTCCTTTTTTATTTTTAAAAAGATCATATAAAACTTCTGATTTATAATTATTGCTAAAAGGCTCAATTCCCAAATTTTTCATACCTGTAAATTCCAATAATTCTTTCTTTTGACAAAGCCAAATTTTTCCGAATTTCCTTTGATCGGAAAAACACAAAGAAAAATTCTCAAAATCAAATCTAACACGTTCAAATTTTAATTTCGGATCAGTATGTTTTTTTACTGAAAATTTCCCCGTCATTCTTAAATGAGCGCATAAAACAAAATTATTTTCCAAAAACACCACCAAAAATTTCCCTCTTCGGAAAACCTCGACTACTCTTTTATTTATAATTTTTTCCAAATCGTTTTTCTCACCTTTAAAAGTTGACTCATTTAAAATCTCAATGTTTTTAATTCGTTTTTTTTCAATAACATTTTTCAAATCTCTAGCTAAAATTTCAACTTCAGGTAACTCCGGCATTGTCTTGTGATTAAATTTTAATTCTCATTTATTCACTGACATAGGATCATACGCATTTCCCTTTGAGTAAGTAAAGTTCGTAATCCGTAATTCGTAAAAGGAATAAATTAATATTAAAATTTTTCAATTTACGAATTACTGATTACTGATTACGGATTACCAACATTTACCCCTCAATAACAACATCCCCATCCCCCACAACACATTCACAAGCCAATCTATACTCGCCACTATCCATCCCCATAGCCTCTAAAGTCATCTTTTCCTGCTCTTTTATTTCGCCCAAATGTTCTTTTCCTTCCACAACCTTAATTAAACACGTGCCACAAATACCATTTTCGCAAGCAAAAGAAACCGGCCAACCTTTTTCTTCAATCAACTCTTTTAAAGAAGCTCCGCTATTAACAGTTGCAGACTCACCGGAATTTTTAAAAGTAACTTTAGACATTAAAATTTATTAAAAAATAATAATTTATGGCTGTATTATAAAGCAAAAATTAAAAAAAGTGAATTTTTTAATTTTTTTTTGTCCTGCTCAGGTAGAATTTTTATCTCTCAAATTTGAATAAAGTCTTTATTCATGCTAAAATATTCAGATAAAATGTCTTAAAATTCATAAAAATGTCAAAAACAAAAATAAACAACAAAAAAGCCATAATTTGGCTGGAGAAATATCTTCGCTATATAAATTACCTTGGTGCTGCTCAGCTTTATCTCAAAAGCAATTTTCTATTACGCAAAGAATTATCGACAAATGATATAAAAGATCGAATCCTCGGCCATTGGGGATCAGTTCCAAATCAGAATTTCATTTACGCGCATTTGGATTATTTAATTTCCAAACACAAATGTGAAATATTATATCTTTCAGGTCCCGGACATGGCGCTCCGGGCCCTCAGGCAAACATTTTTGCCGAGGGAACAATGCAACATTTTTATAAAGAATATACCCGAGACGAAAAAGGAACCGGTTTATTATGCCGCGATTTTAGTTGGCCAGGCGCATTTCCAAGCCATACAACTCCAAAAACACCGGGTATGATTTTGGAAGGTGGAGAATTGGGTTATTCTCTTTCCACAGCCTTCGGAGCGGTATTTGATAATCCGGATTTAATTGCCGCATGTGTAATTGGTGATGGTGAAGCCGAAACAGGTCCACTAGCCGGCTCATGGCACAGTAATAAATTTTTAAATCCCAAAACATCAGGCGCGGTTTTACCGATTTTATTAGTCAATGGTTATAAAATAAGCAATCCGACTATTTTTGGTAAAATGAGCGATCAGGAAGTTATAGACTATTTTAAAGGCTTGTATTACGAACCGTTTATAGTTAATGATACAGATCCGAAAAAGCAAAATCATCAGGATATGATAAAGGCTTTGGAAAATTCATATCAGATTATTAAAAAGCTTCAGAAAAAAGCTCGTGAAAATAAAAAATTAGAATTGAAACCAAAATGGCCGGTTATAATTTATCGCTGTTTAAAAGGAAAAAGTGGCATTAAAAAAGCCGATGGCCATAAAATAGAAGGGCATTTTCGTTCTCATGGTATACCATTGGGAGATCCAAAAACAAATAAAGAACATTTTAAATTGGTAAAAAATTGGCTTGAAAGTTATAAAATCAATGAATTGGTAGATAAAAAAGGAACCCCGAAAAAAGATGTTTTAGAGTTTGTACCGGTCAAAAATTTATGTATTGGCATGAATAAGCATGCTATAGGCGGAAAATTACGAAAAGAATTGAAGCTTCCTCAATTATCCGATTACAGTATTAAAATAAAAACTCCCGGAATTGAAGAAAAACGTAATACGGAAGTGAGTTCAGATTATGTTCGCGACATATTTAAATTAAATGATAAATACCATAATTTCAGGTTTTTCTGTCCTGATGAAACAGAATCCAACAAATTTACATCATTATTTCAAGCCACAAAAAGAACATTTATGTGGCCATTGGACTCATAGCATTTGCTCCAATAATAGGAAGTATGGTTGATCAACATGCTAAATTTTTGAAATATTCATCTCATGTTTCATGGAGAAAACCGATTTCTTCAATGAATTACATCTTAACAAGTATTGGCTGGAGACAAGAGCACAATGGATTTTCTCATCAAAATCCAAGTTTTATCAGCTCAATGCTGGAAAAACACGGCAAATTTTGCAGCGTATATTTACCTCCTGATGCCAACAGTTTGTTGGTTACTCTCGAAGATTGTCTAAAACGTACTGATTCGATCAATGTAATAGCCGCATCAAAACAATTGATGCCACAATGGATTTCTCTTCAAAAAGCGCGAGAACAATTGAAAACAGGGCTTTTAATTTGGGATTTTGATGATAAAAAAGCCAATAAAAATCCTGATGTTGTATTGGTTTCTGCCGGAGATGTTATGGTCAAAGAAATAATGGCCACAATTCAAATTTTAAAGTGCTATGCTCCGGAACTAAAGATTCGGCATGTAAATGTATCTGAGTTAACAGCATTGGGAGTAGGGGATGAACGTCACCCTTTAACATGCAATAATTGTCGAGATTTTGATAAATATTTTACTGAAGATAAACCTGTGATCGTGAGCTTTCACGGCTACCCCGGAGTAATTGCCAAATTAATTTCCGGCCATCATAATTCTGAAAGATTCCGGATTCATGGATATTTGGAAGAAGGCACAACTACTACGCCTTTTGACATGTTGGTATTAAATCAATGTTCCCGATTTCATCTCGCGATCGAAGCCTTAAAAGCCGGTTTAATATCAAATCCGAAAGTTGCTGAAAAAGCGAAAATTTTGATCAAAAAATTGGAAAATAAAATTTCATTACATACAAAATATATCCGAAAATACGGAAAAGATATGGATGATATCGAAAATTGGAATTTTAAAAATCCATTGGCGTGTAAATTATAATTCGAATATAAAAAATTGTGGATTTTAGCGAATAATAATTATAAAATAAATTGGCGTTATTATTGCTAACATTTATAGATGGATAATTTAACAAAAAAACAGCAATCACAGGAGAAAAGCTATATTTTTCCATATCATTATTTGGATTTACAATGTGATAATTATAAATTTTTACACTATGTTGAATATTTGAATTTACTGAAATTAATAATCAACATCCCTGATAAAATACAAAAAGAAACTTCAATTTTGGACGCGGGCTGCGGAGATGGACGATTATGCTTTGAACTTTCAAAAAAATATCCTGAAATAAATATCTGTGGAGTTGATTATTCCGACCGCGCCATAGCATTTGCCAAAGCATTCAATCCGCATGGTGAATTTTATGTTAATGATCTTGCAAAAATGCGATTAAACAAAAAATTTGATTATATCTTTTTGATCGAAACATTGGAACATATACCCCCTGAAAATATACCGGCAATTCTTCAAAACCTCTCTGGACATTTAAGCTTAACTGGAAAAATCATAATAACTGTACCATCTCGGAATTTGCCTTTGGAAACAAAACATTATCAACATTTTACCAAAGAAAGTTTAACTCGAACAATATCCGATCATTTCAAAATAATGGAAATTAAATACCACTCTGCTAAAAACATACATCGAAAAATATTTTCTGTTCTAAGAAGATTCGGGCTTTTAATTTATCCTTTCAAAGATAAAATCTTTCCGGTGAATAAATTCTATGGTTTTCTCAATAATTATTATTCAAAAAAAATCTCACCGGCAGGATCTGAAGACGGCTTCGGACTTATCGCGGTTTGCGAAAAAAATAAATCATAATTCGTTCAAAATCTTTTCCAAAACTTCTTCAGTTCCCAAAATTCCCTTATTTTTCGACACAACCCAATCAGAATGCCTTTTTAAAGCTTCTCTCACACTTTCACTTGTTATTCCTGGTAAATAAACTTTTCCAACCGCCGAGGTCATTGGAAGATCATTATCATCATCCATGCAAGCAGCGCTTTCTTCTATTCTTATATTGAATTTTTCCAAAATATATTTTACCGCGTTGCCTTTTCCCGAAATTTCAGGATAAAAATCCGCTTTTCCCAAATTGTGAGCCGTGGTGATTAATGGTGGTACTTCTTTTTGCAATTTATCAATATCTTCCTGCATTTTGTCCGGATTCTGTTTTAAACTTATTCGAAAATTAGCACTATAACTATTAGTGTCAATCACCCAGCCTCTGCCTATCAGTTCGCGATAAAAGTCCCATAAAATTCCGATTCTTTTTTCAGGGGGTAAATCAGTTTCAATATCACCTGTAACCTCAAAGAATCTTTGATTCCATTTTTTATCTAAAATTTCATTAACATAAATTCTACCGCCGTTTTCCATAATCCATACATCCGCCTTTGGTAAAAATGGAATTCTTTCAAAAAAGGTTGATTTCCGCACGCCTGAAATCATTACAAAAATTACGCCTTTTTGCTTTAATTGCTCAATTAAATTGATTGTTTTGAGTGAAACATATGCGTTTCCTGAAGTAGCGGATTTTAAAATATTGCATACTCTTTTTTTGAAAGTTATTTTATCCAAATAAACCGCTTTCATACTGCTTTCATCCTCTGATAAAATTTCGCCGAAAGTTGAAAAGTGTTTTGGATAATGAGCAATGGTTCCGTCAATATCTGAAAAAAGAATTTTTAGCATAAGAAAATTGAAAATTTGTTAAATATCTTTTCATTCTAACACAAATTTCAATTTTTTAAAACTTCTACTTGCTTATAATGCAAAAAATTCTGATAATGGAAAAAAAGATTTTAATAGCAAAATCATGAAAAAATTAAAAACTCTTCAAGGAGTAAACTTGGAAAGTAAAAAAGTTTTAATGCGTGTTGATTTTAATGTGCCACTGAATAAAGAAACAGGTGAAATTACTGATAATTCTCGAATAAAAGCATCATTACCCACCATTGAATATTTATTGAAGCAAAAGTCGAAAATTATACTTATATCTCATCTGGGACGTCCTGAAGGGACACCAAGTAAAAAGCTTTCATTGGAAAAAGTTGCCGCAAATTTATCGGAATTATTAAATGAAAAAGTACAATTTATTGATAAATGCGTAGGCAAAGAAGTTGAAGAGCAAGTGAAAAACCTGAAGGATCAAGAAATTTTAATGCTGGAAAATATTCGTTTTCATAAAGAAGAACAAGAAAATAATCCGGAATTTGCAAAAATCTTATCTGATTTGGGAGATATTTATGTTAATGACGCTTTTGGAGTATGCCATAGAGAAGATGCTTCTGTCGCAGGGATTACAAAATATATGGATTCTTACGCAGGATTATTATTGGAAAAAGAAATCGTTGAATTGACAAAAGCCTTGAATAATCCAAAACCACCTGTAACTATCATCATGGGTGGAGCGAAAATCGAAACTAAAATCGATATATTAAAGAATTTCATAAACAAAGCTGACAATTTCATAATTGGAGGAGGTCTGGCTAATACCTTTCTTGCGGCTTGTGGTTATAATATTGGGGATTCTTTATATGAAAAAGATAAAAAAGAAATAGCTCAAGAGATAATGCTCCAGGCTGAAAAAAATAATCACAAGTTTATTTTGCCGAAAGATGCTATAGTGGCGAGTGAAATTAAAGATAACGCTGAAACTTTGGAAATGCCGATTAAGGATATTGAAGGCGATATGAGGATTTTGGATATTGGACCAATGACTCGAACCCGTATTCATCAAATTATTCAAAAATCAAATACAATTATTTGGAATGGTCCAATGGGATTATCAGAATGTAAACCGTTTGAAAACGGCACAAAGCTCGTAGCTCAAGAAATTGCCAAATCAAAAGCGCTCACGATTTTAGGTGGTGGAGATACTCTGGAAGCATTGGAAAGATTTAATATCGGTTTTGATAAGTATACGCATGTTTCCACAGGTGGCGGCGCAATGCTTGATTTCTTGTCCGGCAAAGAATTGCCCGGAATAAAACCACTTTTCAAATAGTAGAGTGTTGAATTAATCAACTTGACAAAATAAAAAATGATAATAAAAACTTCAAACATGAAATACAAGAGAGTGTTCAAAAAGTGCCGGATGTGGCTTTTCTTTGAAAAAAAATCCGCAGATGGTACTTTTTGAACACTCTCAAATAATGATTCGATAACAAATATTTAATTATGTATAATAGTATAATAATTGGATCCGGACCCGCCGGCTTGACAGCAGCCATTTATTTGGCCAGAGCTGATTTGAGACCATTAATAATCGCGGGAATTCCTTATGGAGGTCAATTGATGGGGACTACTGAAATTGAAAATTTTCCGGGATTTGAAAATGGAATTTTAGGCCCGCAATTGATTCAAAATATGCTATCTCAAGCCAAAAGGTTTGGAGCTGAAGTAGTGTTTGAAAATGTAAAAAATATAAATTTTCAAGAAAAACCGTTTAAAATAAATACAAACAAACAAACATATGAATCGAAAACCATTGTGATCGCGACAGGCGCAGAACCGAGAAAACTGGGATTGGAAGGTGAAGCCCGCCTTTGGGGAAAAGGAGTTTCCAGTTGCGCGACCTGCGACGGCGCATTTTACCGCGAAAAAATAGTAGCCGTAGCCGGAGGAGGAGACAGTGCTATGGAAGAATCAAATTTTCTCACAAAATTTGCCAAAAAAGTCTATTTGATACACCGCCGCGACCAATTTAGAGCAAGTAAAATAATGGCTGATAGAGCCATTAATAATCCAAAAATAGAAATAATTTATAATACCGAAATAAAAGATGTACTCGGAGAAGATAAAGTGGAAAAACTACTTTTATATAATAATAAAACAAACGAAAATTCGCAGCTGCCTGTAGATGGTTTTTTTCTGGCGATCGGACATAATCCGGTAACCGGCTTATTCAAAGACCAGCTTGAAATGAAAGAAAATGGATATTTAATTAAAAAGCATAACACACATTCCAGCGTCGAAGGAGTGTTTATCGCCGGAGATGTCGAAGATCAAAGATATCGGCAAGCCATAACAGCCGCGGCGGACGGATGTAAAGCCGCTATAGATTGCGAAAAATATTTATCAGAAACCAATTAATTTTAAACCAATGTTCTCCATCAACAAAAACACCCGCACTCTCAAAATAAACATTAAAAAATCAATACTTGTCAAAACCTCTCTTTTTATAATATCAACAGTACTTTATACCTTATTACTTATTATTATTCAAAGTTAGATCGATTTTCGGCAAAGGGAAAATAATATTTTCCTCACTAACTTTCAAATTATTAATTTTAGCTTTAGGAAAAATATTTTTTATTTCTTTTAAAACTTCTTGAACCACTTTTTCAGGTACAGATGCCCCGGCAGTAATACCCAAATTTGTAACCTCATTAAACCGAATTTTTTTAATTTGAGAATGATTTTCAATTAAATAAGACTCGACACCCCTGCTTTTTGCGGTTTCCAGAAGTCTCATTGAATTGGAACTATGCGAAGCGCCGATAACCAAAATCAATTCACATTTTAATGCTAATTTTTTAACTGCGTTTTGCCGATTTTGAGTGGCATAACATATATCTCCTTTTGAAGCGGATACGATTTTCGGATATTTTTTCTTCAAAACGTCAATTATCTCCCGTGTATCATCAATTGATAAAGTAGTTTGAGTTATAAAAGCGATTTTTTCATTTTTAATTTTTAATTTTTCTATATCCTTAACATTTTCCACTAAATCCATTTCAGTAACTCCCATTGTTCCCAAAACTTCCTGATGCCCGCGATGCCCGATTAAAATAATATTGTAACCGTCATTTGCGAATTTTTTTGCTTCCAGATGTACTTTTGTCACTAGTGGACAAGTCGCGTCAATCAAACGAAGATTCCGTTTCAAAGCTCCTTCTTTGATTTCAGGACTACTTCCATGCGCGCTTAAAACAACAAGAGAACCTTCCGGAACTTCCTCCAAATTTTCCACAAATTTCACGCCCTTTTTTTTCAAATTTCTAACAACATCATTATTATGTACAATTTGATGTCGAACATATAAAGGACTACCGAAAATTTCCAAAGTTTTTTCCACAATTTGAATCGCTCTGGATACCCCCGCACAAAACCCTCTCGGCTCAGCTAGATATATATTTGTTAACATAATGAATTTATCAAGTAATGCTATAGATCGTAAACCGTAATCCGTAATTCGTAAATTGTAAAAAATATTATAAATTCCTTTTACGGATTACGAATTACGGTTTACGAATTCCGACCCCTAAATCAAACTCAACAACCTATGCTCATAATCACTTCCTCTACTTCTCAAAAATTTTAAAAACTCCGTAGTCTCCTCCAAAGGTACCATAAAAATCCCTTTATAACTACCATTAACCTTCACGATTCGCACAGTATCTTTTGGATACTCTTTAAAACTTTTCTCATTTTTTTCCAAAACATAAAATGCGTTATAAAGTTTTTCATTCTGAAAAGTAGCATCATAAGCCTCAAAAACATCATGTAATTTCATAAACAAATTAATCAAATGCTGCACATCTATAAGTCTTCCATCCACAGCAAGCAAAATATGCGCCCGATTATTATTATCAAAAGAAACACTCACTTCTTCCATATTATATCGTTTTCGTCTCATTAAAGAGGCGATTCTATTTAAAATTCCCACCACATTTTTTGCCAAAATCATAATATATCGAAGTGAATGTTGTTTATCGAGTAACTCATTTGTATAAATATCTGTTGCCATATTAATAAAAATTTAAGAATTAATAATAGTATCCGCTAAAGTTTTGCCTCCGGGCACCATTGGAAACACATTATCTTCTTTTTCTACTTTAAATTCCAACACACAAGGCTCGGCGTTTTTTAAATATTTGTTTAAAATTTCTTTGGTATCTTTTTTATTTGTAATAGTTTCTCCTTTTATTTGGTAAGCATGTGCTAATTTTTTATAATCCGGACTAAAAATCTTAACAGCTGAATAATTATCATCATAAAATAATTCCTGCCATTGCCTTACCATTCCCAAATAATTATTATTCAAAACCAAAACTTTAATATTTAATTTATGTTCAGCAAGCAAAGCTAATTCCTGTATATTCATTTGAATTCCACCATCCCCGCAAACACATATTACAGTTTTTTTGGGATTAGCAAAAGCTGCTCCAATAGCTGTAGGAAGCGAAAATCCCATTGTTCCGCTTCCTCCTGAAGTAAGCCATGAAGTAGAGTGGGGGATTGACAAAGAAAGCATTGCCCACATTTGATGCTGCCCAACATCAGTGACCAAAATATATTTATCAGGATCTTCATTAATAATATTCTGCAAATCAAAAAGACAACTTCTAATGCTAAAATTATTTGTTTCCTTCTCATATTTTTTCTGTTTCTCCCATTTTCTGATTTGCTTCCACCAGTCCTCAATATGAAGTTTTTGAATTTCCGGATGAGAAAGCAATTGGTCAATAAACTTTTTCGCATCACTATGAACAGGAATTTGGGTATCCACGACTTTGTTCAACTCTGAAAGATCAATATCCACATGAATAACCACTGCATTTCTGCCAAAAGCATCATATCTTCCCACAATCCTATCATCAAATCTCGAACCGATATTTAAAATAACATCAGCTTCATGCGTTGCCATATTAGAATGATAAAATCCATGCATCCCAATCATGCCGATATAATTCGGATCATCTTCATGAAGTATACCTTTTGCCAGAATAGTTGTAACAGTCGGAATCCCCAACTTATTAACCAATTTTTTCAAATCTTCCTCTCCATTCGAATGTTTCACGCCATGCCCGACCAATAACATCGGAGCTTTAGCCTCATTTAATACTTTCAAAATAGTATCCAAAGTTGAAATCGGTAAAGCTTTATAGGCTCTATCCATTGGATCAGTATCGGAAAAATCCAAATTTGGAATTTCTCGTTTCCCTAAAAATTCACAAGCCATCACATCTTTAGGAACATCAATATGAACAGGTCCCGGACGTCCGCTCAAAGCGATTTTAATTGCTTCAGAAACCGTATAAACAGCTTTTGACGGATCCTCCAAAAGAAAATTGTGTTTAGTAATATTCAAAGTAACGCCGGTCATATCAACTTCCTGAAACATATCTTTCCCAATCATTTGAAGAGGAACTTGCCCTGTAATACACAAAATAGGAATCGAATCCAAATGCGCGTCAGCAATTCCAGTAACCAAATTCGTCGCTCCCGGCCCTGAAGTGGCACAACAAACACCAATTTCTTTACGAGTTCTTGCCCACCCTTGAGCCATAAACGCTGCGCCCTGTTCATTCCTCACTAAAACATGTTTTATGTCTTTGTGGAAAGGAAGCGCGTCATAAAAAGGTAAAATCGCCCCACCCGGATACCCGAAAATCGTCGAAACATTATGAGCTTTCAAAGTATCTAAAATCGAATCCGCGACTGTATATTTTCTATCTTGCATTTTGAGAAAAAGTTAGATATAAAAATTTTAAACAATTTATAATAACCTCATCTACTTTTTGACGAGGCTTTAAAATTATTAACAAAAATCCAAAACCCCATCAGAGTTTATTTAATTTGAGTACGAGTAGAATTTGTAAATTGGATTTAAACATAAAAAATTTTTTCACTATGTCAAAGATTAACATTCAAAAAATTAAATTTCAATGTTTTTTATTTTAAATTTCATTCAAACTAAAATAATCCAAATTTGTTTCCAAAAAAGCTACAAATGCCAATTTTTGCGCTATTGAAGGTGAAAAAGATTCGATTAACGGACTCTTTTTAAAAATTCCGTTTACTGGTTGAACCTGACAAGTATACGACTTCCCACCATTTTTACTCTCAAAGTTAATCCTTCCAAATAGTTTTCTATTCGATTTAAGATGTTCAAAAAAGTTTGATAATAAATCTTCATTGATTTTAACAATTTCTAGAGCTTTAATCTTTAAATTCTTCCAAATCCCATAATCTTTCGCAAAAATTATATAATACAACTCTGCTGAAGTGAGCTTTTTTTTCCCCTCAATTTCAGAATCAGGAAGAGAGAAATCTTCCAATAATTCTTCAAATTTTTCATCATCCATTTTATTAAGCTCATTTTCGTTAATTGTAAATGAATTTGTATTATCTAATCGTGCGTTTATTTCTTTTTCTAGGGCGCCATAAGACTCAAAATCTTTATAGATCTCTAAAAGTAATTTTCTGAAATTTTTTTCACTTAAATTCGCGGGATTACTTGATTTTAAAGATCCGGTTAATTCATCTTTCTTTTGCGGATATCGCGTAGCTTTAATTAAATCCTCAACCTCGCGAACTGAAAAAGATTCATTCCCATCCAAAATTAAACTCAAAATTTTTAAATTTAAATAGCATACATATTCCCGTATTGGGCTGCTTGCTCTTAAATATTCAGTTTTTAGTTCTTCATGAAAATCACAATGAGGACTTTCTTCCACATTAAATAATCCCGTCTTTCCCTTAGGCAATAATCTATAATCTTCGGACTTGGAGCAATTTCTAAAAATAGCGGGATAATTTTTTTCTTTTAAAAATTGCGCGACTTTTGAGTTAAAAAATATCATGAATTCACGAATAGCTTTCCTACAATCAGGCGCAGGACTAGCCTCTGCGGCGCTAACTCCAAATTTTCGCATACAATACAAAATGCCGGAAATTTTTTTAGAATTCTTCAATATTTGATAATATGTACTTTCATCTTCTACGGACATCTGATCAGCTTGGATATAATTCAATTGTTTTTCATTAATTAATAAAGTTTTTTTAAATTCAATGCTCTGAACTACAAAATCTTTATCAAACTTTATAAAGGCGGAAATAGTCGGCCTTCTTTTATCTTCGTTTAATGAAAATAAATCCGAAGATAAAATTTTTGGAAAAATAGTAGCAATACATTTTTCATTTTCATACAAAGCTTCTACTTTTTTTCTCGCCTCAATATCTAATTGACTCCCGTGTTCTATTTGGGATCCTACATCAGCAATGCTAATAGTAACATCGTAACCATCCTCCTTTTTTTCAATCCAGAAAGCATCATCAATTTCCTCAGCGCCTTGAGGATCAATAGAAATCCCCTTCACAATTTCACGATCAACATGAGCTTGATTTTGCTCTCTTACCCATAAATCATAAGCCTCCTGATAAGCTGCTGCGCTAAACTGTTCCAAGAGAAAAAATTATATTCTAAAAACAAGGTTAAATTTATAACATAAAAGAAAAATAAATCAAATATTTTTCTAATTATTCCAACCATCCGTTTTATAAAATAAATTTTTCTCTCTTTCCTTCTTAAACTCCTTAATTTGTTTTAGCCTTTCCAATAAAAATCCCAAATCATCGATTCCTTTTAAAATACACTCCTTAGTGAATTCATCAAAAATAAATTTAACTTTTTCATTTCCAACTTCAATAATTTGATTTTTTAAATCTACAAAAATCATCAAATTTTCCTTTGCTGCTTTGTCTAACAAATTTTTTACTTTTTCCCTCTCTAATTCAATCAAAACCAATCCGTTTTTAGCGCTGTTTGACTTAAAAATATCCGCGAAACTTGGCGCGATTATAACTTTAATTCCGTATTCAACCAAAGCCCAAGCCGCGTGTTCGCGGCTCGATCCGCAGCCAAAATTTTCATCAGCAATAATAATTTTAGCGTTTATATATTTTTTTAAATTTAATGGAAAATTTTTATCATTTTCCCTTAATCTTTGAAATAAATTTTCCCCAAAACCTTCTTTTGTAACCCGTGTCAAAAATTGAGCCGGAATAATCATGTCCGTATCAATATTTTTTAAAGGAATGGGAATCGCTATAGATTTAAATGCTTTAAAAGCTCTCATAAAAATTTTTTAGGATTTGTAATTTTACCTTCAATAGCCGAAGCGCTAACTAAAGCCGGACTCGCCAAATGTGTAATACTACCCGTTCCCTGCCTGCCCACAAAATTGCGATTCGTCGAACTGATACACCTCTTTCCACTCGGAACTTTATCATCATTCATTCCAAGACACATGCTACAACCAGGCATACGAAATTCCGCTCCAGCATCAATAAAAATTTTATACAAACCTTCTATTTTCGCTATGTCTCTTACTGCTTCCGAACCGGGAGTTATCAACATTTTTACATTTTTGTGTACCTTTCGACCTTTTAAAATATTCGCTGCAATCCTCAAATCCTCAATTCTTCCATTTGTACATGAGCCAATAAATGCGTAATCAATTGTAACTCCCTTAATATTTTGCCCTTCTTTTAATTTCGTGTAATCCAATGATTTCTCCGCAATATTTCTCGCAGATTCAGGCAAATCCTTAATATAAGGAATTTTCTCGCTGATTTTAATACATTGCTCCGGATTCGTCCCCCACGTTACCATTGGTTCTAAATCATCAACATTGATTTCAATTTCTTTATCATATTTACAATTTTTATCGCTTTGCAAACTCAACCAATATTTTTTTGCCCTTTCAAATTCTTCATTCTTGGGAGAGAAACTTCTCCCTTTTAAATATTCAATCGTAATCTCGTCAGGCCCGATCAAACCTGCTCTTGCCCCGCATTCTATACTCATATTACAAATTGTCATTCGCGCTTCCATACTCATATCTTTTATTGCTTCTCCCGTATATTCAATAATGTACGAGTTCGCCCCACCAACACCAATTTTCGCGATCAAAGCCAAAATCAAATCTTTAGAAAAAATTTCTTTTTTCATTTTACCTTTAAAATTAACCTTCATAGTTTTAGAAGGTTTTTGCAAAATGCAAGAAGTGGCCATAACATGCGAAACTTCAGTTGTCCCAATCCCAAACGCGATAGCGCCAAAAGCACCATGAGTAGAAGTATGACTGTCTCCGCAAACAATTGTCATACCGGGCTGAGTCAAGCCAAGTTCCGGTCCGACAACATGGACTATCCCCTGATTACCGCTATCCATATCATAAAAAGGAATATTATAGTCTTTAACATTTTTTCTTAAAGTTTCAATCTGCTTTTTTGCCATCTCGTCAAAAATTTCATGCCTGTTAAGTCGGGTTGGAATGGAATGATCAACCGTTGCCAAAGCCCTGTGAGGTTCAAAAAAATTTAATTTTCTCTCCCTTAAAACCGAAAATGCCTGAGCGGAAGTAACTTCATGAATCAAATGCAAATCAATTCCAAAAATCGCCGGCTTACCTTTCTCCTGTAAAACAACATGCTCATCCCAAATTTTTTCAATAATATTTTTCGCCACAAATATTTGATTAATGATTATCTATAGTTTAAAAAAAAAATAATTATTGTCAAAAATTTCTTGATACAAATGAATAAAATAGTTTAAAATAAAAATAATATTTAATCAAAAAATATGAAAAAATTAATTTTACTTGTGTCTTTGATTTTATTTACATCTGGTTGTACAAGCGTTAACTATGAAGCATTCGCCAAATGCCTTACCGATAAAGGAGTAATCATGTTCGGCTCCAAATACTGTGGGTATTGCCAGCAGCAAAGAGATATGTTTGGAGACGCGGCTCAATATTTAAATTATGTTGATTGCGCTGAAGAAAAAAATAAAAACAAATGCCAAGAATACAATATCAGCGGCACGCCTACATGGGTATTTGAAGATGACAGACGTTTGAAAGGATTACAGACTTTTGAAGAAATATCAAAAATCAGCGGATGCGAATTGCCTCAAGAAGACAATCAATAAATTATATTTTTAAAATTAACCAAAAAAAATGAAGAAAAACCCTATACCGCTAAAGAACTATTTTCTTATAGCCTTAATAGCCTGGTTCTTTTTTTCCGCCGGCTATATCGTTTTTAACCAATGGATAAAATTTCAAAACAATGTCGTGAAAAAAGCCTACGACGCCGGAGCGTCATACATGGTAAACCAAATGATCACAGAATCCGAAAAATGCAAACCAATGAAAATCTATAACGAAAAAAATTCAGTCGACCTCGTTTCCATGAAATGCCTCCAACAAAACAATGAAACCGCCAACCAACCTGCTGAAACTGCAGAACCTTCAACTGAAACACCGGTAGAAAATTAAAATTCCAAAAAAAAGCATCATTAAAAATTTAGGTTAAATAATAATTTTTCTAATTAATTGTTTTACCAACTAAACGCCATTTATCAATATTTTTTCCTTAAGACCAAAGCCAGCCCCGTGGTTATAGGTACAGCCAAAGTCAAAGCCAAACTGCCGCTCAAAGTGCGAATAATTTCCTCCGCGATAGGTTCTAAATTCAGTATCTCCGTAAAATGTGCGTCATAATCAAAAAATAACAGCATCAAAGGCAATGCCGAACCCGTATAAATCAAAATTATAGTATTCACCATCGAGGCAATATGATCTTTTCCCACGACCATGGCTCTTTTATACAATTCTTGAAAAGTGAGCTTAGGATTGGATTTTTTTAATTGTTCCACAATAGCAGCCTGAGCCACGGTAATATCATCCAAAACTCCCAAAATTCCAATCAACATTCCGGCTAAAAGAAGCCCTCTGAAATTAATTTTTTCAGCTGTAACTCCTTTCAAAAAAGATGCTTCTTCCGATGCCAAACCGGTTAAGTTGGCTAAATCAGAAAAAATTGAAGCTGCTAATCCGGCAATAATTAAAGTTATTAAAGTCGAGAATGCTGCAATCGAACTTTTTCTATTAAAACCATGCGCGGTGAAAAAAGTTGCCGGAATAATTAAAAAAGAGCTGATGATCGCGATTTTTATCGGATCCGCGCCTTCCAAAATTTGTGGCAAAGCGAATTTAAATAAAATTAAAAATGAAATCAACATCCCAAGTAAAGACCCCAGACCTTGCCATTTTGTGATTAGGATCACAACACCTAAAAAAATTAAAAAAAGCCAAAAAAGAATATTGGTCCTCAAAAAATCACTAATAAAATAATTTTTACTTTCCTGATCATAGTCAACCAAAACCTTATCTCCAACATTAAAATCCCTCTTATTTAAATAAAGTCTTTGATCTTCAGTAACAGAAATGGTTTGATCTTTTAAATTACCGCTTAATATTTTAATATCAATATCTTTGAAATCTTCTTTTTTTTCTGAAATTTGATTAATTACCCCTTTATAATTTCCGCTCCCGCTATCGAATTTACTGGCATAAAAATCAAAATAAAGATAAATACCAACAAAAACCAAAGTCAATAAAATCAGTAATTTATAAATTTTCATAAACAAAATTAATCATTTAATTCAATTTATAAAAAATCCATTCAAATAGCAAAAAATTTATTTTAAGAGTGTTGAATTAATCGCATAAAAAAAGCATTACAGAAGAGAAACTTGACAAATATAGAGTTATTTATTATAAAGAGTTCCTTTAATGATTATTTCGATATGGTAAAAACATCTGAACATTCAGAAAAAACAGATAAAAAAATCAGAATTTACTCTTCAAACGTTTATCAAGAATCTGGAAAAGTGCGAACCTTGCCGATTGGGGACAAAAACATTCAGATAAAATTTACAGTGCTACTTTCTGATGGCTGGAAAGCTTTTGTTATAGACGATGAAAATGAAAAAATTGCTCTGATTGATAATAATTCAAAAACAATAGTCTGCAATGAAGGTGAGCTGGAAATAAACTATTTAACTGATGAAGTTGATAGCTTTACTATAAGTGATTTTGAAGATCCGGTTCAGACAACTCAAGGATTTCGAATAATAAGTCTGCCATCGCCGGATTGCGCTGCCCCGGGTACGGATTTTAGAAGCAGATATTGCAAGATTATAAAAGGAGCTGATAGAAAAACTACGGAAGATCAAATTTTAATTTTACGAGCAAAAATAGATAGCATAATACCTACCGCCTCGAAAGAATTCGTTTACACCGGTACGGATTCCGGACATGGAAAATCATACTCGCGGCCCAATTCCAATCCTACAATGAAAGATTACCCTCGAGAGGAAGAAAGAATAAAAAAGGAAAGTTATAATGCTGCCGAAAAACAAAAACCGCATTTGGATATTTCAGATCTGCAAAATAAATTAAAACAAATTGTTTATGTCTTTGAAACTGACATTCTGGAAAAGAGAATCAGTCATTTTGATACGGAGAAACAAGCTGAATTATTACAAACAAGAAATGTAGTAAGGGAATTTTTCGCGAAATGGCAAATATTGGAAAGAATAAATAATTTGATAAAATATAGGAATCTATGCGAAACATTAAAAGACAAAGATGAACCTGCCAAATATGAAGGATTAAATGCTCTTCTCACTCAGTTTGAATACTTTCATACTAGAGTAATAAATGAAATATTTAAGATAATTTCGCTCTTAAGAGAGTCTATCGGTTCAGAGGAATTGGATCAAATTCTGAATAAACGTTATAAAATGCTGGGAAATGAATCTCGAGCAAGAGAGATCCCTCTTTATGAAAAAATAGATGATCTTTCCGGACTGGAAGAGGCGTTTAGAGAATTGAAAATTCCGGAAAAAGAAAAATACTCCGGCAATTTGGATATGATGATGCCAATGGCTTCAACATTATCACCAAATGAAAACACTGATAATTCTTCATTATTAAAACAGCCTCATCTCATCTTCGATAAAAATCACGGATTTTTAGTGGATTTTATGGAAAAAAATTTTAATATACGGGGAATAAGACTTAAAGAGGATAGTTATATTTTAATAATGCTGGATGATTTATTATCAAAAATTTTATACAAAATAAATTTTTCCAATGAAGATCCTCGAAATTGGATTGTTAGAAATTTAGGATCAACAGAACTTACAGAAGCGCGAAAAAATAAATCTGAAAAAGAGTTTGCTCAAGAAGCATCAATATTAATTAACTCCTGTAGTTACTTGGATGATTATAATAAACTTTTAGATCATATTAAAGAATTGGAAGACCATCAAAATAAAGATCAGACCATACTTACGCAAATTTCCAAATCAGCGCAAACGTTGATTATTCAAAAAGAATTAAAAGAAAAAACGAAAAAAAATATAGAATTATACCAATCAAAAATCTACAAAAGAAAAGAAGAAATTACAAAAGCAAGAGAATTACGTAAAGAATATGAAAGCCGGATTAGAGAACAAATAATGATTCGACTGACCAATGCCTTATTTGATTGCGAAGAGGGAGAAGCTAAGCCTGAATTAAAGCCTGAATTAGGTAAAGATTTATCAAATTTGATAAACTCCGGTAAAAGTTTAGAACAAAATTTAAAGCTTGATGTAAACATCGAAGAATAATAAATATTTTTCATCAATTTTCATCATGGAAAAATTAATAAAAAAATGGCTTGATCAGCCATTACTCCGTATTGGAGCTGTACTTATAGCGAAGTTCGGACTTATTTTAAGGAATCTGGAGGCTAGCCTCCAGAGAAAATTTGGATAAGGAGCGGACGGCCAAAATTCCCCCCTCAAACTCCCCCCTTTTGGCCGTCCGCAGTTTGTTTGATATTGCGCGCCGCCCGCCCCCGCCTCGGGCGGCGCGACTAAAAAGGCCGGAAGAAAAAGAGCCGAAAAAGTGGGGCGTGTTGAATTTCTGATAGCTCAAACAACAATTTTTATCTATAATCAATCCTGAATTGCTTATTATCACAAATGCATGTCAAACCATCATAATGAAGCCCAAACACGCCAACAAATTATTGACAAACGCCTCCTAAAGGCTGGTTGGGACGTAAAAAATCTTACTCAAGTTACCTCCGAACTGAACATTTGGGTCGGCTTGCCGGAAGGAATAAAAGAACCGGAAAACGAATATCAGGGTTTCCAGTTTGCCGATTATGCTTTGCTTGGAGAAGATGGCTATCCATTGGCTGTCGTGGAGGCAAAAAAGACTTCAAAAGATGCAAGGATAGGACAAGAGCAGGCAAAACAATATGCAGAAAATATTCAAAAGAATAATCCCGGCAGAGATATGCCATTCGTTTTCTATACCAATGGAAACGATATTTATTTTTGGGATACTGAAAAATATCCACCACGAAAAATTCACGGATTTCCTACCAGAAAAGATTTGGAACGAATGCTCTTTTTGAGAAAAAATGAAAAACCTCTCTCGCAAGAGCTAATCAATAGAGATATTTCAGGAAGGCCATATCAGATTGAGGCAATCCGAAGTGTTTTTGAAAGTATTGAGAAACAGAAACGAAAATTCCTACTCGTAATGGCGACCGGAACAGGAAAAACAAGGACATGTGTTTCAATGTTGGATGTTTTGATGAGAACAAACCGAGTGCAAAGAGTACTTTTTCTAGTAGATAGAATTGCTCTGCGAAATCAGGCATTGGATGCCTTCAAGGAATTTTTACCGAACGCACCAATTTGGCCCAAAATAGGGGAAAAAGAAATTGCTACAGACCGTAGAGTTTACGCGGCAACCTATCCGACAATGCTAAACATTATTCAAGATAAAAATTGCCCTCTTAGTCCTCATTTTTTCGACATGATTGTGGCTGATGAAAGTCATCGGTCAATTTACAATGTCTACAAAAACATTTTCGACTATTTCGACTCAATCCAGCTTGGCTTAACAGCAACCCCAAAAGACGCAATTGAACACAATACTTTTAACCTTTTTGAGTGTGAAGATGGAATGCCAACGTGTGCCTACACTTACGAACAAGCCGTAAATAACAAGCCGCCATTTTTATCCGATTTTGAAGTCTTGAGAATTCGCACCAAATTTCAAAAAGAAGGAATTCGAAAAAATAATATATCCATTAAAGAACAGCAGTCTTTACTTGCAGATGGCAAAGAGCCGGAGGAGATCAATTTTGAAGGTACAGACCTTGAAAAGAAAGTTACGAATAAAGGAACAAATGCTCTCATAGTTCAAGAATTTATGGAAGAGTGCATCAAAGATGAAAGTGGAACATTACCGGGAAAAACGATCTTTTTTGCAATGACAATGAAACACGCCCGCAGGCTTCAAGAAGTTTTTGACAACCTGTTTCCTGAGCACAAAGGCAATCTTTCAAAGGTAATTGTTTCAGATGATCCGAGAGTTTATGGGAAAGGCGGACTATTAGACCAGTTTACAAATAAAGATATGCCGCGAGTTGCAATTAGCGTAGATATGCTCGATACGGGAATTGATGTTCGTGAGCTTGTGAATCTTGTTTTTGCAAAACCGGTTTTTTCTTATACGAAGTTTTGGCAGATGATTGGGCGCGGAACTCGCTTATTGGAACCAACAAAAATGAAACCGTGGTGCAAAGAAAAAGACAAGTTTTTGATTATGGATTGTTGGAATAACTTTGAATATTTTCAGATGAATCCGGAGGGAAAGGTAGATAAACCATCAAAACCGATTACAGTTCGTCTTTTTGAAACAAAACTGGAAAAACTCGAATTGGCTCAAACGCAGGGAGAAGATGAAATAGTGAAAGAAACAGTTACAAAATTGCAGAATGACATTGAAAAACTTCCTGAAAATAACGTGGTTGTTTTGGATGCAAAAAGTAAGCTCGATAAACTCACCGATACCTTCTGGCAAAAGCTTGATGAAAACAAAAAAGAATATTTGTGGCGAGAAATTGCCCCGCTGATGAGAACAAGAACAGGTGAAGATTACAAAGCAATGAGTTTTGAGATTAAAGTAATGGAGTATTCGATAGCAAAAATGCAGGAGGATGAGAAAAACGAAAAAAGAGCTTCGACAATAGAGGCGGCGATTATTGAGATGGTTGAAGACTTACCGATTTCAGTAAATATTGTGGCAGCTCAATTGCAACTTATCGGCGAAATTACGAATGACAATTATTTACGAAATGCAGACGAGAAAGACCTGGAAGTACTCATCACAAATATTGCACCTCTGATGAAATATCGTGAAGAAGGAATCAAACCGGATCAAGATTCCTTTAACCTCCGCGACCTGACAGTGGAAAAAGAATACATTGAATTTGGCCCTGCAAATGAGCGCGTAACTATTCAGAAATATAGAGAAAAAGTTGAGGCATTAGTAAAAAAACTCGAAGAAGAAAATGAAATTTTACAAAAAATCAAACAAGGTGAAGGCCTGGATGAGGAAGAAATTGAAGAATTGGCCGATACTTTGGCCTCATATGACCCTTATCCAACAGAAGAAAATCTGCAAAAAGCCTATGATGCCAGACAAGTACATTTTCTTGATCTAATTCGCTACATTATGGGAATTGGTGGCCTGCTGACATTTAGCGACAAAGTTTCAGAAGCCTTTGCCGAATTTATCGCTGAACACAATACCCTCACAGTTAAACAAATCCAATTTCTGCATACATTACAAACCTTCATTGTTGAAAATGGAGAATTAACGAAGAGAGACCTTGTGCGCGAGCCATTTACCAAACTGCACGCACGAGGATTTTTGGGCTTATTCAATAAACAAATGCAGGAAGAGATTTTAAAATTTACTGACAAAATACTACAACATGCTTAATGCAAAACTGAAATCATCAATCGAGCGACTCTGGGATAGATTTTGGAGCGGAGGTATTTCGAATCCGCTAACCGCCATCGAGCAAATCTCCTATTTGCTTTTCATGAAACGGATTGACGAGCTTGATCTTAAAAAACAACAAGACGCGGAATTTACCGGTGAAAAATTTGTCTCCTTTTTCAATCACGAAAATCAGGATTGCCGATGGAGTCATTTTCGCCACATGGAAGGCGGAGAAATGCTTACTCACATGCAGATAAAAGCATTCCCATTTCTAAAAAGCCTCGATAAAGAAAAAAGCCCATTTGCCAAGCACATGGGGAATGCTGTTTTTATCATCTCCAAACCTTCTTTACTAGTTGAAGCCGTGACAATCATTGATGAAATTTTTGAGGAAATATCAAGGCAGGAAGAAGACGGCCAAGGTTTTCAGGATACGCAAGGAGACCTTTATGAATACTTGCTTTCAGAAATGTCCAGCGCGGGTAAACTTGGTCAATTCCGTACACCTCGCCACATCATCCAGCTTATTTGCGAACTGGTAAATCCAAAACTTGGTGATAGTATTTGTGATCCCGCTTGTGGAACAGGTGGATTTTTGCTTGGAGCCTATCATCACATTTTGACTCAATACACCAGCAAGGAGCACCAGAAAACCGATGAAAACGGATTAACACGAGGCATTGTGGGAGATAAACTCACCGATGAAAGACAATGGGCGCAACTCAAAGAAAAAACTTTCTATGGCTACGACATTGACGAAAGCATGGTGCGAATCGGCCTAATGAACTTGATGATGCACGGAATCGCTCACCCGAATATTGAACAAAAAGACACGCTTTCCAAAAAATACGATCAGGACAACAACTTTGATGTCATCATTGCCAATCCACCATTCAAAGGAAGCATAGATAAAGGGGATATAAATGAATCACTCTCACTACCAACAACAAAAACCGAACTGCTTTTTATAAACAGAATCATTAAGTCGCTCAAAATCGGAGGACGTGCAGGGGTGATTGTGCCGGACGGTGTTTTGTTTGGTTCAAGTAATGCCCACAAAATGGCCCGCAAAATGTTGATTGAAGATTGTGAGCTGCAAGGCATTGTTTCCATGCCGAGCGGTGTGTTTAAACCCTATGCGGGAGTAAGTACAGCTATTTTGGTTTTTGTGAAAGGCGGCGAAACTGAAAAAGTCTGGTTCTATGACATGCAAGCCGATGGCTATAGCCTCGATGATAAAAGAAGCAAAATCAAAGAGAATGATTTGCCCGATATTGTGGCGAAATGGAAAGAACGCAAAATAGATCATGAAAACAAGCGTGGCGATAAGAGCTTTTTTGTAGACCGCAAAGAGATTGAGAAAAACGATTTTGATTTAAGCATCAATCGATATAGAGAAGTGGCTTACGAAGCGGTGGAGTATGAGAATCCAAAGGTGATTTTGGCGAAGATTGAGGAGTTAGAGGGAGAGATTATGGAAGGGATTAAGGATTTAAAAACGGCAATATGATTGATATAAAAACAATTAATGAACTCGGACAAATTATTCGCGGCGTCACTTACAAGCCAAGCGATGCGTCAACTAAATTTATTGAAGACTATATTCCAGTTCTAAGAGCCGGAAATATCAAAAATGGAAGAATCATTTTTAGTGATTTTGTCTATGTGAAGCCGGAGAGAATTAAAGACATTCAGAGGATTCAAAAGGGAGATGTTGTAATAGCTGCCTCCACGGGTAGTAAAAAAGTCATTGGAAAGGCCGCCCAAA
The DNA here is from genome assembly GCA_000989565.1 of Candidatus Peregrinibacteria bacterium GW2011_GWA2_33_10. Classification (GTDB taxonomy): domain Bacteria; phylum Patescibacteriota; class Gracilibacteria; order UBA1369; family GWC2-33-13; genus GWC2-33-13. The sequence continues at coordinate 14,454 of LBOO01000009.1, read as the reverse complement.
TAGACGAAAATTGGGATGGTAGTTTTGGTGGATTTTGTATTGCATTTAGACCAAATATCAAACTAATAGACCCAAAATATTTTGGGTATTTCTTTCAATCAAAATTCTATAGAAAAAAAATTTCTCATATGTCCTCGGGCGCAAATATAAACAACCTGAAGAAAGATCATTTTGATAGATTGAAAATCCCACTACCTGCCCTTGAAGACCAAAAACGCATTGCGAAAATCCTTGATAAGGCAGACGCTCTTCGTCAAAAACGAAAACAAGAAATCGGGCTTTTGGATGATTACTTGAAGTCGGTGTTTTTGGAGATGTTTGGGGATCCAAAAATAAATCCTAAAGAATTTCCATTAGTTGAACTTCAAGAATTGTATATAGACAAAAAAAACGGAACTAAATGTGGTCCGTTTGGAAGTGCTTTAAAGAAAGGAGAATTTGTTAATGACGGAATACCTGTTTGGAACATGGATAATATTTCCACAACAGGACAAATGGTCATGCCATTTCGGATGTGGATCACACCCGAAAAATACAGTTCACTTGAAGCTTATTCCGTAATTGATGGTGATGTAATAATTTCTCGTGCCGGGACGGTAGGGAAAATGTGCGTAGCTAAGACAGACGAGGGGAAATCCATAATTAGTACAAATTTAATACGAGTTAGGCTTGGAGAAAAATTATTGCCGTTATATTTCGTTTCATTGATGAATTATTGCAAAACAAGATTGGGAAGATTAAAAACAGGAGCTGACGGAGCATTCACACACATGAGTACAGGTGTTTTAGATAATCTTACTTTTCCATATCCTCCTTTAGATCTTCAAAACAAGTTTGCCAAGAATACTGCATTGGTTGAATCCATAAAGCAAAAAATGATAATTCAGGCTGAAGAATTGGACAATCAATTTCAGGCTTTAATGCAAAAAGTATTTCAAAATTCGCAATGAAAAAACGCTTTACAACAAATACAATAAATTTCTTAACAGTGCTGAAAGCATTTTCTTTGGGTTTGATACTCGCAGAAACATTTTTTTTGTCAGTAATTATTGGTGAAAAGTTTGTTAAACTAGCTGAATTTCATAAGCAAGAAAACTGGATTTGGTGGCTAGCTATCTGCTATGTTTTCGCATTATTGTTTTTGTTATTGAGGAAAGATTTTTGGAAGAAACTGTGGCTAATGGTTTTAAGTTGGCGTTTTGATTTGTTGATACTTCTTACGGTAGGCATTTACTTCATGTACGTTTTTCAAGGGCATATAAACGAAAGCTTATCGAGTTGGATAGAGATGCTTTCGTGGCAAGGATTAAAGGTAATTTTGTTACTTCCATTTTTTGTGATATTGGCGCAGGTGGTTAGATTGATACAAACTAAACTCTTCCTAAAGGAAGACCCAGATTCATTATTCATAAGTGATAAAGAAGGTCAAAACAAAAAAGATGATGGTCTAGGATTTTTAGATCAAGCAGAGCAATTTGCAGAAAGTGTATTCAATCAAGGCTCATCAGAGAGTCTGGTTTTCGGTATTGATGCACCGTGGGGCACTGGAAAGTCAACTTTTGTTAATCTTTGTAAAGAGTCTTGGGAGGAAAAACATAAAAGTGAAATGATTGTTTATTCTTTTGACCCTTTAAGATACGAAAATCAAGACAATTTGCTAGAAAAATTTATAAATGGATTGATAGGAGAAATTAAAAACCATGTATTTGCGCCTGAAATTGAGTCGCTGCTTTCGAAATATGAAAAGTACTTAAAAAATTCTAAAGCATCTTTTTCATTTTTTGGTTTAAGCTTCGATATCCCTTTAGGTGGTGATTCCCTTGATGATATTTTTGGAAGGCTGGAAACTGTTTTATCAAAGCTCGACAAGAAAATCATAGTTGTTGTCGATGATTTAGACCGGTTAAATTTCAATTCAATAAAAGAAGTCCTCTTTGTTATTAAAAAGTCATTTACGCTACCGAACATTTCCTACGTTCTTTGCTATGATACGGAAAATATTTCAGCACTCGAAAAAAAAACCTTTGATACAGAAAAAATCATCGAGTTTCTAGAGAAGTTTGTGAACGTAAAAACCAGCATCTTTCTCGATAACAAGAAACTTGTTGAGTATTTCACTGAAAATAAAAACGAGTCGCTATCCAGGAATAGACTAGCTGATCCTGACTTAGTTTCTAAAGCTGTCGATGGCCTTAAGGATATTTTAAAGGCCGAGGATTCTCACAATTATTTGCCATTTATCGGTGATGCCAGAAAAATTAAAAGACTTATTAATACAGTTTTATTGCTTGAAGTAGAGAAAACCGATTTTGATAATACCGATTTTGACAAGCAGGATTTAATCCTACTTTTGTTAATTTACATTAACTATCCCAACATTTTTCGTAAGATATACAACACTGAGACCCAGGGCAAAAATGGCTTCTTTTCTGTAAAATATGAATATACTAACAGTCAAGGAACATATAAGAATTCAGATGAATACGAAAAATATTTACAAACCTTAACAGCTGAGAATCAAAAATTCATTCTAAACAAAATATTTAATGCTAAGGACAGGTTTAAGCTTTCAGATGGTGGATTTGTTACAAACCAAATTACACGCGATATGGAAACCTCTTATGCCTGTTTTAATGGCTCACTTTGGAGCGCTGGAGGGAGAAACCTAGAAGATTATCTCTATCTCATAACCAAAATGAGCCGACCTTCAAAAACCGGACATTACAAATTTTATGTCAACCAAAAGGATAGAATCCTATCAGGAGAAAGCCTGGAAGATGTACTAAAAGAAGAAACATTCTCTGTTGAAAATAATGAAACTAGCCATGAACAATTGTGGAGAGTTTTGGTTAATACTCCAAGCCAAGAGTATACACCTGAAAAATCTGATAAAGTCATAAAATATGCAATTCAAAATCTTCCAAAACATTCTTTATTAGAAATAGAAAGTCTAGGTATTGGATTCCGCAATACGTTGATTTTCTTCATCATTAAACTACTAGATCAAGTTGGTTGGACTGATGAAAGTGGCAAACATTCTCCTCGGAATACTGAAGAAAATGTCATAAAGATTGCTGATTGGATTTTTGGCGAGAATGACCATGCAGGCGAGAGTATTTTAGAAATTTTGGTACATGAGGACAGGGGTATTGCCGGATTGTATGATTTGCTCCTTTTTAGATTGAGATGTTCATCTGATAGAGGTGGCGATATTTTTAATCTATCAAGAGCCTTATCCAAACATGGGGACCCCAACGCACCTACAGAAGGTAGTGTCAAAAACATTGTTATAGAGGAAATGCGTGAAATATCACAAAAAGTATTTCAAATTTTCAAGGAACAATATATTGATACGGGAAAGAATATTTTTGATGAGATAGATAGGCTGACTTTAGAGGCTGTTTGTGGAGATTACTTAACTTATGTTAATTCAAAAGTAGCTTCCGGAGAAATTGAGGATATTGAAAAATTTCTTTCTTCACTAAAATCGAGGCTCAAATCTTTCATTATTTATCAATTGGGGAATTCGATCATCAATCATGGTATTGGATGTGGTTATTATGATATGGAAGGCAAGGAAGACAAAGGAGGGATACACACGGCAGTCAACGAGTATTTGTTTAGCGTTTGCTTTGATCCCCAAAAAAACGAAAACAATTATCAGCACTTCTTAGATTACTTGCTAATCAATTTGGCCCATACATATGGGGCTACTCATGAATCGGATTACATACCTCATATAAATGAATTTACGAAAGTATTGGATAAAGAAAAACTTATAGATTATTGGAAAACAAATGCTGAAGCAATCAAAGGCAAGAACTACAATACTCAAGAAAGACAAATAGTTACTGCAAATTATGTGGCAAATTATAAGGATGATCTTGAGGCCACGTTCAAAGTACTTGACGAATTAATTTCTATTGAAGATTAACCCCATGAACCAACCCACCTTCACCATCCAAGACATCAAATATTCCGTTAATTCGTCCATGTTCGAGCGGGCGCAAAAACTCTACGAATCCGGAAAAGTTCAGAAAATCAGCGAAACTCCTCACGGATATGAGGCAACTGTCCAAGGTTCCTCTCCCTATCATGTAAGCCTTTCACGAAAGCACATTGATCACGGCTATTGTGATTGCTACATGGGACAAAATGACGAACTTTGCAAACACATGCTGGCGCTGGGGTTGGCTGTTTTACATCTGTCCGGAAAAACCAAAGAAACAAAAGAAGAATCACCCGACAATCCGGATGCCGTTAAGCAACTGGTGGCAGCAGGTATGCGAAAAATCAAGCCGTACAACGGCCCCTCAAAAATTTGGTTTAGCTATCAACGCGAGCTTGATGTTGGCTCGGGAATGATTGAAGCGGCGATTAAAAATCTTTCGGCAAATAAGGAAAACGCAAAATATCTTTGGTCGCTTGTTTTAAAATTGAGCAAAAAACTGGCAAATGGTGGCGTGGATGATTCCGATGGAACTGTTGGGGGTTGTATTATTTCACTCGTGGTGCAATGTGGAAAATACGCCAAGGAAAAGCCTGAGCTTAAGGCTATGGTGATGAAGTTCGCAGAGGATGATACCGGTTTTGGATTTGAGGATGAGCTAAAAGAACACTTGAATAATGGGGATATTACCCAAAAATCCTCCCCAACTCCTCCACTAATAAATGAACAGCAGTAGAAGGATTGTTTCCAACCGCCCCCATTTTATAAAGCTTCTTAGCATTTGTAATAGCCTTCTCTTGATATGGAAATAGAGGATCAAATATAGATTTCATGTTTTTCTCGTACTTCCCCAAGCCTTTATCTTTGAAATGTTTTGCAAGCTTCTTGTGATAGTCCGTCCGAGGAATAGCAGAATTATATAATCCAAAATGGCACAAAAACCAAAATTCAAAGCACTCATTACTCCAGGCAACCTTTAAACCATTTACCTCTGCTAATTTCAAGGCATCACAAAATTTATTCTCATTGTCACTCCAATAATTATCGACATCAAACACAAGCCAAATTTGATCGTTGTCTTCCTCGGAGAATTTTCCTTTTTGCTGTTCTTCCTCTTTGAATTTGATGGCAGCTTCAATGAAACTCCACGGTGCCTTTTTGAGAAATTCATTCCTGTATCTAACAAGAATATTATGAGCTTTTAAATGATCTTTAAAGTCTTGAAAATATTGTGGTTCAGCCAGTTCACCATTGCATAGTATGTAAATCCGCGGTTTCATTCCTATTTTTTTCATTCCCATTGATTTTCGTTAGATTTTATATAGGGCAGAGCGCCATAACGTCCTTCAAAGTACCGTTTACGGTAGCTCAAATCTTTTCTTTCGCCCAGATTACTTAGTGAAAAAAGATTGGAAGCGCCATATTTATCTTTTTCTACAAAAAATATTTGGTCACGTCGTAAAATTTCATTATCCAGCAAGCTTGAATCGTGAGTTGTGAAAATTAGCTGTGCATTTTTAGGATTCTTTTTCTTGGAGTTAAAGGTTTGCACTATATATCTGCAAAGAACAGGATGCAGGCTTGAATCCAATTCATCAATAAACAATGTTTTACCCTCTTTCAAGGCATTGAGAAACAAAGCGGCAAAGCCAAACATTTGTTTTGTTCCTCCGGACTCCTGATTCATAAAATCAAATGGCACTTTTTCGACGACCTTGCCCTTATCATCATATTTCGTATGGATGGTAGAAACTTTTCTATGTACAAACTTATTGCTGCCTGTAGTAGCAAGATCAATCCATTGTCGAGGTATTTGAGGAGGAAAAGAATTCGCAAACTCATCTTTATCCACTTCTTTCTGTTCCAATTGAAACTCCTCAATATTAAAATCAGCCTCTTGAAGAAAGCTCAACATTTCATCTTCGTGCTTTGAATAGTGACTAAATCCATAGTTCAAAATTAAGTCTCTATTTTCTGCAGGATAAACATTGATTTTTTTAATCTCTTCAATGACTTCATTGGAAATTGCTCCGTTATTAGCGGCAAGTAAACTCAAGAAAAGTACGTTTGACCTAGTTTGTTTTTCAAGAGCAGCCGTTGCTTCTTTAAAATGACGTTTATTTGAGTTTATTTCATTACCAATACGATCAAAAAGAGTCTTTTTTTGAGGATACTGGTGCAACCACTCTCTTGAAACTTTTGATTGAGATACTTCAAAACCGTAAACATATTTTTTATCTTTCGCGACTAATTCGATCTCAAAAAATGATGGCTCATTTTCAGTTTTGCTGTTTAAAAGAAACGGAACAGTCGGTATTTTATTACTTAAAGCATTTGCATAGCTGGTTACTATGAAATTATGGAAGAAGACGAAAGTTTTTGAGAAATTTGATTTCCCTGAAGCATTAGCACCATAAACTACTGCGCTTTTAAGTAATTCCTCATCTTGAATTTTAAAGAAGGATTCTTTATGTGAATCATCATTTGAATCTCTTTCGAGAGAGAATTTCACCTCATCCTTAAAAGAGAGGAAGTTTTTGAATGTAAATGTTTTGATCATAGTGATTGAAGTTAATATTACTTCACTTCCTATTTTACACAAATAAATGCAAATTGCAAGCCCTTTTGTGATTTTTCCACAATTGACTTGATAATTTGCAGAAAAGTGCTAAAATTTGGATTGCCTGAGTGATCATCGGGTTGGTGCATTCTGATCAAATGCTCCTCGTAATGAGAGCAACGGCCATTACGTGCGATGGTAAGATCGATTACCAGAGAATCTAATTCCCGTTGTTCTAATCAGTAAAAAGCTTATGCGAACCTTAAAACCGGGCAAAAAAGCACCATTTTCAGGTCAGTACGTTATGGTCGGTCCTCGCGGAGGACATACCGGCATTGAACGTACAGTTGTCAAAGGAGAGCCATTACCGCCAACATTGAGTGCAGGTCAAGTCTACAAAATTGTAGATAAAACCAAAACTCGCTAGGTAAGACTCACCAGAATGAATCGCCCCGTTACTAGTGCGGGGCTTTTCTATATTCAACTTTACAGTAGAGTAAAAAATTCTCATATAAAAAAATAATACGCCCCACTTTTTCGGCTCTTTTTCTTCCGGCCTTTTTAGTCGCGTCGCTCGAGGCGGGGGCGGGCGGCTTACACAATCTGCCACAACTTGCGGACGGCCAAAAGGGGGGAGTCTGAGGGGGGAATTTTGGCCGTCCGCTCCTTATCCAAATTTTTTCTGGAGGCTAGCCTCCAGATTCCTTAAAATAAGTCCGAACTTCGCAAAATTCCGTATTGGAGCGGGTGATGGGAATCGAACCCACCTCCACAGCTTGGAAGGCTGTTATAATAGCCACTATACGACACCCGCAAACCTGTAATTTAATTTCAAACCTTTATAATTCTACTCAAAATTAAAATATAAGCAATATTTTTTTAAAAAAATGATATAAAAATTATTGGATCATAATAGAAAAAGAAGATAAAGTGGAAACGTAATCCGTAATAAATATCCTAATAGAATAAAAATTCCATTTACGAATTACGAATTTCGTTTCCTGCCCTATGATCAAAACAACCCCCCTCACCATCTTCACCGACGGCTCCTCTCTCGGCAATCCCGGCCCCGGCGGTTACGGTGTTGTAATTCTCGAATCAGATAATAAAATTGAACTTTCAGGAGGTGAAGCCGCCACCACCAATAACCGCATGGAAATGAAAGCCATTATTGAGGCTCTGAAATGGGTAAAAAATAATAATAAACAAAACACTCCGATTATCCTTCATTCAGATTCCCAATTATTAATCAACTTTTTAACTCAAAACTGGAAACGCAAAAAAAACTTGGATCTTTGGCAAGAGTTAGATATGGCAAAGCAAGGCTTAAACATTGATTTTCAATGGATTAAAGCTCACGCCGGCAAAGAACATAATGAAAGATGCGACCAATTGGCAAAAGCGCAGGCTTTAAAATTAAATGCACAAGTCCTGCTTGGCCGGAATGAAATCACCTCAAATCCAAAAAAACAAATGGATTTATTTTCTAATTTTGCAGATAAAGAAGGGGATTATCATTGCCAAAATTGCGATAAAAAAGTCCCGGGAATTTTAGGATTACTGTCGGATTCAAAATTAATCAGAGTAGATTGCTCAAATTGTGAAAAGTTTATAAAATTTGCACCATTGACGGATGAAAACAAAAAATTAGCAAAAAACAGAATTCTTATTTCAGAAAAAGAGCTTCAGAAACTAATGTCAGACAACCATTCAATCACTAAAAAAATCTGTCAAAAATTGAAATCTTTAACTTCTTTGGAAGCTAAAGAGTTTTTAAAAAAGCTTTTATAAAAAATTTCAATATAAAAAATCAATTCATAAGATAAATGTGCTTTACAATTATCTTATTTTTCGTCAATCAGAATTTGGGTTGTTTTGCTTTATTATCGTTGAGGGATACGCTGAAAAATGATAAAATTTAATAATTTAATAAAAAAAATGAAATTAATTAAATATCTTAAGTTAATACCTTTAGTTCTAATTTTAATTTTTACCTTGGGGATTATTTCTTCAAGCAAAAGTCAAATTGTCCCTCGCGCTAAAGTCGGAAAATTCATTGATTATCAAAAATATACCCTTTCCTCAAAATTAGTTTCAGATTTTACATTAAGAATTCCTTTAAATTATCCGGACACAAAAAAAGTTTATACATCAGAAATCAAACAGCCGAATTTTGAATTCAGTGCTTTAACAATGGAATGGGAAGAAAAAATACCGGAACTTACCAACGCCGAAATTCAAATTCGATTTTTAGAAAATGAAAATTGGACATCTTATTCTATAGTTGAACACGACCAAGATGGACGCACGACTCTTTCGCCTTTGGACAAAAAATACGCTTTTTTTGCCCTAAATAATGTCCAAGCGTTTCAATATCAAATAATTTTACAAACCAAAGATCCCAAAATTTCTCCTGAAATATCCAATCTGGAATTTACATATTTACGTTCCAAAAATAAAAAAGAGGAAATTAATCAAAAAAATGAAGGTAATTATAATTTTAAAATTGCGGGTCTGAATTTAGGCAAAGATAAACCACAAATAATTTCCCGTAAAGCTTGGGGCGCTGACGAGTCATTAAGAGTTTACAAAGGTGATCAAAACAAAAAGCCGATTGAATATTTATTAGCCTCGGACAAAGAATTCAAAGAAAAATATAAAGACGAATTACAATATGAAAAAATAATCGAAACAAATTCAAAAAACGAGCTTTTAACATGGCCTCTCGAATATCCTGCGGAAATTAAAAAAATTATTATCCACCACACAGCCACAACAAAAGATTTGGATAATCCCAAAGAAGCTATTCGGAATATTTACTATTATCATACAATAACTCGCGGATTTGGAGATATTGGATATAATTATGTGATTGATCAAACCGGAAAAATATACGAAGGACGCGCCGGAGGGCCAAGAGTTGTCGGAGGCCATACAGAAAGCTATAACCACGGCTCAGTAGGTATCGCGGTATTGGGAAATTTTGAAAACCAAGACCCGCCTTATCCGGTAACTAAATCATTGATTGAACTTCTTAATTATCTGACAAAAGAATACAAAATTTCACCCAACAAAAGTTCACAATTCAGAGGTGAAATGTTGCCAAATATAATTGGCCATCGCGATGCCGGCCAAACCTCTTGCCCGGGAATAAATTTATACCGAATGATTCCTGAAATCAGATCTATTCTTGCTAATTATAAATCCGAAACAAACAACTCCACTACCAATAAAGATTACAATTTTGAAGAGGCCACTGTTCGCCTGGTTCAAGGCATGAATCCGCAAACAAAAGAAAATATTAAAATAATTTTAAAAAATACCGGAACTAAAATCTGGGATAAAAACACATATTTGCTGGCTAACAAAAATCCTAAAAATAGCCAAATCGAATTTGTAAATAAGGAATCAACAAAAATAGCTTCATTAAAAGAAGAAAAAGTAGAACCCGGACAAAAAGGCCATTTTGAATTTGACATTCAAAGCGAGTTAAAATCCGGATTGGTAAACTTTGAATTAACCCCGATGATTAATGGAAATGTAAAAACCGATAAATATATATTATTGCCGATTTATGTCAAAGCGCCGATTTTAAGCTATAAAATAATCAGCATGGATTCACCGCCAAAAACAGTTAAAAAATCGCAAAAACTGAAAACCATAATTGAGCTTCAAAATACAGGCAATATAACATGGTATAAAGATGGAGAATATCCTTTTCGGTTAGGAACTGATGATCCAAAAGACCATCCATCGATTTTCGATTCGCAAAAGAATAATCGTTTGGGAATTATACAACAAGATAAAGTTGCGCCCGGAGAAATCGCCAAAATTGTGATAAATTATACAGCTCCAAGCCAACCCGGATCATATAAAGAATTGCTGACACCTGTAATCGACGGGATAAGTTGGCTTGATCATCAGGGAATTGTTTTGGAAGCAATGATTCAGGGCAATAAATATGCGGCTGAAATTACAGATACAGATAAAAACAATGAATTCACGCCATCGGAAAAGCGCCAAGTTTGGGTAAAAATCAAAAATACAGGAAACGCTAAATTATATAAAACCGGCCCGAATAAAGTAAAAATCAGTGTTTTAAAAAAGAAAAATATTATAGTCTCACCTGCGACATTGGACAAAGATATTAATCCCGGCGAAGAAGCATATCTTAAATTTTATATTACAGCACCGAAACCTGAGGGAGATTACTCGATTTTATTAACACCGATGACAAAAAACAACCGTCTCATTAAAAAAGCGATTAATTTTAAATTTAAAGTTACAAAAAATCCGGAAAATTCATATCAAGAAGAAAATGATATTACCGAAAAAGGCGGTCTAATCCGTATTAAATTAACCTACGAAGGAAATCCCGAAATTAGCGCGAATGGCGATTTTAAATTGGAAGTTGATAACCAAATCAAAGATTCTTATACAATTGATGATAAAGTTTCAATAGAATATCAAAATAATAAATATATTGTTAAACATGGAGATAAAGCCTTTGCTTTTGATAATTATCCCCGTTTTATTCCGAAAAAAAAATCAATTTTGCAAATCTATAACATGGATAGAAGGCCGTCATGGAATAAAACTCTGAATGATAATCAATTTCGTGGCAATCTTGAAGTCCGTTACGTAGATAATAAATTGGAAGTAATTAATGAATTGCCGCTTGAAGATTATCTAAATGGCTTAGGAGAAGTACCTAATGGCACACATATTGAAAAACATAAAACAATAATTGTCGCAGCGCGAACCTATGCTAAATTTTATATGGATAAAGGTGTCAAATTTCCCGGAAAACCATACCACGGCAGCGACGATCCTGCTATTTTTCAAAAATATGTTGGTTATAGCTTGGAAATAAGATCCCCAAACGTTGTTAAAGCAGCTGATGAAACACGCGGCGAAGTCGTAACATATAAAGGAGAACTCGTAAAAACCCCATATTTCAGCCAAAGCGATGGTAGGACCAGAAGCGCTGAAGAAGTATTCGGCTGGACAAACACCCCATATCTTATTTCTGTTCCTGATCCATATTGCGAAGGCCTGACATTAAAAGGCCACGGAGTAGGCTTAAGCGGCTGTGGCACCGATGCCGCCGCCAATAACGGCAAAACATACAAAGAAATACTCAAATATTACTACACAGGAATAGAAATAGAAAAAATTTATTAAAAAATACTTTTCGTAACCCGTAATCCGTAATATAAATTCTAGAAATTAAATTTACGATTTACGAATTACGGATTACGAATTACGGATTACGCATCTAAAATATAACAAAAACAAAAATGCACCTAAAAAAAATCCCCCACGAAACCATATCTACCCATAGACTCAGGTTAAAATTAAAATGTTTGCCATCAAAAGAATTAAGCCGAAATGAGCCGGATTACGAAAACTGCTCCCTGATTGCCAAAATATACAATACAGCAAATAAGTTAAAAAGTATCAAAATGAGGAAAGAAGAATTGATTCTTCACCAAACAGCAAAAATCTTTTTTGAATTCTTAAACCAACCTGAAAAAAGCACAATGGACAAAATCAAAGAATTATCAAAAAATTTGATAAATTCCGCAAAAATTTTAGACAAAAGAAATTTTAAAAGAAAAAATAAACTATAATTCCCTCTTCAAAACAACCACAAACTCGCCCTTAGGCTTATTCTTCTCAAATAAATTGATTAAATCACTGATTTTTCCACGGATGACTTCTTCATGCATTTTTGTCATTTCTCGGCAAACCGCAGCTTGAAAATCACCGGAAATTTCATAAATTTGTTTTAAAGTTTTGTAAATTCTATGAGGAGATTCAAAAAAAATAATTGTAAAATCTTGTTCTTTAAAAGATTTGATTAAAGTCTGTCTTCCTTTTTTTAAAGGCAAAAATCCTAAAAATAAAAATCTATGCATCGGAAAACCTGATAAAGTTAACGCCGCAATAGCTGCGCTTGCCCCCGGAACCGCGGAAATGGATATATTTTTCAAAATTGCCTCTTGTATAAGCGGATATCCCGGATCAGAAACTCCCGGAGTACCCGCGTCGGAAATTAAAGCTACATTTTTACCTTCTTCCAGCAATTTTATTATAAAATCCAGCTTTCCTCTGGAACTATGCGAATGAAAGCTGTTTAAAGGCGTTTTAATATCATATTCTTTTAATAATTTTCCCGAATGCCGCGTATCCTCGGCCACAATCAAATCCACGCTTTTAAGCACATCTAAAGCCCTCAAACTGATATCTTTTAAATTCCCGATTGGAGTGGAAACAATATAAAGCATAGAAAAGCTTAAAATAAACAAGTAGAGAATAAATTAATATCATTGAAGTTGCAAATACACAGGCTCCGCTAAATCAACCTTCTTGAATTTATTTAAATCCGCGCCGCCAAGAGCCTCTCCAAAACTTAATAATTTCTCTCTTAAAAAAAGTTCCGCGTTTTTTAAAATTTCCACATCTTTCTCCCTCAATTCACCTATAAACTTTCCCTTCAAATTAGAAATATCCCAAAGATCCACATCCAAATTGTTTAGGTTTTTATTTTTATCTCTCATAAAAACTTTGCTTTGACCCGAGGAAATTATTACTTTTTCCGCTAAATTACAAGTGTCTTTTAAGTTATAAAGATCAAATAAATTGATCTCGTAAATCGGAATATCCAATGTATAAGCCAAAGCATTAACGATTGTTATCCCGACTCTCAAACCTGTAAAACTTCCGGGTCCGCTAACTACGATTAACCCTTTTAGATCAGTAAATTTAATATTTTTGTCCGAGAAAAAATGTTTAATCGAAGGCAGTAAAATTTCTGATTCATTATTCTTGCTAAACCTGCTTTCTTCAAAAATTATCTTATATCCGTCAAAAATAACCCATTCAGTATAAATTGACGCAGTATTGATGGCTAAATACATAGATTGGTTGAAAAAATATTCATAATTAAATTTAATATGACAACCCTTCTAAATGCAAACATAAAAGCCTGATCACTCCCCATCTCTCGGCACAAAAATCATATTATCATTCCCGATTTGATGATAAGTCTCTTTAAAAATATCAGCTTTTAGGTGATCTTTTTTAGAAGAATTTTCATTAGGTATAAAAAATATACCAATTGTTATGCTTAATAGAAATATTACTAATGCGACAATAAAAATTTTATAATTTTGCTTCATTCAAGATAGTTGTTAAAATAGTAATCATGAGTACTTTTGTGACTACCTTCCTTAGTTTTATCAAGAATTTCAGTTATATCTTTTTGTCTTGATTAATAAATAATACAATGATTTGGCAAAAAAAGCAATACCAACTTTCTGCATAAAGCTTTAAGATAGGAGTGGAAATTTGCATGAACGTAAAAAAGATATTATAATAATTATTATAAGAAAAAATCTAATCCATTGATATGGAAACATTTTCAATTCTGCCTATCTTACAAAAAATACCTATTTTTCAGGATCTGAATGAACAGGACCATAAAGAAATCATTGATCGTATCACGCTGCAATATTTCCCGGCCAATACTATAATTTTTAGCGAAGGTGATCCCGGAGACAAAATGTATATAATTAAAACAGGACTCGTAAAAGTATTTAAAACGGAAAATAGTCAGGAAAAGGAATTGGCTATTTTGGGTGAAAACGAATTTTTTGGCGAAATGGCATTGATCTCTGAAGCTCCGCGCAACGCGTCAATCATTACATTGGAAGAATGTGAGTTATTTACTTTTTCAAAGCAAGACTTTCTCAAACTCACATCAACAAATCAGCATATGGCAACGATTATAAATGATGAATTTATAAAAAGAGTGAAAGAAAATCAAAAATATGATATTTAAGAAGAAGTGAAAAATAAAATTCATTATGATTTGCCTTTCGATTAAAATACATTCTTTTTTAGATGCTTTAAAATTAATTCGTAAAAATCAGAATAAAGC